>NZ_CP024955.1:1340870-2011305 GCF_002804065.1 Kyrpidia spormannii | reverse complement strand
GATCAGGATGGGGATGGCGAGGTGAAGAGGGCGCTGGGCGCCGGGCCCGATGGCCACGGACAGGTCGATGACCCCCGCAGAGGCCGCCCGGGTGACCTGGGCCGGGGTGAAGCCGATGGCGTCGAATTGGGGGGAGGGTTTGGGTGAACCCATCGGGCGTTTGATCACTTCACCGGTGGCGGCCCGCATGCTGTTCTCGATAAGGAGTTGAACGCCGCTGCGCCGGCTGGCGCTGATGAACTCCCAGAGATTATGACGGTAGGGATCCGTCACAAGGATGTCCAGAGTCCGGTCCGCCACAAGATCGATCCAGCGGCGTCCCGTTCGCCACAGAACGAGAACGGCGAGGAGTACGGTCAGGAGGGTGCCGACCAGGGAAGCGCTCAAAAAAACCAGCCACGCATTCACCGGGCATTCAACTCCCATTTTTTGAACAACTGCCGGTGAGAGCGCTCGTCTGCGGCGTGTTCCAGAAACATTTTCCGCACCGCCGGTTCGGTGGTTTGGCGAACCACTCGTTCATAATGGGCGATGGCCAGTTGTTCTGTCCAGGCGTCCCATTTGGCCATCCATCGTTCGGGGAAAACCATGCTCATGGCGATAGTCACCCATCCGGCCACGTGGCCCAGGCGGTTTGGGGCGGAACGACCGTAAAGGTGATGGTAGAGAGATCTCAAACGGCGCACATGCACGTGTTCGATACGGGCGGCCGCGTCGAGAAACGCCACCAGGTAGTCGGAGCTCCCGGCCCGATGCAGTTTGCTGGCTTGGTAGTGGAACATTTTCACCTGCTCCACCTCCAGGCCGATCATGAATTTGAAATTATGGTTGATTTCCTTTTTCTTCAGGGGCACGTTCGGTTCGTGAAATTTGAATTTATAGCTCGACATGTACCCCCGCCACCACCGCCATAGTATAAACACGCCCATGGCGAGAACCGCGATGAGAAGCAGGGCGAGGAGTGTCCCTCCGATCCACCAAACAAGAGGCATGGTCGGTCACCGCCCGGTTTCCTTTGTTTAGACAAAGGTTCTGGGTCTAGTCTGGCCAAGCTCGATTCCGGTTAAAACCTGCACAGCCGCCTAGAATCTGGCGTACAGATAAAAGTGACACGGCCGACGGTGGGAAAATGGCGGCTGGCAGGCAGCGTCGGGGGTGTTTGATCTTGCGCGCAGGATTTGGGGAGTCCGGGGCGGGCGGACAGGGGGGACCAGGGTGAAACGCCGGAAAAAGGCCGCAGGTCCCTGGCTGCAGCGATTTGTGCAGATCCGCGGCGACGGGGGGGCCGCGGGCGACGATGGGTTTCGTCGGGCCCCTAGGGACCCCCAGGTGGTGGAAGTGGGGGAAGGAGAGGCTGCCGATGCGGGAAAGGACGGCCTCATGGACCGGGTGAGGCCTGTGGTTCTGTATCGGTGGGAGGAGGGTACCACGCGGTGGATGGCGGCCGACATGTTGGAACAGGTCTGGCAAGTCGACTGGCTGGCCCCGGTGCCCGGTGTCATGGGGGAGATCGGTGAAAGGGCACAGTGGGAGGCGGAGGTCGAGGTCCAAAGGGCCATACCTCGTTTCGGCAGCGGAGTGCGTGTGGAAGGGACCCTTCGAGTGACGGCGGTGGGCCCCGCCCCGGGGGAATTCTCACTTGAATCCACACCCCTCCACTACGAACGCCGGGAGATCCCCTTTACGCTGATCCTGGGGGAAGAGGTGTTCCCGGGACCTCAGACACGTGCACCTCTCATGGCCGATCTGCCGAAGGTGGGGCAGGCTTCTTCGGGTGAGTGGGGTGATCCCGAGGGGCTTCTTGAGTTCGATGAGCCCAGGCACGTCACCACCTCCGACTGGAAGGCGCACGTCCTGATATATTCACTTCCTGGGCGGCATGCCGGAGGATCGCCGACAGCTTGGGTTCGGGTGACGGGGCGGGCAGCGTTATGGATTCGGGTGGTCAGTCCGATGCCAGGGTAGCGACGGGGGGGGTGAACATGCGGGTTACGGTGGTGGCGAAGGATCTTGGATATGGCGGCCATGCCCGTACGGTGATCGAGCTGGCACATGGACTTCAAAGCGCCGGTCATCGGGTGACTCTGGCGGTGCCGGAGTCGGCGGCGGTGGACTGGCCGGTGCAGTGTCCACTGGTCCGGATCGCTCCGGACGGACCGAATAACCTTCAGGGGTCGGAGGTGGCGGTGGCCGCGGACACTGAATCCTTCGATGTCGCCGCCCGTTGTGCCGGAGGTCGGGTGATTCGCTTTCTCGGGCGGTTTGACCCTTTCTACGTACCTGACACTGCGGCTGCGGAACGAAGTATCCGGGAGGCGGCGGTGTGGGTGACCTCGGAATCAATCGGAGCTCTTGTACGGTCCCGATTCGGGAAGGTCGCAACGGTGTTGCATCCGGGGGTCGATCCTTCGGTGTTTCGAGTGCGGCCGGAACGCCGCCCCGCGGGTGTCGGCCAGAAGGTGTTGCTTCTTGTCGCTCCCGAAGGCCCGGGCTTGCCGCCCCGGGGCCTCGGCGTCGCGTATGCCGCCCTGGATCGGGTGAGATCGGCACTGCCCGGGGTGGAGTGTCACGCTCTCTGCCGGGGGGGCGTCCGGCCCCCCGGAGAAGGCTGGGTCTTGCACGGCCGGCTGCCCGATCACCAGCTGGCCCTCCTGTACAACTCCGTGGACCTGTTCATTCATCCGGCGGGTGGCGAAAGGGCCCCGATTTCCGTCCTGGAAGCGATGGCCTGCGGCACCCCGGTGGCCGGCGTGTATGGAGACGGTATGAACGAAATCGCCGTGTCCGGGTACAACGCCGTGCTCGCCCCACCTGGTGATGTTGAGAGGCTGGCCCGGATGATCCAACTTGCCCTCACAGACCTCACACTGCGAACCCACTTGATCGCCGGAGGGTTGGAGACCGCCCGAGAGGCCCACTGGACCCGACTGTATCAAGAGGCGGTCAAAGCGGTGGTGAGGGCGGCGTCCACTTGGCGATAAAAACGCTGCCAAGTCCACTGGGCGGCAGTGCGAAGCCCCGCCCGGCGCAACCGCTCCCGGAGAAAATTGTTAGTGAGTACCCGTAGGATCGCCCGGGCCAAAAGTTCCGGGGACCGGGGCGGGACCATGAGGCAGTTCTCGCCCGGCACGGCAAAATCCCTCACCCCTCCGGAATCGGTGGTGACGACGGGGGTCCCGCAGGCCATGGCCTCAAGGGCGGGCAGGCACAAAGCCTCAAACCAGGACGCCGAGACGAACAGGTCGCTCCCTGTGTAGAGCTCGGCCATATCCCGGTCGGTGTCCGCCCGGGCCAGGGTGAAGGGTAAATCGGTCTGAATCTCGACCCCGTCCGTGGATACCATCACGATCTCCACGTCCGGGATCACCCGGCGCACGATATCCATCGCTTGAAAGAAATCTGCCGATCCTTTATAGAAATAGCCGTAACTCTCGGCCCGATAGATGAAAAAGACCCGGTGCCTGCGCCGGGGAATCTCGGGGTAGGGCCGAAATACCGATGGGTCGACCCCGGGCTGGACGAGATAACTGGAGCGACCTACCGCCTGGCGGATTTGCTGCTGGAGCACCCGGGAGATGGCCAGGACGGGAACGGGGAGCCGGTACGTTTCCAGGGCGGCTCCTTTATCCGGAACCCACAGGGGTTCGTAGCCGTTGGACAGGCGCACGACCCGAGCTTTTCCCGCTTGATAAGCGGGCATGACGGTCGGGTAAAAATTTGGAATGTAAACGTCCGCTTCCGGCAGGACTTCCGGGATCAGGGCCGGCACGCGGATGATCGGCACCCGGACGTCGTAAGCCAGCTCTGCATTCTCCAACAGTACGATGGACACCCGGTGGCCATAGGCCTGCAAGCCATTGGCCATTTCGGCGATCACCCGGCATCCCCCGCCCCGGTGAAGGCTCATCACCGGGATGACGATATTCACGACGTACCACCTCCAAACTGTTGTCTTCGACGGGCAGCCCGTTGTCGCACGAGATTACTGTAGTAGCGGTCGGCGGCGGGGTTGGCGCTCATGTTCGACCCGTGCCACCGGTAGGACAAGAGCGGTTCCGGGATACATCCCACCTCGTATCGCTCAAACAGCCGCAGCCACAGGTCGTAATCGTGGCCTTGAACCAGTGCCGGATCGAATCCCCCGACTTGGAAAAAGGCATCTTTCCGCACGATCGTGGTGGAGCCGTTAATAAAACAACCTTCCAATAAGGTGGCGTAGAGGCGGTTTCGGTCCGAATCCCAGGGTGAGTCCACCGTATACTGGCGGACGCCGTGGCCGTCGATCACATGAAACGACGTATAGCACAGGGCCGTACAGGGGCGACGGGTGACGTATTGCCACTGAGCGGCGAGTTTTCCCGGCTCAAACCGGTCGTCTGAGGATAACCAGCATACGTAGGGCGCCCGGGCGGCGGCGAACCCCCGATTCAGCGCGGTGGCGGCGCCGGATCTGGGCTGGCGAATCACCTGGATACGGGGCCCAAAGGTTTGCAGAATGCGCGGCGTCCGGTCGGTGGAGCCGTCGTCCACCACCACGACTTCAAAGGGGGGAGCCCCCTCTTGCATCAGAGCGCTGTCCACGCACTCAAAGATATAGCGCTCGTGGTTGTACACCGGCACCACCACGCTGATGAGCGGACTCCCCGTTCCGGCTCCCACCGCACTCACACGTGATACACCTGCCGCATCCACTCCAAAGTCAAAGGGAGGCCTTCGTCCAGGGTGATCTTCGGATCGTGGCCGAGATCCCGCTCGGCCCTGGCGATGTTCGGGCGCTTGTTGACCGTGTTGTGCGCATCTTCGGGGAGATAGGTCACAAGATCTTCCGACGCCCCGGTGAGGGCGAGAATTTTGTCGCTCAATTCATGCACGCTTCGGTATTCCCGTCCGCCGATGTTGTACACCTCTCCGGGGCGGAATCGATCGATGCACCGGACCAACGTCGCGATCAGGTCGTCCACATACATGAAGACCCGGTGGTAGCCTTTATACACGGTATACGGGAGCCGGTGGAGGGCCCGGTACAGGAACAGGCACACCACACTGCGGTAGGGGTGATAAAATTCTCCTGGGCCGTAGGCGTTGAACAGGCGCAACCGCATGACGGGCACCTCGTAACGCTGTTCAAAATTCATGATCTGCACTTCATTCACCCATTTGGTCATGGCGTAGTCGTTATGGGGAATGACCGGCTGGCGAGTCGGCAGATCTTCATCAAGGACTGGCTCCCGGCTTTGCCCGTAGATCTCCGAGGAACTGGCAAAGATGAGCTTAAATCCCTTTTTCCGCTGAAATTCCAAGATATTCCGAGTGCCCACGACATTGGTCTGCCACAGGGTGTCGTAATACTCCTCGCCATTGATTCGCCCGAATTCTGCAGCCAAGTGGTAAACGAAGTCGTAATCCTGCTCGAACACCCGCTCCAGTTGGCGATAATTGCCCACGTCAGCGCGAAAATATTGAGGCTCAGCGGTGTGGTGCAGGTCGCACTGCCACACATCGTGACCAGTTTGCCGCAAGGCCGAGACGAGGCGTTTGCCGAGGGTTCCCCGGCTTCCCGTCACCAACACGGTGCTCACGACGGTTCACTCCTTTCGTTTCACCTTGGATGGGGACGGCAAAAAACGGCCCTTGTCGGCCGCGAACAGTTTTTGCGCCCGCCTGAAGTCTTCCATTCGCCCGACATCGATCCATACGCCGGATAGCGGGTAGTGGCATACCCGGCGGCCTTCGGCGATCAGCCGCTCGATAAGGTCGGTCATATCGTAACGCCCATCCGGAACCATGGCCAAGGCGTCCGGGGAGAGTACGTAGATCCCGGTGCTGACCAGAGCCGGAAGACGCGGCTTTTCCTCCACCCGGAGCACGCGCTCTCCCTCGGTGTGGAGGACGCCAAAATCCACGGGAATCTCCGATGGGTAGGAAACCAGGGTCAACGCAGCACCGTATTCCTCGTGTTTGGCGACGATGTCACAAAATCCCGCCGTGGTCAGGATGTCGCCGTTGACGACGAGCAGCGGCTGATCGGCAGACAACTGGCTGAGACTTCCGGCTGTACCCCGGGGTTCCGTTTCTTCGATATAGGTGATGCGGGCGCCTAAGGCTTCGCCGCCGCCCAGGTAGGTGCGAAGAAGATCAGCCCGATAGCCGACGGTCAACACCAGGTCGTCAAAACCCTGGGACTTAAGTTGCCGGATCAGGATTTCCACCATGGGAACTCCGTCCAAGGGGAGGAGGGGCTTGGGAATGACGTCGGTGAGCGGGCGCAGCCGCTGACCCCGCCCCCCCGCCATAATGACCGCTTTCACAGGACTCCCCCCTCACACGACATAGTTGTCGGCGGGAAACCGGTCCAGGTGGTCGTTGACCCATTCTAACGTTCGTTCCAGCCCTTCCCGAAGGTCGACCTGGGGGCGCCAACCCAGGATTCTCGCGGCTTTCGAGAAGTCCGCCCACAGTCGGCGCACTTCGCTCCGAGTGGGCCGCAGCCGCTTGGCCTCCTGTTCCAAAGGCAGCCTTCGCCCGGTGATCGAAAAGACTTCCTCAACGAGATCGCCGATGGTGATTTCCCGGCCGCTCCCGATGTTAAAGACTTCTCCTACGGCCTCATCCACTTCCGCGGCCCGGACGAAGCCGGCGGCGGTGTCCTCAACATAGGTAAAATCCCTTTTTGTCGACAAATCGCCCAGTTGAATCCGGTCCCGGGTCAGGGCCTGCACGAGAATGGTGGGAATGACACCCCGCAGGGATTGGCGAGGCCCGTAGGCGTTAAAGGGCCGCACGGTGACCACCGGAAGCTCATAAGAGCAAAAAAAGCTCTCGGCCAATTTGTCGGCTCCGATTTTGCTCGCCGAATATGGCGATTGGCCCTGAAGGGGATGATTTTCATCGATGGGCACAAACCGTGCGGTTCCGTACACCTCACTGGTGGACGTGTGGATGACCCGCTTGACGCCTAGGTCCCGGGCGGCGGTGAGAATGTTCAGGGTGCCGATCACGTTGGTCTCCACCACTTCCCGGGGGTGGGCGTAGGAGTAGGGAATCGAAATCATTGCCCCGAGGTGAAAAATCATTTCCACCCCCCGGGCAGCTTGAAGAACGGCCTCGGCATCGCCCAGATCGCCGGCCACCACATCCAATTCCTGCTGGATGGCCGGGTCGAGGTGGGCGAGCCACCCGAGATTGCGGGTGGAGTTATACCGGACAAAGGGCCGCACCCGGGCTCCGCGCCGGACCAAAAGCTCCGTCACGTGACTTCCGATAAATCCTGCGGCTCCGGTGACGAGGACAGGAACTCCATTCCAGTTCATGGCGTGCTCCTCCTCTCTTCCCATTTGCCCCGCCAATACACCACGTCCACGTCCACGCCGTCCCGATAGGGCAGAAAGCCGAGCTTCTTGAGCTGATCCTCGGTGAGAAGGGGATCCTGAGCGAACACTTCCACGCCCTGTTGCTGCAGCTGTCGGCCCAATTCCACCGCCCGGCTTCCCTCCACCACCGGGACCCCGGGCTTATACGTGAGCCCCGCCAAAAGGGCCGCCCGCCTGCCCCGGGCGATTTCCAACAAGTGGCGCCGGTACGCCTGATCCGTGTTGGCGGCAGCTTCAAGGAGAGGGGCGTTGAGCCATTGCTGCAGAAAGCCAAGGTCCTTGGGCAGACACTCCCCGCCGATGCCATAGTCGACATCCGCCAGTCGGACGTTGTCTTTGGTGCCCACAGCCAGGCGTAATTCGTCAAAATCGAGACCCCCGGCGTCACAGCCCATCTTCAAGGCTTCGGCAAAGGCGATCTCCATGTACCGGGCGGAGTTTTCGACGAGTTTGGCCAGTTCGGCGATCTCCGGGCGGCTGACGGGAAAAAGGGGAATTTGGCAAGCGGTATAAAATTGGATCCCCGCCTGAAGGCAGGTCTCCGTGACTCCTGCGATCACCCGGGTGGTGCCGGTCGGGTCTTCGTCTACCCCAAATAACACCCGGTGAGGGACATGGGTGAGATAAAAATCCTTGCCGGGGGTGTATCCCCGGGCGCGAAACCTCTCCGCCGCCTTCGCCGTTGTTCCCACCGGAAGGGTAGATTCGATGCTCACCAGAGCCCCGGGTTTCGGGCGGATACCGTCCAGGGCTTGAAAGAGCCAGGACAGCCCGGGCCCGGTGGAGACGCAGACAATCCACACGTCGACCTGGTCGGGATCCCGACAAATGCCGTCTGCAGAAATGCCCTGCTCTCGCAGGGCGGTTACTTTATCGGGATCGATGTCCACCGCCGTGAGAACGTCGGCGGGTTGAACGCGCCTAAGGTGAGTGAGAACGTGCTGCCCGATATGGCCCGCGCCAATCACACAGATGTGCACGGGGCACCACCTCCAAGGGATGAGGTGTTGCCAGTGTATGAGAGACGGGCAGCCCGCCGTGTGGACGTGTGCGGAAGGGGAGAAAACAGGGCGACGGCCTTGGACAGGGGCCGATTCGTTTTAAGAACCTCGGCCATACCATTGTGGTGAATCCCGATTCTCAAAGAAAGGGGAGGAAATGAGGAATGAGTAGAACACGCAGCCGTCTCGGCTCCCGGACTGCCGACGTCGATGTGCTCGGGATTCGTTCGGAGTGCCGTGAGGCGGAGGTGTTGGAAGCCAGAACACCTCCCGAAGCGCCGAGCACGCTGGTGACCCCTGTGCCCACCGTGGGTCCTGTGACGATCAAGACCCCGGTGTTGTTGGCGCAACTCACTATGCAGATCGACCTGGACGCCTCGATTCGCCTGCCGGATCCGGCCACCGACATCCTTCGCATCGATAAAACGGTCTTCCTAGATCAATGCGACCTGCTGATGCCCACCAATCGGCTGTTTGTCCGCGGGCGGGTTCGGGAGGATATCCAGTACGGCACGGCTTCTCGGGTGACCCGGAGAGCCGTGAGCGGAGATGTGCGCCACACCATCGTGGATGTTCCATTTGAGAGTGTCACCGCGGTGACTTTCCTGGCGCCGCCCATTGAGCCGGCTCCGGAAATTTACGAGGAGTTCCAAATGGTGGGGCGGTTTGGCCGGCCGCTTCGGGAAACGGACTCCATTACCATCGTTGACTATGACAGCAAGCCTTTTTGTGAATTGGTGAGCGCCGCCGTGCTCCAGGCGGATGTCCCTCGCCTCTACGGGGAAGGCAGCTCTACGCCCCTCGGGGAGCGCGACTCCCAGGCAGGGGACCCGCCCATCGGAGAGCGGAGTTTCCGCACCTTTCGGGAGCAGATGATGGTGTTACTGACCATTCAAGTGTTGCAACGCCAACTGGTCCTGGATCCGGCTCCTCCGGTTGGGCCGACCCCGACCCCGACCCCGACGCCGACGCCGACGACACTGCCGCCTCTGCCGCCGGTCTGAAACGTTTGCCGGCTATCGGGGGCCGCTCGGGAGCGACCGAAGCGGCCCCCGCAGGAGGGGCGGTATCCGGATGATGGGCTTCATCGGCGGGTAACGCGGGCCACAAAGGGATGTGTCGAGGTGCCGCCGTTACTCCAAGGGCAGCGCGAAGGTTTGGACAAGCCACTCGTCGCTATGGACCCGGGCGTTAAATAGTTCTTGACGGCGTTCCAGGGTCTGGTGTGAAAGGACCTCCACCAGCAGGTCGAAGCGCATGGGGTGTGTGGACAGCCCCCGTAGGAGCCGGGCCAATCGGGGTCCGCTAAAATGGCTGAGTGCCATTCGAGCCAAGTTGTAGTAGTAATCGTAGGAGGGAACGGCGTAGGGATGAACTTTGCGGAACACGTGGCGAACCACGGTGTTCGGTGTCGTGCCGAGGCGACATCCCATGAGCCACATGCGCAATGACCATTCGATGTCTTCGAACCCCCAGGTGCGAAAGCCATCGTCGAATCCCCCCACCTGTCGAAAAACCTCTGAGGAAACGGCGATGCAAGCCCCGGGGAGAATCGGTACTGCCTGCGGCTGTTCGGGCTTTGGCAGCCAGCGAATCTCTCCGGACCCGGACAACGACTGCCCGAATCCCGCCAAGTCCGTCCGGTCGTGGGCAGCAATCCCCGGACACACCGCATCCCAGTCTCCGGAGCGCAGTAACTGTACCAACTCATCCAGCCAGCCATCCTCAACAAACACATGGGCATCGCAGAAAACCAGAATTCGCCCCCGGGCCGCTTCGGCACCGACATTTCTTGCCCTGGCCGCCCCAAGACCGCCGGTGTGGATCACGTTCAGGCCCGCGGCGGGCGGACTTTCGTGCGCGTGTGGGACAGGCACTTTTGAACCTTCCGGGCTTCTTTGGGCCAATTCGCGGGGCAGAGCCGCGTGGGCGAGGCTATCGGCGATCTCCGGCGTGGTGTCGGTGGAACCGTCCTCCACCACAATCACTTCATAAGTCACGCCGGATCTGGCGCCCCAAATCGACCGAACCGTTTGTTCCAGATGATCCCGTTCATTCCTGGCGGGCAGGATGATGCTGACCTCGGGGTCCACAGCAACCCCTCCCGTAGGCAAATATGGCACGGGATAGTATATGAGGCGGGAAATGCCGTGTGTGAGGAAGACTCCGACCGAGACCGCGAGATCCAGAAAAATTTTTTCTCAACATGAAGGAATCGTGAAGGGACGTGGCGAAATATTTATGTGCAGTTTACTTACAGGCAATGGCTTGGAATGGAAAAGAAAAATTTTTCATGATCCAAGCCGGCCAGTGGTGGTCATCTGTGAAGAATCCCGTTGAAAACAAGGGGGTGAATGTGCCGATTGCGCTGGGGGTCGAACGGTAGATGGCTCATCTTTTGTATACAAATACGTATACAAAAACAATGCATCGTGGATGGGGAGGGCTGTTGTGCTTCCTAACATCGGACGAAACGGTACTCTGTCGGAGCAAGCCTATCAAATTCTCAAGAAGCGTATTATCGACTCAACTTTTCTTCCCGGTCAATTATTGACTGAGGAGATGTTGGCAGAACAACTCGGCATTAGCCGCACACCGATCCGGGCAGCGTTAAAACAGTTGGAACATGATGGCCTTGTGGCCCTTCGTTCCGGCCGCGGGGTGGAGGTGGCCCGCGTCTCCCTGCGGGATGTTCAAGAATGGTTTGAATGCCGGCTGGCACTTGAACCCTTTGCCGCAAAATTGGCAGCCATTCGAAGGCAGCCAGAGCAGATGGCGCGCCTTGGTGAACTCATAGCCGATCAAGATCGTGCAAGACAAGATGGGGAGTACGTTCGATATGTGGAACTCGACCACGATTTTCATGTGGCCTTGGCTTCTCTCGCAGGAAATTCTCGTCTCGTCGAGATGATCGATCGGTTGAATGTTCAGGTACAGCGTTTTTTGATTCTCTCCCAAACACTGTATCAAAGTTCTCTGGCGGCTTTGTCCGAACACGAATCTATTCGGGCAGCCGTAGAGTTGGGGAAACCGGAGGCAGCGGCGAGTTTCATGGAACAACACATTCGTGAGGTACTGTCGCGAATATCTCGCGGCACGATCTTGGACTGAGGAGGAGACCGGGATTTGAAAACGATGAAATGGCTTGGAGCCGTCGCGATGATGGCCTTACTGGCGGGATGTGCGTCGCCCCAGGGCGCAGGGCAACAAAGTGCTTCTTCGTCCAATCAAGGTCCGATAAAAATCGGCCTTGTCACGGCTCTATCCGGAAGTGGTGCGTTATACGGGAAGCAGATGGAAAACGGTGCTCAGCTGGCCGTGGATGAAATCAATCAATCGGGTGGGCTTCTTGGACGGCAATTACAGCTCGTTGCCTTGGACGACCAACAAAATTCGACACAGTCCGTGACGGCCACCCAACGCCTGATCAATCAAGAACACATAGACGCGTGGATGGGTACCCTAAAAAGTCCCGATACGTTGAGTGACGCTGGATTGACCGCGAAAGCCAGCATCCCGACCCTGGTTCCGGTGGCTGTAGCTGACAACATTGTCACGACCGGTTATCCCCATGTGTTTCGAAACGTTGCTGACAACACCATGCAGGTCAAATCTTTAGTGGACTATATCTTGCAAAAAACTTCGGACCGGAACGTGGCAATCATTGCGGAAAACACCGATTATGGCCGGGGAATTGCCTTGACGTTCAACCAGAATTTCCAAGCTGGCGGCGGTACGGTGAGCGACATGGAGTTCTACAATGTGGGCCAAAAGGAATTCACAAACGAATTAACCAAAATGAAAGCGAATCACCCCCAAGGCTTGGTCATCGCGGGTCTTGTGGCGGAAGGTGCCTTAATCGCCAAACAGGCCAAAGACCTGGGCATGAACGTTCACCTCTATAGTTTCGGCGGGTTCATGGGCAGTCAGCCGATCAAATTGGCCGGGAGCGCCGTGGATGGTTTGATTCATACGGATTACTTTTCACCGGTTCAGGGCGACCCAAAGATTGAGACTTTCGTGGCGAACTATAAGAAAAAATTCGGCGAGGTTCCTGATAGCTACTATGCGGCCGCCCCTTATGACGCAGTGTACTTTTATGCGGAGGGCGTGAAAAAAGCGGGGACTACAGACCCGAAAAAGGTCGTGGAGGCTCTGCATGCGATCAAGCAGTTCCAGGGTGTCATGGGCAACATCACCTTTGACGACCACGGACAAGCGCAAGCAAAAGTATGGATTACTCAAGTTCAGAACGGCCAACAAGTTGTCATCTACCGCCCCAAATCGTAAGTTTTATCTCATGTCGGACGAGAGGTGTGAGGGGTCGTGACGGTTTTTGCCCAACAAGTCGTCAACGGTCTGATTAACGGGACGGTGTACGCTTTAGTGGCGTTGGGGTTGACGTTAATCTATGGCGTCATGAACCTTTCGAACTTTGCTCAAGGGGAGTTTGCCATGGTGGGCGGGTTCGGTACCTACCTGTTGGTCCAAGCGGGGTTACCGTACCCCTTGGCGGTGGCGGCCGCTTTCCTCCTGGCCGGAGCGGTCGGATTCGTGGTTCACCTTCTGGCTTTTCATCCGTTGCGCCAAAATGATCCGATGACGATGATGCTCAGTTCGTTGGGTGTTTCTTTATTCTTAGTGAATCTCGCCCAATACCTGTTTTCCCCCGATCCCCAGGTGGTGCACAGCCCGCTGTCTGGGCAAACGCTTCATCTGTTCGGGATCTATCTATCCGAACAAAGACTTCTGGCGGCCCTGGTGAGCCTGGTTCTCTGTGGGCTGATTTACGGGCTACTCCAGTACACGTCCTTTGGGCGATCGGTCCGGGCGGCGTCCCTCGACCCCGATACTGCGACGTTGTACGGGATTCAGACTCGAAGGATCTCGATTCTAACGTTTGTGCTCGGCGTGGCACTGACCGGGGTGGCGGGGGCCCTCCTCGCCCCCCTGTACAACGTGTACCCCACCATGGGGATATCCCTGACCCTGAATGCGTTTGCCGTGGTTGTGCTCGGTGGAATGGGAAACGTGCCCGGGGCTATTGCAGGGGGCCTGCTGGTGGGATTGGTGCAGAGTCTGGCGGCCGGCTATATCTCCAGCGGGTTTCAAGATGCCATTGTTTTCGGAGTGCTCATTGCGGTGCTCATTTTCCGGCCGCAAGGCATTCTAACGAAGGTTCGGGGGGAAAAGGTGTGAAAGAAGGGGTGAAACGCTGGCTTGGTGTTGCGGTGGCCGTCCTCTGTGTGGGAGCGAGTCTCTACGTCCAGAATCTTTACATCCTGAATGTATTGATTCTGGCGGTGATTAGCGCGGTTTTGGCTGTGAGTGTAAACCTTTTGGTGGGATACACCGGGCAGATGTCCCTGGGGCAGGCGGGTTTTTACGGAATCGGCGCTTACACGGTGGCGGTTCTTACAACGACGTACCAATGGGGATATTGGCCTTCGTTTGTCATGGCTTGTTTGATGCCGGCAGTGGCGGGGTTTTTGCTGGGACTGCCCACCACCCGTCTGCGGGGGCATTTTCTTGCGATTGCCACCCTGGGATTCGGCGTGATTGCCAACGTGGTGCTCAACAACTGGACGGCCCTCACCAACGGGCCCTCTGGCATTCGAGGCATCCCATCTCCGGAATTGTTTGGGGTATCCCTTCAGTACCCCAACTTCTTCCTGGCCTTTGCCCTGGCCTGTCTCGCACTAATCGTGGGTCTGGTGGATATTCTGGTGCGTTCGTCCATCGGCCGGGCCTGGAAGTGCATCCGGGGGGACGAAATTTCTGCCCTGACGAGCGGGATTCACGTGCATCGGTACAAGCTTCTCGTGTTTTCTCTGAGCGGTGCTATTGCCGGCTTGGCTGGCGCCTTGTATGCGGGTGCCATCAATTTTGTGAGCCCGGATGTCTTTGATTTGAACCAGTCCATCATGATTTTGATCACCGCCATTATTGGCGGAGTGGGAACGTTATTCGGCCCGCTCGTCGGTGCGGCCTTGTTGTCGTTCATCGGGGAGCTGCTCCGAAGCTTGGGCGGTTTGCGACTGGTCATTTTTGGTGCGCTTCTGGTTGCAGTGATCGTGTTTATGCCTGAAGGGGTTTATCCGGTTCTTTTCACAGGCTTTCGGCGCAATCGACTTCCGGTGAGTAAGGCCCGGGCGAGGAGGCCGGCGGCATGAAGGAGGTCCTTGCGGATATCCAACAGGTTTCCGTACGGTTCGGAGGACTGTGGGCGGTACGGCGTGTTGACCTGCAGATCAGGAGTGATGAGATTCTCGGGATCATCGGGCCCAATGGTGCCGGGAAATCCACGTTATTAAATGTGCTGTCGGGTTTACAGCGACCGTCCGAGGGGTCGTTCGTCGTGGCAGGGCGGGTCAATCCACCACCATGGGTCCTCGCTTCCTTGGGAGTTGGACGGAGTTTTCAAACCGTTCGTTTGTTGAGGGGTGGAACGGTGATGGAAAACGTTCTGGTCGGGGGTCATGTTCACGCCGACCGAAATTTGGTGGATATTCTTTTTCGTCGCCGTGTTTGGAAACGGTCCGAACAGCAACTGGTGGAACGGGCCCGGGAGGTTTTGAACTTCGTGGATATGGCCGGCCAGGAGTCAGTTATAGCGGATCACCTTTCCCTTCAGGAACGGCGACGCGTAGAAATGGCCAGGGCGTTGATGATTCGGCCGAAGATCCTCCTTTTGGACGAACCGACGGCAGGTTTTAATCCTCAAGAATCCTTGCAAATGGCCGACCTGATCGTGCGCTGCAAAGAAGCGGGGATTGCGGTGGTGCTGGTGGAACACAACATGCGAGTCTTGATGCGGGTTGCCGAACGGGTAATGGTGATGGATAACGGGGAAAAAATTGCCGAAGGTCTACCCGAGGCCATAGCCCGGGACAAGCGGGTGGTCGAGGCGTATCTGGGGGGCGCGGGCGGTGCTTGAGGTTCGGAATGTGGTCGGCGGCTATGGAGAAATCCAAATCCTTCACGGTGTGAATTTGACGGTTCACCGGGGTGAGGTGGTGGGGCTGCTGGGAGCTAACGGTGTGGGGAAGACGACACTTTTGCGCGTGATTTCCGGTTTGATTCGCCCAGGCGGCGGCCAGGTCTTGTACCAGGGACAGGACCTCGTCGGGATTTCCCCGGCGCGGCTCTTGCGCATGGGGATCGCTCACGTTCCTCAAGGCAGGCACATCTTCTCCGATATGACGGTTAAAGAGAATCTTTTGGTGGCTTTAGACCGGGTGAGGGATCGGGTGAACGCCGGAGAACGTCTGGAATACGCCCTCAACCTGTTTCCCCGCCTTCGGGAACGTTACCACCAGTTGGGAGGTACGTTGAGCGGCGGCGAACAACAAATGCTGGCCATTGCCAGGGCTCTCGCCCCGAAGCCCGATCTGCTCATGCTGGATGAACCGTCGATGGGACTGGCGCCGGTAATCGTGGAGAGTGTGTTTAAAACGATTCGCCAAATCGCCGAGGACGGTACCACGATCCTATTGGTGGAACAAAACGCCACTGCGGCTCTTCACGTCGTGGACCGGGTTTACGTGATGGAAACTGGCACCATTGTCCACCAATCGGAACGCCTGGACGATTCGGAACTTCAACGGATCAAGGAAGTGTACCTGGGTTTGAGCGACTCCTGATGGGAGGGAAAGACGAGAGGGGATCCGGTGATGGGTGTGGGGCATGAAGAATCCGTGTTATGGATTTCTACTTTAGAAATTGATGCGGCGTTGCTCGGGCGCATCGCTGAGAAAGCCCGCCCTTTTCGGGTGATACAAACGGGGGAAGGGGACGGTGATGCCGTCCCTCTACAAGACGTGGAAATCTGGGCCACCTACGGAGACGATGTGTCAACTGGGATCCTGCGCTGCATGCCTCAGCTTCGGTGGATCCAGTTGCTCCAATCTGGATATGATCGGGTTCCTGTGGATGAGCTCCGCCGGCGAGGGATCCGGATGACGACGACCCATGGTGTCCACGCGGGGGCGGTGGCCGAATATGTGCTGTTTATGACATTGTATTTTTTACGTGATATGGCACATTTTCAAAGACTACAGGTGATCCGGCGCTGGGACCGGAGCATTACAGGCACAGAGTTAGCAGGGAAAGTGTTAGCCGTGGTCGGAACTGGGGCCATCGGTAAAGAAATTGCGAGGCGGGCCTCAGCTTTTGGGATGAAGACCATCGGGATTAACCGCTCGGCTCGGCCTTCACCTTGTTTTGAACAGGTGGTGGGCATTCAGAATTTGGACTGGGTTCTGAGCGAGGCGGACGTGGTGGTTTCCACACTGCCCGGGGGACTGGAAACTCGACACTTTTGGAACAGAGAGCGTCTGGAAAAGCTTCAGCGGGACGCCGTTTTCATCAACGTTGGACGGGGGTCGAGCGTCGATACCGAAGGTCTGCTTTCGGTGGTGCGCCGAGGGGGCTTGAAGGGAGTCGCCCTGGATGTGTTCGAACAAGAACCACTACCCGCCCTCCACCCGCTGTGGAATACTCCTGGAGTGGTTCTTACCCCGCACATGGCGGCGAAAACCCGTGAATATCTGAGTAGGGCTGTTAGTTGTTTTTTGGAGAACCTGGACCGCTATAGGAGAGGATTACACCTGGTTCACGAAATTGCCGTCCAATGAGTGGCGCAGCCGGGTCCATTGAGAGAGGTGCGAGCAGTGAAAGCAGTCAATGACGTGGAAGGTTTCGTGGAGCTCACCAAGCAATTGGTGGCCATTCCGTCTGTGAACGGCACCCCAGGCGAAGTGGATGTGGCGGAATTTGTGGTGACTTGGTTAAAAAAGTTACCCTACTTCCGCCGTTTCCCTCATCGCGTATGGACACAGGAGATTCCGGGGGATCCCTTGGGGCGGAAAAATGTATTTGCATGGGTGAAAGGACAGACGCCGGCCACGGTGCTTCTGCATGGCCATTTGGACACGGTAGGCATCGAGGATTACGGTCCGCTCCAAGAACTGGCTTTCCAATCCGATGCGCTAAAGAAGGAGATCGAAAGGTTTTCGGGTGCTGATGATCGGGTCAAGGAGCAGGCTGCGTCAGGGAACTGGTTGTTTGGACGGGGCGCCCTTGATATGAAGGGTGGCGTAGCTGTACACATGAAATTAGTTGAGTTTTGGTCTAACCGTCCGGAAGAGCCCCCGGGAAGTATTCTGTTCATGGCTAACCCTGTGGAAGAGAATCAACATAGTGGGATCATGGCGGCTCTCTCGGAACTGTTGCGGCTTAGGGAACAAGAGAATCTTCAACTCATGTGTGCGGTCAACGCGGATTATGTCACGGCGGGCTACGAAGGCGATTCGGCGCGTTACCTGTACACCGGAGCAACGGGCAAGCTGCTGCTCAACGTTTTGATACGTGGGCGAGAAACCCATGTTGGAGAGGCCTTTGGTGGCCTCGATCCCGTTTTCGTGATGGCGGAGTGTCTGCGGGAGTTGAACTACAACCCGGAGCTTTGCGACCGGGTGGGACTTGAGACCGGTCAGCCACCCGTCGCTCTTTATGCGCGGGATCTAAAACCGGCTTACAATGTGCAGACGGCCGGGGGAGCCTGGCTGTATTTTAACTGGTTTGTATTGAATTCGACTCCTGAGGCAGTGCTGGCACAAGTGAAGCGGAAAGTCGAGGCGGCTCGAGACCGGGCATTGGCCCTGAGAAATGGCTATATGGACCAGTATACGGAATTCGCCGAAGTCAAGGGGCAGATGCCGCGTTATGAAAGGGAGGATATGCCTGTTCTGACCTTTTCGGAGTGGCTGGAGGGCCTCGAAGATGGGGTTCGGGCTCGGGTTGATGATGTTCTCCGAAACACCCGGTACTCCGTTGAAGTAGACCAGAGGGAAGCTACCCGGGATCTGGTGGAGCGGTGCTTGGCGGCTGCGGGGCAAACCTCCCCACTCATCCTGCTTTACTATAGTTCTCCCTTTTGTCCGCGGAATCGCCTTCAGGAAGAACGACCGGATCACCGAAGGGTGCTGAAAGCTGTGGAGGCGGCGGCTGGGGCCGTGGCGGCGAGATACGGCGAGGTCTTAAAGATCCGCCCTTTCTTTCCTTACCTGTCCGATAGCAGTTATTTAAATATGGTCGATGAGCCCCGGGCCGTTCACATGTTTACAGCGAATTTTCCCGGCTGGGGAACCACGTATTCTGTGCCCCTTGATGAAATCAGAAAGTTATCGATTCCGGCTATAAACCTCGGTGTTTATGGTTTTGATGCCCACAAATGGACTGAGCGATTGT
This sequence comes from Kyrpidia spormannii, assembly GCF_002804065.1. Taxonomy (NCBI): domain Bacteria; kingdom Bacillati; phylum Bacillota; class Bacilli; order Caryophanales; family Alicyclobacillaceae; genus Kyrpidia; species Kyrpidia spormannii. Next base: position 1,992,683 of record NZ_CP024955.1, on the reverse strand, counting down.
ACATTCCGTACAGTTTTGGTGTTTTGCCGAAGTTGATCCAGCGAGTGGTAGAGATGCTGTGGGAGAATCGACAATGGGAGGAAGAAAATTGACGACCCTGTACGAACGGGCCCTCAGAGTGTTTCCGCCGGTGGCTTCCCGGGCGACGAAACTGGGTATCGTGAGGGCTGAAGGATGCTGGGTTTATGACGAGAACGGGAAGGCTTACTTGGATTTTGCCAGCGGGGTGGCGGTGACCAATACGGGTCACAACCATCCAGCGGTGGTTCAGCGGGCTGCGGAACAGATGCGCCAGATGATTCACGTGGGCCACAATGTGTTTTACTACGAACCGTATGTCCAGCTGGCGGAGAGACTGGTCGAGGTTACGGGCGGGGACACCAAGGTTTATTTCAGCAACAGTGGGGCCGAGGCGAATGAAGGGGCTGTCAAACTGGTCCAGTACGTCACGGGGCGCCCGGAAGTGATCGCCTTTGCTCATTCCTTTCACGGGCGAACCCTTGGCAGCCTCGCCTTGACCGGTTCGAACGCCGCCTACCGCCGCATGTATGAAACGGCTCTTCGGCGCGTGTATTTTGCCCGGTATCCAAAACCCGCGCCGGGAGAAGATCCGGAGGAAGCCGTGCGCGCAAGTCTTGAGAGTATCAACGATCTCTTTGAATTGCAGGTCAGCCCGGACCGGGTGGCGGCAATCATTGTCGAGCCGGTTCAGGGGGAGGGCGGATATGTCATCCCTCCCCGAAGCTTTCTGGAGAAACTGAGAGGCATCTGTGATGAACACGGCATTCTGTTAATTTTTGACGAAGTTCAGACCGGATTCGGGCGTACGGGACATCTGTTTGCTTATCAAACCTTTGGGGTGAAGCCCGACATTCTCACTCTTGGAAAAGCAATCGCCTCGGGCTTTCCCCTCAGTGCCGTAATCGCTCGGCAAGATTTGATGGACCGTTGGCCGGCCGGGGCGCACGGCGGGACCTTTGGGGGAAATCCCGTGAGCTGTGCGGCGGGGTTGGCGACCTTGGACCTGCTGGAGGGCGGATTAATCGACAATGCCCGGGCGATGGGGAATTATCTGGTTGCACAACTGAGGGAATCCTTGGCGGAATTTCAAGAGGTTTACGACGTCCGGGGTGTCGGGCTGATGGTAGCTGTGGAATTCCGGGATCCCGGGTCCGGGGCTGAGCTTTCGGACATGGTGAAAGAAATTCTGGCACGGTGCGAACAGGGGGGTCTGATCCTCTTATCTTGCGGACCGGGTAAAACGGTGGTTCGCTTCATGCCGCCTCTCATTGTGGACAAGAAGGACATTGATCAAGCGGTTCAAGTGTTTCGCGATTCGGTCGCGGCTGCGGTGCGGTCGGTGAACTGAACGTTTCTCACCTCCCCACGCCGGATTGGGGGGCGCCGCTCGTCTGCGGGGTTGTGCCTAGGTGAGCCAGGGCGTTGACGATGTCGAGAACGATGGGCTCGGGGTAGCGCAGTCCCGAGCTGTCGGAGATGTCAAGGGCGTCCACGGCGATGGCGTAACGGGGGTGATCGTAGGGAAAATACCCCACAAACCACTGATTGACCCGGCGGGTTTGGCCGGTCTGGGCCGTGCCGGTCTTCCCCGCCACCGGCCAGGCCGCCTGGGCGAGAAGGTCCCCGGTGCCCTGGGGGGAGGCGATGACCTCCCGCATCCACTGACCAACTTCTTTGGCCACCGCCGGGTTGATGGCCTGAACCGGAGACTGGGTGGGAAATGTCCGATACGGATCTCCCTGGGCGGTGGTGAGTCCCATTACCAGCCGTGGGACCGGCCGCTTGCCATCCCCGGCGATGGTGGCGGCCATCACCGCCGCCTGGAGGGGACTGATGCGAACATTTTCCTGCCCGATCCCGGTGTTTGCCAACAAGCGCAGCGCATTGCCCGGCCCGACAAAGATTGAGCCCGGGTCTTCCTCATCGAACACATCCCGGCCATCCACCACTTGTCCCTGCCTCTGGCCCAAACCGAAGGCCTTGGCGTAATCCTCAATGTTCTGACGCCCCAGCTTCATAGAAATCTGCGCAAAGGCCACGTTGCAGGACTGGGCGAAAGCTTGCTCCGCGGTCTCATGCCCGTGCACCTTCCAACACTTGAGTATCCCGTCCCCGATTTGGATCGAGCCCGTGCAGTCGAAAGGAGTGTTGGCGGTGAGCTGCCCTTTGTCCAAGGCGGCGGTGGCATCGACGATTTTAAATACGGATCCGGGAAAATCGGCCTCCACCGCAAGGTTTTTCGGGTAGTTGGCGGCCCCGGACGGAATGTGATTCTGGTCAAAATTCGGCCGGGAGGCCATGGCCAGGATGTCGCCGGTATGCACGTCCATCACCACCGCGGCGCCTCGGGGCAGCGCCACTTTGTCCATGGCCGACTCCACGATCTTTTGCAACCCCATGTCCAGGGTCGTCTGGACGTTCAGCCCGGTATCCGGCCGGGTCGCTTCTCGGATCCCCAGCCCCGGCAAGGGCCGGCCTTCCCCATCCACATAAAAATGAAGGGTTCGAGCGGGGCCGTTCCCGCGAAGATCCTCCTGGAACACGCTCTCCAGACCCATTTTGCCCACTGGTTCGTTCAGGGGGTAGCGCCCGTCGTAAACCTGGGTGACCAGATTCGGGTCTTCCCCGATAAACCCCACGACGTGGCGGGCCAGAGATTGATTGTTGTATCTCACCGTGACCTGGCGGGGCAGGATCCCGTCTATTCCCAGAGATTGAACGGCGGCCGCCTGGGCGTCGGTCAATTCGATGGACGTGGAAGTTCCCCCTGGGCCGGGCAGGCTGAGCAGACCCGGTTGTTTCATCGAGGCCAGGGCGGATTGGATCTGGTTGACCGGGCGCCCCAAGATGGCGGCCAGCCGCGCCAGGTTCGGATCCTGAAGGTCTGGGTGCCAAGGAGGCAAGACCACCAGACCGAGGAAGGTGTGGCCGGTGAGGGATTGGCCGTTTCGATCTAAGATGTTGCCCCGGCCGGAGTCCACCACAAACTGCTCCTGGCGCTGTCCCACCGACAGGGCCAGGAGGTCGTGGCCTTCGTAGTTGCGGGCATCGGCCACCTGAATAAAAAACAGTCGCCCGGCGAGCAGTGCCACCAAGCTCGTCCAGGCTCCGGTCCAAATGAACAAGCGACGGCTGTGCCCCCAGCGTTTCACGGCCATCCCTCCCCGCTCCTTCACCACCTGTGTATCCTTCGACCTTTCCAGTATCGCCCGGTTTTTCACTGGGAAACCTTAGCGACCGCCTGTGAGTCTGCAACTTTTTGGCACCCTACTTCAAAGGTGGCGGGAACCTGGAGCCAACCCCGTGGCACGCCTGCGGACACTTTTGCGGGAACAAACATCTTGGCCCGGCCAATCGCATGCGTCCTCCGTACCGGGCGGACGTGGGACGGGAGTTGGAATCGGCAGACTGGCCAGCCGGTAACCCGGATGAACGAGGATACGGCACGGAAACTCACTTTCGAAAAATCCGTCAAAATTGAAGAGTTAACGGCGCAGCAGAAGGACGGCGTTTTTCCGCTTGGATCGCGGGTTGGAATGTGGTACCATTCCAGGTTGACAGGATGCGATGGAACGACTGCGATTCGCGGCGGGGAGTGGAAGCTGTGCTGCGCCTTTTTGTACCAGATGTGTACGTGCCGTCGATTTACGCCGTGAATGCCGAGGCCCTGGTCCGCAAAGGCTTGCTCGGAGTGGTCACGGATTTAGACAATACCCTGGTGGCCTGGAACGAGCCCCAAGCACCGGACAAGTTGGTCCATTGGCTGGACGATTTGCGGGATCGGGGGTTGAAGGTCTGTATCGTATCCAACAACAAGGAGGTCCGGGTGCGGCCTTTTGCGGAACAGTTGAATATCCCGGCCCTTTACGAAGCCGGGAAACCGCGCATGCGGGCGTTTATGAAGGCTTTGGAGATCACGGGCACCCACCCCCGGCAAACGGCGATGATCGGGGACCAGTTATTTACGGACATTGCAGGAGGAAACCGGATGGGGATGTACACGATTCTCGTGGTGCCGATTTCCGATAAGGAATGGGTGGGGACCCGGGTGATGCGGCTCGTCGAACGCCGGGTGTTGCGCTTTATTGCCCCGTCCCTGCATCGGATCTCTGAGGGGGAGCATCAAGGATGAAGGTCTGCAGTGGTTGCGGGGAGGAACTTCAAAGCGAAGACCCGGGAAAAGCCGGCTACGTCCCGGCGCATCGCATGGATGAACCCGGGGTGTTGTGCCGCCGCTGCTATCGCATCATCCATTATCAGGAAATCGCCCCTGCTGCGGTGCCTCCCGAGCGCCTGCGGGGAGTCTTGGCCCGGGCAAAACAGGAGCGGGCCCTGGTGGTTCAGGTGGTGGATATTCTTGATTGGACGGGCACGCGAATCCCGGACCTGAACGACGTGGCCGGGGATCGACAATGGCTGGTGGTCCACAAAATCGACCTTTTGCCCCGGGAAACGAATTACGATCGGGTTCGGCGGTGGTTTGAACGGCAGCTCGGGCGTGAGGGCTTCCGGGTGGAGCGCGTGTATTTGGCCAGTGCTCACAAGGGAATCGGGATTCCCGGGTTGCTCGCCGATCTGAACCGGGTCGACGGAGCGGTGTATTTTATGGGCGCCGCCAACACGGGAAAATCGAGCTTGCTCAACGCGTTGATGGGAGCCGCCGAAATCTCGTCGGATCGCCCCCTCACCACGTCCCGGGTGCCGGGCACGACTTTGAATGCGGTGACCATCGACCGCGGGGAAGGGCGAAAATGGGTGGACACCCCCGGCATTACGGCGGGCTACCGAGTGGTGGATCGGTTGTGTCCGACGTGCCTGCGGGCGGTGGTGCCTGTTCAGCCGATTCGGCCCCGGGTCTATTCGTTGGAGACCGGGCAAAGTATTTGGCTGGGGGGATTGGCCCGGTTGGACGTATTGGAGGGGGATCGACAACCTTTTGTTTGCTTTCTTTCCAATCGGGTTCCCATCCATCGGACGAATGTACTCCGGGCCCAGCCTTTCTTTGAAAAGCACGCCGGCAAGGACCTGGTCCCTCCCTGTGAGCGCTGTCTTGCGGAAGTTACACCCGTGGCGCGCACCGAGTGGAAACTCGAACCCGGAGAGAAAGTCGACCTGGCGGTGGCCGGCCTGGGATGGGTCTCGGCCCGGGGGCGGGGCGCCCGGGTGGCCCTCTTTGTGCCCGAGGGGGTTGAAACGGAGTTGCGCCCGGCCTTGGTTTGAGTCTAGGGGTGAAAACTTCCGCATATGGCTTGAGTAAGATCGCCGGTGAGGAGGTTGCCCCTTTGGAGACGTTACGGAGACGCAGGGTGGTTCGGGTCCTGTCGTTGCCCTCGGTTTCTTCCCAGCCGATCATCTTCGATGTTGACGGTTGGCTCGATTGGTTGCGCCGGGAGGTCCAGCGGGCCCGGGAGAGTGAGCCGGAGTTGCAGGATTATCATCTCCACGATCTCCACATCGCCTTTGAGGGCACGAATGTCAAACTGAGAATGGATTTTCGAAAATAGCCGTTGTCCCGATGCTCATGGTATGATGGGAGAAAGAGAGCGGCCGTACGGGAAAGTGGGGGCGGGGAATGGTACAGGTGGAAGGCCGCGTGGCCTTGATCGGTCATCCGGTGGGGCATTCTTTATCGCCCGTGATGCACAACCGGGCCTTCGAGCGGCTCGGGTTGGCGTGGCGGTATAATGCCTTCGACGTTCAACCCAAAGATCTCCCTGACGCGATGCGAGGTCTTCGAGCGCTGGGGTTCCGGGGATGGAACATCACAGTCCCCCATAAAGAGGCGGCATGCCGCCTAGTGGACGAGCTGTCCGATGAGGCTGCGGAGATTGGAGCCGTGAACACCGTGCTTGTTCAGGAGGGGCGGTTGACCGGTTATAATACGGATGGTTGGGGTTATGTGGAAGCCCTGCATGCGGAGACCGGTTTGACGGTGGAAGGGAAGGTCTGTGTCGTGGTTGGCGCCGGGGGCGCTGCCCGAGGCATTGCCCACGCTTTGGTGCGGGAGGGGGCCCTGGTACGAGTGGTGGCCCGGCGCCCGGCGCAAGCCGAGAGGCTCGCCGACGAGTTCAGCCGCCTGGGGCCCGGCCGAATGCAGGCCGGGGGCTGGGACAAACTGCAGGTGTGGCTTCGGGAAGCGGACCTCTGTGTCAACACGACACCCGTCGGGATGAGCCCGGGCACGGGCGCAATGCCCTTCGATCCGGGGTGGACCCGGGAGGACTGTGTGGTCAGCGATATCGTCTACAACCCAAGGGAGACCCTGTTGCTGAAGCGCGCCCGAGAGTTGGGACGGTCCACCTGTGACGGGGTGGGCATGTTTGTCTTTCAGGGTGCCGCGGCCTTCCGGATTTGGACGGGACTGGCGGCGCCAGTGGCGGACATGCGGGCGGTGGTGGAAGAAGGTTTGGACGATGGGGCGGTCAAAGGGGGCTCCGATATATGAAACGGATCGGGCTCTTCGGAGGCACCTTTGATCCCGTTCATATTGGACATATCGTCGCGGCGGAATACGTGTTGGATGCCTGTGGTTTAGAACGCGTACTCTTTGTTCCAACCCGAATTCCGCCACACAAAGAGGCGCCGGATACTCCGGCCGAAGATCGGTTTCACATGGTTGAAGTTGCCGTGGCTGACCGTCCGGGCCTCGGGGTGAGCCGGGTGGAACTCGACCGGGAAGGCCCATCGTATACCGTGGATACCCTTCGTTATCTGAGGACTCGGCACCCGGATGTGCGATTCGCATGGATTATCGGCGCGGATCAACTCCTGGGATTCCCGATGTGGAAATCCCCCGAAGAGATTGTTTCTTTAGCCGACTTGATTGCGGTGGTCCGGCCGGGGTATAACGAGCATAAGGGGATGGACGTTGTTCGCAAGCAATTTCCCAGAGCTGCTCTCGAGGTGGTGGAGATGCCCCGGCTGGAGGTTTCATCTTCAGAACTGCGGGCTCGTCTGGAGGCAGGGAGAACGGTCAGTGTATTGGTGCCCCAAGCTGTTCAGGAATTGATCCGGGCAAAAGGGTTGTATAAAAGGGCGGGGCGGGTGCGATGACGGAAGAGCAGATCAAAGAGAAGGTCAAAGGGGCCCTGAGCCCGGCGCGATTCGCTCACGTGGAGGGCGTGGTGGCGGAAGCCGAACGACTGGCCAAGCGCTACGGGGCAGACGAGGATAAAGCGCGCCTGGCGGCTTGGATCCACGATTGGGCCCGGGAATGGCCCGCCGATCGTCTGGAAGAGGAAGCCCGGCGACTGGGTGTCGATCGGGAGCTCTTTGGACCCGTGGCCGTATTGCACGGACCCATCGCCGCCGCAAAGCTCGGGCAGGAATTCGGGGTGGAAGATGACGAAGTTGCAGATGCCGTCCGTTATCACACCACCGGGCGCCCGGGGATGGGGCTTTTGGAAAGGGTGGTGTGTTTGGCTGACGCTGTGGAGCCCGGGCGGGCCTATCCCGGAGTGGATCGGCTTCGCCAATTGGCCAGTCAGGATTTGGACAGGGCTCTGGCGGAGATGTTCGACGCCAGCCTGCGGGATCTTCTTGATCGCGGGAGACCGGTGGCTGTACTGACGGTGTTGGCGAGAAACGAATGCTGGTCCCGGGTCCGCGGTGGGCGGAGCCGCTAGTGGGGCAATACCAGCAATCCAACAGGGGAGGCGTGGGAATGAGTGCACAGATGGCCAGTTTAGCGCGCCTGGCGGCGGATGCCGCAGCGGACAAAAAAGCCGGGAATGTGGTGATCCTCGATATTGGAGAACTCTCCATCATCGCTGATTACTTCGTGATTTGCAGCGGTCAGTCCAGAACCCAGGTGCAGGCCATCGCAGATCATGTGCGCGAAAAAATGGAGGAACACGGGGCGGTGCTCCAAGGTCTCGAAGGACGTGATGAAGCCAGGTGGGTTCTGCTCGACTTTGGGGATGTGGTGGTGCATGTGTTCCGAGAGGAGGAACGGGAGTTTTATCAGCTGGAACGCCTCTGGGGCGATGCCCCAATGTTGTCCCAGTCCTCGTGACATCTCCCGACAACAAATTGACACCTTTTGTCGATCCATGTATAATATAGCATACAATTGGCAGTCGATCGCAGGGAATTTCAGTGTAGATTTCGCCCCAAACAGGCAACCAGCGGCGGGTGAGGGTTGATTCTTTTGGATACCTTCCGGTGTCCGTGGAACGCGACTCCAAGGGTGTGTGCGCGGTGACGGCCTCACCGCGGTCGGCAAGGGCCTCTCGTCCCTGGCACGAGCCGGGGCGAGAGGCTTTTGTGATGAGTGGCGTCAAGGAGGGGTACGTCGTGACCGAACAACAGTATGTGCCGGCAGAGATCGAACTCAAGTGGCAGAATCTGTGGGAGGAGACCGGGCTGTATCGCACCCGGGAGGATGCAAACCGCCCGCATTACTATTGCCTGGAGATGTTTCCTTACCCCTCGGGCAAGTTGCACATGGGCCATGTTCGGGTTTACTCCATCGGCGATGTGGTGGCCCGGGTAAAACGGATGCAAGGGTACAATGTTCTTCATCCCATGGGGTGGGATGCTTTTGGCATGCCCGCGGAGAATGCGGCAATCCAGCACGGTGTCCATCCCCGGCTGTGGACCTACGAGAATATCGACCACATGCGGCAGCAGCAGAAACGCCTCGGGGTCAGCTACGACTGGGAGAGGGAAGTGACGACCTGCGCGCCGGATTACTACAAGTTCACCCAGTGGATGTTCTTGCTTTTCTATCACCGCGGGCTCGCCTATAAGAAAAAAGCGGCGGTAAACTGGTGTCCACAATGTGTCACTGTGCTGGCCAACGAACAGGTGGAGAATGGGCGATGCTGGCGTTGTGGCACAGAGGTCACAAAGCGAGAGCTGGAGCAGTGGTTTCTGAGGATTACCGATTATGCGGATCGGTTACTGGAGGATTTGGATCAGCTCGACCGCTGGCCGGAACGGGTTAAAGTGATGCAGCGCAACTGGATCGGACGCAGCACCGGCGCGGAAGTTGAGTTCGCGCTGGAAGGACGGCCGGAGACGATCCGCGTGTTCACCACCAGGCCGGACACGCTGCTCGGGGTGACGTACATGGTCCTCGCTCCCGAGCACCCTTTGGTGCCTGCGCTCATCGAACACTCGAGTGAGAGGAATCGGGTGGAGGCCTTCGTAGAGGAGATGCGCAAGGCTTCGGAGGTGGAACGCACCGCTGCGGATGGGGAAAAGCGCGGGGTTTTCACCGGCACTTATGCGATTCATCCCCTCACCGGGGACAGAGTGCCGATCTGGGTGGCGAATTATGTACTTCTCGATTACGGGACCGGCGCTGTGATGGGTGTGCCTGCCCACGACGAACGGGATTTTGCCTTCGCCAAAAAATACAACCTTCCGATCCGAGTCGTGATTCGACCGCAAGATCAAGAACTTCCCACGCCCCCTACCGAAGCCTATGTTGAAGACGGAGTTCTCGTAAACTCCGGTCGGTGGGACGGGATGCACAATCGCGAGGCGATTCAGGCCATCACCGCCCACCTGGAGGAGATGGGAAAAGGGCGCTTTGCCACCTCTTACCGCATCCGCGACTGGCTCATCTCCCGGCAACGCTACTGGGGAGCGCCGATTCCCATCGTGTACTGTGATCATTGCGGCATTGTGCCGGTGCCTGAAGATCAGTTGCCCGTCCGGTTGCCGGAAGATGTCTCTTTCGAGCCGGGGACGGTATCGCCCTTGGCTACCAATGAGGATTTCGTCCAAACCACTTGCCCGAAGTGCGGAGGACCCGGCCGGAGAGAAACGGACACCATGGACACCTTTATGTGTTCATCATGGTACTATTTTCGCTACACCAGCCCAAAGGAAACCGCTCGCCCCTTCGATCCCGAAGCGGTTCGCAAATGGTTGCCGGTGGACGATTATATCGGCGGCATTGAGCACGCGGTGTTGCACCTCCTTTACTCGCGATTTTTCACCAAAGTCCTTCAAGACGCCGGGTGGGTCGATTTTTCCGAGCCATTCCGCCATCTTTTAACTCAGGGGATGGTGATCAAGGAAGGGGCGAAGATGTCCAAATCCAAGGGCAATGTGGTGTCTCCGGATGACATCATCAACCGGTATGGCGCCGACACGGCCCGGTTGTTTATCCTGTTCGCCGCCCCGCCCGACCGGGACCTGGAGTGGAGTGACCAAGGCGTGGAAGGTAGCCACCGGTTTCTCCATCGGGTCTGGCGACTCGTAAACCAGAATCGAGAGGTGTTTCATGCTCCGGCCGGAGACCAGATGGCGCCCGCTGCCAGGGAATTGCGCCGCAAGACCCACGCCACGATCAAAAAGGTGACCGAAGACTTCGCGGAACGGTACACGTTTAACACCGGGATCAGCGCCATCATGGAGTTGGTAAACGCCATCTACGCCTACCCGGCGGAGGCGGATCCCTTCACCAAGGCGGCGGCCATCCGGACCGTGTTGCTCCTGCTCGCCCCAGCCGCACCCCATATCTGCGAAGAGTTGTGGAGCCAGATTGGAGGAACGGGAAGTGTGCACCAACAGCCGTGGCCGACCTATGATCCTGCGGAACTGGTGACCGATGAAGTGGAGTATGCGGTGCAGGTCAACGGTAAGGTCAGAGATCATATCGTCGTCTCAGCTTCGGCGGGGGAGGAAGAAGTCCGCCAGACAGCTTTGGGTGCGGAAAAAATCCAGGAATGGACAGGTGGAAAACGAGTGGTCAAGGTGATCGTTGTCCCCAAGAAATTGGTCAATATTGTGGTGAAAGGGTAAACCGCAGTTCATCGAAACGCTACACGGGAGATCGGGGTGCCGATGGTGCTCCATTACCGCTTCCTGCGGCCGGACAAACGAGGTCCGGCCGTTTCACGTGATTCATGTCATTCATCCATCACTTTTAGATTTTCTGTGGAGCGATCTTCGGCCGTTCCGGCCTGTAACCGGCGAAAGCGTTCGAATGCTCGTTGATATTCCGGATACTCCTGAAAGAACAGGACGAGGCTCTGCAAGGAACGCATGGTGCTGGGGCTAATGTGGTGTTCAATGCCTTCCACATCTTTACGAATCGTGCTCTCCCCCACCCCGAGCAGGCGCAGGAAGTCCTCTAACATCCGGTGGCGCTGTTTCATATTCCGACCGAGCTGTTCCCCTTCCGGGGTCAGGACCAGACCGCGATATTTCTCATACGTCACAAAATTCTTTTCGTCCAATTTCTGAATCATCTTTGTGACGGACGAAGGCTGCACGGCGAGGATTGTCGCAATATCCGATACGCGGGCATAGCCTTTTTCCTTCATCAGTTCATAGATGGTTTCTAAATAGTCTTCCATGCTGGGTGTTAGCATGCGACAGGCCCCGCTTTCCAAAGGGTTCTGTTCCATTTTACTATTGCACTCCCCGATGTTGCAAACCAACCTTCCGTCTTAAGTGAAACTCAAGGATTTCAACACGAGGTACCGGACATCCCCTGTCGAATTGGATCTGTCGGAGGTGATAACCGGTGGAGGGGATCCGTATGGCTTGGGCACGAAATGTGGGAAGGGCGGTTCGAAAGGGCTGGTGGGCCTTACTGCTTGTTCTGGTGGCGGGGGCGTGGTTTCTGTGGAGTGAAGGAGTTCAGCCCGGTTCCGATGCTCTTCCGGCAGTGGTCGAAACGGAGCTCCTGGCCGGGCGGGGGCCGGGTGCCCCGAGCTCCCGAACGATCGCCGTGGACGTGAAGGGGGCGGTTCAAACGCCGGGGGTGTACCAATTGCCGCCTGGCTCTCGGGTAAAGGAGGCCCTGGATGCGGCGGGGGGAGCTCTAGAAGCGGCGGAGCTCGCCGGGATCAACCTCGCGGCCAAACTGGAGGATGGCGCCATGGTGGTGGTGCCCGTCAAACCCACGGCGGTCACCGAGGCAGGCCATCCGTCTTTGCCGGAGGCAAACCTTCACGGCGAACAGGCAGGCGGAACGAATGCGCAGGCCGCATTGACCTCGGCGGAATCAGCACCTGCAACCTCAGGATCAGGCGGGATCGTCCACATCAACTCTGGTAGTGTGGATGATATCGATCGCCTGCCCGGCATCGGGAAGAGCAAAGCCGAAGCGATTGTGCAGTATCGTTTAGAGCACGGGCCGTTTTCTTCTGTCGATCGCCTGGAGGACGTGCCGGGCATTGGGCCCAAACTGGTGGAGCGGATCCGGTCACAGGTTGATTTGCAGTGATTCCGCTTTCTACATCCCAGCTATTTCCCCTGTTTGGCATCTGGACCGCCGCGTGGGCAGCCTTGGGGCAGTCAGCCCCTGTGGGGTGGGGCGGGGCAGCCTTGTCGGCCGCAGTCCTGCTGTGGGGATGGATGATGGATACCCGTCGCCGACGGAGCTGGGTCCAACCTGAGGGTATATGGCCATGGATGCGTTTTTACTTGTATCGCTGGGAAAGTGTGGCTCTCGGGCTGGCGATGGCCGCGTGTTTTGCCGGGGGACAGGTGTCCGCCCCCGCGGTTCCACCGTTGGATGGGTGGATAGGTGAACCTGTTGAAGTGGCAGCGCGGGTCGTTGCAGTTTTGCCCCGGATACCCGGTGCCAATCCATCCGTGGAGGCGGAATTGGTACGACTCTTTCACAGCAGGGGTTCCGCCGAATCGTGCAGAGGGGTGCGGGTGCGAATGGAGATGCCTGTGCCCGTGGTTGAAGGGGACTGGATCGAGGCCCGGATCCGTCTCAGTCCCCCTCCGGCGCCCAGGGCTCCATTTCCTCATGGCGTAGCAGACCCGTGGGAAAGAGCGGAACTGTTGTACCGGGCAAAACTGGAGTCTCCTCCTAGCGTACGGTCGACTTGGCGCAGTGTGCCGGGGAAGGCTCGAAGGGCATTCGAAAAGGTGTGGTCGGGGAGGGTGAAGTCTTCATCGGAACCACTCCTCAAAGCGATGGTGTTAGGAGATACCAGCGATTTGGACCCCGCGCTCAGCGAGGCCTTTGCTTTGACCGGCGTGGCCCACGTGGTGGCGGTCTCCGGCGCGCATCTGCACGTGGTGCTGTGGCCTCTCAGGCGATGGTTGGAAGGGCGCACATCCCCCAGGACACGGTTTTTTTGGCTTGCCAGCACAGCGTTTTGCTACGCAGCCCTAACCGGGGGTAGCCCTTCGGCGATGCGGGCGGCGGCGATGGCGACTTATGTGGGGATGGGGGAGGCCTTGGGGCGGCGTCAGGGTCCGCTACACGCGTGGGGAGTGACTCTAGCGGCGGAATCCCTTTTGCACCCCAAGTGGGTCTTTGATCTCGGATTTCAGCTTTCGTACGCGGCCACGTGGGGCATCTTCGTTTTGGCGCCCGCTTTGCGAAGCGCGATGGGAAAAGGACCGGGCTGGATCCTGGAACTCGTCGCTGTGGCCGGCGCCGCAGAGATCGCCATTTGTCCGATTTCGTTTTCCAGCTTCTATGTGTGGAATGGATGGACGCTTTTGGCGAATCTCTGGGTTCCTCCTGCGGGTGCTCTGTTGTTGGGAACCGGTCTCGTGTCTTTGCTCACAGCGCCCAGTCCTGTACTCAGCGACGGAGCGATGTTGATCGCCGACCTTTTGGCCCAAAGTATCATCGGAGGTGTCACGGCGATGGACGGCGACCGGCGCTGGCTTCTCCGGCTGGGTGAACTCCCGCTATGGATCTGGGCCCTGTACGGGGGCGGGGTGTTGTGGGCATTGAGCCGCTGGGGAAAGGGCCAGCGCACGGGCCGATTTTGTACGGTCGTTTTTTGTGCTGTGGTGGTCCTCTCCGCCCGGGCGGTACCAGAGCAGATGGTGGTCTTTGCCCTGGACGGCGGTTCGGCAATCTTTTTGGAATCACAAGGGGTTCGGGAATTGATTTGCAGGGATGACAGAGGGGATCTCGAGATGGTGATTGTCCCGTATCTCCGTCGGTTGGGCGTGTACAAGTTGGACCGGGTGTGGCTGGCTACTTTTGAAGAGTCCGGGGGAACTCGGAGTTCCGGGTCGGGGTTAGAGGTTCTAAAACGCCGACTGGCTCCGGAGCGAGTATTACCATGGGATAGGAATCACTTTATGCGCGTAGAGATCGGCGGCCACCCGATATGGGTGGGCGGTTGGCCCCCACAGATTCTCCTTCCAGGTCGACTTGTCGTGGATGTTCACCCAGGGGAGCCCTTGCCCGGGTTTACAGGGCTAGAGCGTCGGTGGTCGACAAAGGCCTATTCAGGTCTTCTCATTCAGAGCGAGGGTCGGGGAAACGTGGCCATACGTGGAATCCGAGGGACCATTTCAACGCCTTCCCGCGGGCTCGGCCTGTCGTTCCCCCTCGGTCTGTCGCCCTCCGTCCGGCCGCGCCTTAACCTGAACTGCTTGCAGGCTGGCCTGTAAGGCCTCCATGAGGTCGACCACATTTTTTTCGGGAGGCCGCACCTGAACCACTTGGTTTTCGGACACGCGGGAAGCGATATATTCCCGAAGAGCCTCCCCGTACTCGTTATGGAACGCCTCGGGATGAAAGGGGCTCGACAGCCGATTGATCAGCTCCTTGGCCATTTCGAGTTCAGCCGCTTTAACTTCAATGCCGGCTAAGTTTGGAAGTTCCGCCGTAGATCGCAATTCATCGGGGAAGTGAAGCATCGACAGGGCGAGCACATGGTTATAACAGCGAAGGATGGCCAAGTGTTCTTTGCTGCGCAGGGCGATTTTGGCCAAGGCGGCGAGATCGGTCTCTTGCATCGCTCGGTGCAGCAACTGGTAGGGCTTTTCTCCGAATTCCTGGGGCGATAGATAATACGTTCTTTCGAAATAGATGGGGTCCACTTCGCCGACTCGCACAAACTGCGTGATTTCAACGGTGTGCAGGCTTGGAAGGGGCAGGTGTGCAAGGTCGTCGTCGGTGAGGATCACAAACTCACCCGGCCTCCACTCGTACCCGCGGACGATCTCGTCCGCTGTGACCGTCTCGTTACAGTGCGCACACCATTTTTTATACTGAATGGGTGTTTTACACCGGTTGTGCAATTGTCGGAAATGGATGTCCCGATCTTCGACAGCCGCATACAACTTGATGGGAATATTGACCAAACCAAAAGAGATACTGCCTTTCCACAGAGCCCGCACCTGGGATCCCTCCAGTTCCGGAGACTGAACCACTTTTATTGTGCCGCCGATGGATCGATTTCCAACCACGTACTTTGCTCCAAATGTTGGGGGTCGTTGTGGTTCGTTGAAGCGAGGAAGGATGTAAAAGCATCGACAGAATCCTGGGAAAGCACGCTTAACGATGCTTTTCGCAAGGTGTCAGAACCCAGGGAGGCCCCCAGTAACGGATGGTTGTTCCGAGTGATCAGTATAGTGGCGTTGGCAACAGGGACTCCGCTGCGGTAGATCGCCGTGATCACTTTTTGTGCTGTACTTTTTGCCGCTTGGATCGGATTCGGATCGTCCACATCTACGAAAGCCGTGGTGTAGACGATGACCCGACCTTGATTGTCTTTCTCCATGTACACTTCATCCAGGTTTCCGATGGTTTTCAGTTGAGCGAGAATCGGATCGGCCTCGGCGTTAGAAACGTCTTGAAGGGGGGCTTGAACCGGTACTGTGACCCGGGGGGCCGCCGATGCGTAGGCGATGACGAGGAGGATCAGGACGACTACGGGAATGGCAAGCCTGCGGGTTAACCGCTTCGGACGGGTTTTCAATGGCGGCACGCTCCTTTCCGGATTCTGATAAACTCTATGGCTTGGCCACCCTTCCTATGATTACTACGGCATAAAAGGCGCTGAGCCGACCATACTAGGCTCGAAATCAAGGGGGTGGCGCGGGGATGGAGAAGCAAATTTTGATTCTAGGTGCGGGTTACGGCGGTGTAAAAACGGCGTGTGGGCTGCAGCGCCAGGACATACCTTTTGCACTCGTGAACGATCAACCGTACCACCAATTTACTACTTTAATGCACGAAGTCGCGGGCGGCCGGGATCACCCCGACGATTACCGGATAGCGCTACAGGATCTGATCGACCCCCGGGTCGGCAAGATTCGCATCGGCACCGTTTCCGCCATCGATTGGAAAGGTCGGAGGGTACAAGTGGATGGGGCACCGTTAGAATATGATGTGCTGGTGGTAGCCCTGGGCAGTGAAACCGAATTTTTTGGAATTCCTGGACTGCAAAAGTACAGTGTCCAGTTGTGGGGGTTCGATTCGGCCCTGGATATTCGACGGCGGATGGTGGAGTTGGTGAAAAAAGCGACTGCGGAGCATCCCGTGAACGTGATCGTCGGCGGTGGCGGGTTAACCGGAGTGGAACTCACGGGGGAATTGGCAGATTGGATTCCCCATCTTTCTCGTCAGTACGGCGTGCACCCGGAACATATTCACCTGATCTTGATTGAAGCCATGGAGACAATTGTCCCCATGCTCGATGTTGAACTGCAACGCCGGGCGAGGCAGGTCTTGGAGCAAAAAGGCGTTCAAGTGAGAACGGGCACAAAAGTGGCAGAAGTGAAGGAGGGACAAGTGCTCTTCGACGATCACCCCCCCTTGAGTTATTCCTTGTTTATTTGGACCGGCGGGGTTCGGGGCAATCGCTTGCTCGGGGAAAGTGGTTTCCCGGTGGACCGAAAGGGGCGGGTCCCCGTGGATCCCGTATTTCATCCGAAGGGTATGTCCGATGTGTTCGTGATCGGGGACTGCGCGGCTTTCCCAGGTCCGGATGGGCGTCCTCTTCCACCGACAGCACAATTGGCGACCCAGATGGGCGATCATTTGGCTCAAAACATCGGGCTTCTCCTCAAGGGGCGGCCGCTGAACGCCTTTCACCCGCATCTGAGAGGGACACTTGCTTCTTTGGGCCGCGGCCAAGGCATTGGCGAGGTGGGGAATTGGAAGTTGGCGGGCGGAACGGCGAGATTTTTAAAAGAAGCCAATAAAGCGCGGTATTTGTGGAGCATTGGGGGATGGAAAACGTTCTCTCGCAAACGCGGACAGATCCGCTGGGCGTGATCTGTGCTTTCCCCTGTGTTATGCTGGGCTTGAGGTGGGGCGTATGTATTGGGATTCGTGGATTCGAGAGATCCGCGGTGGAATTCTGGCACCGGTCTACGTCTTGGGGGGGCCCGAGAGCTATGTCGCCCGCATGGTCGTCGAGGAATTGGAAAACGCCTGCGGGTTGTCGGCTCCGGAATTGAATCTGGGGCGATACGATCTGTCCGAAACGCCGATTCAGCAGGTCGTCCTTGAGGCGCGCACCACCCCGTTTTTTAGCGATCGCCGTCTCGTGATCGCGACCGGAGGCGAGGCCCTTTCCGGTCGGTCGAAAGTGCCTCACGATCTGACAAGTTGGGAAGAGTATGTGGCTGACCCCTCCCCGACGGCGGTCGTCGTGCTTCTCTTCGGCGATCACAAAATGGATGAGCGGAAAAAATGGGTCCGCAGAGTGAAGGAAGCGGGACGCTGGTGGATGTGTCCTTCCCCAAAGGAATCAGAACTGACCGCCTGGGTGAACAAAGAAGTCCAGCGCCGGGGTTTTCACATGGGAGCGGACGCCGTCAACCGATTGATCCTCCTGTCCGGCGGCCATTTGGAATTGATCGCTGGAGAATTGGATAAATTATCCTTGTATGCGCCGGGAAAAGCGATTTCTCGGGAAGATGTCGACCTATTGGTCGTCCCCTTCCCCGAACAGGATATTTTCCGATGGGTGGACGATGTGGTCCGTCTAGACATGGACCGGGCTTTAACCGGATTGGACCGACTCCTCAAGCAAAAGGAAAATCCCTTTAAGCTCTTGATGCTCCTGGCCAGGCAGTTTCGACTGATGTATCACGCGCTGAATGAATACAAATCCGGACATGTCAACACCGACCTCTCCGCACAGCTCGGCGTTCGACCTTATGCTTTAAAAATAGCTCTGGAGCAGGGGCGCCGTTATACACTCCGGCAACTGAGCGACGTGTTGCAATGGCTGGCCGACGCCGATGCGGACATCAAAACTGGGCGCCGTACCGATCGCGCCGCATTGAATGATTTCGTTGTCACCCTGCCAATTCGATTAAAAGGAGGAGAGTGGAATGCCCCGAAGACGCCGAATCCTCGTGCCGGAAGCCCGTCCCGCCCTGGATCGGTTAAAGCGTGATTTGATGGAAGAAGAAGGGCTTGCATCAAACAAGGGAAGTGACCAACCTCTTGAAGAGGAGGTGGCGGGCCAGCTAGGCATTCCCTTGGGGAAAGGCGATGACGGGGAGTTGACCACTCGTCAGGCCGGCAAGGTCGGGGGAGCCATGGGGGGACCCCTCGTCCGCAAACTCATCGAAATCGCCCAACAGCAGCTGGTTGAGACAGGCCAATACATGCCGGGAACAAAGCGGGAGGGATTGCCCCCTCGGGATGCCGGGCCGGGGCGATGAGGTCCAATTTCTCCTAAATAAAAAAGCCTCCGAGTCGAGGCTTTTTTATGTTCAGGCCGTTTGTTGGGTCTGCTGTTCCTTCACCGCTGCCTGGAACTTTCGAGTCAAGCGAGACTTTTTCCTCGCCGCCGCATTCCGGTGCAGAATTCCTTTTGTCACCGATTTATCGATGCGCCGGATGGCTTCCCGCAGTTGACGTTCCGCAGCCTCGAGATTCCCGCTCTGCAACGTCACGTGGAATTTTTTAATTGACGTCCGGAGCATTGATTTCAACGAGGCATTACGGAGCGTGCGCTTCCGAGTGATCTGTACCCGCTTGATGGCGGATTTAATGTTCGGCAAAGATTGGCCCTCCTTTCCCTCGCCCTTTGCGGCGCCGTTTTCAAGGCCGCCCACATACAGACAAAATGTATTCTACCACGCCATCCAACTCGGTGCAAGACGCGGGCGTCCGGAAAACGCGCATCTCCCCGGGCTCGGCCAGGGTCGAACACGCCCCCGGGGCATACTATGGGCAACTTCAGTTGCTTCAGCCTTAGCCTCAAGGAGGGAAGGACGTGCACAGAACGAACCCCTATGCTTGGAGGCGGTTTGGTGAGTTTGTGGAGTGGACACATCGGGGACAAGTGCCGGAACCCCAAGGGGAACAGCAGGCATCGGACCCCCGGGTGGACCTGGCGGTGGAAGCCCACGAGTTGGCCGGCGGCGGCGACATTCCCGGGGTGGACGTGGAAACCTGGTCCGAAGAAGGAATCACGGTGACCCGGATGCACGTACAGGATGAGCAGGCCGCCCGGCGGGTCGGCAAAGAGCCGGGACGGTACAGCACCCTTGAGGTGCCGGGCCTTCGCAAACGGGACCCCGACCTGCAAGAGCGGGTGTCGGCCCGGATGGCGGAGGAGTTGGCGAGGTTCATCGAACTGCCCGACACCGAGTCCGCACTGGTGGTGGGTCTTGGCAACTGGAATGTTACGGCGGACTCCCTCGGTCCCCTGGTGGTGGAAAAACTATTTGTCACCCGCCATCTTTTCCACCATATCCCCGATCTCATGGGAGACGGATACCGGAGCGTCAGCGCGGTGGCACCCGGAGTGCTCGGCATCACGGGCATTGAGACGATGGAGATCGTCCGGGGCATTGTCGAACACGTCAAACCCAAACTGGTGGTGGCCGTGGACGCTTTGGCTTCCCGGTCGACCAAACGGGTGAATACCACGATTCAAATTGCGGATACCGGCGTCCACCCCGGATCGGGAGTGGGAAATCGACGGAAAGGCCTGACCCGGGAAACCCTCGGTGTGCCGGTCATCGCTATCGGCGTCCCCACGGTGGTGGAAGCCACTACGATTATTCACGATGCCTTGGATTACCTGTTGCAACGACTAAGTCGAGAAGTTTCCGACCAGTTGCGCCCGGTTTTGAACACCTTCGACGTAGCGGAGAAACAAAAATGGATCACGGATATTCTCGATCCTTTGGGAGACAACCTGGTGGTCACGCCAAAGGAAATCGACGCCTTTGTGGACGATGCCGCCCACATCGTGGCGACAGGATTAAACGTGGCCTTCCATCCCGCCATTAGTCTGGAAGATGCTGCGCTGTTTACGCACTAACTCCGGGCCTTTCCGCAGGGCGGGGACCGCGCCCGACCGCTTCTCTCCGTTTATTTTCGTGAATCCATCACGATGGCATAGACCCGTCCATCCGAGCATAGCTTGTACCGAGGGATGGACAGGGGGTATCGGCCATGCGCAAATCGTCTTTCCGAATTGTGACATTTCACGCGCCCCGGAGGGGGTTGAAATTCTCCGTCACCGCATGGCTTGTCGTGGCTTCCGCGGCGCTTCTTGCTTCCGCATTGTGGTTTCTACCGGGACCCGCCGGAGGCTCTGGCTTGTTCGGTGCCGTGGACGCCCTAACCTGGTCCTCGGTGGTGCGCCAAGGCGTGCCGTTGATGGATCAATCCTCTAGCCCCGCCCAGGTGGCCGGTGAACAATCCTGGGCTGCCTTTCTTTTTTATCACTTGACTGACGTCGATCCGACCCGCCCGACGAGCATCCTGGGATGGACGGTACCCGGCATGGCTTTTACCGACTACCCCATCGCTGTCGATGGTCGGACTGTCGACCTGCGTCCTCCTGAAGACGGGGCTCCCTCCCCTGGACTTTTTCAACACGAACAGCCCACCTCCAGCTCTTCCTCCACGGCGCCCAACCTTTCGTCGACGTCGTCGGATCCGTTGGTTTACGTGTATCACACCCACAATCGGGAATCGTTTTTGCCCATGCTTCCTGGGCGCACCAGTTTTGATGACGCTTATGACAAGGCGAAAAACATCACCCTCATCGGGACCGCATTGGTGGATGACCTCAAAAAATTGGGCATTACCGCGATTCACACCACGGTGGACTACTGGCCCATGGGGGATTACAGCAAAATGTACGGCTTCTCCCGGAAGACGGTCAACGAAGTGCTGCAAAAATACCCGGGTCTTAAGCTCATCATCGACATGCACCGGGACTCCGACCCCCGGGATCTGACCACGACGACGATCAACGGTCAGACCTATGCGAAAATCCGCATCATCATTGGCGGCAATAATCCTAACTACCAGGCCAACGAGCGACTTGCCGAGGTACTGAAAGGGGAACTCGACCGCCTGTATCCTCATCTGGTCCGGGACATCTGGGCAAAGCGCAGCACCACCTACGACGCCACTTACAACCAGGACCTTTCTCCCAACATGCTGCTGATTGAAATCGGCGGTCCGGAAAATACCGAGGCTGAATTGGATCGCACGGCAACGTGTCTCGCAGACGGCATCGCGGCCTTGCTGAAGGACCAGGGAGATCTGCGTTTAGCCCGCTGAGCGCCCTGACCATACTGGAAGGTGGAGGGATGTGCGGTGCGAGGGTTTATCGGTCGTTTGCTGACCTATACGGCGCTTTTGCTCATGTGCGCAGGGGTAATCGCCATCGGCTTCGACATCGCCCAGAGGGGAATGAATGCCCTGGCTGGGGATCCGCCTCCGTCCCCCCCTTGGACACCCGTAGGTGAACGGCTCAACCAGCGCATCGAGACCGCGGCCGGCGATGTGTCGGTGGCGGTGGAACAAGTGGGTGTGGCGGCGGGGAGCTGGATGAAAGGTCAAACGCGCAACTTGTTGCTCAAGATGTTCGCTGATCGCTGATGCCGCCTGCGGAGGTCCCTTGCCCGCTCCGTCGGCACGGCGTATAATTCGGGATGATGCTGGCGGACAGGAGGAGGGGGCACTTGGATCCCCGGGACAGACAGAAGAGAATTCGCAACTTTTGCATTATCGCCCATATCGACCATGGCAAATCGACGTTGGCGGACCGGATCTTGGAGTATACCGGTGCCCTAACAGCCCGGGAGATGCACGATCAGGTTCTCGATCAGATGGATCTGGAACGGGAGCGGGGGATCACCATCAAACTTCAGGCGGTCCGTTTGGAATACCGCGCATCTGACGGAGAGGCGTATATTCTGCATCTTATTGATACTCCGGGCCACGTGGATTTCAGCTATGAGGTGTCCCGCAGCCTGGCGGCTTGCGAAGGGGCCCTTTTGGTGGTGGACGCCGCCCAAGGCATCGAAGCCCAGACCCTGGCCAATGTGTATCTGGCCCTGGAAAACGATCTGGAGATCATCCCGGTGATCAACAAGATCGATCTGCCCAGCGCCGAGCCGGAGCGGGTCAAACGGGAGATCGAAGAGGTCATCGGCCTGGATGCCGAAGGCGCGATTCTCGCCTCGGCCAAGGAAGGGATCGGCATTCGGGAGATCCTCGAAGCCATCGTCCACTCCGTCCCGGCTCCCGCAGGAGATCCCGCTGCGCCTTTGCAGGCGCTGATTTTTGACTCCCACTATGACTCCTATAAAGGGGTTATCATTTACGTCCGGGTGGTGAATGGAACGCTGCGCCCGGGGATGAAGATCCGGATGATGGCCACAGGGGCGGAATTCGAAGTGGCCGAGGTGGGAACTTTCCGGCCGAAGATGACATCGGTCCCGGAGTTGTCCGTGGGGGACGTGGGTTTCGTCGCCGCGGCCATCAAGAACGTGCGGGACACCCGGGTGGGGGATACGGTCACCGACGCCCTGCGGCCGGCCCGCGAGCCTTTGCCGGGATATCGCAAAGTCCACCCCATGGTGTTCTGCGGGCTGTACCCGGTGGACTCGAATGATTACCAAGATCTGCGGGAGGCCTTGGAGAAGCTGGAGCTGAACGATGCCTCCCTCAGCTATGAACCCGAAACCTCCGGGGCTTTGGGCTTCGGGTTCCGGTGCGGGTTTCTCGGTTTGCTTCACATGGAAATCGTCCAGGAGCGGCTGGAGCGGGAATACGGGCTCCAACTCATCACCACGGCACCCAGTGTGATCTACCATGTGTACACCACCGCCGGGGAGATGATCCCTGTGGACAATCCCAGCCGGATGCCGGATGCGTCGCGAATTGAGCGCATTGAGGAGCCCTATGTAAAAGCTTCGGTTATCGTCCCCAAAGACTATGTCGGGACGGTGATGGAGCTGTGCCAGGAAAAACGCGGAGAGTTCCAGGACATGCAATATTTGGACGAGAATCGTGCGACCTTGGTGTACAATCTTCCGCTGACGGAAATCGTCTACGATTTTTTTGATCGTCTCAAATCGAGCACCAAAGGGTATGCGTCCTTTGACTATGAACTGGCCAGTTATCGACCCTCTGACCTGGTGCGCATGGATATCCTGATCAACGGAGAGCCGGTGGACGCGCTGTCGTCCATCGTCCACCGGGACCGGGCTTACCAACGGGGCAGGGCGCTGTGCGAGCGATTGAAAGAGTTGATCCCACGGCAATTGTTCGAAGTGCCGATCCAGGCTTCCATTGGCAATCGGGTCATCGCCCGGGAAACTATCCGGGCCATGCGCAAGAACGTGTTGGCCAAATGTTACGGAGGCGACATTACCCGCAAGCGCAAGCTGCTGGAGAAACAACGGGAAGGTAAAAAGCGGATGAAGCAAGTGGGAAACGTGGAGATTCCCCAAGAGGCGTTCATGGCAGTGCTCAAAATGGAATGACGGCGCGCGGCCCATCCGGTCGAGCGCCGTTCCAATCTCGGTGGGAGGCGGTAAGAACGTGAACCGGCTGCCGGTGAAGGCCTTGTACTTGCACGTTCCATTCTGTGAGCGCAAATGTTATTACTGCGATTTTAATACCTATGTCGCCAGGCCGGAGGTGTGGCAACGGTTCGTTCAGGCGTTGGTTCGGGAAATCCGCGCCCTTGGCCGCCTCTATCCGGATACGGTCCTAGAGACGGTGTACGCCGGCGGGGGAACGCCGAGTCTCCTGTCTTGCCGCCAGTGGCAACAGATTTTTGAAGCGCTGCGGGGTTCGTTTCACCTCGCCTCGGATGCCGAGATTAGCCTAGAGGCCAACCCGGGCACGGTGGATCGTGAAAAATTGCATGTTCTTCGGGAGCTTGGGGTCAATCGGCTGAGCATCGGGGCGCAGAGCTTCAACAGGGAATTGCTCCGGAGGCTGGGCCGGTCTCACGGGCCGGAGGAGATTGTTCACAGCGTGGAGCTCGCTCGCTCGGTTGGGGGATTTTCCCTCAACCTCGATTTGATGTTCGGCATTCCAGGTCAGAGTATGGAAGATTGGCACCAGAGCTTGGCGGCGGCGGTGGGGCTCGGCCCGGATCACCTGTCCGCTTATGGCTTAAAAGTAGAAGAAGGGACGCCTTACAGCCGGTGGTACGACCAGGGGGTTCTCGACCTGCCTTCCGAAGATCTCGAGGCAAAGATGTATACCGCATTGATGGAATTCATGGATAAAGCAGGGTATGAGCAGTACGAGATCAGCAATTTTGCCCGGCCGGGAGCGCGCTGCCGCCACAACTTGGTGTACTGGCGCAATGAGCCGTACCTGGCCGCCGGTCCGGGAGCCCACGGGTATGTCGACGGGGTGCGGTACGCCGTCGTCCGGAAAGTACCCGTTTATATGGAGCTCGCCTGGAAGGGGAGCTCGACGGTCGAGGAGCGCCATGAGGTCTCTGACGAAGAAGAAATGGAGGACACCATGATTCTGGGGTTGCGGCTGCTGGAAGGGGTGGGGGATGATCGTTTCACCCAGCGCCACGGCCGGTCGCTGTTCGACGTCTTTGCAGAGCCGGTGGAGCGGTATTTGCGCTCTGGGCTCCTCCTTAAGGAAGGCTCTCGGGTTCGGTTGGCTCGGGAGGCGCTTTGGATCAGCAATGAAGTGTTCCAGTCTTTTCTGGCCCTATCCATTGACAAAGTCTGACCATCTCTGGTATTTTCATCGTATGGAGGTTTAGCACTCGTGATGTAGGAGTGCTAACAGACGGGGGTGTCGGAGGTGCTCACTGAACGGCAACAACTGATCCTGCGGTTGATTGTCGACGATTATATCCGTTCTGCCGAACCCGTCGGTTCTCGTACGATATCGAAACGGATGGAGACACATTTAAGCCCGGCCACCATTCGGAATGAAATGAGTGATCTGGAGGAGATGGGATACCTGGAGCAACCGCACACCTCAGCGGGACGGGTCCCTTCTCATAAAGGATATCGCTTTTATGTCGACCATCTGATGCAACCGCCTATGCTCAACGACCGGGAAGTTGCCGTGATTCGGCGACTGTTTCAGGAACGGTTGGAAGCCATGGAGCATGTGGTCAGACAGACGGCGGGAATTCTGTCCACGTTGACCAACTACACGGCTTTTGTGCTGGGCCCCATGGGCGAGGATGCCAAGTTGCGCCATATTCAGGTGGTGCCCTTGGGAGAGTGGGCGGCGGTGGCCATCCTTGTGACGGACACGGGTCACGTGGAGAAGAAAACGGTGATTCTTCCGGATCCGGCAGACCTGGCGGACATCGAGCGATTGGTGGAGGTGCTCAACCGCCGTTTGGTCGGGGTGTCTATCAGTGAGTTGAAGGAAAAACTGGAACAGGAGATCGGCCTGGAGTTGCGCCGGCACTTGGATCGGTTTGAACGCGGGTTGGCGCTGGTCGATGAACTGACGGCTTCGTCCGAGGAGAAAGTGTATGTGGGGGGCACGTCCAAGATCTTGGAACAGCCGGAGTTTAGGGATCTGGAGAAGTTAAAACCCCTGTTGGTCATGTTGGAAGACGCCCATGGTGTGGCCCGATTGGTGGGAGTGCCGCAGAAACAGGGTGTACAGGTTCGCATCGGGTACGAGAACGAACTGTCCGCGGTTCACGAGTGCACGGTGGCAACGGCCACGTACCGATTTTACGGCGGACGGATCGGAGTGATCGGCGTCGTGGGGCCCACGCGAATGGCGTACAGACGGGTGATCGGTGTGTTGAATGTGTTATCTCACGTGTTGAGCGATCTGTTCAATCGCGAAGGCGCTTGATGATGGGGAAAGAACCACCGGGTGTGGCGGAGGTTGAACTCTGCCCGCCCGTATTTTTGGGAATCTAAAGGAGTGTGGATGCGAGTGGAAGAACAGCGGCGAAGGGAGGCGGATTCCGGCCGGGAGTCCAGCGGGGGCGCAGACCGTCCCGAGGCGGGGACAGGCCCGGGACGAGAGGCAGAGCCCCAGGGATCAGAAGATCGCCGGGAGGCCGGGAAGGAAGAGCGCAGTGAAACCAGCGCCGGCGAAGAGATGGGTCAGCGGCGTGACGAAGGGGAAACGGGCCAGGGTCCCGATACCGGGGAGGGAGACGGGGCCGATGTGGCTGCGGAGATGGAGCGACTCCGGGAGGAGGTTGAGTCCTGGCGGGGACGGGCGCTGAGGATGCAGGCAGATTTTGAGAACTTCCGGCGCCGGACCCGGCAAGAGCGGGAAGAGTGGGCGGCCTCGGCGACGATGGGCGTCATCGAGCGGCTTTTGCCGGTGCTGGACCATCTGGAGCTGGCTCTCCAGTCCGGCCAGCAGTCCACGGATGTGCAGTCGCTTCTTCAAGGGGTCGAGATGGTGGTGCGCCAATTTCGAGAGATCCTGGAAGGGGAAGGCGTCCGGACCATCGAGACTGTCGGCATGCCTTTTGATCCGAATGTCCACGAGGCCGTTGCCCAGGTGCCCGATTCCGGGCAGCCGCCGGGCACGATTATAGAGGAATTTCGCAAGGGATATCGGTATAAAGATCGCGTGTTGCGGCCTGCGATGGTGAAAGTCAGCGGAGATACAGGAGGGAACTAGAGATGGGAAAAGTCATCGGCATTGACCTGGGTACCACCAACTCGTGCGTGGCGGTCATGGAGGGCGGTGAGCCCGTGGTCATCCCCAATGCCGAAGGGGGTCGCACCACGCCGTCGGTGGTGGCGTTTACAAAAACCGGAGAACGGCTGGTGGGGGACGTCGCCAAACGTCAAGCCATCACCAACCCGGATCGGACCATCATTTCCATCAAACGTCATATGGGGTCCGATTACCGGGTGACGATCGATGACAAATCTTACACACCCCAGCAGATCTCGGCGATGATCCTGCAGAAATTGAAAGCGGATGCCGAGGCGTATCTCGGAGAGACCATCACCCAAGCGGTGATCACCGTGCCGGCGTATTTTAATGACAGCCAGCGCCAGGCCACGGTGGATGCCGGCAAGATCGCCGGCCTGGATGTGTTGCGGATCGTCAACGAGCCGACGGCGGCCTCCCTGGCCTACGGCTTGGACAAAGAAGAAGATCAGACCATCCTCGTGTTCGACTTGGGTGGTGGCACCTTCGACGTGTCGATCCTCGAACTCGGGGATGGCGTGTTTGAAGTCAAGGCCACCAGCGGGAACAACCGTTTGGGAGGAGACGACTTCGATCAGAGAATCATCGATTATCTGATCGATCAGTTCAAAAAAGAGACGGGGATTGACCTCAGTCAAGACCGGATGGCTCTGCAGCGGCTGAAAGACGCGGCGGAAAAGGCGAAAAAAGAGCTATCCAGCGCCTTGACCACGACGATCTCCCTGCCTTTTATCTCAGCGGATGCCACAGGGCCGAAACATTTGGAGGTCAACCTCACCCGGGCCAAATTCGAAGAGTTGACGGCTGATCTCGTGGAGATGACCCTGGGGCCCACCCGCCAGGCCTTGGCCGATGCGGGCCTGAACCCTTCGCAAATTGACAAAGTCATCCTGGTGGGTGGATCCACCCGCATCCCGGCGGTACAAGAAGCGATTCGGAAATTTATCGGCAAGGAGCCGTCCAAGGGCGTAAACCCGGACGAAGTGGTGGCGGTAGGGGCGGCTATCCAGGCCGGAGTGTTGACCGGCGAGGTCAAGGACATCGTGTTGTTGGATGTCACCCCTCTGTCCCTGGGCATTGAAACGTTGGGTGGGGTGTTCACCAAGCTGATCGAGCGCAACACGACGATTCCCACCTCGAAGAGCCAGGTGTTCACCACTGCGGCGGATAACCAGACGTCGGTGGAGATCCACGTGCTCCAAGGCGAACGAGAGATGGCCCGGGACAACAAGACGTTGGGTCGCTTTACATTGTCCGATATTCCTCCTGCGCCCCGGGGGGTGCCCCAGATCGAGGTGACCTTCGACATCGATGCGAATGGGATTGTGAATGTCTCGGCCAAAGATCTGGGGACGGGAAAAAGCCAAAAGATCACTATCACGGCATCCAGCGGGCTGTCCAAAGAGGAAGTGGAGCGGATGGTGAAAGAAGCCCAGGCCCACGCCGAAGAAGACCGCAAGCGCCGGGAAGAAATCGAGATCCGCAACCAGGCGGATTCCTTGGTTTATAGCACGGATAAAACCCTTAAAGATATCGGGGACAAAGTGGACAAATCTGACGTGGAACGGGCCGAGGCGGCGAAGCAAAAGGTGAAGGATGCTCTGGCCGGAAACGATATAGAAGCAATCAAGAAAGCCATGGACGAATTGCAACAGGTCGTCCAGCAATTGTCGGTGAAACTGTACCAACAGACATCGGCGAACAGTACCCAAACGGGTTCTACGACCGGCGGGGCCGCGGGCGGCGTGAAAGACGAAAAAGTGGTGGACGCCGATTACACTGTGGTGGACGACGACAAAAAGTGAGCGATAACCGCTCGGGCAGCGATGAGAGGGAAACGTTGGCTTCTGAAGAAGTAGGCCGCGGCGAAGCTCCGGGGGAGGGGGTGTTCCGGTGAGCAAGCGCGATTATTATGAGGTGCTCGGCGTTGAACGGGGGGCATCCGCCGAGGAGATTAAAAAAGCCTATCGGAAACTGGCGCGCCGTTATCACCCCGATGTGAACAAAGAGGATCCCCAGGCGGCCGATAAATTCAAGGAGATCAACGAAGCATACGAGGTTCTATCGGACCCGGAAAAAAGGAGCCGATACGACCAGTTTGGCCACGCGGGGGTCGGGCAGGGGGCAGGCTTCGAAGGCGGTCCGGGCGGCCCCGGGGGAACCGGGTTTGATTTTGGGGATTTTGGCGGATTCGGGGATATCTTTGACATGTTTTTCGGCGGCGGCCGGCAGCGGACCGGTCCGCTGCGAGGGGCGGATTTGGAATACGACCTCTCCCTCGAATTCCGGGAAGCGGCTTTCGGGGTGGAAAAGGAAATTCGCGTGCCAAGGACGGAAACCTGCGACCGGTGTGGGGGCAGCGGCGCCCGGCCCGGGACCCAGGTGGAACGTTGCCCGGTGTGCGGAGGGACGGGTCAACAGGAGAATGTCGTCAATACCCCCTTGGGCCGGATGGTTACCCGAAGGCCGTGTTCCCGATGTAAAGGGGAAGGGCGGATTATCCCGGACCCTTGCCCAAAATGCCAAGGCCGCGGTCAGATACGGGTGGTGCGCACAGTGAGCGTCAAAGTTCCCGCTGGCGTGGATACGGGCAACCGCATTCGGATGGCGGGCCACGGGGAGCCGGGCACCCGGGGCGGTCCGCCCGGCGATTTGTTTATCGTGATCCACGTCCGCCCGGATCCGGTGTTTCAGCGGGAAGGGTTCGACGTGCATTGCCAGGTTCCCATTACTTTTACCCAGGCGGCTCTCGGGGACGATATCGAGGTGCCGACTCTGGAGGGTCGCGCACAGTTGAGGATACCACCGGGCACCCAGACGGGCACTGCGTTTCGGCTCAAAGGTCAGGGCATTCCCCGGCTACGAGGTGGGGGACGGGGCGATGAACACGTCCAGGTGTTCGTGGTGACGCCGACCCGCCTTTCCGACCGAGCCCGGCGTCTGTTGCGGGAGTTGGGCGAGGAGTTGGGGGAAGACATCCACGAACAGAACCAGACTTTTTTCGAGCGCATGAAAAGTGCCTTCAGCCGGGATGGGCGGAACGGCTGAAGGCCGTGATGGCCTACTGGCCTACGGATCTATCCGCTTCGGATCGAGTGGCCGGGGCGGGTTAACGCCCGAGTAAGCAAAGGAAATGGTAGGTTGCGGAAGCGGGGATGGAACCGGTGAATGATCTGTGGACCGTGGTGGAGTTGCGCACGACGAAAGAGGCCGTCGAGGCGGCGACGGCGAAGATGCGGGATCTCGGGGCGCAGGGGGTGGCCGTCGAGGAGGCCGACCCCTTGGGCCCTGATTTTGTGCCTAAATTCGGCGAGATCTACGAGCCAGAAGGAACGGCAGGAAAACCAGGGATGGGCAACAAGGATGTAGCCTCGGAGAGTCCCGGGGCTCCCAGGTGGGCGGAGGTCGCCACCCCGGCGGTGGGGCCCGGTGAGGCGGTGGTCACGGGGTATTGGCCCGGGGAACCGCATCGATGGCAGCATATCTCCGCTCTCCTCAAAAATTGGTTGGACTTGCTCCCCACGTGGGGTCTCGATCCCGGTAAGGGTGACATCGCCGTCCGCACCGTGCGGGAGGCAGACTGGGCGGATGCGTGGAAGCAGTATTATCGTCCGGTGACGGTAAGGGGCAGGGAGAGAGTCCTGACTGTCTGTCCGGCGTGGGAGACTTATATGCCGGAGCTCGGGGAAGTGGTGGTCCGAATCGATCCCGGCATGGCCTTTGGCACCGGCACCCACGAAACAACCCGTCTGTGTCTAGGATGGCTCTTGGACGAGGTCACCCCGGGGTGTCGGGTGTTGGACGTGGGGTGCGGGTCTGGTATTCTCTCGGTCTCGGCGGCGGCTCTCGGTGCCGGGCGGGTTCTGGCTGTGGATCTGGATCCCCTGGCGGTGGAAGCGGCCTGGCACAATGTAGAGGTGGCCGGTGTGGCGGATCGGGTAGAAGTGCGGCGGGGAGACCTACTGGACGGCATCAAGGAGCGCGGGGACCTGATCGTGGCGAACCTTTTGGCTGACCTTGTAGAGCGATTGCTGCCCGATGTCCACAGGTGCTTGACACCCAAGGGGCGGTTTCTCGCCTCCGGGATTCTCGTGGAACAAGAGGATCGGTTGGCCCAGGCGATGGAGGCTGCGGGGCTTTCGGTTCGAGAGATCCGCCGGGACGGAGCATGGTGTGCCTTGTCGGGTGAACTTTTCCGGTGAAGGCGAAAATGGAGGGATGATAAGCAAAGGGGGACTTGTCATGATGGTGCGCAGGCGTGTGACGGAACGGCGGGTGGAGGGCGGGGGCGGACTTTGGCTCTATGTGGAGGAAAGCGGAAATCCCGCGGGTCGACCCATCGTGTTTTTCCACGGTTATTCCCAGAATCACTTGGTCTGGCTCAAACAGACCGAGTCCGATCTGGCGGAAGAATTCCGCCTGATCGCGGTGGATCTCCGGGGCCACGGGAGATCCGACAAGCCTCAGGGGGTATACGGAGATTCCCGGCTTTGGGCGGAGGATGTGGCCGGGGTTCTCCGGGATTTGGAGCTGGCCCAGCCGGTTCTTGTAGGATGGTCGTACAGCGGACTTGTGCTCTGTGATTATGTGCGGCATTACGGCCAGGAGGCGATCGGTGGCCTGGTTTTCGTCGGCGCCGTGACCCGGACTGGGGTTAAAGAGTCTTTTGCGGATTTGGGAGATGAGTTTGTGGCCCTGGTTCGGCCTTCCTTTTCAAACGTGGTAACCGAAAGCCAGTCCGCTATGGAGCAATTGATCCATCTCACCATGAAGGGGTTACTGTCCGAAGAAGAATTCTATCTCTTTCTCGGCTTTAACGGGGCGGTTCCGCCTCATGTCCGGGAAGGGATGATGAAGAGGAAGCTGTCCAATGATGATCTTTTACCAACCATTCAAAACCCGGTGTTGATCGTGCACGGGAGTGAAGACCGGGTCGTGCTCCCGGCGGCGGCGGAGCGGCACGCGGGCATGATCCCCAAGGCCCGACTCCGGATCTATCCTGGCGCCGGACACAGTCCCTTCTGGGAAAATCCCGGACGATTTAACGAGGAGTTACGGGAATTTGTCCGATCGATTTGAAGCCAGGGCGGTTGCCCGGCTCGCTTAAATGGGGCCGGTGACCGCCTTATTTCTCAGGCCGTTTGCGGTATTGACACGGCCAAGAAGATGCGCTATATTGAAAACAAGCAAGCGCTTGCTTAAACAGTGCGGAGATCAAGGAGGCGGCGACGGTGAGCGAAGAAGCGAAGATGCAGCAATTTATGGAACGCATCAACCGCGGCGAGCGGATTGAAGCCACGGACTGGATGCCGGATGAGTATCGGCACTTGGTGCTCAAGCAGATCCACATGCACGGGATCAGCGAGGTGATGGGGGCATACCCGGAGAAGGAGTGGGTTCCCAAGGCCCCGACCTTGCGGCGCAAGTTGGCGATTATGGCCAAGGTTCAGGATGAAGTCGGCCACGGGCAATTACTGCTAAGGGTGGCGGAGGATATCGCAGCTCCCTTGGGGAAAGTCCGGGATGACATGATTGAGGATCTGTTTGTCGACAAGGTCAAGTTTCATAATGTCTTCCATATGGAGGCCAGAACCTGGGCGGATGCTGGGCTGATCGGATGGCTGGTGGACGGATCAGCGATTATCACCCAAGTCTCTTTGCTGGGGTCGTCCTACGGGCCGTATGCCCGGGTTCTGAAGCGCATTGCGGCGGAAGAGAGTTTTCACATGCAGCACGGGGAGTCGATTTGCCTGGCTTTGGCGAACGGAACTCCGACCCAGAAAGACATGCTCCAGGATGCCCTCAACCGATGGTGGGAATCTCTCATGTTCTTCTTCGGGCCTCCGCTGATGTCTTCGGCGGCTCAGAAGATGATGGATTATCGCATCCGCACGAAGACCAACGAACAGTTGCGGCAGAAGTTTTTGACCAGGTATGTACCGCGGATTCGGGCACTTGGACTGGAGATTCCAGATCCGGCCCTTCGCTATGACGAAGAGAAAAAGGTCTGGAGCTACACCCAGCCCGATTGGGAAAAGTTTTACCACATCGTGAAACACAACGCCGGGCCCAAGTCCCAAGAGCGGTTGGCGTTGCGGAAACAGGCTCATGAAGGCCAGCGCTGGGTGCGGGAAGCGATGAGCCGGACCCGGGAAAAAGAGAAAGATTTGGCCGTGGTCTGACGGTGCAGAGGGGGGAGAGCAGATGCAGTTGAACGGTTCAGCCGGGGATTACGAGGTTTATGAAGTCTTTGTTCAGTACGATCACCTGGAGCACCACGTGCACGTGGGGAGTGTGGTGTCTTCCTCGGGAGAAATGGCCCTTCAGGTGGCCCGGGAGAATTTTCTCCGCCGGGACGACGCGGTGAATCTCTGGGTCGTGCCCCGGGGCCAGGTGTTTGCCACCTCTTATGAAGATGCGGACTTTTTCGCCAAGGAAATGGATCATTCTTATCGGGAAGCCAGCGGGTATCCCGAGAACGCGAAGTTGTGGAAATCGTTCAAACAACGGGCCATTGAGCTGGAGGATTTGATTCGAGACTGAGGAGGGTTGGGGATGAGAGTGGAGGATGCCGCCACGGCGCGCGGGAATGAGGAATACCGCCGGGTGTTGACAGATTTTTTGTATCAATTGGCAGACGATGATCTGGTGCTGGGCCATCGGGATTCGGAGTGGCTGGGCATGGCGCCGGAACTGGAGGAGGATGTGGCTTTCAGTTCTATCGCCCAGGACGAGGTCGGTCACGCCACCTTTTATTATGATTTGCTGGAGGCCCTGGGGGAGGGCCGGGCGGACGATTTGGCTTTTGGGCGCAGCGCGGGGGAGCGCAAGAACGCGCTGATGGTGGAGAGAGAAAACGGCGATTGGGCCGAAACCATTGCCAGGCATTATCTCTATGACGTCTGGGAAACGGTGCGCCTGGAGGCCTTGAAGGACTCCGGCTACGTACCCCTGGCCCAAGGGGCCGCGAAGATCATCCGGGAAGAGCGGTACCACGGGCTTCACATGGAGACGTGGTTCCGGCGTTTGGGCCGGGCGGGCGGTGAAGCGAAGGAGCGCTTGGAGCGGGGGGTCCAAGCCCTGTGGCCGGAACTGGGGGATCTGTTTACCTTCGGCTCCGGTGAAAAGTTGCTCGTTGTCCATGAAATTCTCCCGGTGGACCCCGCCGTCCTTTATCGCCGCTGGGAGGAGAGGGTGCGACCGGTGATAGAAGCGGCGACCCTGGCCTGGCCGGGAACGCCTGGACGGCCGGAGAAGAGTGGTCGGGAGGGGAGCCACACCCAGGCTCTGGAGCAGCTCCTTGACGCGATGGGCGAAGTGTACCGGATGGATCCGGCGGCGACTTGGTGAAAGACGATCCGCTCCCCGAGATTGTGAAGGGCAGAAAGTTGAGGGGGTAAAGGGGTGAGAAGCTGTGATTCAGGAAAAAGAGCTTTTGGTGCGCCAGGCCCTGAACGAGGTCAAGGATCCAGAAATCCCGACCCTCAGTATCGTCGAACTGGGAATGGTGTACAGCGTGGAGGCGGGCGAGGATGAGGTCCGGGTACGCCTGATGCCCACCTTTGTGGGATGCCCCGCCCTGGATATCATTCGCCGGGATGTGGAGAATAAGGTGCAGTCCGCCACCGGAATCCCGGTGAAGGTGGACTACGTGCTTGACGAGCCGTGGACAACCGAGCGGATCACCCCTGAGGGGCGGGAACATTTGGCGTCATTTGGCATTGCCCCTCCCATGGCCGAGTGGTGGGAGAAACCGCCCTGTCCCTTCTGCGGGGCTCCGGAAACGGAAGTGGAAAACTTGTTTGGACCCACGGCTTGCCGGGCGATCTATTACTGTACCCGGTGTCGGCAGCCTTTCGAAGGGTTCAAACCTGTATGAAGGCAGCGATCCATGGACCTGGCCCCGGACAGGGGCCTTTCTTATTGGGCGAGGATGGACGGTTGCCGCTGAACCCAGCCGGGCGATTGACACCGCGAATTGCGTTATATTATCATGAAAACAAGCAAGCGATTGTTAATTGTTCGTGACGCCAATCTGACAATCTTTCTTGGCATCGGAGCTGTGGAAAGGAGGCGAAGGCCGTGGCGCGAAGGGGGCGCAAGGAACAGATTCTGGCGGTGTCCGAGCGTTTGTTCAGTGAAAAAGGGTATCACGGGACGACGATTCGGGATATCGCCGAGGCCAGCGGCATCCTTTCCGGGAGCCTGTACGCCCACATCGATTCCAAAGAGGACCTGCTCTTTGAGATCGTTAACCAGGGTGCGGACAATTTTCTCGGGGCCCTGGAGCCGATTATCGCGTCGCCTGGGAATCCCGAAGAAAAGCTGCGCCGGGGACTCGCGGCGCACATCCGGGTGGTGGGAGAACACCTGCATGCGGCGAAAGTCTTTCTTCACGACTGGCGGGCGCTCAGCGACGAACGGAGACAGATCATTCTCGAAAAGCGGCGTCGGTACGAAGCGCTGTGGGGCGCTCTGTTAGAAGAAGGAATCCAGGCGGGGGTTTTTCGACCTGTTCATCCGAAGTTCGCCCAACTTGTGATTCTATCTGTGGCGAACTGGGTGTATCAATGGTATGACCCCGAAGGTCCTTTGGGTCCCGATGAGATTGCCGATCAGTTCGCGAGAATTCTCCTGGAGGGGCTGAACCAGTTGAGCTAACGTTCTTTGACCCGGGCATCCCACATTCTGATGGGGAGGTGAGGTGGAGGCGCGAAGGTTTGTGACATTGGATCAGGCAAGCGGCGGACTTTGTGCCGCATTCGGAAACTTGTACCACAAGTTCGCATGGAAAAGGGGATGCCTATGTTTCAGCCTGAACTGGAGACGATGGATCGCAGCCGGCTACGGGCCCTTCAAGGAGAACGCCTCGCCAAGACAGTAGAACGCGTGTACCACCGGGTACCCTTCTACCGCCGGCTGTTGGACGAGCGCGGGATTCGGCCCGGTGATATTCGCCGGGTCGAGGACGTGGTGAAACTGCCCTTCACCAAAAAAACCGATTTGCGGGAGCACTATCCCTTTGGTCTGTTCGCGGCAGACCGAAAGGAGTTGTCCCGGATCCACGCATCGTCGGGTACCAAGGGAAAGCCGACGGTAGTGGGGTACACCCAGAATGATATCACAAACTGGTCGGAATGCATGGCCCGGGCGATCATTACAGCGGGCGGAAGACCTGGGGATACGTTTCACGTGGCTTTTGGCTACGGATTGTTCACCGGAGGTCTCGGGTTGCATTACGGGGCGGAGCGGGCCGGAATGGCGGTGGTTCCCGTTTCCGGCGGCAACACGCCGCGCCAGATCAGCCTGATCGAGGACCTCCAGCCCAGGGGGATTTGCGGAACGCCGTCGTATGTACTGAATATTGCCGAAACCATGATCGCCATGGGGAAAGATCCCCGAAAAACCAGTCTCGAGTACGGCATTTTTGGAGCCGAGCCTTGGTCTGAAGAGATGCGGCAGATGCTGCAGGATTATTTTGGTATAAAAGCGCTGGACATTTATGGGCTGTCCGAAGTGATGGGTCCAGGGGTGGGGATCGAGTGTTACGAGGCCCAAGACGGTCTGCACGTGGCGGAGGATCATTTTCTGGTGGAGGTCATCGATCCTGTGACCCATGAACCCTTGACCTACGGGGAGACTGGGGAATTGGTGTTCACAACCTTGACGAAAGAGGCCATTCCACTGCTCCGTTACCGGACGGGAGACATCGCCAGTTTAAACCCGGAGCCCTGCCGGTGTGGGCGCACCCATATCCGGATGTCCCGAATCAAGGGGCGCCTAGACGACATGCTGATCGTCCGCGGGGTGAATGTCTTCCCCTCTGAGTTGGAAACGGCGGTGCTCAGCGTCGACGAATTGTCTCCCCATTACCGAATCGTCGTGGACCGGGAAGGAACGCTCGATGAGCTCACCGTGGAAGTGGAGATTCAGCCGAGCCTGCTTCAGGATCTAGGGGGCAGGTTCGACCCGGACCATGAGTCTCTGGTCAACCTCGCTCGGCGGGTCAGCCACCTGTTGAAACAGACGGTGGGCATCACGACTCGGGTCGACCTCAAAGAGCCCGGCACTCTGCCCCGCAGCGAAGGAAAGGCCGTTCGGGTGGTGGATCGGCGGAAGTTATATGGATAAAATGTTCCGATGAATCAGGAGGCGATGGATTTGGTGAAACTTATCGCATTGTACCGTCAACCCGAGGATCGGGACGCTTTCGACCGGCATTATGGAGAAGTCCACACGCCTTTGGCGGAGAAGATGCCGGGGCTTAAGAAACTCGAAGTCACGCGAATCGTCGGCGATCCCATGGGCGGAGCGTCGGAATGGTATCTGATGGCGGAGATGTATTTCACCGACCGCCAGACCTTGGACGCGGCTATGGCCTCTCCCGAAGGGAAAGCGGCCGCCAAAGATCTGATGGGCTTTGCCGGGAAGATTGTCACCATGGTGATCGGCGAGGTGAAGGAGGGGTGAACCCGGCGTATGAGACGGTGGAATATGCCCGGGAGGGCCGGGTGGCCCGGATTGTTCTCAATCGGCCGGAGCAGCTGAATGCCTTCAATCCGCAAATGCGCCGGGAGCTGCTGGATGCCTTGAAGCGGGCGGAGCGGGATCCCGAGATTCGGGCGGTTCTGCTCGGGGCCAAGGGGAGGGCTTTTTGCGCCGGCCAGGATCTGGAGACCATTCGCAGCCAGGCAGGTCTCGATTATGGAGATCTTTTGCGGGAAGGGTATAACCCCATTGTCCAGGTGATTGTGAGGATGGATAAACCGGTGGTGGCGATGGTGCAGGGGGCGGCGGCGGGGGCGGGGGCCAGTCTCGCCTTCGCCTGCGATTTGGCCATCGCCTCCGAAAAAGCGAGTTTTGTGGAGGCGTTCATTCACATCGGGCTCGTGCCGGATACCGGCAGCTGTTGGTTTTTGCCCCGCCTGGCCGGGCTGAAGAAGGCGATGGAGCTCGCGCTTTTGGGAGACCGAATTTCCGCCGCCGAGGCCGAGCGATTGGGGTTGATCAATCGGGTGGTCCCCCCCGAACGGCTGGAGGAGGAAGCCTTGACTTTGGCGGAGCGGCTGGCGGCGATGCCCCCCCTGGCGGTGGCTCGCACAAAGCGCGCTTTGTATCGCGGCCTGAGCGCGTCTTTGGAAGAGACGCTGGCTCTGGAGGCCCGGCTTCAGTCGGAGTCCGGGCGAACCGAGGACCATCGGGAGGGCATGCAGGCCTTTTTTGAGAAGCGCCGGCCGGAATTTTACGGGCGGTAGTCGGGAGCGCTGTTGGGAAGGGGGCTTTGGATGTCAGGGGTTTCAAAGGAATTGGAAGCGCGGTTTCGGAGCGATCCTTTTTCCTCATGGCTCGGTTTTCATTTGGATGAAGTCGGGCCGGGGTTCGCCCGGGTGCGGGCAGAAGTGCGGCCGGAGGTATTTAATTTTGCCGGGGCACCCCACGGTGGGTTCTTGTTCAGTCTGGCGGACGCCGCCTTTGCCGCGGCGAGCAACAGTTATAATCAACTGGCCGTAGCGACCAGCGTTTCGATGCAATTTTACCGCGCAGCCGAGCTGGGGGACACGCTGGTGGCCGAAGCCCGGGAGAATCACCTCACCCGTCGGGCGGGTTATTACGAGATGACGGTGACGACGGCCGAAGGGGTATTGGTGGCGAAATGTCTCGGCGTGGTGCATCGCCGGAATCGGCCATTGGTGGAAGAGTCGCCGTCCGAGCCAGGGGGCGTGGGGGACGGCGGCCACCCGGGGGTCCGTTGATCGGACCGGGGAGGGTCGGCGACCGCGTGCAGAGTGCGTGCCGCTGAACATCGTAAGGAGAAGGGGAGAGGGCTAGATGTTGAAGGAACAGTACTTGATGCTCATCGACGGACAGCACGTGGAAGGATCGACCGGCGAGTGGATGGACACCTATAACCCGGCCACCGGCGAGGTGCTGGCCAAAGTGGCCAAGGGGACCCGGGAGGACGTGGATCGGGCCGTGAAAACGGCGCGGCGGGCGCTGGAGGAAGGAAAATGGTCCAAATGGACGGCGGCCCGGCGAGCCCAGGTGCTGAACCGGATCGCCGGGATTATGCGCGAACGGTTTGACGAGTTGTGCCGGATCGAGGTCCTGAACAGCGGCAAGACCTTGTCCGCGGCCAAGGGCCAGGTCATGCAAGCCATTGAGGATTTTGAGTTGTATGCCGCGGCGGCGATGATGCTGGATGGGCGAACGAAACCTGTACCTCGGGGATTTTTCCACTATACGGTGAAAGAGCCGGTGGGGGTGTGCGCCCAGATCGTGCCCTGGAATTATCCTCTCATGATGGCCGCATGGAAATTGGCCCCGGCCCTGGCCGCAGGGTGCACCGTGGTTCTCAAGCCCGCCAGCCTGACGCCGATAACCGCCTTGATCCTAGGGGATATCTGCCAGGAGGCAGGGGTGCCCGAGGGTGTCGTCAACATCGTGGTGGGGAGCGGATCGGATGTTGGGGCCTATCTGGTGGAGCACCCCGGGGTGGACAAGGTTGCCTTCACTGGGGAGACGGGGACGGGGAAAGACATCATGGCCCGGGCGTCGGAGACGCTGAAGCGGGTGACCTTGGAGCTTGGCGGCAAGTCCCCGAATGTGATCTTTGAGGACGCGGATCTGGATGCGGCGGTGGACGGCTCTTTGTTTGGGATTTATTACAATACCGGGCAGTCCTGCGAGGCCCGGTCGCGGCTGTTCGTCCACGAATCGATCTATGAGGAATTCCTGGATCGGTTTGTGCAGAAGGCGAGCAAACTGAAGATCGGCGATCCCCTGGATCCGAACACCCACATCGGGGCCATCATCTCGGAAAATCAGGAGAAAGTGATCGATTCCTACGTCAAGCTGGGAGTTCAGGAAGGTGCCCGGGTGGCGCTGGGAGGCCGCCGGCCGGAGGGCCAGGAGTTTTCAAAAGGCCACTGGTATCTCCCGACTTTGCTCGCAGATGTGGACAACAGAACCCGGGTGGCCCAGGAAGAGATTTTTGGGCCGGTTTTGGTGGCCACCAAGTTCAGGGACGAGGCGGAAGCCGTTCGCCTCGCCAACGATACCCGATACGGCCTCGCCGCCTCTCTGTGGACCCGGGATTTTGCCAGGGCCCATCGGGTGGCCGGCAGGCTCAAAGCCGGAGTGGTGCTCATCAACAACCCGTTCTCGGCATTTCCGGGACTTCCTTTCGGCGGGTACAAGCAATCGGGATTCGGCCGGGAGCTGGCGGCGGAGTCCCTGGAGTTGTACACCGAGACGAAAAGTGTGCTCGCTTATGTCGGAGAGAAGCCCCTCAATCCCTTTGGGGTCTGAGTCGCGGTCCGCTTGGATTTGCCGGTGGAACAACGGGCGGAGCCGGGGATGTGCAGGAAGGGGTTGAGGCCGTGAAGCCAGGCTTGAAAGTGGGCCACAGGGAGACGATGTCCATTGTGGTGGCTCCCGACATGTGTCCGGCCTTTGGCGGAGTGCAAGTCCATTCCACATTGTCCACCGTTTCCATGATCTACTACATGGAGTGGGTGGGCAGGCGGGTCATCCTTCCCTTTCTCGAAGAAGGGGAGGAGGGAGTGGGAGCGGCAATCAGTGTGGAACACCGCGCCCCCGCCCCGGTGGGGAAAGAGGTGACTTTTACGGCGGAGGCCGTGGAGGTGACGCCCAGGCGGGTCGTGTGCCGGGTGTGGGCCGAGCACGACAAGGGCATCGTTGGAGAAGGAATGTTTCACCAGGCGATTCTGCCCCGACAGAAGATCCTGGATCGTATTGCCAGAATGGAGTGAAGGTGGCCGAAAAAGGCGGGGGGCGCGAGTGGGGCTCCCCGCTTTTTACTGAAGTCAGGGAGCGTGTGAACATTGGCAACCGACCCTCTTGACATATCTGGAGCACTGTTTTTATAATTTCACATTAGAAACTAGATATCTAAATATGAAACTCTGAGGTGGGAGCATGCGAGAAGCGTGGATTGTGGGGGCAGTAAGGACGCCGGTGGGACGGTACGGCGGTGCTCTTTCGTCCGTGCGGCCGGACGACCTGGCGGCGGTGGCCATCCGGGGGTTGGTGGAGCGCACGGGGGTGCCGGCGGAAGAGATCGAAGATGTGATCATGGGTAACGCCAACCAGGCTGGCGAAGATAACCGGA
Organism: Kyrpidia spormannii; assembly: GCF_002804065.1. Lineage (NCBI taxonomy): Bacteria > Bacillati > Bacillota > Bacilli > Caryophanales > Alicyclobacillaceae > Kyrpidia > Kyrpidia spormannii. Next base: position 1,951,941 of record NZ_CP024955.1, on the reverse strand, counting down.
ATGTGGCCCGGATGGCGCTGCTGTTGGCCGGCCTGCCGGTCAGCGTGGCCGGCGCGACGGTGAACCGCTTGTGCGGCTCGGGCCTGGAGGCTGTGAATCAGGCGGGGCGGGCGATCCGGGTCGGCGAAGGGGATCTCATGATTGCCGGCGGGGTGGAGAGCATGTCCCGGGCTCCGCTGGTGATGGGCAAGCCGGATAAAGCGTTCCCCCGGGGCGATCGCACCGTTTATGATACCACCATCGGGTGGCGTTTCATTAACCCGAAACTCGCGGCCATGTATCCCCCCTATTCCATGGGGGAGACGGCGGAGAATGTCGCCGAGCGCTACGGGGTTTCCCGGGAAGACCAGGACCGTTTCGCCCTAGAAAGTCAGCAGCGGGCGGCGGCGGCGATCCGGGAGGGGCGTTTTAAAGAAGAGATGGTCCCCGTTCCGGTCGAGACGAAGAAGGGCATCGTATGGGTGGAACAGGATGAGCATCCCCGCCCGGACACGACCCTGGAAACACTCGGAAAGCTGAAGCCGGCCTTTAAAGAAAGGGGTACTGTGACGGCGGGGAATTCTTCTGGAATCAACGACGGTGCGGCTGCCCTGCTCCTGGCGGCACCGGAGAAGGCCCGGGAGTTGGGACTCGCCCCCATGGCCCGGATCGTGACCTCCGCGGTGGCCGGGGTGGACCCCGCGGTGATGGGCATCGGGCCGATTCCAGCCGTGCGCAAAGCCTTGAAGCGGGCCGGACTCACGATCGAGGACATCGACCTCATAGAGTTGAACGAAGCTTTCGCCGCCCAGGCGGTGGCCTGTATGCGGGAATTGAACATCCCCCGGGAGAAGCTCAATGTCAACGGCGGGTCGATCGCCATCGGCCATCCCCTTGGCAGCACCGGGGCCCGGCTTCTCACCACCTTGTTATACGAGATGAATCGCCGAAAAGCCCGGTACGGCCTGGTGACCATGTGCATCGGGGTAGGACAGGGCATCGCCACCATCGTGGAACGGATCGAAGGTTGATCGAAACGCTAGAAAGGAGACTGGCAACGTGCGGGAAGTGAAACGTATCGGTGTCGTGGGCACCGGGGTGATGGGACAAGGCATCGCCTATCAGGCGGCGGTATCGGGGTTTGAGACCTGGATGTACGACGCCCGGCCGGAAGCCCTGGAAAAAGCGCTGGAACAGATTGCGGCTTTGGTGAAACGGCAAAAGGAGAAAGGCTTCCTCCGGGATGAGCCCGGCGATGTGCTCGGGCGACTGCGCACGGCCCGGTCCCTCGGGGAACTGTCAGAATGCGATTTTGTCATCGAGGCGGTGACCGAAGACCTGGCCGTGAAACACAGTGTGTTTCGGGAACTGGACGGAGTCTGTGCGCCGGATGTGGTTTTGGCGACCAACACGTCGGCCAAAAGCATTACCGAGATCGCCGCCGCGGCGGCGATGCCGGAACGGGTGGTGGGCATGCATTTCTTTAACCCCGTTCATCGCATGGAACTGGTGGAGGTGGTGCGGGGGCTGGAGTCGGCCGAGTGGGCGGTGGAGCAGACCGAGGGTGTCGGCCGCAGCCTGGGCAAGGAGACGATCCGGGTGAACGAGCGCCCGGGATTCGCCACCAGCCGGATCAGTGCGATGATTGGCAACGAGGCCTTCTACATGTTGATGGAAGGCGTCAGTTCGGCGGAGGAGATCGACAAGGCCATCAAGTTGGGACTGCATTTTCCCATGGGGCCCTTTGAACTGGGCGACCTGGTGGGATGGGACACGCGCCTTCATGTATTGGAATACCTCCACCAAACCTTGGGGGAAAAATTCCGCCCGTGTCCCCTACTGGTCCAGTATGTCCGGGCCGGCCGGTTGGGAAAAAAGGTCGGCCGGGGGGTTTACGAGTACGATGAGGAAGGGCGCCGGATTCCCGGGTCGGCGTCCGGGCGGTGACCTCGCCGCGAACATCTCGGCGCGGCGAGGATGTCGGGCCAGGTCGTGCCGGGCCCAGGGCGGGGAACCCGTACCCGGCGGGACCGGTGATGGCGAATCGACGGTTCAAGGTCCCGAGAGAAGGAAACGAGCAGGGGGTGCCGCAGTGGATGTGCAGTTGTCAAAGGAGATCGAGCAATTCAGGCAAGTGGTTCGGGGGTTTGTCAACGAGGTCGTGGAACCGGCGGCGGCCGTCATCGAGGAGGAGGACCGCATCCCGGAAGAGTTGGTGCAGCAAGCCAAGCAGTTGGGCCTTTTTGGGTTGTCCATTCCCGAGGATTACGGCGGCCTTGGTCTGAACATGACCGAAAAATGCGCGATCCTCGAGGAATTGGGCAAGACCCATAACGGGTTTACCAGCCTCATCGGGGCTCACACGGGGATCGGCAGCGTCGGCATTATCGAACTTGGCAATGAGGAGCAACGCCGGCGATTTTTGCCGGCCATGGCGGCCGGGGATAAAATCGGGGCTTTCGCCCTCTCGGAACCCGAAGCGGGTTCCAACGCTGCGAATTTGCGAACCGTGGCCGTCCGCAAGGGAGACCGCTACATTCTGAATGGCATGAAACATTTTATCACCAACGGACCTGAAGCGGACGTGGTGACGGTCATGGCGGTGACAGATCCTTCTAAAGGGATCCGCGGGATCACATCCTTCTTGGTCGAGGCGGATTTTGCCGGATTTCGCAAAGGGCCTGCGGACCGCAAAATGGGTCTGCGGGGTTCCCACACCTGCCAACTGTTTTTTGAGGATTGCGAGGTACCGGTGGAGAATCGGCTGGGCGAGGAAGGGGAAGGGTATGTCAATGCTTTGAAAATCCTCACGAACGGCCGGGCGTCTCTCGGGGCGAGGTGTCTAGGATCCTGTGAGAAACTGCTGGCGTTGTCCACCGAACATGCCCTACAGCGGGTACAGTTCGGCAAACCGATTATCGAAAATCAGGCGGTGGCCCATATGCTCGCCGACATGGCCGTGGAGGTGGAAACCCTGAAAAGCTTGTTGTACCGGGTGACCGCCATGGTGGACCGGGGGGAGAAAACGATCAAAGAGTCGGCCATTGTCAAGCTGTACGCTTCGGAGGTCTACAACCGCATCGCCGACCGGGCCGTGCAAATTTTTGGCGGGATGGGATACATGCGGGAGATGCCGGTGGAACGGTTTTACCGGGATGCCCGGATTACCCGCATCTATGAGGGGACGTCGGAGATCCAGCGAAACATCATTGCGGCGCAGTTGAAGCGCGAATACGGCGGGACATGAGGTGGGGGAGACGAGGAGCGGTAGATGTGGACGAAAAATACATCATCCCGTCGGTGGATCAGGCGGCGAAGATTTTGCAACTGCTCAGCCGGGTCCAGCACCGGCACAAAACTTTCGGAGAGATTTGTGACACTCTCGGCATCCCGAAAACGACCTGTTTACGACTGCTGCGGACCCTTTCCATGCACGGGCTGGTCTGGTACGATCAAAAACGGCACACGTACAGTTTGGGGCCGGCGCTTGTGGTCCTCGGGGCCCGGGCGGAGGAGGCCTTGGATTATCTGCAGCTGGCCCGGGACACCGTCTCCAGGATTGCGGAGGAGACGGGCCTCACCACGGTGGCGGCCCAGCGATTGCGGCGCAATCGCCTGACCTATGTGGCGAAGGCGGACAGTCACGGTGAGGTCCACGTGACCGTCTCCTTGGGTCAGCAGTTCCCCATTGACCGAGGGTCTTTTGGAAAATGTTTTTGCGCCTACATGGATGACGATGATCTGAAGGATGTGGCGGCGGCCCGGTACAGCCCGGAGTTTCTCGATGAGCTGGCCGACATTCGACGCAAAGGGTTCGCCGTGAGCCGGGAAGAACAGGTGAAGGGCATCAACGGCGTTGCGGCACCGGTGTTCGATTCCGGCGGTCAGGTGCTGTTGGCGGTGGCGTGTCTGGGGATCGCACAGGAATTGACGACGGAGCGGATGACCGATTGTGCCCATGTGCTCGTAGAGCACACCCAGCGGTTGACCCGAGAGATCGGTGGATCCGCTCCAGAGATGGAACCCGGCACCGCCGGAAGTTGACCAGGTTCCGAAAATCCCCTTTCTCTATGGGCTCAGTATGATATGTTATAAGGGAGTACAGTCGGCTCGTCCCGCTGGTGTGGTCACATCCAAGCGGCGGGCGAGATCTGCGGGCAGTGGTTGGCGCGCACGGCCACTCCCGAATTCCGCCGGCTGACGAGCGACACCCCACTGGCCCTTTTGCGGCGGGCACCGCGGCCGGGCGAGTGAGGATAAGAGGTGTGCGGGACCTGCCGAGGGGTGACGGCCATCGGCTGAGAACGCGGAGATCCCAGGCACGGGTCGAATTGCTCATAGGATAAGGAGTGAGGCGGGTGCAGCGATATCTCGTACCGCCTTCTTGTTTTGTTGGCGATACGGCCGTTCTCCGGGGCGAAGACGCGCACCACATTGCCCGGGTGATGCGCATGGTTCCGGGAGACCGGGTGGAGGTGGGGGACGGTTCGGGCACCGTGTGGACGGCTGTCATCGAGTTGGTCGGGGCCGGGGAAGTCCACCTGAGCCTGGAAAACCCCCTGGAAGAAGATGGGGAAGCTCGGATGGAACTCGTGCTTCTGCAAGGGCTTCCCAAACATGATAAAATGGATCTTATCGTACAGAAGGCGACTGAGCTGGGCGTGGCCCGGGTGATTCCGGTGGCCGCGGCCCGGTCTGTGGTTCGGTACCAAACGGAACAGCAAATTCGGCGGCTCCAGCGGTGGCGGCGCATTGCCAAAGAAGCGGCCGAGCAGGCCAAGCGTTCCCGCATACCGGAGATTGTGCAGCCAGTATCTGCCGCTGAGGCATGGCAATTGGCTTCCCAGGCGGACGTGGCTCTTCTCCTCGATGAGAGCCGGCGGGGACGCCCCCTGGCGACAGCCTTGGCCGGACAGCCGGGGGTGGGCCGGATCGCGTTTGCGGTGGGGCCCGAGGGCGGCTGGGACCCCGGGGAGGTTGAAGAAGCGGCCTCCCTGGGGGTGGAGCCCGTGCATCTCGGGCCCAGGATTCTACGCACCGAGACGGCGGGGATCGCCGCCGCCGCGGCGATTTTGTACCATTATGGTGAGTGGGGGAGGTGAAGGCGGTGAACCGGGTCGCTTTTCACACACTGGGATGCAAAGTGAATGCCTACGACACCGAAGCGATCCGGCACCTGTTTCGCAATGCCGGATATACCGAGGTCCCCTTCGAAGATGAAGCGGACGTGTATGTGATCAACACCTGTTCGGTGACCAACGTCGGAGACCGAAAGTCCCGCCAGATCATTCGCCGGGCTATCCGAAGAAGTCCGGAAGCCACTATCGTCGTGACCGGATGTTATGCCCAGGTGGCGCCGGGGGAAGTGGCGGCCATCCCCGGAGTGGATTTGGTGATGGGCAATGACGGACGGGGGCGGATCGTCGAATGGGTGGAGAGGGTGCGGGAGGAGCGCCGGCCCTACCAGGTGGTTTCCAACGTTCGTCGGGTCCGGGATTTTGAAGAACTCGACGTTCCAGATTTTGCCGACCGAGCCCGGGCGACCTTAAAGATTCAAGATGGGTGCAACAACTTCTGCTCCTTCTGCCTCATTCCATTTTCCCGGGGATTCATCCGGAGCCGAAAGCCGGAGAATGTCCTCCACCAAGCCCGGCGCCTGGCCGAAGCGGGGTACCGGGAGATCGTCCTCACCGGTATTCACACCGGGGGTTACGGGGCGGATTTGGAGGGCTACACCCTGACGGATCTTCTGGTGGACCTGGAGCGCGAGTTGGAGGATTCCGTTCGAATCCGCATCAGTTCTATTGAAGCGAGCCAGGTTGACGAACGTATGCTCAACGTGCTTGAGGGTTCCAAGCAGATTTGCCGTCATCTTCACATTCCCCTTCAGTCCGGCGATGACGAGGTCCTTCGTCGGATGCGGCGCAAATATACAGTGGCCGAGTACGCCGAGAAGATTCACCGGATTCGGGAGGTGCTCCCGGAGGTGGCGGTGACCACCGATGTTATTGTGGGATTCCCGGGGGAGGCGGAGGAACAATTTGACAACACCCGGCGTTTGATTGAAGAACTAAAGTTTAGCCAGCTTCACGTGTTCCCGTATTCACCCCGGCGCGGCACCGCGGCGGCGCGCTATCCGAATCCAGTCCCCGCCGAGGTGAAAGAAGAACGGGTCCGGCAGTTGGTGCGTCTGTCGAAAGAGCTGACCCTGGCTTATGCCTCGCGGTTTGTGGGCAGGGTTCTGCCAGTGGTGGTGGAGAGTTCGTTTGACGACCGGCGGGCGGAGGATGGGAAAATGCTTTTTACCGGCCATGCGGACAATTATCTGGAGATGGTTTTTGCGGCCGACCCGTCGATGGTGGGCCAACTGGTGGAGGTGCGCCTGGAAGATCCCGGGGCCGAGCGGTCCTTCGGCTCCGTGGTCCGGCAGATCAGTTTCGCCCCGCAGGAGGATCAGGAACTTGTCCGGGCTGACCGGCGGGGTGAGACAACCGGAGGTATTTTTCCCATCGCCCTGGAAGGTTAATGGGGTTTGGTCTGTCGGGGGCTTCGGGGAGGTATCGAACCGTCCGGCGGGCCTGAGGCCGGAAGGCTGATGGCGAGAGCCGGGATTCGCAGGAAGGGGTGCGCAAAGATGGAGATGGCGGCGGGAGGCGTGGTGGTGCGGCAAAAGGGCGGGGCGTGGGAGATTTTGATCATCGATGACCGATTTGGCCATGTCTCGCTTCCCAAGGGTCATCAAGATCCGGGGGAAACCCTGGAGCAAACGGCTCTGCGGGAGATCGAAGAAGAAACCGGGGTCCAGGGCGAAATCCTGGGAGCCATCGGCACGGTGAGATATCCTTACACTCGGCCGGACGGACAATCGGGGGAAAAAGAGGTGCACTACTACCTCGTGAAGGCGCGGTCCGAGGTGATTCGCCCCCAGCAGGAGGAGATCGCCGGGGCCCGGTGGGTGGAGGCCCAAGAGGCCCTGCGGTTGCAGCGGGAGAAGGGCTACCCCAACAATACCCCGATTTTTGAAGCGGCGCTTCGAAGCCTGGACAACGCCCGAGGAGCTTCTCAATGACCGGGGGTTTTTCGATCGGGAATCAGCCATTCGATCAGGTCGGCGTACGGCCGGGCCACGGGCAGGACCGCGATGGAACTGATGATGTTAAAGAAAGTGTGGGCGTTGGCCACCTGCAGAGCCGGCGTGCCGCCGGTGTGTTGGATGAAAGCCGTAAAATATGGAAGAATGGGCATAAAGGCGGCTGCTCCCAAAACGTTTAACAGGACGTGAGCGGCCGCCACTCGTTTTGCCGCCGTGGGGGCGCCGATGGAGGCCAGCACCGAGGTGATGCAGGATCCCACGTTGTTGCCGATGACGATGCCCACGGCGCCGGGAAGATCCACAAGCCCCTGGCTGGCTAGGGCGATGGTGAGGGCGGTGGTGGCGCTGCTGCTCTGAACCAAGGCGGTGAGCACGGTGCCGCTGAGGACGGCCAACCAGGGGTTGTTCGACGATTCCAAGAGCAGTCGGCGAAACCAGTCGGATCGGCCAATGGGCTGCAAAGACAGGCTCATGAGTTTGAGGGCCATGAAAATCATCCCAAACCCGATGAGGGTGATGCCGATGTGGTGCCAAAGCCGCCGGGAGGTCAGAGCCAGGAAGACGCCGGCCACCAGGCAGGGGAGCACCAGCGCATCCAGTTGGAGGGCGATGATCTGGGTCGTCACACAAGTGCCGATATTGGCGCCCAGGATGATCCCGATACTGTCCGGAAAGGCCAGGGTCCCGGCCGCCACCAATCCGATGGTGATCACGGTGACCGCTCCGGAACTTTGGAGGACGGCCGTGACGACAGTGCCGGTGATGAGCCCGCGAAAAGGCGTTTTTACCAGTCGATTGAGCAGGGCGGGCAGGTGGCTGGCGGCAAGGGGCTCAAGGCCGTGGCGCAGTGTCCACATCCCGCCGAGAAATCCCACTAAACCCGCGAAAAGTCCAAACCAGGCATACATAGATTGTCCTCCTGGACATCGTGATGGGACATGTATATGCAGGATGTGGCCAAGCGTGAACCGGCGGGAGATTGCAACGGGTGTTGCGGCATGTGGGGAGGTCGTTGGGTTGATGGGTAGAGTCGTTCTTGACAAAGATCGGAAGCGGCGTCTGGAACAAGGAAGTCCGTGGATATTTCGCGGCGAGGTGGCCCGGGTGGAAGGCGATCCGGCACCCGGGGACGTCGTCGAGGTGGTCAACCATCAGGGGCATTTTCTCGCCAAAGGGTATATCAACCCGCGATCCCAGATTCTGGTTCGGGTGCTCACCTACCGGGCCGATGAACCGATCGATGCCTCTTGGGCCGCCCGGCGGGTGGACGAAGCCCTGGCCTGGCGGGAGCGGTTTTTAGCTGGAGCGCGAAGTTGTCGATTGATCTACGGGGAAGCGGATTTTCTCCCGGGATTGATTGTGGACCGGTTCGAAAATATTCTGGTGGTTCAGGTGCTCGCTCTTGGGATGGAACGGCTGTGGCCCTGGATTCGCCAGGCCCTGGTCGATCGCCTGGCTCCCCAGGGGATTTTGCTCCGCAACGACGTGCCGGTTCGGGAGAAAGAGGGCCTGCCTCTTGAAGTGCGCCGGGACTATGGCGAGGTGCCGGCGAGGGTGTGGATCGAGGAAAATGGGCTTCGTTTGGCCGTGGACGTGTGGCGGGGACAGAAGACCGGGTATTTTTTTGATCAGCGGGAGAACCGCCTGGCCATTGCCCCGCTGGTTCCCGGCGCCCGGGTCCTGGATGTGTTCACCCACACGGGGGCTTTCGCCCTTCACGCATTAAAATTTGGCGCGGACAGGGTGGTGTGCGTGGACCAATCCCGGGAGGCCCTGGATTTGGCCCGGGAAAATGTGGAGGCAAACGGCTACGCCGGGCGGGCGGAGTTCGTGGAGGCCAACGCCTTCGATGAGTTGCGGGCCCTCGTTGACCAGGCCCGGCAATTCGACGTGGTGATTCTCGACCCGCCGGCTTTTGCCAAATCCCGCTCTTCTTTGCCCGGGGCGATTCGGGGTTACAAGGAGATCAATCTACGGGGGATGAAGCTGGTCCGGGACGGCGGCTTTCTCGTCACCGCCTCTTGTTCCTGGCATATGCACCGGGATCTGTTTCTCGATACGATTACGGAGGCTGCCGTTGACGCGCGAAAGATCCTGCGGTTAGTCGAACTTCGGGGTGCGGCGAAGGACCACCCGGTCATTCACGGGAGCGAAGAAAGCAATTATCTGAAATTCGCCATGTTTGAGGTCCGGTCCAGGGGATGAAACCAACCGTGGTATCAGCAGTTGCCGAAATATATGATCAAAGCTACTCAACAACCGCTGTCGGCCTGACCTTTGTCTCCTTCCATCCGGAAGGGAGCCGCCCCCGGGGTGGGCGCGCTTCTCGGCGTGTGCTTCCTCCCGCGTCCGGCAATCCAGGATTGGCAAGCCGGTCCCCAAGGAAAGAAGCTCAGGACCATCCCGTACCACACGGGCACTCGCGAAAGGCAGGGGCTTGAACCCCTGTCCCGTCCAGGCGGTTAGCCTCCCGCGAGACCAGAGGGATATTTTGCCCTCAGGCAACCTCTGGCTTTGGGTCATCCCCTTTGCGGGGATACACGAATGTCTTCGTCCATTTCCTGTACAAGTTCATCATCCCCACAAAATCCGCGTCCGCGCTGTACCGGTGGTTCGGGTTCTTGCATGTGAACCGTGAGCCGCCCCGCTCCCCGAGCACTTTGCAGTGCGGACAGACCTGGGAGGTATAGGCTGGGTTGCGCTCCACCGTCAGAATCCCCTCACGAAACGCCAGGTCCCGGACCCATTCCATGATCTGTCCGCGCAACCAGTACGCCCGTTTGTGGTTCTTCCGCCCGCTCCGGCTCATCTTCTCTTTCGGCGGCCGGTACCGGCGCAGGTGCTCGAAGACGATCACCCTTGCGCCGTGCTCCCTCGCGAACCGGACAATGGTCACGGCCGTCTGCTTGGCCGCGTTCTCGTCCAAGTTCCGGATCTTGTTCCACAAGTTCGCGTTGTCCTGGACGGCCGGCTGGAGCCGTCCGCTTTGCTCCCGCTTGCGGTGGATTGCCGTCAACAACCGGTGCCGGCGATGGTTCAGGGCTCTGCCGTCCACGAACCTCGTAGCCGCCAGTTTTCCCTCCACAAACGCTCCCATTACCGCCAGCCGGTTGACGCCCAGGTCCACTGTGACCACCGGCATCTGTGGGTTTGCCCGGCGCTGTTCCTCTGCCTTCCGGGGTTTGTCTACGGATTTCTCCATCGGGATGTGCAGCGCATATCGCACCCCGCCCGGATACCGTTTGTCCCGCTTCCCGTACACCGTCAGGGATTTCGCCACCCATGTCCCGGCCCCGAAGCCCCCTTTTTCTTCGCCGAAACCGACCTGGGTCGTCTTTGACCGTTTCCTTTTCCGAGCGATGCGCTCTTTCTCCAGGGCGGACCCGGCGAGAAGCGATTCGGCCTGGGCATGAACCACCACCGGCAGCGACACCTTTTCCCACTTCTGCCCCGTGTGCAGTTTCAGGCTGATGAACGTGTGCCGCTTTTTCTTCTGCGGGTTCAGGTCATACGCGGGGTGCTCGACCATCCCCGCATAAAACGTCACCGGTTCGTTCGGTGCGCCGGGTCGTGGTTCCCGCCCGCGCTGGTCCTGTGCTGTTTCCTCCCAAGTTTTCAGGTGGCTCCACCAGGACCGCACCTTGCCAATAGCTTGGTTGATCGCCGCCCGGCGCAACTCCGTCGGCATCCCTCTAGCCGCTGGAACGTGTTCGTCGAGCGGCCACCCCGGGTTCGGGTGGGCTTTGGTCGCCAGGGTGTGAAGCTCTGCAAACGTCAGCAGTTCCTGGTTGGTGTGCTTGCGGAGGTAGGGAGTGGGAGTGCCGTCTTTTTTCCGGGCTTCCACCGTCTTGTCCAACACGTCCAGGTGCGCCGCGAAAAACTCTATGTAAAACGCAATCACGGCATTATAGATTTCCTTAGTCCTCTTCAGTGCCTCCGTCTTGCACCGGTGGACCTCCTTGTGAATCCCGATCCGGATCGTCTTGATGACCGCGGCCAGTGACCTCACCTCCTTTGCCCCAGGGTCTTTTTCCAACTCTCAGACAGCGCCGGACAAGCGTCGAGCTCGGCAGCCGCCGCACGGTCGCGCCGCCGGTGGTGCATGATCTCGTTGCACCGGGCCACCGTCCACTGGGGAAACGGGCGATCGACGAGAACAATCTCTTGTCCGGGCGCCACCCATCCCTCTTCCAGCACGCGAAAATACCACCCGCTGCGGCCGGTTTCCTCGGCCCGCTTGGGCAGATCCGCCAGGTTCCACCGACGGCCGAGTTTCCAGCAGGGTTGTCGGGGTTGGGACACCTGCACCACCGCTTCACCGACGCGAAACGTATCTCCGATGCAGACGTCCGGCTCGGCCATGCCGGAGACGACAAAATTCTCTCCAAAGCCGCCCGGCTCCATTTCGGATATGCCCAATTCTTGCCGCCAGAGGGGGTAATGGGCGGCCGCGTAGGCCAGGACGGCTTTGTCCGGTCCGCCGTGATGCTTGAGGTCCGCTTGTTCATCTCCGGCGAGGTTCGTCCGGCTGAGCCAAACGGGCCCGGAGACCGGCTGCTTCAAAATCGCGCTGCGCCATTTCCGGCTCGCCTGGGACGGGTCGGTCATCGTCTTGACCCGGCCAATATGAATCGCAATAAGTAGCCCTTTCATCTTCTCGTTACCCCCGTTCCTGTCACCGAGCCGTTTTCAAGGCCAGCGCTTTGTTCCAGATAAGCCGTGCGCATCCCCGGTAGCGTGTGAGACTCCTGGCTTGTTCCGTTGTGGGTTCCAGGCGGAATCGAAAGGACCTGAGAATTTTCATGTTTCTATGATACACCAAATCCGCCGAGATAGCAAACATATATTTGCCTAAAGAGGTCGCGTTCCTTTGTCCATGATTTGGAAGGATATCGAGGTTTGCGGCGCGTTTTTTCGGATCAGATCCTTTCCGTTAGGCGATACGACCCTCGGAAGACCCGGCTGCACAAAATGTTTGCGGAACAGCTCCCGGGTTCGTTAGGATAGGGACAGAGAGCAACAAATCTTGACGCTGAAGCACGAAGGCGAATGGAGGAAAACAAAGATGGAACCCATCTCGGTGCAGCCGATGCGCGAGCAGGTGGCGGCGATTTTGCGAAAAGCCATTTTTTCCGGTGAATTAAAGCCCGGCCAAGAGTTGGTGCAGGAAGAGATCGCGAATCAATTGGGTATCTCCCGTATGCCCGTGCGGGAGGCTTTTCAAATCCTCGAGAGGGACGGCTTAATCACTTTACAGTCCCACCGCAAAGCGGTTGTCCGGATCCTCACCGATGATGAGATTTCAGATCATTATGAGATCCGCGCTCTGCTGGAGGGGGAGGCGGCGGCTCGGGCGGCAAAACACCCTGGGGAACACGAGGAGATTCTCTCGGCCTTTGAGGACACGGTCAAAATGGCCGACCAAGGTTCGACCTCGGAGTTCGTTTCTGCCAACGAAGCGTTTCACCGCTCGATTTGGGAGGCAAGTCACAGCCCTCGGCTCGTGATGTTGTTGAACCTGTTGTGGAACGGACTGCCTCCGCACCTGCCTGAACTGTTGCCCCAGCAACCTTCCCGGTCCGCTCAAGAGCATGCCAGGATTGTGGAGGCCATCCGCGCCGGACACGACGACGAGGCCCGGGCGGCGATGACGGAACACGTGCTGAGGAGCTTGGGGGATTTTCTTCACCATCGCTCGGAAATCACCGGGGGTGATGCTCAAAAAAACTAAGTCAATTTCTTGTTGATTAAATGTTGGATCCAAGATATAATATGCGATAGTTGGTGGTGTTTTCTGTATTAAGCGATACTTCCCGTCTTCCATTGCAAGCCAAAGATACGCGGTGATCGAGTCGGTGGATTGATGGAAAGGATGGCGAATGGAGATGTCCGCGCTCCTCTTTGTACCGGCCACAGATGAACATAAGATTCAAAAGGCGGAGACACTGGGGTGTTCGGGGATCATCCTTGACCTCGAGGACGCCGTGTCCGAAGCCGACAAGGAGCGGGCGCGGGCAAACGCGACCCGGTGGCTGCAACAGAGGGCTTCCGATGGGCCACCGAGGCGGTGGGTGCGGATCAATGGATTGGATACCCCCCACTGGGAGAGCGATCTGGACGCAGTTTTGCCCGCTTCGCCGGACGGCTTCGTGGTTCCGAAAGTGGAGCGCGCCGGGCAGTTGCGAGCACTGGAGGACCGTTTGCGCAGGTGGGAAAGAGAAACCGGTCAGAATCTCAACGGGATTCAGATGGTGATCCTGTTGGAAACGGCTGCTGGGGTCATGAGAATGGAAGAGTTGTTATCCGCAAGTAAGCGGATTCGGGCTGCAGCCTTGGGCATTGCGGACTTGGCGGTGGACACGGGTATGTCTCTCGATTTTGCCTTCAGACAGAATGGGTTTGCGGCGGAGCGGGTCCGTTTGGTTCTCGTGTCCAGGGCTCTTGGGCTCGAACCCCCCTGGGATGTGGTGTATGTGTTTCTTGATGACAAAGCCGGATTCCGCGAGGACGTGCACTTTGGACACGACATAGGGTGTCAGGGAAAGATGGTCATTCACCCTTCCCAATTGGCTGTGGTTCGCGAAGTGTACGGGGTGTCGGATGAGGAAATGTTGAAAGCCCGGCGTATTCTGGAGATATCTGCCCAGGCCCGGCAGTCCGGACAGGGGGCTGTTTTGACCGAGGACGGCCTCTTGGTGGACGGTGCTCTGGTGCGATGGGCGGAAGACACCCTGCGGCGGGCCGGAGAACAGTGAGAATGGAGCACGAGTCTTTGACAAGGGGGACTTTTGAGGCATGGATGTGTATACGATTGCGGTTATTCCCGGCGACGGGATTGGACGGGAAGTGGTGCCGGCGGCAGTGGAGGTTCTGAAGGTTTTGGCGGAGGTGCACGGTGGGTTTCATTTCAAGTTTCAGGAGTTTCCGTGGAGTTGTGACTACTACGCTGAGCACGGGGAGATGATGCCCGCGGATGGGCTGGACATTCTGAAAGGGTTTGATGCGATCTTTCTGGGGGCGGTGGGGAATCCTGGACTGGTGCCCGACCACATTTCTCTTTGGGGGTTGCTTTTAAAGATTCGCCGGGAGTTCGAACAGGTGATCAATGTTCGTCCGGCCAAAGCCCTGAAGGGCGTGGCATCGCCGCTAACTGACCCTCAAGGATTCGATCTCGTCGTGGTTCGGGAAAACAGCGAAGGGGAGTACAGCGAAATCGGCGGGCGGCTCCATCGGGGCGATGACGAGATGGCGATCCAGGCTGCGGTGTTCACCCGCAAGGGAACGGAGCGGGTCATGCGTTATGCGTTTGAATTGGCCAGGACCCGCCGAAAACATGTAACCAGTGCGACAAAATCGAACGGCATTTACCACACGATGCCCTTTTGGGACGAAGTGTTCAAGGACGTACAGCGGGACTACCGGGATGTCCGGGTTGACTCCTATCACATTGATGCCCTGGCGGCACAGTTTGTCGCCCGGCCTTATGTCTTCGATGTGGTGGTGGCCAGTAATCTGTTTGGGGACATTCTGACCGACATCAGCGGCGCGGTGATGGGGAGCATCGGCATTGCCCCGGCGGCGAATATCAATGTCAACGGACGCTATCCGTCGATGTTCGAACCGGTGCACGGCTCGGCCCCGGACATCGCGGGCAGGGGCATCGCCAACCCCATCGGGCAGATTTGGACGGGGGCCCTCATGCTCGAACACTTCGGGCACCGAGATGCGGCTCAGGAGTTGCTGCAAGTGATGGAAGACGTGACGGCGGAAGGAATCAAGACGCCGGATATCGGCGGACATTCCGGTACTCGAGATGTGTCGGACGAGATCTGCCGCAGGCTGAGAAGGAGGTGATCATTTCACCCGTGGGACTCAACCTATATGTGGTGAGTGGAATTGCTAAAGTGTGGGAAGAGCAAGTTCCGCTCTACCGCATTCCTTGACTAGGATTATGGATCCAATATACAATCGTAGCGAACCGTTCCTGCGGACGGAGATGCGGATCTAGATCGCGAGGGGGCAAGGGGAGATGGAAAGCTTCGTACAAGTTAAGGAGAGGCCGGAAAATTCGACGATCGTTGAAGTGATTTTGGACCGCCCGAAAGTGATGAACGCCTTCAACACGGAAATGGCAGAACAGTTGCTCGAAATCTTCAAGAACCTGAGGACAAGATCTGATGTTCGGGTGGTTGGGCTGCGGTCGGCTCACGAAGGATTCTTCTGTACCGGAGCGGATCTTAAAGAGCGGAATAGGATGAGCGAGGAACAATGGCGAAACCAGCACCACCTGTTTGAAGCCATGTTTTATGCTCTCGCAGACCTGCCCATGCCCACTGTGGCGGTGATTGATGGTTACTGCTTGGCCGGCGGAATGGAATTGGCGCTGAACTGCGATTTGTGGGTGGTGAGTGAAGGTGCCACTTTTGGCTTGCCCGAGGTGACCCGGGGCATTATGCCCGGAGGTGGGGGAACGCGGCTCCTGGCTAAACGGATTGGCGTTCACCGCGCCAAAGAGGTCATTCTCAGCGGTCAAAAGTTCAGTGCCCAGCAGATGGCGGAGATGGGGGCGGTGAATCGACTGGTCCCCAGGGAGAGGTTGGACGCAGAGTTTCTGGCGTTGGCCCAGGTGATCAGTGCCAATGCCCCCTTGGCGGTGCGGTTCTGTAAAGCCGCCATCGACGAGTTGTTCGGGATGCCAGATGGTGAAGCTCGGGTTCGGGAGTTGTACTGGTACAACCAATGCGTGGATACCGAAGACCGTCTGGAGGGAGTTCGGGCATTCAACGAAAAGCGATCTCCCCATTTCCAGGGGCGCTAGTCTTGTGAAGTATCGGGGTTTTGGCGGCGGTGGAAGATCCTTGGAACCGGGGAGGGGAGCGGTATGAAGGAACAGGTGAAGAAAAAGGAGGGCCCCCTGGCAGGGATTCGCGTTGTCGATTTTACCACCAACATTTCCGGACCGTCGGCGACGGCGATTCTGGCGGACCTGGGAGCGGACGTCGTCAAGATCGAGCGGGTGGGAAAAGGAGATGACGCCCGGCACATGAGCCCCGCCTGGAACGGAGAATCGGCGTATTTTTTGGCCATAAACCGGAATAAGCGGTCCCTTGCCCTCGATTTTAGACAGCCGGAGGGCCGGGAGATCACCTTAAAACTCATTGCCCAAGCGGATGTGGTGGTGGAGAATTTTCGGAGGGGCGTGTTAGAAAAGTATGGACTAGACGGGAAAAGCCTTTTGCGCGAACACCCGTCTCTCATTTACTGTTCCCTCAGTGCGTACGGAGATGATGGGCCAGACTGCATGCTTCCCGGTTACGATGCGGTGGTTCAGGCCCGCACGGGGATCATGAGTATCACCGGGAGCCGGGAGGATGAACCCTCCCGGGCCGGGGTTTCCATCCTGGATGCCGGCAGTGCCACGTGGGCCGCAGTCGGAATCTTATCTGCGTTATTTTACCGGGAGCGAACCGGGCGAGGACAGATCGTCGGAACCTCGCTGTTCGAAACGGGAGTCTACTGGATGAATTATCACTTGGTGGCCTACCAGGCCACACGTCGGGATCCCGTGCCTCAGGGGGCCCGGCATACTGCCTTTGCCCCTTATGGGGCTTTTGAGACGGCAGATGGCCCGATCATGATTGGAATTTCGAACGATGGACTGTTTGCCCGCCTCGCCCAGGCCATCGGTCGGCCGGAGTTGACACACGATCCGCGGTTTGCGACAAACCCGGACCGGGTGTTGAACAGGGAGGAACTGGAGGGGCTGTTAAATAAGCAGCTCCGGCAACGCCCGCGGGCAGAGTGGGTGGCGTTGTTTCGGGAAGTGGGGATTCCTTGTTCTCCGATTCAACGGCCCTCTCAGGTCATGGAAGATCCACAGCTCGCGGCATTGTCGTTGTTGCAGTCGACCCCCCACCCGCGAATTGCCGAAGTGAAGATTCCGAGGCTTCCGGTGCGATTGACGGACACTCCTGCCGCGATTCGCACATCTGCGCCGCTACTTGGTCAACATACCCGAGAGATTCTTGCGGAGATCGGGGAGTTGGCTCGGGTGGAGGAGTTGCTCAGTAAGGGAGTTATCGGATTGGACGTTGAAGGAGGCGGGGACAGGTGAAAGAGTCGGAATTGCATCAAGATCTCAGGCAGGCGGTGCGAAAAGTTTGTGAGCGGTTTCCCGATGCCTATTGGCGAGAACTTGATCGACAGCGGGCATATCCCCAAGAGTTTGTGGATGCCCTGACCCAGGCGGGATATCTGGCGGCTTTGATCCCGGAGGAGTACGGCGGGGCCGGCCTGGGCATTACTGAAGCTTCCATTATCCTTGAAGAGATCAATCGATCCGGCGGGAACGCCGGGGCGTGCCACGCCCAGATGTACACGATGGGGACGTTGCTTCGCCACGGTTCCGAGGAGCAGAAACGAGTGTATTTGCCGAGGATTGCCGAGGGAACGCTTCGACTGCAGGCTTTTGGTATTACTGAGCCCAACACGGGTTCGGACACCACTCAACTGAAAACCACGGCGGTCCGGCGCGGGGACCGCTATGTCATCAATGGGCAAAAAGTGTTCATCTCCAGAACCGAACACTCCGATCTGATGCTTCTCCTCGTTCGAACCACTCCGGTGGACCAGGTGCGGAAGCGGACGGAAGGTTTGTCCGTGCTGCTGGTTGACCTGAGGGAAGCGATAGGCCGCGGGCTGACCATGCGGCCGATTCGGACAATGATGAACCATTCCGCCACAGAGCTGTTTTTCGAAGACTTGGAGGTGCCGGTGGATAATTTGATCGGGGAGGAAGGCAAAGGATTTCACTATATTCTTGATGGAATGAACGCGGAGCGGATCTTAATTGCGGCGGAATGTATTGGGGACGCGAGGTGGTTTGTGGGTCGCGCCGCGGAGTATGCACGCCGGCGGGTGGTGTTCGGGCGGCCCATCGGCCAGAACCAAGGAGTGCAGTTTCCCATTGCCCGGGCTTATGTCAATCTGGAAGCGGCCGATCTGATGCGGTTTCGGGCGGCGGAATTGTTTGACGCCGGGCAACCCTGCGGGGCTGAGGCCAACATGGCGAAGCTGTTGGCGGCGGACGCGTCTTGGGAGGCGGCCAATGTGGCCTTGCAAACCCACGGTGGGTTCGGCTTTGCCGAGGAGTATGATGTCGAACGGAAATTTCGTGAAACTCGACTTTATCAGGTGGCTCCCATCTCCACCAATCTCATTTTGTCTTACGTGGCGGAACACGTCCTCGGGCTTCCGCGCTCCTATTGACAGGTCGCGAAGAAAATGTAAACGGAAATAAAAATCGATTATACACAATCGTATTGACAATTGTCCGGGGCGAGATAGAATTATGAGGGGGATGTCGGATCCCGCATACAATTTTAAGATCGGGGTGACGCGAATGATCGGGAAAGTCGCCGTGATGACGAAGCCGGGAACCTTGGTCTTTGAGGAATATGAGGTCCCTTCGCCGGGGCCGGGGGCGGTCTTGATGGAGATCACCCGAACAAACATCTGCGGGTCCGAGCTGCACATCTGGAAGGGCCTTCACCCCACAAAAAAATCGGGGGTCATGGGGCACGAGGCCATTGGTCGGATCCAGGCACTCGGTGAGGGCGTAAAGACCGATTACGCCGGGGCCCCGGTTCAGGTGGGAGATCGAATCGTGGCCGCCTACTATCTCACGTGCCGAAAGTGCCGCCCGTGCCGGGAGGGGCAGTTTCACCTGTGCGAGAACGCCTATTCTTTCTGGTCCAAGGAAGCTGACGAATATCCTCATTTTCATGGATCCTTCGCCACCCACTACTACATTCATCCCGATCAGTATTTTTATAAAGTTCCCGATAATGTTCCGGATGTTGCGGCGGCCAGCGCGAACTGCGCGTTGTCCCAGGTCTATTTTGGCCTCGACAAGGCCGGGTTGCGCTATGGAGAGACTCTGGTGATTCAGGGGGCCGGCGGGCTCGGCTTGAACGCCTGCGCCCTGGCGAAGGAAATGGGCGCCAGGGTGGTCGTCATCGACGCTTTGGAATCCCGCTTGGCCTTAGCCCGGGATTTTGGTGCCGACTACACCATCAACCTGAATGAAGTTGACTCCGTGGAGAAACGTGCCCGGGCGGTCCAGGAGTTGACAGACGGGTCCGGAGCGGATGTGGGGTTGGAAGTCAGCGGTGTCCCGGCTGCCTTTCATGAGGGTATCCACCTGGTGCGAGCCGGAGGTCGGTATGTCAGCATTGGGAACATTTCCCCTGGGGAATTGACCGACTTCGATCCAGGGCTGATGACGCGCAAATCGATTCAGATCATTCCTGTGATCCGTTATAACCCCTGGTACCTTTACCGTTCACTGAAATTTTTGTCGAATAATATCAACAAATACCCCTTTGCTGAGATGCTGGATGCCGAGTTCACCCTGGACCAAGTGGGTGAGGCATTGGATCGGTCCGCCAAACGTCAGGTGACCCGGGCGTCTATCGTGGTTTCCGATTAAAGGGGGAGGCGTGCATGCGCACGGAAGCGCTATGGATCGACGGGGAGTGGGTACCGAGTCAAGCATCATCCGGAGGGCAGGATTTTGTTCGACACGGCATGCAATCCACATGCTATGGGAAAAGGAGGGCGTTGGAGCGAGACCACCCAGGATTAATTTCCATACCTGGCCACCGAGGAATGTTATTTGCCCAATTCCCAGGTGTGGTGTGGTCACGATGCGGAGTAGTTTAAGACGCTCAGGAAGTCCACACAAGGCTACTACGAGTGACGGGATCTCACGACAGGAGCCTTCTCCGCGCCGCGGATACGAAGTTGCGGCACGGCGAAGGCTCCTCGCTTTTGGTGTCCCGAAAGGTTCCTTATAATCCCAGCCAGCTGTCGATCCGCTCCCGGGTCAGGCGATTCCCGACGAAGAACTGGCCGAATTCGCCAAAGCGGGCGCTCACTTCGTCGAAACGCATCTCATAGATGAGCTTCTTAAACACGATGGGATCGTCGGCAAACAGCGTCACGCCCCATTCCCAGTCATCCAAACCCACAGAGCCGGTGATGATTTGCGTCACTTTGCCGCCGTAGCGCCGGCCAATTTCTCCATGACTGCGCATCATGGTCCGCCTGTCTTCCATATCGAGCATATACCAATTATCTTCGCCTTGGCGGCGTTTGTTCATCGGATAGAAGCAAATATGCTCTGTTTTTGGCAGGATCGGTTTTAATCTTCGCTGAATCACCGGGTCGTCACTGGGGTCGGTCCCGGGTTTCGTGGTATAATTGCTTAGCTCCACCACCGACACATAGGAGTACGCCGGTCGCGCGAGAGTGGCGAATTCTGACCGTTCGAAAACCAGTTCCGTCGCCTCGAGATCCTGCAAGGTGGGGCGCAGGTGGACCATGACCAGGTCCGCTTTCTGGCCGACCACCGTGTAAAGAGCTGTGCTCCCTTGCTTGGTTGCCTCGATCTCATCCCACCGGGCCACCAGGTCGAGGAAAGCGTCGCGCATATGGCGGCGCTCGTCGGCCGGCAGATGGGCCCACCGGGGCCAGTCGATATGGCGAAAATCGTGAAGGGCAAACCAGCCCTCAAGGGTTTGTACGGCTTCGCTCATGGGGATCATCTCCTTCGGATCCATCATAGCAAACCGCGGTGTGCCGGACAAAGGGGAAGATCTCGACAAGGAGGTGACAAAAGAAAAACTAATTATTGATTGATACTCGTTATTGATGTATAATGTCATTGGTGGCACGGTGCCCGGGTGGCGACGGGTGGAAACCTGATCTCACCGCGGGGGAAATTCTACATAATGAGGAGGCAGCGAACCATGCCGTTGGTAGGACGACCTGCACCTGATTTTGAGATGCTGAGCACGAAGAACATGAAAACCTTGGATGAGAAAGTTCGCTTGTCCGACTATCGCGGAAAATGGCTGGTGATGTTTTTCTACCCGATGGACTTCACTTTCGTGTGCCCCACGGAGATCACGGCGATCAGCGATCGGGCTCAGGAGTTCTTTGATCTCGACGCCGAGATTCTCGGGGTGAGCGTGGACTCCGTTCACGTGCACAAGGCGTGGATCAACACGCCCAGGGATAAGAATGGCCTGGGAGAAATTCGTTACCCGCTTGCGAGCGACATCACTAAGTCGGTCAGCCGGGCTTACGATGTGTTGATTCCCGAACAAGGCGTGGCGCTGCGGGGACTGTTCATCATTGACCCCGAGGGTATCCTGCGCTATCAAGTGGTCCATGATCTGAATATCGGACGCAGCGTCGATGAGACTTTGCGCGTCCTTGAGGCGCTGCAAACCGGCGGGTTGTGCCCGGCCGACTGGAAACCCGGAGATAAACTTCTGGAAGCCTGATCTCGGGGATCCGGCGGAGCGGGTGTCCACGCCGAGGAGACTGTAAAGGGGGACTCGCTCATGCCCATGCGTTTGGGTACCCCGTTCCCGGGACTGGAGGGAGCGACGGAGTGGCTGGTGGTGGACGGGCCGCCGAACATCGAGATCGGACGGCCGATCTTGATCCACTTCTGGGCGGTGTCGTGCCACATTTGCCACGAGACCCTGCCAAACCTCTTGGCCTACCGGGACCGGTTTGTTCCGAAGGGGCTCCAATTGGTCTCCATTCACATGCCCCGGCAGGAGGCCGACACCGATGTTGAGAAGGTCAAGAAGGACATCCAGGAGTTCGGGATTCATCATCCGGTGGCGGTGGACAATCTGCACCGGATTGCCGATCGGTATCAGAACCAGTTCGTGCCCGCGTTCTTCCTCTTTGACACCGAAGGCCATTTAAAATTCCGCGCGGCCGGGGATCGGGGATTGCAAAACGTCGAGAAGAAACTCGAAGAGCTGTTTGCCGAACCCGCTCCTTCCCAGTCGTGAGGACGGAGGCCTGAAGGCGGATGAAGGCGCACCATGTCAGAGCCCGGGTTGATGCCCGGGTTTTTTTGTGTGCGCCAAGGTCCGGAATGTCGTTGCCATGTGCACCCGCGCGGTATTGTTCCCTGGAGATGAGACGACCCCGGTCATCGCAGCACGCAACTCGGGCGATATACCGAAACCCGAGGGCCTGCGCCTTGTCCGGGTTTTCTTTACATAGTCTCTCGGATGTGGTATGTTAGGGACAGATAAGTTAAGTGTTTTTATCGGTATTGTCGGTTCTATTGGGGCCAGGGTGTATGCGGTGGTTCGAACCAGGGCGTGTGCAATTTGAACGAAGGAGAGATGGAACATGACAGTCGCCAAAAGTGTCGCCGAGTTGATCGGAAGGACGCCGCTGTTGCGGTTGAACCATTTAAGCGACGAGACCGGGGCGGAAGTGCTCGGTAAAGTCGAGTTTTTTAATCCCGGGGGCAGTGTCAAAGATCGGATTGGCTTATCGATGATCGAGGCGGCGGAGCGGGATGGCAAATTGGACCGGGACACGGTCATCATCGAGCCGACCAGCGGAAACACAGGAATCGCGTTGGCCATGGTGGCCACGGCGAAAAAGTACCGGTTGATTCTGGTGATGCCGGAAACCATGAGTGTGGAACGCCGCAGCCTTTTAAAAGCATTCGGGGCCGAGTTGGTTCTTACCCCCGGGCCTGAAGGGATGAAGGGCGCCGTCAAGAAAGCCGAGGAATTGGTCAAAAAGTATCCAAAGGCGATTATCCTTCAGCAGTTCAACAATCCCGCCAACCCGGAGATCCACCGGAGAACCACCGCCGAGGAGATTTGGAAGGACACCGACGGCAAGGTCGATATCCTGGTCAGCGGCGTTGGAACCGGAGGGACGATCACCGGAGTGGCCGAAGTCCTCAAAGGGCGCAAGCCTTCATTCCGGGCGGTGGCGGTCGAACCGGCGGATTCTCCGGTGTTGTCCGGCGGTCAACCGGGCCCGCACAAGATACAAGGCATCGGGGCCGGCTTTGTGCCGCAGGTGCTCAACACACAGTTGGTCGATGAAGTCATTCAGGTCAAGAATGAAGAGGCCTTTGCCGGAGCCCGGTTTTTGGCCCGGGAGGAAGGGTTGTTGGTGGGAATCTCCTCCGGAGCGGCCTATCACGCAGCTTCGATTCTTGCCCATCGCCCCGAAAATAAGGGCAAGACGATCGTCGTCATCCTGCCGGATACGGGGGAGCGTTACCTGTCCACTCCGCTGTTCCAAGAGGCGCAGTGAAGAAGGTTTCTACCCCCCTTTCAGCATCAGAGATAATGCGGGCGGTCTTTTTGAGCATGAACCCCCTGGGTCAGCCCAGGGGGATTTGTTTTAATGGGGCATGGTCATGGTCTTCTGTTGGCCCACGGTTAGCCACACGCCCAGGAGGCCGACAAACACGAGAATCCCGGCGATCAGATAGGGTGCGGTGGGGAACCAGCGTTCGGCTACGACGCCGGCGACCACAGGCGCGATGGCAGCCCCCATCCATCGGACAAAATTATACGCCCCTGAAGCGATGCTGCGCTGGGCATTGCTTGTCTCCACAGCCAGGGTGGAAAAGGTCGTGTTGTTCAACCCGCAAAACAGCCCGGACACGATGATGATGGCCACCCGTCCCCAGAAAGAGGGGACGACGATCAAGAGGACCAAGACGGCGACAATGGCGGAAAGGCCGAATTTAACCGTCCAAGCCCCGCCGTGGCGGTCGAGCAGTTTATGGGCCAGGAACACCGATCCGTAAGCCAGGCACAGACCCCAAGCGAAAAAGATCAACCCGAGTTCAAGGGCGGGGATTTGAAGAAAAATCGGGGAGTAGGCAAGGATCGTAAAAAACGCGAAATAGTAACACATGGCCACGAGGGCGACTCCGAGAAACGGAGGATGGGCCATGGCCCGGCCGAAGTCCCGGAATCCCTTGCGACTTTTCCCACCCGGCGGTTCGTACACCGTACTTAAAGTAAGGATGAAGGCGATGGCCATTAAGGCACTGGTTGCCAAAAATGGGTACCGCCAATTGGCGGCGCCGAGCACTCCGCCCAGGAGTGGTCCCACCGACATCCCCAGGCCCAGGGCGGCCTCGTAAAGCCCCATGCTGCGCTCCAAATTCGATGATAGCCCGATGATGATCGACATCGATGTGGCGAAAAACATCGCATTGCCCATTCCCCACCCGGCCCGGAGGCCGGCCAGTGAGTAGACGCTGTTTGAAAATCCGCAAAAGAGCGCGAACAATGTGACGAGCCCCAATCCTACCACCATCACGCCCTTATTGCCGCGGTTGGCGGCCAGGATTCCCGCCGGGATCATGACGATGGCCATCATAAAAATGTACGTCGTAAACAGCAGCTCGATTTGCCACTTTGCCGCCCCGATCTGGGCAGCGATGACCGGCAGCAGGGGATCCACGACGCCGATGCCCATAAAGCCGAACAGAGCGGCCAGGCAAGTGGCGTAGATCGCCCGGGTGGCCCGTTGGTCTTCTTCTAATGTTCGCATCGTGGATCACCTCTCTTTTGATGACAAAAGTTGTTGTTGCGGGAGGCATATATTTCGCGCAACGAAATACAAGCATTATTTCTTATTCTATGCACGCCCGGGCGACCGGTCAATGGGTTTGCCGGCGGATGCTGGCCAAAAACCTGTTGACTGAGTAAAATAAAAACACATACCATCGGCGCGGATTGGGCCTCGGATAAGGGGTGAACACCGTGTATTGGCTGCTCAAGTGGTTGGTTCGCTTGGTGTTTCGGGGGATCTTTCGAATCTCGGTTTCAGGTGTCGAGCAGATACCCTATGAAGGGGCGGTGATCGTGGCGGCCAACCATCCAACCTGGTTGGACCCGATCCTCCTCGGGGCCTACCTTCCAAGAAAACCGTATTTTATCGCCAAAGCCGAAGTGTTCCGTTATCGGGTGTTCAATCCCTTGATCCGTTATCTCGGCGGTTTCCCCGTACATCGGGGGATGCCAGACATCCGCGCGATCCGGCACAGTCTGCGGCTTCTCCAAGAGGGAAAGGTGTTGGCCATTTTTATCGAAGGTTCTCGAACCTTTAAAGCGGGACCAAGCCCCAAACCGGGGGTGGGCATGCTGGCTGTAAAAAGCGGTGCGCCCATCGTTCCGGTAGCGATTCAAGGACCGTGCGGACTGTTCAGCCGGATCCGGATTCGGGTGGGACGCCCGATCCGGCCGGCCACAGATAGCTACGCGGACATTGCCCAGCTGGTGATGGCGGAGATTCGCCGTTTGGCATCCAGCGCCTGATGGCGAATCTGTCACACGCCGACGAACCGGGCGCACAGGGACCGGGCGACCGCCGGATCGTCCGTGCCTTGAACGAGCACCCGGCCGTCGGGAAAGAGGGTGAGTCGCTTGCCTTCGATCTCGGCCCGCAGCAAGAACGGGTTGCGCCGAACCCGGCCGAGGGCGGATAAACGAGGCTCGAGGGCATCGAGGTCCAGGGGGCTTCCCAGGGTGACTTGAACGGTATTCCGCCCGCACAAGGATATGGCTTCTCGCTCCCGGGGGGAGAGAAAGTCGAAGCGTCGAAGCCCACAGGTCGGGCAATCCGGTCGCCGGGCGTGACTGACGCTGATTTCCGACCATTCGTTGCCCCAAAGATCGAGGTGTAACAGGGTGCGGCGCAGATGGTCCCGGTCGCCCACGAGCCACTTGAGGGCTTCCGCCGCCTGAAGGGATGCCACCACGTCCACCACCGGTCCGATCACGCCTACCGTATCGCAGGTGGGCGCGTCTCCCGGCCCGGGCGGTTCGGGAAAGAGGCAGCGCAGACACGGACCGCTTTCGGGGATGACAGGGAGTAAAACGCCCCGGGCAGACACCGCCCCGCCGTAGATCCACGGAATGTCGTGCTTAATGGCGACATCGTTGATTAAATACCGAATTTCAAAGTTGTCGGTGCCGTCGAGGATGAGATCGACATCGGTTAACAGCTTTTCGGCGTTGCGCCACGTCACATCGGTGACCAGCGGCTCCACGTGGACGCTGCTGTTAAACGCCCGAAGATGGATGGCTGCCGCTTCGGCCTTTGGCAAAGATTGGAGAGCGTCTTGTTCGTCGTAAAGCATTTGGCGCTGGAGGTTGCTCGGTTCCACATAATCCCGGTCGATCAACCGAACGAACCCCACTCCAGCCCGGACCATGTGTTGGGATAGCGCACTTCCCAGCGCTCCGAGGCCCACGATGACCACTCGGGAGGCGCGCAGTTTTTCTTGCCCGGCCACTCCGATGGGGGAGAACAGGAACTGACGGGAATACCGTTCTTGATCTGATATCATGAGGATCCCTTCACTTTCATCGAGAATCGAAGGATGGTCCGAAGGCCCGGACATCATCTTCACACTAACGAATCCCCAAACGGTTGACAAGGGGCGAGAGGAGACGGATGAATGGCGGAGTGGAGCCATTTTAATGAGCAAGGAAGGGCGAAGATGTCGGACGTCTCGGGAAAAGAGCCGACGAAGCGCACCGCCGTGGCCCGGGCGGTGGTTCGGATGAAACCGGAAACGCTCTCGGCGATTCAGGAAGGGAGAGTCAAGAAAGGGGATGTCCTGGCAGTGGCCCAGGTGGCGGGGGTCATGGCGGCCAAACGCACCCCCGACTTGATTCCCATGTGCCATACGATTCCGTTAACTCATGTGGACCTTCGCTTTTTTCCCCGGGAGAGCGAGGGCCGGCGTGATTTTGCCGAACTGGAGATCGAATCGGAGGTCTCCACGGTGGCATCCACAGGCGTGGAGATGGAGGCACTGACGGCCGTTTCGGTGGCGGCGCTCACCGTTTACGATATGTGCAAGGCGATTGATCGG
Organism: Kyrpidia spormannii; assembly: GCF_002804065.1. NCBI lineage: Bacteria > Bacillati > Bacillota > Bacilli > Caryophanales > Alicyclobacillaceae > Kyrpidia > Kyrpidia spormannii. The sequence goes on along the minus strand of NZ_CP024955.1, from coordinate 1,925,125 downwards.
GCCATGGAGGTAACCTCAGTTTATTTGTTGGAGAAGAGCGGAGGTAAAAGCGGGGATTATCGGCGGGACGAGCCCAGGAGGAGGAATGGGGTATGAGCGAAGGGTGGACGGTGGCCATTGTGACGTGCAGCGACAAGGGGGCCAAGGGCGAGAGGCCGGATACGAGCGGGGAGGTTATTCGGGATTATGTGACGGGCCGGGGCATGGCGGTGCGCGGACATCGCGTGGTGCCCGACGAACGGGATCAGATCGAGGCGGCACTGGTGTATTATTGCGACGTGGAACGGGTGGATCTCGTTCTCACCACCGGCGGGACCGGCCTGGGGCCCCGGGATGTCACCCCCGAGGCGACGTTGACGGTGGTGGAGCGGCTGGTCCCGGGGATTCCGGAGCGGATGCGGGCGGCCACGGCGGCGGTGACGCCCACGGCAATCCTGTCCCGGAGCGTCGCCGGCATCCGAGGGCAGACCTTGATCGTGAACCTCCCGGGCAACCCCAAAGGGGTGCAGGAGTGTCTGGAGGCGGTGGGGGACGTGCTGCCCCACGCCTTGGGGGTGCTCAGCGGCCGGGTGCGAGACCACGGCCCGGTTCACCATCGTCACGAAGAATCGAAACGATGATTGTGGAGAGAGGCGGGATCGACTGGGAGGGTGACGATGTTGGATGGTCGATTCTGTTAATGAAAAGTGACGAGTTGGCACGAGCTCAACCCGATCGGAAGCAACAGGGGGGCGGCGAGGGTGGGTCGTCGGTTCCCCGGCGGGCTCCTTTCACTTTCCCGCGCTTTTTCTCCCTATAGTAGATGAACCCGCCGAGAAATCCCACACTGATGGCGATCAGGACGGTGCCCGCCAGGGTGGGTCCTAACCAGGGTTGCGACGGGTTGAACAAGTGACCCATCACGGCGTCCCGGACGAGCGTCACCCCGTAACCGCCGAGCAGGAAAAAGCCGATCAGGATAATCCAGGATATCAAAAGCCCCATGTGACAACCTTCCTTTCAAGCCCCAGGATCCTGGGACCTTGGGCGTGGACGACTGTTACCAGTATACCTGATCTTGAAGAGCACATGGAGCCCCGTGGAATGACTGATATAATGAAAACAAATCCACGGGTCGAAAGCGAGGGGGCGTCGGTGGTACGGGTGCTGTTGGTCGGAGGAGGCAAAGGGGGTACGGCCCTGCTCCGGGCGTTTCACTCCATGGAGGCGGTTCGAGTGGTCGCCGTGGTGGACCTCGACCCCGGCGCCCCGGCGTTGGGCCTGGCCCGGGAATGGGGCATCGAGACCGCGGCCGATTACCGGCCGTACTTCCACGGAGTTGATGTGGTCATTGAGGCCACGGGGGATGTCGGTGTGTACCGCGAGATCGACAGCGCCCGACCGCCTGGAGTGACTCTTGTCCCCGGCCCGGTGGCCGAGCTTTTGATGACCCTGCTGCAGGAGAAAGAGCAACTGATCCACCGGCTTTCCCGGCAACGCCGCGAGTTGGATGCCATTCTCAACTCCACCCACGATGCGATGATGGCGGTGGACCAGGCCGGGTGCATTACACTTTTCAATGCCGCCGCCCAGCGGTTGACCGGTCTGCACGCCGCCGAGGTCCTCGGCACCGAGGCCAAGACTACCATTCCCAACAGCCGTTTGCACATTGTGCTTCAAACCGGGCAGGCGGAACTCAATCAACTGCAGGACCTTGGCCGGGTGAAAATCATCACCAACCGGATGCCCGTACGGGACGAAGATGGCCGGGTGGTGGGGGCGGTGGCCGTCTTCCGGGATGTCACGGAACTGTTCGGCCTGGCCGAAGAAGTGACAAATCTTCGCGAGATCCAATCCCTTCTTGAAGCGATCATCAACGCCACCCAAGACGCGATCTCGGTGGTGGATCGAGAAGGCAAAGGAATCCTCATCAATCCCGCGTACACCCGTCTCACCGGTCTAGGGCCGGATGATGTGATCGGCAAGCCGGCCACCGTCGATATTGCAGAAGGAGAAAGCATGCACTACCAAGTACTGCGGACCCGCCGGGCGGTCAAGGGCGTGCCGATGAAGGTCGGCCCGGCCCGGCGGGAAGTGATCGTCAATTGCGCCCCGATTCTCGTTGATGGCGAGCTCAAGGGCAGCGTCGGGGTGATTCACGATATCTCAGAGATTCAACAGTTAACGGAAGAGTTGGACCGGGCGAAGCGACTGATTCGAAAGCTGGAGGCCAAATACACGTTTGAGGACATCATCGGCCACAGTCCCTCCTTCGTTTCTGCCGTGCACCTCGCCCGGTCGGCGGCGCAAACCCCGGCCACGGTTTTGCTCCGGGGGGAATCGGGAACGGGGAAAGAGCTCTTTGCTCATGCGATCCACAACGAAAGCGCCCGGCGCTATCACCAGTTCATTCGGGTCAACTGCGCCGCCTTCTCCGAGTCTCTCCTTGAGAGTGAGCTGTTTGGCTACGAAGAAGGGGCCTTCACCGGCGCAAAACGGGGCGGGAAAAAGGGAGTTTTTGAAGAAGCCAGCGGCGGCACGCTGTTTCTCGACGAGATCGGTGAGCTTCCCCTCCCCACCCAGGCGAAGATCCTCCGGGCAATTCAAGAAAAAGAGATTGTCCGGGTCGGCGGGAGTCGGGCGATTCCCGTGGACGTGCGGATTATCGCCGCTACTCACGTGAATTTGGAAAAGGCGATCCAGGAAGGACGTTTTCGGCAAGACCTGTACTATCGGTTGAATGTCATGCCCATCGTTCTTCCGCCCTTGCGGGAGCGCAAAGAGGACATCGAGCCCTTGGCACGGCAGTTTGTGCGCAAGTTCAACCAGGATTTTGGACGCCAAGTGGAGGGCCTGACCCCCCGGGCGATTGCCCGGTTGGAGGAATACTCCTGGCCAGGTAACGTGCGGGAACTGGAGAATGTGATCGGCCGGGCCATGATCCGTGTCGGTTACACCGACACCTGGATCGATACGGTCCACCTGCCCCTCTCCGACCTGGGGGCCGGACAGATCAACCCGGAAGAACCGGAGGACGAACGGACCCTGGAGGATGTGGTGAATGCCGCAGAGAAAGCCCATATCCAGCGGGTCCTCGATAAGGTGAACGGCAACAAAACCGAGGCGGCCCGGCGCTTGGGCATTTCGGTGCGCAATTTATATTATAAATTGGAGAAACTTGGGATAGACCCCTGGTCCGGCTGAGGTTGTGCCGAGAAAGGGTTGGCACAGGCTTGTGAAGGTTTTTGCCTGCAAAATACTGCATAACATGCAATGTGTTGCAGGGAGGGTATTCAGAAGCCGGTGGAATCGGGCGTCGGTAATGCGAACCGGCGCCAATTTTATTCCATCCCGCCCTTGGCATGGTTCTTGCGAACCGTATAGGTTCACAGGAATTTACAAACTCTGTGGTCCACCCGGGGTTAGGTGTGGGTGGTGCGGCCGGACCTGAATGTTCTCAAGATGATCTGTGCGGGGAATGGAGGAGCGGACATGGAGATTTTCCGGACGATGACGTCGCTAGATTACGAGCAGGTGATGTTTTGCCAGGACGCTTCTTCGGGCCTGAAGGCGGTGATCGCCATTCATGACACGACCCTCGGGCCAGCGCTGGGCGGATGCCGCATGTGGACGTACGCTTCCGAGGCTGAGGCGGTGGTGGACGCGCTGCGCTTGGCCCGGGGAATGACCTATAAAACGGCCATGGCCGGTTTGAATTTTGGCGGGGGCAAGGCGGTAATCGTCGGGGATCCGCGAACGGAAAAGACGGAAGCGCTGTTCCGGGCCTTCGGCCGCTACGTGCAGAGCCTGGGCGGGCGGTATATTACCGCCGAAGATGTGGGGACCACCACCCGGGAGATGGATTGGATCCGCCTTGAGACCCCTTATGTGACCGGCGTCTCGGTGGCGGCCGGGGGCGGAGGAGATCCGAGCCCCATGACGGCCTTGGGCGTTTTCCGCAGCATCCAGGCCGCCCTTGCCGAGGTGTACGGCAGCGACGATCCCGCGGGACGCGCCGTGGCGGTTCAGGGGCTGGGGAGCGTCGGATATCACTTGTGTAAGCTTCTTCACCAAGCGGGGGCGGAGCTCGTGGTGACCGACCTTCGGGAAGAAGCGGTGCAGCGGGCGGTTCGGGAGTTTGGCGCCGAAGCGGTGGATCTTGAGGGCATCTACGATGTCCCGGCGGATGTGTTCGCCCCTTGTGCCCTGGGCGGAGTCATCAATGACGGCACGATCCCCCGGCTTAAGTGCAGGATTGTGGCCGGTTCAGCGAACAACCAACTGGCGGAGGACCGACACGGGGCCGAACTTGAGGCGAGGGGTATCCTTTACGTGCCGGATTATGTGGCGAACGCCGGCGGTGTGATTCACGTGGCGGATGAACTGGAAGGGTACCGCCCGGAGCGGGTGAGGGCCCGGGTGGAAGGGATCTACGACCGGGTTCGGGATGTGTTCGCCTTGGCCCGGGAAAAAAGGATCCCGGCCCATCAAGCGGCGGACCGCCTGGCCGAGGAGAGAATCGCGGTCCTTCGGCAGGTGCGGAGCACTTTCGTGGTGCACAGTTAAACGGATGCAATGAAGCTCAAATGGTTGAATAAGAGGAGGCGGCACCGGTGAGTGTGGAGATGAGAAACCGCCATGAAGCCCTGGGATTGAGCGGAGAAGACCTTTTGGCCATGTATCGCGTGATGCTCACGGCCCGCCGGGTGGATGAACGCATGTGGGTGCTCAACCGCGCCGGAAAAATCCCGTTTGTCATCTCGTGTCAAGGCCACGAAGGAGCCCAGGTCGGGGCGGCATTCGCCCTGGATCGGCAGAAAGATTACGTGTTGCCCTATTACCGGGATGTGGCCGTGGTGTTGGCTTTCGGGCAGACACCCCGGGATTTGCTTTTGGCAGCCCATGCCAAGGCCGAGGACCCGAACAGCGGGGGACGGCAGATGCCGAACCATTTTGGAAGCCGGAAGCACCGCATCGTCTCGGGGTCCAGCCCCGTGTCCACCCAGATTCCCCACGCGGCGGGCATCGCCCTGGCGGCCCGGATGCGAGGGGACGATGTGGTGGCCTACGTCTCCTTTGGGGAAGGGTCGAGCAACCAGGGAGATTTTCATGAAGGATTGAACTTCGCCGCGGTGCATCGGTTGCCGGTCGTATTTTTCTGTCAGAACAACGGCTACGCCATCTCGGTGCCAACTTCCAAGGAATTGGCCACCCCCAGTGTGGCCGACCGGGCGGCGGGGTATGGAATCCCCGGGGTCGTGGTGGACGGGAGCGACGTTCTCGGCGTTTACCATGCCGTCAAAACGGCGGTGGAGCGGGCCCGGAGGGGGGATGGACCGACTCTGGTGGAAGCGATGACGGTTCGCCTGACGCCCCATTCCAGCGATGACGACGATCGCACCTATCGGACCAAGGAAGAATTGGAAGACGCCCGGCGCAGGGATCCCCTTCCGCAATTTGCGGAGTATCTCATCGCGTCAGGGGTGGCGGACGAGGACACGCTTCGCGCCCTGGATCACGAGGTGCGGGCGGAAGTGGACGAAGCCACGGCCTACGCGGAGCAAGCAAGGGATCCCGATCCCGCGGACGTCCTGCGATTTGTCTATCGGGAAGCATGACCAGGAGATCGAGAGGGGCCTGGGCGGAGAATCGGGCCGGGGGTGGGAAGTATGGCGGTAAAAACGTACATTGAGGCGGTACGGGACGCGCTTCGGGAAGAAATGGAACGGGATTCTTCTGTATTCGTGTTGGGTGAGGATGTAGGAGTTCGGGGCGGCGTATTTCGCGCCACTGTGGGACTGATCGAACAATTCGGCCCGGAGAGGGTGTTGGATGCGCCCTTGGCGGAGTCGGCCATTGTGGGCGTGGCCATCGGGGCGTCCCTTTACGGAATGCGCCCGGTGGCGGAGATCCAGTTTGCCGATTTTATCCTTCCCGCGGTGAATCAAATCATCAGTGAAGCGGCGAAAATGCGCTATCGCTCCAACAATGACTGGTATTGTCCTCTGGTGATCCGGGCGCCTTACGGCGGGGGCGTCCACGGGGCGTTGTACCATTCCCAAAGTGTGGAAGCCCTGTTTTACCATGTGCCGGGGCTGAAGGTGGTGGCGCCGGCGACTCCCTATGACGTGAAGGGCCTGCTCAAATCTGCGATTCGAGACGATGACCCGGTGCTATTTTTTGAACACAAAAAATGTTATCGCTCGATCAAGGGGGAGGTGCCGGAGGAGGATTATGTGGTGCCCATCGGTCGAGCCCGGGTGGCCCGGGAGGGGACGGACATCACGGTGATCTCCTATGGCATGACTCTGCACACCGCCTTGGAAGCTGCGGCAGAGGTGGAGAAAGAGGGGATCTCGGCTCACGTGCTCGACCTTCGGACCCTGCGCCCCCTGGATGAGGCCGCCATTCTCGAAGCGGCGGATAAGACGGGAAAAGTGATGATCATCCACGAGGACAACAAGGTGGGCGGGGTTGGAGCCGAGGTATCCGCCCTCATCGCGGAGAAAGCCCTTTTTTCGCTGGATGCGCCGGTGATGCGCCTTGCCGGGCCGGAGATCCCGGCGATGCCCTTCAATCGCGAATTGGAAAAATCGTATCTGGTGACGGCGCCTCGGATTGCCGAGGCGATGCGGGAACTGGCGCGGTTTTGAGGAGGGGCCGGGATGATCGAAATCAAAATGCCAAAATTAGGTGAAAGTGTCACCGAGGGGACTTTGTCCCGGTGGTTGAAACAGGTTGGGGAACCGGTTCATCGCTATGAGCCCATCGCCGAGATTATCACGGATAAAGTGACGGCGGAGTTGCCCGCTGAGGCCGACGGCATTCTCATGCGCCACCTGGTGCAGGAAGGAGAAACGGTGGCGGCGGGCACTCCCGTGGCGTTGATGGAGACTTTTACCTCAGGGGTGCCGCGGGCTTCCGGTTCTGGTGCTGGGGCCGGGTCCGGGCCGGCGAAGGTTCCGCAGGCGGCGGGGCCGGAGTCCGCCCGCGGCCGGGACGGTCGATCCGGTGTGGCCGGTGCTTCGGGGAGCGGGCTTCGGGGGCGGTATTCCCCGGCGGTGCGGAAACTGGCCCGGGAATACAATGTCCGCCTGGAAGGGATCCCCGGAACCGGGGCGGGGGGCAGAGTGACCCGGCGGGATGTGCTCGCCTGGCTGGAAGGGGCGACAATGCAGAGCGCTCCCCGGCCCGCGGGGGCGAGCCAAGGGATTCTGACCGGGGAGACGGCCCTGGCGGAACAAACTCCGGACGACGTGGAAGTGATCGAAGCTTCGCCGATCCGCCGGGCCATTGCCCGGCATATGGTGGAGAGCGTTCATGCGGCGCCCCATGCCTGGACGATGGTGGAAGCGGATGTCACGGGACTGGTGCGGTTGCGGGATAGGATCAAAGAGGATTTTCGGCGGCGGGAAGGAATCCCTCTGACTTTTATGCCCTTTTTTCTCAAAGCGGTGGCGGAATCCTTGCGGGAATTTCCCATCCTGAATTCGTCTTGGGCGGACGATCGGATTATAATGAAGAAGCGGATCCACCTTTCCGTGGCGGTGGCAACCGAGGACGCCCTGTTTGTGCCGGTAATCCGGGACGCCGACCGTCTCTCGATTACGGGCTTGGCCCACGCCTTGCATGATCTGGCCACCCGAGCCCGGCAGGGGCGGCTGAAAACCCAGGATATGGAGGGCGGTACCTTTACCGTCAATAACACCGGGGCATTTGGATCGGTGTTATCCAAGCCGATCCTAAACGGCGGCCAGGCGGCGATCCTCAGCGTGGAGGCCATTGTCAAGCGCCCGGTGGTCATGCCCGGCGATATGCTCGCCATCCGTTCGATGGTCAACCTGTGTCTATCCTTGGACCATCGGGTGTTGGATGGCTGGATCTCGGGCAGGTTCCTGCAGAGCGTCAAAAGGCGGCTGGAAGCCTATCGGGAGGATGGAGGGATCTAGTCGAACGGGCGAGGTGGGATGGGCTTGGACGAGTTGCGAGTGATATCCGGGACTCCGGCGGGGCAGGGCCGCCGCCCGGATTGGCTTAAAATCCAGTTGCGCACCGGGGAGAATTATCGCGAACTCAAGGCTCTCATGCGGGGGCAAACCCTTCACACGGTTTGTGAAGAGGCCCGGTGCCCGAACCTTTTTGAGTGTTGGTCACACCGTACAGCGACGTTCATGATCCTGGGCCGGATTTGCACCCGGGCCTGTCGGTTCTGCGCCGTCACCAGCGGCCGGCCGACGGAACTGGATCTACAAGAGCCGGAGCGGGTGGCGGAGGCGACGGTGGCCATGGGCCTTCGCCACGTGGTGGTGACATCGGTGGCCCGGGACGACCTGGAGGACGGGGGGGCGGAAATTTTCGCCTCCACCATCAGGGCCATCCGCCGCCGGGCGCCGGGTTGTTCGGTGGAAGTGCTGATCCCGGATTTTCAGGGACAAGAGATGTCTTTGCGAAAAGTGCTGGAAGCCGGGCCGGATATCCTCAATCACAATGTGGAGACGGTGCGGCGGCTCTCGGATCGGGTGCGATCCCGGGCCAAATACGAGCGATCTCTGGAACTGTTGCGGCGTTCCAAGGCGATCGCCCCGCGGATTCCCACCAAATCGAGCATCATGGTGGGGGTTGGAGAGACCTGGGAGGAGATCCTCGCCACCATGGACGACCTTCGGGCGGTGGATTGTGACATCCTCACCATCGGTCAATACCTGCAACCGACCCGGAAACATTTGGCTGTGGATCGGTATTACACACCTGACGAGTTCGCGCAACTCAAGGAGGAAGGACTGAAGCGCGGCTTCCGCCATGTAGAATCGGGGCCTTTGGTGCGAAGTTCGTACCATGCCCATGAGCAGGTGGAAGCGGTTCGCGAAGCCCGGCTCTCGGGGGCGGAGGGCGTTTAGGGAATGTGGGAGCGTCTCAGGCACTCCGAGTATAGCTTCTCCGAGGGATGGCTTCTCGGTGCTCCGGACACAATAGGGCCGTACCGCCATCTTTCGTGGAGGTGCACTTGATGCCCAATAACAAGGACATCTTTCGCAACAAGCGGGACTTTGCCCACGAAGAGTTTGCCACCGAGTTGTACAAGCCTCCGGGAAAGCCCCGGGCCAGGGAGGCCAAGTCCCAGCGGTCCCAGGTGAGGGCCCATCACCCGGGGGACTACAAGGCTCGCAAGCGCACGATGGCCGATAAAACCTGATATTTTTGCCCGCCGAGTCGGCGGGCTTTGTCTTTCTTCGATGCGCATTTAAAGGTCGAATGCTATAATCGAAGACGTTACGGTCGGCAGCGAAAGAGGAGTGAAAAAGAATGACCGATTTTGAAGAACGGTATGAAGAATGGGAGAGGAAAACGGAGCACGCGTTGAAAAAGCGCCCGGAACGGAAAACGTCCTTTACGACATCTTCCGGCATTCCAGTGCGCAGGTTGTACGTTCCCCAGGGCGGGGAGAAAAGAGAGTTGCGCCGCTATTTAGAGAATGTCGGTTTCCCTGGGGAGTTTCCCTATACCCGCGGGGTGCAGAGGACTATGTACCGAGGCCGCTTCTGGACAATGCGACAATACGCAGGATTCGGAACGGCGGAGGAAACCAACCGGCGGTTTCGTTACCTGCTGGAACAGGGACAGACGGGGCTGTCCACGGCTTTTGATCTTCCCACCCAGATCGGCTACGACTCGGATCATCCCATGGCCCGGGGAGAAGTGGGCAAAGTGGGGGTGGCCATATCGTCCTTGGCGGACATGGAGCAATTATTCGATGGGATTCCTTTGGATAAAGTGACCACCTCGATGACCATCAACGCGCCGGCGTCGGTGCTTCTAGCCATGTACATCGCCGTAGGCGAGAAACAGGGAGTCCCCGCGGAAAAGCTCGGGGGGACGGTGCAGAACGATATCTTGAAAGAATATGTGGCCCGGGGTACGTACATTTTTCCGCCCAAGCCCTCCATGCGGCTCATCACCGATGTATTCGCCTATTGTAGTGAAAAGGTACCCCATTGGAATACGATCAGCATCAGCGGCTACCATATCCGGGAAGCCGGGGCCACGGCGGTTCAGGAGTTGGCCTTCACCCTGGCCAACGGCATCGCCTATGTGCAAGCGGCGGTGGACCGGGGGCTGGACGTGGATGATTTTGCGCCGAGGTTGTCGTTCTTTTTCAATGCGCATAATCACTTTTTTGAAGAAGTGGCCAAATTCCGAGCGGCCCGCCGGATGTGGGCGCGAATCATGCGGGAGCGCTTTGGCGCCAAGGATCCGAAGTCGTGGCAACTGCGGTTCCATACCCAGACGGGGGGCTCGACGCTCACGGCCCAGCAGCCGGACAACAACATCGTTCGGGTGACGCTTCAGGCCCTGGCTGCAGTACTGGGCGGAACCCAGAGCCTGCACACAAACAGCCGGGACGAAGCCTTGGCGCTGCCCACCGAGGAATCGGCGAGGATTGCCCTGCGAACCCAGCAGATCATCGCCTATGAGAGTGGTGTCGCCGATACGGTGGATCCCTTGGCCGGTTCGTATTATGTGGAAGAGCTCACCGATGAGATCGAGCGCCGGGCCATGGAATATATCGAGAAGATCGACGAGATGGGCGGGGCCGTGCAAGCCGTGGAGATGGGGTATATGCAGCAGGAAATCCGGGATGCGGCCTACGAGACCCAGATGGCGATCGAGAATGGCGACGAGATTGTGGTGGGGGTGAACGCCTTCCGGATTGAGGATGAGCCAGAACCGGAGCTGTTGCGGGTAGATCCACAGCTCGGGGAGCGCCGGCGGGAAGAACTGGCCAAACTTCGGTCGGGCCGCAACGCGTCCGCGGTGGAGCAGGCCTTGAATCGCTTGCGAGAAGCGGCGATGGGGACGGATAACCTCATGCCCCCCATCTTGGATGCGGTGCGTGCGTATGCCACCCTCGGGGAAATTTGTGGCGTGCTCCGGGACGTATTCGGGGAGTACCGCCCGGCCCAGTGGTAGAGACGAGATTGAAACGACCAGTCGGTTGTTGCGACCGGCCGCCCAGCTGAGAAGTTTGCAAGCAGTGATGGAGGAAAGGAGAGGTGCCGGATGGCACAACGTCGCATTCGCGTGTTAGTGGCCAAGCCGGGTCTCGATGGCCATGACCGAGGGGCGCTGGTGATCGCCCAAGGGCTTCGGGATGCCGGAATGGAAGTGATCTACACAGGACTACGACAAACTCCCGAACAGATCGTGGCGGCAGCACTCCAGGAGGACGTGGACTGCATCGGGTTGTCGTCCCTCTCCGGGGCGCACATGGAGTTGTTTCCCGAGGTGGTGCGCTTGCTCCGGGAGCGAGGGGCTGAAGACATCCTGGTGGTGGGCGGCGGGGTGATTCCCCGGGAAGACATTCCCGCCCTCAAGGCGGCGGGGATCGCCGAAGTGTTCACCCCGGGGACGTCCATCCAGGACACGGCGGAATTCATTCGCACTCATGTGCGGCCCCGGGAAGGGGGGGAGGAAGATCTTCCCGAACCGCCGGAGCAGATTGATCACATTGGTATTGCGGTGACTTCTTTAAGGGAGGCCCTGCCCTTTTATACCGAGCAGCTCGGGATGAAACTGATCCACCAGGAAGTGATTGAAGATCAACAGGTGACCACGGCTTTTCTCGCCGTGGGGGAAAGCACCATCGAGTTGCTGGAGCCCACGAGCCCCGATAGTCCGGTGGCCAAATTCCTCGACAAGCGGGGCCCGGGCATTCACCACGTGGCCTACCGGGTCAAAGATGTGGCCGACCGGCTGCGCCGGGCGAAAAAGGCCGGGCTGCGGCTGATCGACGAAGAGCCCCGGCCGGGCGGACATGGAAAGCTGATCGGCTTTGTTCATCCGAAAAGCGCCGGGGGCGTGTTGACGGAGTTCTGCCAGCGGGTGGAAGACTAAAGAGGATGATCGAGGCAAGTAAGGAGGCTTTATCCCGTTGATCGAGAAAATCATGGAGATGGAAGAGCGCCGGCGGAAGGTGGAGCTCGGCGGTGGCGACCGCCGGATCGCCCAGCAGCACGACCGGGGCAAACTGACGGCCAGGGAACGGTTGGAGATCCTGCTGGATCCCGGCACCTTTCGGGAATTGAACCCCTTCATTGAACACCGGGGCACCTTATTCGGCTTGGATAAAGTGGAAGCGCCCGGTGAAGGGGTGGTAACGGGATACGGAAAGGTGGACGGGCGGACGGTTTACGTGTTTGCCCAGGATTTCACGGTGTTCGGCGGTGCCCTGGGGGAGATGCATGCGCAAAAGATCGCCAAGATCATGGATTTGGCGGCGAAAAACGGTTGCCCCATCATCGGGTTGAACGACTCCGGAGGTGCCCGGATTCAAGAAGGGGTCGTCTCCCTGGACGGGTATGGGCAGATTTTTTATCGGAACTCGATCTATTCCGGCGTGGTACCCCAGATTTCGGTGATCATGGGTCCCTGTGCCGGTGGGGCGGTCTATTCCCCGGCGATCACCGATTTTATTTTCATGGTCGAAGGAACCAGTCAAATGTTTATCACCGGCCCGAAGGTGATCGAGGCGGTGACCGGGGAGTCGATTTCGTCGAACGATCTGGGCGGCGCCAAAGTGCACGGGTGTTTGAGCGGTGTAGCGCATTTTACGGGGCCTGGGGAGGAAGAGGTCCTGGGCCAAGTTCGGCGGCTGCTTTCGTTTTTGCCGAGCAATAGTCGGGAAAAACCGCCCCGGACGAGCGCCCGGGACGACGACGGCTGGGAGGAAGAGCTGATCGATTTGGTGCCGGTGGACGGGACGAAGGTCTACGATGTCCGCCGGGTCATCGAGCGGGTGGTGGACGACGGCGATTTTATGGAAGTCCATCCTCAGTTCGCCAAAAATGCCGTGGTGGGGTTTGCCCGAATCGACGGCCGCCCGGTGGGGATCATCGCCAACAATCCGAAATTCATGGCCGGGGGCCTGGACATCGATTCCTCGGACAAGATCGCCCGGTTCATCCGTTTTTGCGATAGTTTCAACATACCTTTGATCACCTTTGAAGATGTGACCGGCTTTATCCCCGGCGTCAAGCAGGAGCACGGGGGAATCATTCGCCACGGAGCGAAGATTTTGTACGCCTACTCCGAGGCCACGGTACCGAAGATCACGGTGATTCTCCGCAAGGCCTTCGGCGGGGCTTATGTGGCCCTGAACAGTAAGGCCATCGGGGCGGATCTGGTTTATGCGTGGCCCATCGCGGAAATCGCCGTCATGGGCCCCGAAGGTGCGGCGAATATCATTTTTGCCCGGGAGATTGAAGAAAGTCCGGATCCCGCTGCCACCCGAGCCGAAAAAATCGCCGAATATCGGGCGCGGTTTTCGAATCCTTATGTGGCCGCCTCCTATGGCATGGTGGACGATGTCATCGATCCCCGGGAGACCCGGCGTAAACTAAAAGAAGCCCTGGAGATCCTGGAGGAGAAACAAGAATCGAGGCCGGCGAAAAAACACGGCAACATTCCGTTATGAAAGGCGGCGAAAAGTCAGCGCTGGAGGACCGGGTAGTCAAAGAGTTTTTTCGTTTGGTTCAGATCCCCAGCCCTTCCCGGGGTGAGCGGCGAATGGCCGATTATGTGCGCCGGCGGCTCGGGCAGCTGGGGGTGGCGGTGGAAGAAGATCGGGCCGGGCGGTTGATTGGCGGAACGGCGGGCAATCTGTTGGTTCGGCTGCCCGGGAGTGAGGGCCGCACGCCGCTTCTGTTTGTCGCCCATCTGGATACCCGGGGCGGAGGGGCCAAAGCGAGCCCACACCTTCATGGCGACCGCATCGTCGGAGACGGGTCGCGCCCCCTGGGGGCGGACGATAAAGCCGGCGTGGCGATCTTGCTGGAGACCGTTCGGTTGCTTGTGGAGCGGCGCGCTCCCCATGCTCCTTTGGAGATTCTGTTCACCGTCGGAGAAGAAGTGGGGCTGATGGGCGCCAAAGTGTTTGACGTCGACCGCCTGACGGCCAGATGCGGTTTTGTGTTCGATGCGCCGGGCCCGGTGGGATCGGCGGTGCTGCGGGGGCCGGCCCAGGGGGTGGTGCGGGGGGCTTTTTTGCCGCAAGTGAGATCCCGGCGGTGGGGACGGCGGGAGCTGGGGTCGAGCCCCGGTCGGGCGGCTGCGGCGGCCCTGGCCGGGATGGGGTTGAAGCGGAGGGAGCACGGGATTGAGGCTCGGATTCTCTCCATCGGGGGTTTCGCCCGGGGCGAAGGGACCATGAGCATTACCGCCGAAGTGGTGGGGTACGATTCCCAACGTGTATGGGAAAAAATGGACCGCATTGGCCAGAGCGTTCGTCAATCGGCGGAGAGTCATCGGCTGCACGCCGAGGTGCGGACGGCGGTCCTGTTCCCGGCGATGAACGTGGAGCCCATGGACCCCGTGGTCCTACGCTTTTGCCAGGCGGCCCGGCAGCTCGGCGTGCCCATCCGTTTTGGGGAAGCCGACGGAGGCAGTGATGCCCATGTCCTCAATGCCCGGGGTTTGCCGACGATCGCCCTGGGAGTGGGATATGAAGATGCCCATAGCCTCCGGGAGTCGGTGAAGGTGCGTGCTTTGGCGGACGGGGTTCGCCTGGCCCTGGCTCTTGCCGGGTCGGCCGAGGAATAACGGCCCGGAGGTCGCCCATGGGAAAAACGCTGCTCGGGGTTGTCAGATGATGCACGGGGGTGAGGAAGGTTGGCTAGTTCAGAGGTCGGTGAGAAGACCCTGGGAGTGACCACGGTGTTTTCCGGCCGGGTGCTCACCGTGGAGGTGCATGAAGTGGAATTGCCCGGCGGCGGACGCACCTCCCGGGAGGTGGTTCGCCACCCCGGGGCTGTTGCTGTGGTGGCGGAAACGGATGAGGGCCACGTGGTGCTGGTGGATCAGTTTCGCTACCCCATTGGTCGCATGTCCAAGGAGGTGCCGGCGGGAAAACTGGAACCCGGCGAGGATCCCCTAGCCTGTGCCAAGCGGGAACTCGAAGAGGAGACGGGCTACCGGGCGGGCCACTGGAAATTCGTTACACGCTTTTTCACCTCCCCGGGCTTTTCGGACGAGGTCATGTACGTGTATTACGCGACCGGCCTGACCCCAGGCGCCAGTCACCCCGATGAGGACGAATTTCTCGAGGTCTCGTCCATGTCCCCGAAGGAAGTGCGCCACGGCCTGGCGAGCGGCCTCTTTTGCGACGCGAAAACCTTGGTAGCCCTCCAGTGGTGGGCCGGCCGCAGGTCCGAAAAATAACGCCGACCTGGTGCGGAGGCACCCTATTGGGCCGGCACAGGGAAAGGGGGCGGCGCTTTGGTAGAAGACGTCCCGTCGGCCGTGGGTGGTTTTGGTGAATGGTTTGTCGATCTCCATGTCCACATCGGGCGAACGCTCCAGGGGCGGCCGGTCAAAATGGCCGCTTCAGCAGCGATGACCCTTCCGGCGGTGTTGGAGGAAGCGACCCAGCGCAAGGGTCTTGATGTGATCGGAATCGTGGACGCCGCCTGCACCGGCGTCCTGGAAGAGGTTCAGGAACTGGTCGACAGCGGTGTCCTGCGGCCCCATTCCGGGGGTGGGTTGATTTTCCGGGATCGCACCTTGCTCCTGACCGGCGCTGAGATCGAAGTGGCCGGCCCGGAGGGAGGAGCGGCTCATTTCGGCGTTTGGCTTCCGGGTTTGGGTGAACTTCGGGAATTCTCGGCGTGGTTGTCAGAACGGGTGACCAATCCAACTCTCAGCTCCCAACGGATTCGGGCGGACGCCATCGATCTTCAGGAGGAGTGCCGGCGGCTGGGCGGATTGTTCATTATCCATCACGCCTTTACCCCTCATAAAGGTCTGTACGGAAACTGTGTGACTCACATGGCGGACATGGTGGACCCAGATGAGGTCGATGCCGTAGAGCTCGGCCTCAGCGCCGACACCGACATGGCGGATCGGATTTCGGAACTTCAGTCCTTCGCCTTTGTGAGCGATTCGGATGCACATTCCACCGGCCGGATTGCCCGGGAGTACAACCGATTTCGCCTCCGGGAACCGAGCTTCGAAGAGATTCGCCTCGCCCTCCACAGCCGGGATGGCCGGGCGGTGACGGGCAACTACGGCCTCGATCCATCTTTGGGCAAATACCACCGGACCGCTTGCCCCCGCTGTGGCACTGTGGCTTCGGATCCGCCCCCGGTGACCACATGCCCGGTGTGCGGCAATTCCCAGACGGTGATGGGGGTCCTGGATCGCCTCACCCAGGTGGCCGACCTCGACGAACCCCGGCACCCCCCCGGGCGTCCGCCCTATGTGCGTCAAGTGCCTCTGTCATTTATTCCGGGTCTCGGACCCAAACGCCGCTCGGCCCTCCTCAAGGCTTTCGGCAGTGAAATGGGGGTGCTCCACCGGGCCTCCCGGGAGGCCCTGGCGGAGGTGGTGGGTGAAGGGCTGGCTGATCTGGTGATCCGGGCCCGGGAAGGGCGATTGACCCTGCGCACCGGCGGAGGCGGCCGGTACGGCGGGGTCGTTGTGTGACGGGTTTCCGGCGGCGGGCGTTCATAGCCGCTCCTTGTCCAGCATAAGTATGGAACATCTTGGACAAGGAGGGCGCAGAGGTGAAATCCCGATGGCGTCAAGCCGCCGACCTGCACCTTCAGACCCGTAGCGGGCTCTACCGGTTTGTGGCCGTGCTGTTTCTCGTGGGCGTTTTCTTTGGAGCGATCATCGAAGGATCCCTGGGTCCATCCCAAAAACAACTGCTCGCTGACGAAGTCGGCAGTTTTCTCACGATGCTCACGGCGGGTCAAGGAGCGGCGCCCGGGGACGTCGTGCGCCACGCGGCTGCGGTGAACCTGCGGTGGGTGGCATTCATATGGATCTTTGGCCTGTCGATTATCGGGCTGCCCCTGATCGTCGGGATGGTTTTCCTAAAGGGATTCGTGATCGGGTTTTCAGTGGCATTTTTTGTCGAAAAATATGCCTGGCCGGGCTTTGTGATTTCGATGGCGGGGATGTTGCCCCAGAATCTCCTCACCGTACCTGCTCTCATGGCTTGTGCCACGGCGGGCATCGCTTTCTCCCTGGAGCTGATCCGGGTCGGGTTTGCCCGCCAAGGCCGAGGGCAACTGGCGGACCATCTTCGCGGCTACTCTTTGCTGGTGATGATGATGGCGGGGGTTGCTCTTGTCGCCGCCGGAGTGGAGGGGCTGGTGTCCGCCCGATTGATGACCCTTGCGGTCAGCCGATTGATTCACTGAGTGCCTTTGGCAGAGAGGGGGCGGGAGAAAATGGCCAAACGCTTTACGGTTCGAAACGAATCTTTCGTTTGTGTGCACTGCGGCCTCGCAGTGGCCCCCCTTCCCGGGAGTTGCCGGAACCATTGCCCCCGTTGCCTGTGGTCTTTGCACGTGGACGAGCTCCCCGGGGACCGGGCGGCGGCCTGCGGGGGGCCGATGGAACCGGTGGCGGTGGAATACGACGGGAAGAAGGGCTATCGGGTGGTCCACCGGTGCCTCAGCTGCGGCCACATCTCCCGGAACAAGCTATTCTTTGAAGCCCGGGTGCAGCCGGACTCGCTGGAGGCGGCCTTGGCCTTGCTACAAGGGAAAGTTTGACAGAGGAAAACCGGACGTCCTATAATCAAATCAGAGAGACGGACGGGGGGTGCAGGAGTGGAGGAGAGGCTTGCGGATCGGTTGCAGCAGATCAAAAAGCTCTTGCACGCCGAACAGCTAAAGTTGACCCCTCAACGGGAGGCCACGCTGAGGGTTCTCCTGGAGAATCAAGAAGCGCACCTCAGTGCCGAAGAGGTGTTTATGCTCGTCAAGCACAAAGCGCCGGACATTGGGCTGGCCACGGTGTATCGAACCCTTGAACTTTTAGTCGACCTGCGAATCATCGAGAAGTTGAATTTTGGTGACGGAGTGGCGCGGTACGAGTTTCGGGAAAGAGATCAGCCTCACCACCATCACCATCTGATTTGTCTGGATTGCGGCAAGGTGTCGGAGATCGAAGATCTTTTGGGGGATCTGGAACGGAGTATCGAAACGAGACACCGTTTTCGAATTGTGGACCACCGGGTCAGTTTTCTCGGATACTGTCGAGAATGTCAAGAGAAAACGAAGACCGAAGGAACCGCCCTCCCCTCGGTGGCCAAAGACAGGTAGCACGACTATCTGTCTTTTTGTTTGGCCCGGCGGGAGCCGGATGCCCGGACATAGGATACGTCGAGGCGGGGAAATCTGAGGATAAAGCAGCTATCGGGGGAGCCTTGCATGTTGAGAGGAGTGAAACGCCATGGTGATCGGCGTGCCGAAGGAGATCAAGAATAACGAGAATCGAGTGGCGATGACACCGGCCGGGGTGCACGCCTTGGTCGACGCGGGACATCGGGTCCTGGTGGAGGCCGGAGCCGGGGTGGGCAGCGGGTTTACCGATCGGGAGTACCAGAGCGTGGGGGCGGACATCGTACCCGAGGCTTCCGAGGTTTGGCAACAGGCGGAAATGATCGTGAAAGTCAAGGAACCCGAGCCGGGAGAGATTCAATTTTTCCGGGAGGGGCTCGTGATTTTTACATATCTTCACCTGGCGGCAGCCCCGGAATTGGCAAAGGCCCTGCAAGAAAAGGGGGTCACCGCCATCGCCTATGAAACGGTTCAATTGCCGAGCGGCGCCCTTCCCCTGCTGACGCCCATGAGTGAGGTCGCCGGGCGGATGTCGGTTCAGATTGGGGCCCAGTTTTTGGAGAAGCCCAATGGGGGAAAGGGGGTACTCCTCGGCGGGGTGCCCGGCGTGCATCCGGCTCGGGTGGTGATCATCGGCGGTGGGACCGTGGGCACTCAAGCGGCGAAAATGGCGGTGGGCCTCGGTGCCGATGTGGTGATCCTCGATAAGAATCCCGAGCGACTCAGGCAGTTGGACGATCTGTTCGGCGGCCGGGTGACGACGGTGATGTCCAACGCCTACGCCATTGAACAGGAAGTGCGCCAAGCCGACCTTTTGATCGGCGCCGTGCTCATCCCCGGGGCCCGGGCGCCAAAATTGGTCACGGAAAGTATGGTCAAGAAGATGTCCCCGGGCTCGGTGATCGTCGACGTGGCCATCGACCAGGGGGGATCCATTGAAACGGTGGACCGGGTCACCACCCACAGCGATCCGACGTATGTCAAATACGGGGTCATCCACTATGCGGTGGCCAACATCCCCGGGGCGGTGCCGAGAACTTCGACCCTGGCTTTGACCGGCGCCACGCTTCCATACGTGGCCGCCTTGGCGAAGGAAGGGTATCGGGCGGCGGTGAATCGCGACCCGGTTTTGGCCAAGGGCGTGAATGTCGTGCACGGATGTGTCACCAACGCCGCTGTGGCCTCGGCGGTGGGGGTTCCCTACACGCCACTGGAGGAAGCCATTGCCCTGTAGCTGCCGGGGTGCCCGTGCAGAGGGTCGCAGCCTTAGGCGGCGAACGCCCCCGGGGGCTTTCGGGGGTGGCCGGGGGCTAAAGGCGCCGGCGCGGCGGGCCGGGCGGGGCGGCATAGAACCTGGGGTCGGAGCATACAGTGCGGTGGGGGGATCAGCATGGGCCACCGTCAGCGGAGCCGGAGCGAAAGTTGGTGGTATTTCGGTACCGCCATCGCTCTGGCCTTTTTGCTGTTTCAGGCCTGGTTGTTGTGGAACGAGCAGCACCAGGCACGGAACCCGTATCGGGAACCCCGGGGGCCGGCGCTACGGGTCCAGGGGCCAGCAGCCCAGGAATTTTCCTGGGAGGCGGTTTGGCAGAGACTGCAAGAGTTTTACCGGGTGGGGGAGTGAGCGGGAGGATTTACGACATGAATTGTAGAATATTTTCGAGGCACCGAATCGCACCATCCGATCGGGGTGGGATGGACGGGGGCCGATGGCATGAAGACGATGATTGAGCGATTTATTCGCTATTTGGCCATTGAAAAGGGGTTGGCGCCGAGCACGTTAGGGTCTTACCGGAGTGATCTGGAGGACTTTTCCGAGTTCCTCAGGCGGACGGGGTGCGGGGATTGGCCGGAGACCGGGCGGCGACACATCGTGGCGTATTTGGCCCACCTGCAAAAGTTGGGCCGGGCGCCGGCCACCGTGTCTCGGCACATGGCTAGCCTGCGGTCGTTTTATCAATTTTTGTCCCGGGAGGGACTGATCGAGGTAGACCCCACCGGGCAGCTGGATTCCCCGAAAGCGGACAAGCGGCTGCCCCGGGTGTTGAACGTCGAAGAAGTCGAACGGCTCCTGGCGGCGCCCGAGGGATTGACCCCCATGGCCCTCCGGGACCGGGCGATGTTGGAGATGCTCTATGCCACGGGGGTTCGGGTCTCCGAACTTGTGTCCCTCAACGTGGCGGATGTCAACCTGAACATGGGTTATGTGAAGTGTTACGGGAAAGGATCCAAAGAGCGGATTGTGCCCCTGGGATCGGCAGCCCTGGAGGCGGTCCATGCGTACCTGACCAGGGGGAGGGCTGGGTTATTGAAAAATGGGGATCCTGGTGCCCTTTTTGTCAATCACCAGGGCAAACGGTTAACCCGGCAGGGGTTTTGGAAGATTTTAAAGAAATATGCCCGGACGGCGGGCATTCAGAAGGCCATTACCCCCCACACACTGCGGCATTCCTTTGCCACCCATCTGTTGGAGAACGGCGCAGATCTGCGGGCGGTCCAGGAGATGCTCGGCCATGCGGATATCTCGACGACCCAGATCTACACCCATGTCACGCAAACCCGGCTTAAAGACGTGTACGAGCGCACCCATCCCCGGGCCTAGGCCGGGTGGGCCGAGGGCGGGGCGCCGCGGGAGGTCCGAGGCGGGAGAACCGAGGATCTAAAGGCTGGGGAACGATTTCGGATAAGGGCAAAAGGCGAGGAGGGAGTGGCCGGGTTGCGATGGATATGGATCGTTCTGGACAGTTGCGGAATCGGCGCCGCACCGGATGCGGATCGGTACGGGGATGAGGCGGCCAATACCCTGGGTCATATCGCCCAGGCGGTGGGCGGCCTCCGGGTGCCCCATCTTGAGCGTTTAGGATTGGGGCGCCTGGTCGATTTGGGCCATCCGGCGGATCAGGAAGTCGTGGGTTGCTATGGAAAGATGAGGGAGCGCTCCGTGGGGAAAGATACAACGAACGGTCATTGGGAGTTTGTCGGGGTCGTGCTGGACCGCCCTTTGCCCGTCTATCCCCACGGATTTCCCCGGGAGATTATCGACCCCTTTGAGGAGGCCATCGGGCGAAAAATTCTCGGGAATCGACCGGCTTCGGGGACGGAGATCCTGAAAGAGCTCGGGGAGGAACATGTGCGCACGGGCCGCCCCATCGTGTACACGTCGGGGGACAGCGTTTTTCAGATCGCCGCCCACGAAGAAGTGATCCCCCCGGAGGAGCTCTACCACATGTGTGAGGTCGCCCGGGGATTGCTCCAGGGGGAACACGGTGTGGGGCGGGTGATCGCCCGGCCTTTCGTCGGCCAAAACGGACGGTATGTCCGCACCGACCGCCGGCGGGATTACTCTTTGCGCTTCGGTCGGACGGTCCTCGATGAGTTGCACGATGCCGGGTGGCCGGTGGTGGGGATTGGCAAGATTCACGACATCTACGGTGGGGCGGGGATCGGCGAGGCGGTACATACCAAGGACAATATGGACGGGGTGGACCGAATTGTGCAGTGGGGGCGGCGGCTGGATCGAGGCCTGATCTATGGGAATCTGGTAGATTTTGATTCCCTGTACGGCCATCGGAACGATCCTATAGGCTTTGCCAGAGCGGTGGAAGCCTTCGATCGACGGATGCCGGAGATCCTCGATGCGCTCCGGTACGACGATGTGCTTATCATCACGGCGGACCACGGATGTGACCCCACCACGCCCGGTACCGATCACACCCGGGAGTGGGTGCCGCTGTTGGTGTGGGGACCGGGGCTGAAAACGGGGGTCGACCTGGGGGCGAGGGATACTTTTGCTGATATCGGCGCTACTTTGGCGGAAGCCTTTGGAGTTCCGGCGCCCCAGGTGGGGATGAGTTTTTGGAAAGAGGTGCGGGGATGAAGACGCAGTGGGTACGCGAGGTGGCGGAACGGCTGGAGCAGGGACTTGCTGAGAAGCCCCGGGTGGCGGTGATTCTGGGATCGGGTCTGGGAGGAGTGGCGGATCGGTTAGAGGCAAAACGGGTGGTGCCCTACGAAGAGATCCCGGAGTTTCCCGTTTCCACGGTGGTGGGCCACGCCGGGCGCTTGGTGTTTGGACGGCTGGGGGGCGTGCCGACGGCGGTGATGCAAGGACGGTTTCACCTTTATGAAGGCTATACCCCGGAGCAGGTGGCTTTTCCGGTGCGGGTGCTGCGAACCCTCGGGGCGGAGATTTTAATCGTGACCAACGCCTCCGGGGGCGTGAATATAGGATTTCGTCCGGGAGACCTGATGTTGATTCGAGATCATTTGAACCTGACGGGGAAAAACCCTTTGGTGGGGCCCAACGACGATGAACTGGGCCCCCGGTTTCCCGACATGTCCGCGGCGTATGACCGGGAGTTACTCGGTCTGGCTCGGCAGGTGGGCCGGGAGCTCAATCTCCCGTTGCAAGAAGGGGTGTATGCGGGCCTCCTCGGCCCAACCTTCGAGACTCCGGCGGAGATTCGCATGCTCCGCGTCTTGGGAGCCGACGCCGTGGGAATGTCGACGGTGACGGAGGTTATCGCCGCCCGCCACGCGGGAATGCGGGTGCTGGGGATCTCGTGTATCACCAACATGGCGGCGGGGATTCTCGATCAACCCCTGTCCCACGAAGAGGTGTTGGAGACCGGCCGGCGGATCGGCGCGCAGTTCAGCGGGCTCATTACCGAGATCGTGAGCCGACTGTAAGCCGGTTATAAAGCCGGAGGGAATCCGCGTCAATATCGGATAACCCTTCCCCCCCTGACACACACTAGATGCGCAAGGGCAGTGAAGGAGGGAGGAAGGGATGAACCTTCGCGCGGGAATGATCGGTCTGTGCGCCGCCGCGCTTTTTGCATCGCCTACGGTGGCCTCGGCCGAAGTCGGAGTCAAGGGGGCGGGGGTAGCGTCAGAGGCTCGGTCGGTCCCGGGCCTGGAGCCGACGACGGGGGCGGACGCCGGGAGCCCCGTGGCGGCCAAACGGCCGCGGGCGGAGACAAGCCCCAAGCTGGCGGAACACGCGGTTTCTGCTGTGCTCATGGACGCCGCCACCGGGACGGTTTTGATGGAGAAAAATAGCCACGAAAAACTGCCGCCTGCCAGTATCACGAAGATCATGACGATGCTGCTAACCGTCGAGGCGCTGGAACGGGGACAGGTGCAATTAAGCGACCGGATTCGCACCAGCGAACGGGCGGCCAGTATGGGCGGGTCGCAGATTTTTTTGGAACCTGGCGAAGAAATGACCTTGGACGATATGATGAAAGGCATTGCCGTGGCCTCGGCGAACGACGCCTCGGTGGCGGTGGCCGAATACTTGGCGGGTTCTGAAGCGGAGTTCGTGAGCCTGATGAACCGCCGGGCGGAAGAGCTCGGCATGCGGGACACCCATTTTGTCAATTGTAACGGTTTACCTGCGGAAGGCCACTATACGTCCGCTTATGATATTGCGATCATGTCCAGGGAGTTGTTGAAACACCCCCAGGTCCTCAGGTGGACGTCTTTGTACGAGGATTATTTGCGAAAAAATACCGATCGTCCTTTCTGGCTCGTGAACACGAATAAGCTGGTCCGCTTTTACCCCGGTGTAGACGGGCTAAAAACCGGGTTCACCGGGTCGGCCCGGTACTGTCTGAGCGCCACGGCGAAAAAAGGCGATTTTCGGGTGATCGCCGTGGTGATGGGAGAGCCGACCTCGAAACAGCGGAACGCCGAAGTGACGCAAATGCTGGACTGGGCCTTCGGGCAGTACCAATTCGTAAAGCTTTACGGCCCGGGGGATCCGGTGGGGCAGGTTCGGTTGGACAAAGGAGACCCGGAAAAAGCCCCGGTCACGGTGCGGCAAAGTGTGGGGGTTTTGCTTCGCCGAGGCGAATCGAAAACAGGGATTCGGGCCCGGGTCGTGGTTTCCCCCGGGGCGGCGCCGAAGAAAAAAGGGGCTTTGGTAGGCAAGGTGGTGGTTTATCGGGACGATCAGCCCGTGAGCGCAGCGCCCCTGTATCTGGCCAAAGATGTCCGTCGCGCGGGGTGGTGGGCGATGTTCGGGCGCACCTGCCGACATTGGCTGGGGGCGAGTGACCGATGAGGGTGGGCGTGCACCCTGGGCGGCCTGGGCGGGGCGGCCCCATGGCGGGCTGGGGTTGGCCATGCTCACGCCACTTCCCGTCTAAGGTTTTGGCAGGAAAATATTGCTTAGGATGAACAAGATCATTCCGATGAGGAAGATCGCAAAAGCGATCGATAAAAAAATAGATGCTGGACGGGGGTCCAAGGCAAAGGCCACCCGGGCCACGAACCCCGCGCCGGTGGCGATTCCGCCGATCCAAATCAAGGCGATGGATAGTTTGCGCACCACAGCCGTCGTCCCTCCTGTCTGTCTAACTTTCATCATAGCAGAGCGAGGGGAACAAGGCGACTCATAACCCCGGCTCGGCCCGCGTAGATGTGGATGGGGAGGGGAAGTTATGCGCATTCGAGTGGGTGTCGCCGGAACTGGAGGGGGGAGGGAGGGGGATCATCGGTTCGGGATGGGCCATCGGGGAGAAACCCCGCCGGAGGGTCGCGGGGAGCGGAGTGGCGTCGTCGGCCCCCCTCCCGGGGGTGGGCCGAAGGTTCCGCAGTGTGGGAAAAGTGTCGGCACCGGGTCTCCTGATCCGATTTCCCGTCACCCCCTTGGTGCGGACGCTACGGGCAGCCGCGGGGACGGCGATGGGAATCGGGAAGGCCGGGGCGGATCCGGGGGGCCTGAGCGGGAAGGGGAAGCGACCCGAAGGGTGGCCGAAACCGCCGCCAGGATCGAGGAACCTCTTCGGACCTTGGCGGCTTATCTGGAGAGAGGGA
Source organism: Kyrpidia spormannii (assembly GCF_002804065.1). Classification (NCBI taxonomy): domain Bacteria; kingdom Bacillati; phylum Bacillota; class Bacilli; order Caryophanales; family Alicyclobacillaceae; genus Kyrpidia; species Kyrpidia spormannii. The sequence goes on along the minus strand of NZ_CP024955.1, from coordinate 1,900,199 downwards.
ATTTTGCCGAATATGTATATATGGTGACCAGGCCATCCCGACTGATCTGGATCAATCTGATCAGCGGCCTGTCCCGGGGGGTGGGCATCGGGGTGGGGTTTACCCTGATTGCCGCGCTCCTTGTCTATCTCCTGCAGGCCCTGGCGGTGTACAACCTCCCGGTGATCGGCGGTTTTATCGCGGAACTCGTCAAAATCGTCCAGGCTCAGTTGCACACGCCCCGGGTGCCCTGAGCAGAGCCCCCGCCCGGGGCAGGGGAGCTCGGTCCCCCGGGTCACAAGATCCCGCCCGGAGACATGTCCGGACTTCGGTGCGGACCCGGCGGGCTGGAAGGAAGGTGTTCCGGGCCGGGATTTTCTCTCCCCGGAACACGATTCACAGGGCCTTTTTGGACCTCGTGACGCAACCGGGAGGTCAGCCGGTGTTAAGGCGGTGCCGGTGACGAGAACCGTGCACCAACCCCGCGTGTTTCTCCGTGTATCGAAGCCACAGGGCGTTGACGAGGAGCAAAAAGCTGGTGGAAAAGAACACATAGTGAAACCCGAAATGGGCGGCGGTCTGGCTGCCGAGCAGTGGCCCCCCGATGTTCCCCAGATATTGGGCGGATTGGTTGTATCCGAAAACCCGCCCGGCCATGGCCTCGGGGACGTTGCGTTTGATCAGGGAGTTGATCGAGGGCAACATTCCCGCCATACACACCCCGAGGAGCAACCGTAAACCGAGGAGCTCCCAGGGCGTGCGGACGTAGGCCTGGGGAATAAACACCAGGGCACCGACCAGAAGAGCCGCGAACAGAATTCGGTGCGGGCCCAACCGGTCGGAGATTCTGCCGAGCCACGAGGCGGTCATCGCGTTGGCGAACCCGGCCGCCGCGACCACGGCGCCGGAGATGAGGGCGATGTGTTCGGTGTTCCCCGCCAGTTGCGTCACGTAGACGGTGACGATGGGCTCAATGGACATGTTGGCCAACTGCAACATGAAGGTCGTCAGAAAGAGGGCCCAAAGGGTTCGCCGATTGGGGATCTGGGCCCAGAATCCTCCTTTGGCCTGGGGTGTCGGTTTCGGCGGCGCAAAATGTTCTTTGGCAAAGATGAGGGTGATGAGAAAGGCGAGCATCATGAAGCCGCCGGTCACAAAAAAGACGTGCCGAAGCCCGATCGCTTCGGCGAGATACCCCCCGATGAGCGGCCCCATGAGGTTGCCGCCCACGGTGCCCGTGGACAGGGTTCCCAGGGCCCATCCGGAGTGTTCCTTTGGCGTCTGGGTGGCGATCAAGGTGATGGCCGCGGCGATGTACCCAGACACCGCCCCCATCAGCAGCCGCAGGCCCACCAGTTGGTAGACACTGGTCACGAATCCCATCGCCGTCATCACAATGGCCATCCCCAAGCTCGCTCGCAGAAGCATCAGTTTCCTCCCTCGGCGGTCGGCGAGGCGCCCCCAGATTGGCGAGACGATGGCTGACATGAGGAAGGTCGAGCCGAAGGCCATGCCCGCCCACTGTTCCACTTCCGCCGTGCTCTGGACGCCCAGTAGTCGAATGTACAGCGGAAGAAACGGGATGACCAAACTCATCCCGGCAGTGGTGGCGAAGGACCCGATCCATGCGATGAGAAGATTTCGTTTCCATAATATCATGGTTGTATCCCTTTCGTCCCACGAAACATTCACTTACGTTAATATTATTATAAAATCCTTGTCAAGATGAAAAAGGGCCCCTCCAGGGTGTCACCCCTTCTGCATGGTTCCGATCCCGGGCAGAAACACTAGCCCAAGAGGCAAGTCCCGCGGGGGACGCGGGAGAAAGGGGGAAACACGTGGAGACGGAGGCGCTGCGCCAGCGGCTGGTACAAGAGGCGGCGGAGTTATCCGAGAGGCTGGGGCGAAATGGCGGGTTCGGCCTCGACCGGCCGATGAACGATTCCGTGGGGGAGCTCTCGGGCTACGACAATCATCCGGCCGATCTAGGCAGCGACATGTTCGAACGGGGCAAAGACATGGCGCTTCGGGAAGCGGGATTCCGCAGGCTCGATCAGGTTCAAGAGGCGCTGGCGAGGATCGACCGGGGGACTTACGGGGTGTGCGAGCGGTGCGGCCGCCCCATCGGGGAAGCCCGGTTGGAGGCCGATCCGGCGGCGGGTTTGTGCATGGGTTGCCAGCAGCGCGAGGACGATCGGGAAGGGGATGACAACAGGCCGGTGGAAGAGGCCTTTCTCGCTCCGGGGTTTGGGAGGACGTTTATGGACGGGCAGGACCAGACGGGGTACGACGGGGAGGATGCTTGGCAGGACGTGGCCTTCTATGGCACGTCCAGCGATGTGGTGAGAACCTTTAGCCCCCAGTCGGACGATGATGACGACGAGGGGTGAGGGTGGGTGAATGCCTGCCCGCAAGCGGCGTTGCGGCTGATCTCCGGCCTGTGATACACTGGGGGCGCTTAGGTATTGGACGGGGTGAAGCCATGTTTTATGTCGGGGCTTTTCTGGTCTGGCTGGTGGACTGGTTGACGAAGTACTGGGTGAGTCACAGCATGGAGCTGGGACAGACAATCCCGGTGTGGCCCGGCGTATTTCATATTACTTATCATGAAAATGCCGGGGCGGCTTTCAGCATGCTGCAGAATCAGCGCTGGTTGTTCGTGGCGGTTACTCTGGTGGTCATCGCCGGGATTCTGTCGGCCAAACGGCGGACCCGGCGCCGTTCCACCCGGATTGCTTTGGCGTTGTTGCTCGGGGGCGCGGTGGGGAATCTCTGGGACCGGCTGGTCATCGGGCGGGTTATCGATTTTCTCGATGTGCGGATCATTCATTTTCCCATCTTTAATGTGGCGGACAGCTGTATCACCATTGCCGTAGCGTGGATGGTGGTGGATGCCCTTTTGGCCGGTCGCACTGTGCATAAGGAGAAGGAATCGTGAAGGAAGAGGCTCTGGAGCGAGATACCCTCTGGTTTGTGGTGGACCCGGAGGAGGCCGGGGAACGATTGGATCGTTTCTTGGCTGAGCGGTTGGCGGGTACGTCCCGGTCGCAGATTCAGGGATGGATTGACGAGGGGCGGGTGCGGGTCGGGGAGCGGCCGGTGAAGGCCAGCCACCGGGTGCGCCCGGGGGAAGACGTGCTGGTAGAGCCGCCGGAGCCCGAACCCTCGGAGCTTGTGCCCGAGCCCATACCTTTGAAGATCGTATTCGAGGACGAAGATGTGGTGGTGGTGGACAAACCCCGGGGGTTGGTGGTTCACCCGGCTCCGGGCCACTCCCGGGGCACGCTGGTTCACGGGCTTCTCGCCCACTGTGGGCGACTGTCGCGTTTGGGCGGGTTTTTGCGGCCGGGGATCGTGCACCGAATCGACCGGGACACGTCGGGCCTTTTGGTGGCGGCGAAAACGGACCTCGCCTATATGGGCTTGGCCAAGCAGTTTCACGACCACACTGTGGATCGGGAGTATCTCGCCTTGGTCCACGGGGTGGTTCCCCACGATCACGGAACGGTGGACGCCCCGGTGGGGCGCCATCCTCATCTCCGGCAGCAGATGGCAGTGGTGAGGGGCGGCCGGCCGGCGGTGACCCATTTTATCGTGATCGAGCGCTTTGCCCGGGCGACGCTGCTGCGGCTGCGCCTGGAGACCGGACGGACGCATCAAATTCGGGTGCACATGGAGTTCATCGGCTTTCCGGTGATCGGAGATCCGAAATACGGTCCCCGGCGTTCCCTGGGGATGAAGGGGCAGGCGCTTCACGCCGGTGTGCTCGGCTTTGATCACCCTCGCACCGGGGAGCGGGTGCGCTTCGAGTCGCCGTTGCCCGAGGATATGCTGGATCTCATCGCTGAACTCAGGGGTTGACGACGTGGAGGGCGCGCGGTATGATAGGCGAGAACAAGGATAGGCCTTCCTTGAAACAGGTCCCGCGAGGCCGGTAAGGAGGGGTGAGGCGGATTATTCACCTTTGCCGGCGGGCAAAGGTTTTTTTGTACCCGGGGGGTGGTGGCGGTGGCGGAGAAGGCGGTTATTCTCGATGCCCAGGCGGTGCGCCGGGCGCTGGTGCGGATCGCCCACGAAATTGTGGAACGAAATAAAGGCACCGAGGATGTGGTCTTGGTGGGGATCCGGACCCGGGGGGTTCACCTCGCCCAGCGGCTGAGCGCGATGATCGCTTCGTTTGAAGAAGGGATGGTGCCGGTGGGCTCTCTGGATGTGACCCACTATCGGGATGATCGGGAACGCTCGGGGGAGGCTCCCCGGGAACCCCGGATCCAAAGCGCCGACATTCCCGTCTCGGTGATTAACCGCCGGGTGGTGCTGGTGGATGATGTGTTGTACACCGGCCGCACCGTCCGGGCCGCCATGGATGCCCTGATCGATGTGGGTCGGCCGCGATCGATTCAGCTGGCGGTGCTCATCGACCGCGGCCACCGGGAGTTGCCGATTCGGCCGGATTATGTTGGCAAGAACGTCCCCACCTCCCGGGAGGAAACTGTGGCGGTGAGGCTTCAGGAGGTGGACGGAGTCGACCGCGTGGTCATCGAGGAGGCGGGGGACGGATTGGCCCGGCCGCCCGGCTGTTAGTGGACATTCTTATTCTCAATCACAGTGATGAACACTCCCTTTAAAAACGGTCCCGCGAGGCCGGAAAGGGAGGGATTCGGCACCTGTAGGGGAGGATTCCCCGGGGAGCCGAGAACCTCTGCGCCGGCGCAGAGGTTTTTTTATGGCCATCGAGGAGGAATGACCATGGGACGGATCGTCGACGTTCAGGACCGGCTTCCCTTAGGCCGGGCGCTTCCCTTGAGCGCCCAGCATATGTTCGCCATGTTTGGCTCCACGGTGATGGTGCCTTTTCTGACCGGGCTCGACCCTTCGGTGGCCCTGTTCACCGGCGGGTTGGGAACCCTGTTGTACATTCTGCTGACCAAAGGCAAAATCCCCGCGTATCTCGGGTCCTCGTTCGCCTTCATCGCCCCGATCCTGGCGGTGTCCAAAGCCCAGGGGATGGGCGAGGCTCTCTTTGGGGCGGCGATGTCCGGGGTGGTGTACATCGCGGTGGCGCTTCTCATCGGGCGGTTCGGCACGGCGTGGCTGGAGAAACTCCTTCCTCCCATCGTGGTGGGACCCGTGGTGGTGGTGATCGGCTTGAGCCTGGCGGGGACAGCTGTCTCCATGGCCGCCGAGGGGTACTTGGCGGCGATAATTGCCCTGGCGGCGGCCATGGCGGCGATGGTCTTCTTCCGGGGATTCCTGAACGTGATTCCCATTTTGGTTGGCATCATCGTCGGTTATCTATACAGCGCGGCGGCGGGCCAGGTGGACTGGCAGGCTGTGGCTCAGGCGCCCTGGTTTTCACTGCCGCATTTTGTCGCTCCAAAACCTTCGACCCTGGCGTTGTGGACGATCGCCCCGGTGGCTCTGGTGACCATCGCCGAGCACATCGGTCACCTGTTGGTGACGGAAAACATCGTCCGCAAGCCGCTCATGCGGGACCCCGGGCTGCATCGATCGCTCCTGGGCGACGGAGTCGCCACGGTGGTGGCCGGGCTCGTCGGCGGACCTCCCACCACGACCTACGGGGAGAACATCGGGGTCATGGCCATCACCCGGGTGTACAGCGTGTGGGTGATCGGAGGCGCGGCGGTGATCGCCATGCTGTTCGCCTTCGTCGGCAAACTGGGCGCCTTGGTGCACTCCATCCCCGTGCCGGTGATGGGTGGGATCAGCGTGCTATTGTTCGGGACGATCGCAGCCGCCGGGGTGCGGATGATGGTGGAGCACCGGGTAGATTTTTCCCGGCCGCGGAACTTGGCCATCGCCAGTGTCATCATGGTGCTCGGTGTGGGCGTGGTGGGGAACACGGTGCTGCACCTGGGCGGACTGGAGATCGGGGGGTTGGCTCTGGCCACCTTTGGCGGCATGATTCTCAACGCGATTTTTCCAGAGAGAAAAGACCGGGAGTCAGGCGATCGCCCGGGAAGTGAAGAGACCGGGGCGGATCTGGGGGCGTCCCGGGGAAAATCGGGGAAAGGTAAAGGCGAAGAGGGGGCGCTGGGCTGATGAGGCACGTGTTGGGAGCCAAACAATTTACCCGGCCTGAAGTCGAGGCGTTGTTTGAAACCTCCCGGACTTTCGAAGAGAAGGTGAAGGGCGGGCAGGTGTTGGACCGCCTTCGGGGGCGAATCATGGCGACGGTGTTTTTTGAGCCGAGCACCCGGACTCGATTGTCTTTTGAAGCGGCGATGCTGCGGCTGGGCGGTCAGGTGATCAGCACCGAGAACGCCGCGCAGTTCTCCTCGGCCATCAAAGGGGAAACCCTGGAAGACTCTATTCGCGTGATCGGCGCCTACGCCGATGTGATCGTGTTGCGCCACCACGAGGAGGGGGCGGCGGCCCGGGCGGCGGCCGTCTCCTCGGTTCCGGTGATTAATGCCGGGGACGGGCCCGGGGAGCACCCCACCCAGGCGCTCTTGGATCTGTACGCGATTTACCGGGAAAAGGGCCGGATGGACGGGCTGCGGGTGGCGATGGTGGGGGATTTGGCCTATGGCCGGACGGTGCATTCCCTGGCCTACCTGTTGTCCCTCTTCCGGGACATTCATATCGATTTTGTCTCACCGCCGGAGACGCCAGTGCCGGATCGCGTGCTGGCGTATCTTGATGAGCGGGGAACCTCCTGGTCCAGGGAGACGGATCTGGCCCGGGTGGCGGCCCAAGCGGACGTCCTGTACCAGACCCGGATTCAGAAGGAGCGGTTTCCTTCTATGGAAATGTATGAACGGGCCTATGGCCGGTATGTGTTGGATCCGTCGCTGCTCGCTCGGATGAGGGCGGACGCGGTGATCCTGCATCCCTTGCCCCGGGCGGGGGAGATTGATCCGGCCGTGGATGCGGATCCCCGGGCGGCGTATTTTCGCCAGGCCGCAGGGGGGCTGTACGTGCGCATGGCCCTGTTGTGCCAATGTCTCGAAGACGCGGGTGAAGTGTACCCGGAGGGATCGGAGGCGCTGTCGGTCCCAGCCATGGGGACCCTCAGCATCGCCGAAGGAGAAGGGACGGCAAAGGCACAGGTTAAGGGGGGAACGCCGGCGTGAAGCACGGAGAGCGAAGGGCGTATCTACTGCTCGAAGATGGGACGGCCTTTGAAGGGAAAGGCTTTGGGGCTGCGGCCGTCTCGGTGGGCGAGGTGGTGTTCACCACGGGCATGACGGGCTATCAGGAGACGTTGACAGATCCTTCTTATTACAGACAGATTGTGACCTTTACCTACCCCTTGATCGGAAACTACGGCCTGGCGCCGGGGGTCGAACAGTCCTGGCAAGTCCGGGCTTTCGGGGTGGTGGTCCGGGAGGCGGCGCCCACTCCGAGCCACCGGCGATCGGTGGAGACGTTGGACGAATACCTGCGGCGGCACGGGGTCCCGGGGATTGAGGGAATCGACACCCGGAGCCTCGTCCGGCACATCCGGCGCGAAGGGACAATGAAAGGAGCACTCGTGTCCACGGGGCCCGGGGAGGGGTTGCCGGATAAAGCAGCGCTCCGGGCGCACCTGGAGCAGCCGATCCCCCGGGATCACGTGGCCCAGGTGACCGCCCGGGCCCCGTATCGGATACCCGGACAGGGCAAGAGGGTGGTCTTGGTGGATTATGGGCTGAAGCACGGCATGTTGGAATCCCTCCGGCACCGGAACTGCGACATCTATGTCGTTCCGGCCTGGACACCCGCTTCGGAGATCTTCGCCCTCCGGCCCCAAGGGGTGGTCCTCTCCAACGGTCCGGGAGATCCCCGGGATATTCCCGAGGCGGCGGAAACGGTACGGGAACTTCTCGGGCGGGTGCCGCTCTTTGGGATTTGTCTCGGCCATCAAGTTTTTGCCCTGGCCTGCGGCGGGAGGACTGAGAAAATGTCCTTCGGCCACCGGGGCTGCAATCATCCGGTGAAAGATCTGACCACAGGGCGAGTGATGATCACCTCCCAGAATCACGGTTACGTCGTCTCCCGGGAGGGACTTCCAGAGGATTTGGAGGTTACCCATGTGAACCAAAATGACGGAACGGTGGAAGGGTTGCGCCACCGGCACCTCCCGGCCTTTTCCGTTCAATTTCATCCCGAGGCCCGTCCGGGGCCCGACGATGCGGCGGAGCTGTTCGACCGGTTTCTGGAAGAGATCGACAACGCGGAGGCCGGGGTGGGGGAGGGGCGAGTTTATGCCTAAACGAAATGATATTCACAAAATCCTCGTCATCGGCTCGGGCCCGATCGTGATCGGCCAGGCGGCGGAGTTCGACTACGCCGGCACCCAGGCCTGCCGGGCGCTTAAAGAAGAAGGCTACGAAGTGGTGTTGGTCAACAGCAACCCCGCCACCATCATGACCGATCCCCATATGGCGGATCGGGTTTACATCGAGCCCCTCACTCCGGAAACGGTGGAGGCGGTGGCCCGGCGGGAGAGACCTGACGGACTTCTCGCCACTTTGGGGGGGCAGACCGGGCTGAATTTGGCCGTGGAGTTGGCCCGGAGAGGGGTGCTGGAGGAGCTTTGCATCGAGCTTTTGGGAACGCCCCTGCACGCCATCGAGCGGGCGGAGGACCGGGAGCAATTCCGAAAGCTGATGGCAGAGATCGGCGAACCCGTGCCCGAGAGCGCCATTGTCACCGAGGTGGAAGAAGCTCTTCAGTTTGCAGACCGGATCGGTTATCCGGTGATCGTGCGCCCGGCTTATACCCTGGGAGGGACCGGGGGCGGCCTGGCGGCCGGCCCGGAGGAGCTGGCCGAGGTGGCGGCCCTGGGGCTGGAGGCGAGCCCGATCCGGCAGATTCTGGTCGAACGGAGCGTGGCCGGGTTCAAGGAGATCGAATACGAAGTGATGCGGGATGGCCGGGATACGTGCATCGTGGTGTGCAACATGGAGAACGTGGATCCGGTGGGGATCCACACCGGGGACAGTATCGTCGTCGCCCCGAGCCAGACGCTCTCAGACCAGGACTATCAACTGCTGCGCAGCGCCTCGTTGCGGATTATCCGGGCCTTGGGGATCGAGGGCGGATGCAACGTGCAATTCGCCTTGGATCCGGCGAGCGACCGGTACTATGTCATCGAGGTCAACCCCAGGGTCAGCCGGTCCAGCGCCCTGGCCTCGAAAGCCACCGGCTACCCCATCGCCCGGGTGGCCGCCCGCATCGCGGTGGGGTATTTTCTCGATGAAATCGTCAATCCGGTCACCGGCCGCACCTACGCCTCGTTTGAGCCGGCCCTGGATTATGTGGTCACGAAAATTCCCCGTTGGCCATTTGACAAATTCAGCACGGCCAACCGGCGGTTGGGCACTCAGATGAAATCCACCGGTGAGGTGATGGCCATCGGGCGCACCTTTGAGGCCTCGCTTCTCAAAGCCATCCGTTCCCTGGAGATCGGCGTGGACGCTCTGGATCTGCCCGGGAGCGGGGAACTGGGGGACGAAGACCTGCGGCGGCGCCTGGCCGAAGCGGATGATGAGCGGATTTTCCTGGTGGCGGAGTCCATGCGCCGGGGATGGGAGGACGATGAGATCCACCGGCTCACGGGGATCGACCTGTTCTTCCTCGATAAAATCCGCAACATCGTCGCCATGGAGGCGGAACTCGCCGAGCGGTTGACGGAAGATCGGCTGCGGCAGGCCAAGGTGCTCGGTTTGCCGGACACCGCCATCGCCCGTTTGGCGGGGGTCCCCCTTTCGAACGTGGAGGGGTGGCGGCGGGATCTTCATCTCTATCCATCTTACAAAATCGTCGATACCTGCGCGGCGGAGTTTGAGGCGGAGACGCCCTATTATTACTCTTCCTGGGAAAGAGAGGATGAAGCCCCGGGGGCCACGGGCCGGGCGGTGGTGGTTTTGGGGTCGGGCCCGATCCGCATCGGGCAGGGGATCGAATTCGATTACTGCTCGGTCCACGCGGTGTGGGCGTTGCAAAAAGCGGGGTATGAGGCGGTGATCGTCAACAACAACCCGGAAACGGTCTCGACAGATTTTAACACCGCAGACCGGCTGTATTTTGAGCCGCTGCACGTGGAAGACGTGATGCACGTCATCCGCCGGGAAAATCCGGTGGGGGTGCTGGTGCAGTTCGGGGGCCAGACGGCGATCAACTTGGCGGCCGCCCTGGCGGCGCGGGGGGTGCGGATTCTCGGGACGGATCTCGAGCAGATCGACCGGGCCGAGGACCGGGAAAAATTCGACGAGCTGTTGGCCGACCTCGGGCTGTCCCGACCTCGGGGCCGCACCGCCTGGAGCCTGGAGGAGGCCCGCCGGGCGGCGCAGGATCTCGGTTATCCGCTGTTGGTTCGCCCCTCCTACGTGCTGGGCGGGCGGGCGATGCAGATCGTGGACCAACCCGAGGAGCTGGAGGGGTATCTCCGGGAGGCCTTTGAGGCGGGTCCGGACCGCCCGGTGTGGATCGACCGCTACATCCAGGGCACCGAGGTGGAGGTGGACGCCGTCTGCGACGGGGAGGATGTCCTGATCCCCGGCATTATGGAACATATCGAGCGGGCCGGGGTTCACTCCGGGGACTCCATCGCCGTCTATCCGGCCAAATCCCTCTCTCCGGCGATGAAGGCGCGGATTGTGGACGCCACCGAGCGCATCGCCCGGGCCCTGGAGGTCAAAGGGCTGATCAACATCCAGTTCGTCATCCGAAATGACGAATTGTACGTGCTGGAGGTCAACCCCCGCTCTTCCCGGACGGTGCCCTTTTTGAGCAAGGTGACCGGCGTCCCCATGGTGGAGGCGGCGGTGCGATCCATCCTGGGCGAGTCTCTCCGCGCCCAGGGCCATCGCCCGGGACTCGTGCCCGAGCGCCAGGAGACGGCGGTGAAAGTGCCGGTGTTCTCCTTTGCCAAGCTCCGCCGGGTGGACGTGACCCTGGGGCCGGAGATGAAATCCACCGGCGAAGTGATGGGCCGGGATGTCTCCTTTGCCCGGGCTCTGTACAAAGGGTTGGCCGGTGCCGGGATTCGCGTGCCCATGGGCGGCAGGGTCGTGGCCACCGTCGCAGACAAGGACAAGGAAGAGGCGTGGCCGATTCTGCGCCGGCTCTCGGAGTTGGGGTTCACGTTGATTGCGACCAAGGGCACTGCGGACTTCCTGGAGTGCCGTGGGGTGGCGGTGACCCGGGTGCGCAAAGTGGAGGAGGGGTCTCCCAGTATCCTCGACGTGGTGCGGGACGGGGCGGATCTGGTGATCAACACCATGACCCGGGGACGGGAGCCGCGCCGGGACGGATTCCGGATCCGCCGGGAAGCGGTGGAGCGGGGGATTCCCTGTTTAACGTCTCTCGACACGGCCCGGGCATTGGTGGAGGTGCTGGAGTCCTTGCGGGTGGCGGTGGAGCCCCTCCCGGCGGGGTCCGGCAAAGACACTGTCCGCCCCGGTCCGGGTGCTCGAGCGAGGGAATGCGGACTTGAGGTTGAGGTAGAGGCCGACCAGGTGCCGGTGACCGGCGGGGCGCCGGGGGTGGCCGATGGATCAGAGACCGCGGGAGACAGGGGGTGAGGGCCGAGTGATTGTCCAGGTGGTGGAACAGGAGCGCCTGACCCGGGATGTGTTTCGCCTTTGGATAGAAATGGAGCAAGACACTCCCTGGTCTCCGGGGCAGTTTTTTTACGTCCGGGTGGGAGAGGGGCTCGATCACGTCCTGCGGCGACCGATCAGCCTGAGCGAAGCGGTAGCAGATCGGCGATTCGCCCTGGTGTACCGGGTGGTGGGGGCGGGCACCCGGTGGCTCGCCGGGCGCCGGCCCGGATCCGCCCTGGACGTCCTGGGGCCGCTGGGGCGGGGCTTTCCCCTTCACCCGGGAGATGGTCGGGTATTGGTGATTGGCGGCGGGGTTGGGGTCCCTCCCCTGATCCAACTGGCCCGGGAAGTCCGCCGCCGGGGAGTCGAGGTGACGGCGGTGGTCGGCTTTCGGGAAGCCCGGGATGTGATGCTGGTGGATGAGCTGGCCGCCCTGGGGCCGGTGCGTCTCCTCACCGAAGACGGAAGCGCCGGGATGCCCGGCAGGGTCACCGATGCCCTGGAGGAGGATCTTCTTCGGGGAGCCGATCGCTTTTACGCCTGTGGCCCGAGTCCCATGCTTCAGGCGGTGCAAGGGAAGCTGTCGGGTCATCTCCCCGGCTATTTGTCTCTTGAGGAGCGGATGGGCTGCGGAATAGGGGTGTGCATGGGCTGCGTCCACCCCCTTCGGAGGGCGGACGGGTCCCTGGTGTACCGCCGGGTGTGTGCCGACGGGCCGGTCTTTCCCGCCGAGGAGGTGGCATTTTCGTGATGGATGTCGATCTTTCGGTGGAATTGGCGGGAATCCGACTTCACAATCCGGTGATGCCCGCCTCGGGGTGTTTTTCTTATGGCCGGGAAATGTCCCGGTGGTACGATCTGTCGCGCCTCGGGGCCATCGTGGTCAAGGGGACGACCCTGGAGCCGAGGCCGGGAAATCCCACCCCCCGGGTGGCGGAGACCCCGTCGGGGATGCTGAACGCCATTGGGTTGCAAAATCCCGGGGTGGATCGGGTGATCACCGAGGAGTTGCCCGCCCTGCGGCATTACGGAGTGCCGGTCATCGTCAATGTCGCCGGATCGGTGGTGGAGGAGTACGTCGAGACCGCCCGGCGGCTCTCGCGCTCTCGGGACGTTGCGGGGCTGGAACTGAACATTTCGTGCCCCAATGTCCGGTGTGGAGGGATGCATTTTGGCACCGACCCGGACATGGCGGCGGAGGTGACGGCGGCGGTGAAAGCGGTGAGCCGGGTTCCGGTGTTTGTGAAACTTTCCCCCAACGTCACGGACATCGTTGCGCTGGCCCAGGCTGTGGAGCGGGCCGGGGCAGACGGGCTGTCGATGATCAACACTTTGGTGGGGATGCGCATCGATATCGAACGGCGGCGTCCAATCCTGGCCAATTTTTTCGGGGGGTTGTCGGGGCCGGCTATTAAACCCGTGGCTTTACGAATGATCTACGAAGTGAGCCGGGTCGTCCGGATTCCCATCATCGGCATGGGGGGCATCACCAGCGGAGAAGACGCGGTGGAATTTTTCATGGCCGGGGCGAGCGCCGTAGCGGTGGGCACGGCCAATTTTATCAAACCCACGGCGTGCGTGGATATTCTCGACGAGTTGGCCGCGTGGTGTCGGAACCACGGAGTCCGGGCGGTGCGAGAGTTGATCGGAGCGGCGCAGAAGGGGTGGAATCAGTGAATCCCGCATCTCTAAAGGAACGAATCTATGTGGCCCTCGATGTGAATACCCGGGAGCGGGCGCTGGAAGTGGTCCGGGCGGTGTCCCCAGTTCTTTCCAGTTTCAAAGTGGGGATGGAGTTGTTTTATTTTTTTGGTCCCGACATTCTCCGAGAACTTCGGGCGGCGGGGGCGCAGCGGATTTTTCTCGATCTCAAATTGCACGATATTCCCAATACCGTCGCCCGGGCCGCGGCGGTGCTCACCAGGTCCGGGGTGGACATGATGACCGTCCACGCCTCGGGAGGGAGCAGGATGATGGAAACGGTGCTCCGGGCTGTGGCTGACCAGGCGGCTGCGGAGGGGATCCCCCGACCCCGGGTGGTGGCGGTGACCCAGTTGACGAGCACCGACCAAAAAATGTTGAATGAAGAGCTCGGGATTCCGGGGTCAATGACCGAAGTGGTTCAGCAGTACGCCCGGCTGGCGCAACAGTCCGGACTGGACGGGGTGGTGGCGTCGGCGGAGGAAGTGCCGCTGATCCGGGAGGTGTGCGGGCCGGATTTCCTCACGGTGGTTCCGGGTATTCGCCCGGCGTTTTACCAAGCTGAGGGGGACGACCAGCGCCGGGTGGCCACGCCCCGGGAGGCTTTGGAGCGGGGGGCGGGATGTCTGGTGATCGGGCGGCCCATCTTGCGCAGCCCGGACTGGAGGGAGGCGGCGGAGGCGGTGCTGGCGGAGTGCGCGGAAGGGAGCAGATTGTGAAGATGGATCGGAGGCATGTGCGGGTGGTGGCCGGAAAATTGTAGCGCTAGCGCCTCGCCAAGGGTGCCGAGGAAAGGCGGTGGACGCCACTGACCCGCGGAAAAAGGTCCCAGTCATGCCGAGGGATAACCCTGCTTTAGGAAAAGACCTCTTGTCCGGACTGACGAAATGGCAAGGGGTCTTTTCGTCTTTCCGACCAAAAGACGGACTCTTTCCTCCAGATTTATGATGAAAGGGAAAGAGAGGGAGGTCCAGTGGCGTCTGTAGAGCGGCTATGGCGAGATTTGATGGAACTGGCCACCATCGGGGCCGGGGCCGGTCGGGGCATCACCCGATTGGCTTTTTCCCAAGATGATCTTCAGGCGAAGATGTGGGTGATCGAGCGGTTTAAACAGGCCGGGCTTCAGGTTCATCAGGACTCTTTCGGGAATGTATTTGCCCGGCGCCCCGGGCGAGTGGCGGTGCCCGCCGTTGCGGTGGGATCCCACTTGGATACGGTGGTGGCCGGCGGAGTATTCGATGGAGCCTTGGGAGTTCTGGCGGCGCTGGAGGTTGCCCGATCATGGAACGAGTCTGGGCTGGAAACTGAATTGCCTTTGGAGATTGTGGTGTTTGCAGCGGAGGAGTCCGCCCGGTTCGGCGTCTCGACCCTTGGCAGTCGCGCCGTGACCGGACAACTGAACGGGGGCGATTTGGATACAATCAGCGACCGGAACGGAGTCCCGCTCAGTCGAGCCTTGGAACAGGCGGGGTTTGATCCTCGGAGCGTTGCGAGTTGCGTGCTTCCCCCGGGAAAGTACGCTTGTTTCGTAGAGCTTCATATTGAACAAGGGCCGGAGTTGGAGCGGCTTGGGGTCCCGGTGGGATTGGTCACGGGGATTGCTGCTCCCACGCGGTTTCGGGTGACGATAGAAGGCACGGCCCTTCATTCGGGAACGGTGCCCATGGGCCGGCGCCGGGATGCCTTGGTGGCCGCCGCGCAATTGGTGGAGGCGGTGGAGGCGATTGCTCTTTCCGAACGAGACCACTGGCTGGTGGGAACGGTAGCGTCTGTGGACGTGTTTCCCGGGAGCACCAATACCATCCCGGGCCGGGTGGAAATGCGGGGCGAGTTCCGAAGTACTTCGAGGGAGGTCAAAGACCGGGCCATGGATCGTTTCCTCACGTATTGTGAGGAAGTCCGTCAGACCCGGGGCGTCACTGTGGAGGTCTCGATTGTGCAGCGAGATGACCCGACGGTGATGCACGAAGGATTGATTGAAGAGCTAGAGCGCACATGTCGCGAACTCGAAGTCCCGTACCACCGTATGCCAAGCGGGGCCGGCCACGATGCCATGAACATGGGGAAAATCTGTCCGGCAGCGATGATCTTCGTGCCCTCCCGGGGTGGAGTCAGTCATCACCCGGACGAATGGACCGACCAAAAAGATCTCGCCCCAGGCTTGGCTGTGCTCGATCGGTTTTTGACCCGCTTGACCGGGGCGGCCGTGGCGAAGCGGCCCGGGATCACCGATCTTGGCGATGTCACCGTCGGCGGGCGAACGGATGGACACGCCATCCATGCGGATGGGGGATTGACATGAGCGCGGACCTGCACCAGGGCCGGATTGTCCTGAATGAATGGGTGGGGCGTCGATACAAACACATGGTGGTGGAGGCTCCGGATGCGGTGGTGGCTGTACCGGGACAATTCTTTCACCTTCGATTATCATCCCAGTGGGATCCCCTCTTGCGCCGACCGATGAGCATCTATGGAATCGACGAGGACCGCGGGTGGGTAGAGTTCTTATACCATGTGCGGGGGCGGGGGACCGCTCTGTTGGCCGGGTTGGTCCCGGGAGATACCCTTGACTTACTTGGCCCTTTAGGGAGAGGATTCTCCCTGGACTCCGCGTGGAGGGGCATTTTGCTCGTGGGGCGGGGCGCGGGATTGGCGACCCTTGCTCCCCTGGCGGAGCAAGCTGTTCAATCCGGGATGGACGTTTTCGCCATTTTGAGTGCGAGAACTCCTGATCGACTCGTGTCCGTCGATCGGCTGCACGAGCTCGGGGCCCGGGTGGCCACGGTGACGGATGTCGAGGGCACCAGCGAGGTACACGTGGTGGAAAGCATGGTCCGCGAGATCCTACATCGGGAGTCGGTGGACGCGGTCTTCACTTGTGGATCCCGGCGATTGACCAAGCTGATGCAACGTCTTGCCGACACGCATGGGATACCCGGGCAAGTTGCCCTCGAGGAAAACATGGGATGCGGCCTGGGCATGTGTTACTGCTGTGTCAAACCTTTTTTCAGAGAAGGACGGGTGTATCCCCTTCGCGTCTGCCGGGAAGGCCCGGTGTTTTCCCTTGCCGAGGTGATCGTGGATGAGCTCTGATCGTTTGAGTGTGCAGGTTGGTCCCCTTCGTCTCAAGAATCCGGTTATGCCGGCATCCGGTACCTTTTCTCCGGATTTGGCCGAATGGATCGATTTTGATCAATTGGGGGCGCTGGTCACCAAGAGTGTGACTTGGCATCCCAGGGCGGGTAACCCCGGCCCCCGCTGTATCGAGACGCCCGCCGGCATGTTGAATGCGGTGGGCATCCAAAACAAAGGAGTAGAAAATTTTATAATCGATCAGCTTCCCGTTTATCGCCGATGGAAGACTCCTTTGGTGGTGAGCATCTCGGGGGAAAGTCCGGAAGGGTATGCCCGTTTGGCCCACCGTCTCACCGTTCCTGGCGTTCAGACCATCGAGGTGAATATTTCATGTCCCAATCTTGAAGTGGGAGGCTGGTCTCCGGCCATGGAAGCCGACGGGACGTATCGGACCATACGGGCGGTGCGGGAGGCCACCGATCTTCCAATATGGGCCAAATTAACGCCAAATACCGGGGATATGGTGTCGGTTGCCCGGGCGGCCCAGGAGGCCGGGGCGGACGCCTTGGTGGTGGCGAATACGCTGATTGGTATGGCGATCGATCCGCATACCAAGAGACCGAAGCTCGGCAATGTCACGGGAGGGTTGTCCGGCCCGGCGGTGAAACCCATTGTTCTTCGCATGGTGTACCAAATTTATCCGCACGTGAACATTCCCATCATCGGGTGTGGGGGCATCTCTAGGGCGGACGATGTCCTGGAGTATCTGCTTGCGGGCGCCCGGGCCGTTCAGGTGGGGACATATAATTTTGTCAACCCACGCGGCATGACGGAAATCATCCGTGACCTCGACGAGTACGTCGAACGGGAAGGGCTCAAATCGATCACCGAAATTGTCGGTCAGGCCAATAAGGGACGTATTTTCAGCGCCAGTTGCAGTTGCAGTCGATCTTCCGAGTCGTAAGGGTTGAGACCGGTCAAGGCCTCTACGCGCCCGAGGCGATACTTTAGGGTATTGACGTGAATAAACAAAGCCTGGGAGGTGGACGTGAGGCTCCCGTTGTGGGCGAAATACGCTTCCAACGTCTCGATCAGGTTCGTATGGTTTTTTTGATCGTAAACCTCCAGGCGACCGACGGTATCCCGGTAAAATCCCGACATCTCTTCTGGATTAAAACCGGTCAGGAGGCGGTAGATACCCAGATCCCAGAATGTGGTGATACGGCGCCGGGCTCGACCGTCGGCGCCGAAGGAGGAGGCCTGGCAGGCCTCCCGGTACGCCACAGGGATTCCTTGCACACCGGGGTAAATGCGGCCGAGTCCCGCAACAAGATCAAACTCCGTCCAGTGTTTTTGGATATCCTGAAGCAAATTGGACAGGAATGATTCGTTGGATGAGTCGACTTTTTTCTCTTCCTGGGAATCCTGTTGTGGGACATTTGTCACGGGTAATAGAAGAATGACCCGATTGCCTCGAACCCCTACCGCCGCCCCAGATGCCCGTTGCTGAACGGCATCCTCAATCTGTCGCGCCAACTCCGACAAGAGACGTCCCTGAATGTCCCCCTCGCTTGACCGATCTCGCATGCCTTTCGCGGACGTCTCGGACTCCCGAGGGAGCAAGCTGATCACGGCTACACAAAAGTCTTGATCCAAGTTCCATCGAAACACTCGCCCCCTGGAGATCAATTCATCGGGGTCACCGCGACCGGCGAGGACATCTCCCAAAAATTCACTCTTGTAGCGTTGCTCGACTTCCATGGCGGTTTTTTGTTTCATGAGTTCTAGAGCCACTAGGGCTGATGCCCGCTCCAATAACATGTAATCCCGTTCTTCTATATGTCCTTCTTGCGGCCACAGGGTGAGGCAACCCTCTAGGATGCCGTGCAAAACCAAGGGGGCGGCAATGCACTCCATTGTTTCTTGGTCCAAATCGCGTTGGATGGGGGTGAGCCGTGCAATCTCCCGAAGTGTATGTTTATCCTCTGCAGAAAACGGCGATATCTTCCGGTTTTCCAGGCGACCGTACCAACGGATGGTGTCATTTTCAAAGGTGAGGGGTTGACGAAGCACCGAGGCCAAGGACCTCAAGAGAAGATCCAGTCCTGCTCCACTAAACGCGATCTCGGTTAGCCAACGCATATCTCGTTCCAAGTCGACGAAAGACGTTGAATTATCCCTGAGCAGTTCGCGCATTAACGGGTTCATGATGTCGAGATACGTGATGTCTCGGGGGATCTCCAACAGGGGGAATCCGGCTTGGTCCGCTTCTTCCACCATCTCCGGCGGGACAGAGTCCACATAGCGCCGGGTTTTGACCGCCAAGGCGCAGGCACCCCGGTCCGCTAAATCCCGGATCAGCCGACGTCGGGCAGCTGGATCGTTTCGCAGTGAGTACAGACTGGTCAATAGCAGATCATCGCTCTTGAGCCACTCGGTGATGTCAGGGACTTCCATGACGGTGACATGGGCAAGGCGCCGGTCCAACCCTCGGACGCCTGCCACCACCCGGCACAGTCGAAGGCCTTCGCAATGAAGTGCTTCGCGCAGGGTGAAGGACAACCGAATCGCCTCCTTACGCCAGACATCATACCACAAAGTGGACCTTTCGGAGCTGCGGGGGCCATATGGGTATCCCCGCCGTTCACGAATCAGTTCTTGGGGGAACGCTATACTGGGGAGGCCACCTTTGCACAGGCCCCGTTCGCTCTTTGCGATACACATGCTTGGTCAGGTATACTCCGTTGGCGGGCACTATCTGCGGCGAAGCCGTTGTCGGCTCCGTGTGGATTGTTGATGACCGACAAAGAGCAGGCAATGGTTTTGGCCGATCGTCCAACAGACAAAGCGGGGTGTAGCGGCTATATTCATGGTAAGTAAAAAAACATAACAAAGCGGTAACAGATCGGAGGGAGGATTCGTGGGAGTTTCGTCATCGGGTGTACAGGTTCCAAAGGCCGGGATGGAACCCGAGCAAAAAGACCGGGTTACACCATATCATTGGAAGGTGTTGTGGTCGTCTGCAATCGGTTATGCGATGGACGGCCTGGATCTGATGATCCTTTCGATGGTTTTATCCGCCATGATCAGTGATCTTCATTTGACAACCGCCCAGGCCGGGGGGATCGCCACCGTAACTTTGTTCGGGGCCGTCATCGGCGGGATTGGCTTTGGAATACTCGCCGACGCCGTGGGTCGGGTGCGGACTTTCACGTGGTCGATTGTAATCTTCGCCGTTTTCACCGGGCTCACGGCCTTCGCGACGAACCTGACCTGGGTGAACGTGTTCCGGTTCATTGCGGGCCTAGGGCTCGGCGGAGAATTTGGGATAGGGATGACCTTGGTGACTGAAACCTGGCCGGCGCGGTACCGGGCCCGGGCCACTTCCGGGGTAGCTCTCGGTTTTCAGGTAGGGGTAGTGCTGGCGATCCTGACATCATTGTGGATCCAACCGCTGTTCGGGTGGCGGGGCGTGTTCTTCGTCGGTGTCATTCCGGCGTTATTCGCGGCTTGGGCGAGGCGGAGTCTCAAGGAGCCAGACTTGTGGCAGCAACGGACCCAAGGTGCGCGTTCGGTCCCTTTGTCGCTTTTGTTCAACACCCCCCGAGCGGCGGCCTCCACGGTGGGGTTAACGATTCTTTGCAGTGTGCAAAATTTCGGATACTATGGGATCATGACTTGGGTGCCGACGATGTTGGCCAAGCAACTCGGGTTTTCGTTTAACAAATCCGGCGTATGGACGATTGTGACCGTGGTGGGGATGATGATCGGCATTGTCGTATTCGGCTGGCTGGCAGACCGATGGGGACGCAGACCGTCCTTCATTCTGTTTCAGTTGGCCTCGGCGGCGGCGGTGTGGCTGTACACACATCAGACCATTCCGGTGGCGCTGCTGATCGGCGGGGCGATCATGGGGTTCTTCGTCAATGGAATGATGGCCGGGTACGGTGCCCTCATCGCCGAGAGTTATCCTACAGAAGTACGATCGACGGCGGAAAATGTTACATTTAATGTGGGACGAGCCATTGGGGGGTTGGCGCCGTTCGTCATCGGTTATCTGGCGTTGCACCAGTCCTTGAGTTCGGCGATCGGGGTGATCTCCGGGGTGTATGTTGTTGCGGCATTGACCACTCTGTTATTGATTCAAGAGCGAAAAGGAGCCGAGCTAACGTAACCGGTCTGGCATAAGGGGGTTTGGACAGGATGTTTGATCTCATTCTTCGGGGCGGGCAGATTGTGACGCCCCGGGAAACGTACCGGGGAGATATCGGGGTTGTCGACGGCAAAATCGCCGCAGTCGGGATGCTGGAAGGCGCCGAGGCCGGGCGGGTGTATGATGCCACCGGGCGGTTTGTGCTCCCGGGCCTCATCGACGAACACGTGCACAGCCGGGACCCCGGACTCACCCACAAGGAGGATTTTGCTCACTCCACCCGGGCGGCGGCGGCCGGCGGGATCACCACGATTCTGGAGATGCCCAACTGCGTACCACCTGTGAGGGACGCGGATCATTTTTACCGTCGGGTGGAGGAAATCGCTCCCAAAGCCCACGTGGATTATGGGCTTTACGGGATTGTGTTGGGGGACGAGAACCTGGAGGCGCTCCCGGGGCTCGCCGAGGCCGGGGTGATCGGGTTTAAGTTATTCTGGGGTTATGCCTTGGACCGCAGGAGCTTGGCCCTTGTGTACGATGCAGCGGAGGGGGGCGACATCGTCCCGCCTCCGGACGAAGGGCAGATTTTTGAAGCCTTTCGGGTGATCGGGGAGCTGGGGCGGGCGGTGGCTGTCCACGCGGAAAACCGGGAACTCATCGCCCGGCTGACCAGGAAGGAGAGGGCGGCGGGGGGAGCCGATTATGATGCATTTTTACGTTCCCGGCCGGCGGTGAATGAGCGGTTGACCACGGAGGCGGCCATGGCGCTGGGCCAGGCGGCGGGGGTGCATGTGCACATCCTCCACATGACGTCGGCGGACGGGGTGGAGGCGCTGGCTGAAGCTCGGCGGCGGGGGTGGTCGGTAACTGGCGAGACCTGTCCGCATTATTTAATGCTGACGGACGAGGATTGGGAGCGGGTGGGGGTGCGGATGAAGATTCTTCCTCCGATCCGCCAGCGCGATCATCAGAAGCGGCTTTGGGAGGCTCTTCGATCGGGAGAACTGCAGGCCGTCGGATCGGACCACTCGCCCCACACCGAGGAAGAGAAAAGCGGGGACATCTGGAGTGTGCCAGCAGGGTTTTTGGGCGTTCAGACTATGGTGCCGTTGATGCTTGACGCGGTGGTGCGGGGGAAGTTGAGCCTCAACCGGCTGGTGGAACTCATGGCGGAAACCCCCGCCCGGATCTGGGGATTCTACGGGGTAAAAGGTGTGATCCGGCCCGGCGCCGACGCTGATTTTACCGTGGTGGACTTGGATCGGACGTGGGTGGTGCGGGGCGAGGATCTGTATTCGAAAAGCCGGGTTCAGCCTTATGAGGGCCGGTCCGGTCGCGGGGCACCGGTGGCCGCCTTCGTGCGGGGGGTCCAGGTGATGGAGGACGGCCGGCCGATCGCGGGTCCGGTGGGGCGGCTGGTGAAGCCGGGGGTGTGAGGGAGACCGGTGGACGGGCTGGGTCGAGCCCCCCGGGAGGACAGGCGTCGGGAATGGGTCGTCTCAATGTGGGGAAGTCTGTCGCCGGCGGACTTGAGGAAGCCGCCCATCTCTGTGATGCCGAGGCTGGGGCGCAGCGCCGCATCCGGCAATGAAAAATTGCGCATTCCCAAGCGTGCGGGCGCATGGGGGCGAATGAAGCCGGTTTCTCTGCCGAATTCGGGGATCGCCCGGGTTGTGTCCGGGCCCTCAAAGGGCCTATAATTTTCCTCGCTGCCCCGATGGGCTCACCCCCGAGGCGGCCGGAAAATGTGCGCGGCAGACGTCGCGGGCGTTTCCACGAACTACCGGTTGCATCATCAGCCGGGATTTGATAAAGTATCTCTCGTCGCCGCTCGAAGCGGCACCTCGATCCTTGAGAATCAAACAGTACGCCACTTTTAGCCCGGATGAATCTTTTCACGGAGAGTTTGATCCTGGCTCAGGACGAACGCTGGCGGCGTGCCTAATACATGCAAGTCGAGCGGGTCGCCTCGGGGCTTGCCCCGGGGAGGCCAGCGGCGGACGGGTGAGTAACGCGTGGGCAACCTGTCCGGCAGACCGGGACAACGCCTGGAAACGGGCGCTAATTCCGGATAGGCGCAAAGGGCGCATGCTTTTTGCGGGAAAGGGGAAACCCGCTGTCGGGTGGGCCCGCGTCGCATTAGCTGGTTGGTGGGGTAACGGCTCACCAAGGCGACGATGCGTAGCCGGCCTGAGAGGGTGGGCGGCCACACTGGGACTGAGACACGGCCCAGACTCCTACGGGAGGCAGCAGTAGGGAATCTTCCGCAATGGGCGAAAGCCTGACGGAGCGACGCCGCGTGAGGGAAGAAGGCCTTCGGGTTGTAAACCTCTGGCTTTGGGGACGAGGGCACCGAGGGGACTCGGTGAGGGACGGTACCCAAGGAGGAAGCCCCGGCAAACTACGTGCCAGCAGCCGCGGTAAGACGTAGGGGGCGAGCGTTGTCCGGAATCACTGGGCGTAAAGGGCGCGCAGGCGGCGATGCACGTCCGAGGTGAAAGGCAGCGGCTCAACCGCTGAGGGGCCTCGGATACGGCATGGCTTGAGGGTCGGAGAGGCAAGGGGAATTCCTGGTGTAGCGGTGAAATGCGTAGAGATCAGGAGGAATACCGGTGGCGAAGGCGCCTTGCTGGACGACACCTGACGCTGAGGCGTGAAAGCGTGGGGAGCGAACAGGATTAGATACCCTGGTAGTCCACGCCGTAAACGATGAGTGCTAGGTGTGGGTGGGGATGCCCATCCGTGCCGAAGGAAACCCAATAAGCACTCCGCCTGGGGAGTACGGCCGCAAGGCTGAAACTCAAAGGAATTGACGGGGGCCCGCACAAGCGGTGGAGCATGTGGTTTAATTCGAAGCAACGCGAAGAACCTTACCAGGGCTTGACATCCCTCTGACACCTTCAGAGATGAGGGGTTTCCTTCGGGGACAGAGGAGACAGGTGGTGCATGGTTGTCGTCAGCTCGTGTCGTGAGATGTTGGGTTAAGTCCCGCAACGAGCGCAACCCTTGCTCTGTGTTGCCAGCACGAGAGGTGGGCACTCACAGGGGACTGCCGGCGAGGAGCCGGAGGAAGGCGGGGATGACGTCAAATCATCATGCCCCATATGTCCTGGGCTACACACGTGCTACAATGGGCGGTACAACGGGGAGCGAAGGGGCGACCTGGAGCGAATCCCTGAAAGCCGTTCGTAGTTCGGATTGCAGGCTGCAACTCGCCTGCATGAAGGCGGAATCGCTAGTAATCGCGGATCAGCATGCCGCGGTGAATCCGTTCCCGGGCCTTGTACACACCGCCCGTCACACCACGAGAGTCGGCAACACCCGAAGTCGGTGGGGCAACCGACCGAGAGGGCGGAGCCAGCCGCCGAAGGTGGGGTCGATGATTGGGGTGAAGTCGTAACAAGGTAGCCGTATCGGAAGGTGCGGCTGGATCACCTCCTTTCTAGGGAGCAAGGCAAAGAGAAGGGGTTGGGGTGCGCGTACTGTTTGATTCTGAGGGAGCGAGGCTCCTTCATCGTTCCTTGAGAACTGAAAAGCCACGCAGCGAGAGAAAGTAGGAAAGGCGCACGGTGGATGCCTAGGCGCTGGGAGCCGAAGAAGGACGGGGCGAACGCCGAAACGCCCCGGGGAGCCGTAAGCGGGCGTTGATCCGGGGGTGTCCGAATGGGGGAACCCGCCGTCTGGGAGAGGCGGCATCGGCGGCTGAATGCATAGGTCGTCGAGGGCAGACCGGGGGAACTGAAACATCTTAGTACCCCGAGGAGAAGAAAGCAACCGCGATTCCCCAAGTAGCGGCGAGCGAACGGGGAGGAGCCTAAACCGGTCTTTAAGGGGGCCGGGGTCGAGGGGCGTCCCATGAGGAGTGAGAAACCGGGTTGGTAGGAGAAGGGTCTGGGAAGGCCCGCCGGAGAGGGTGAGAGCCCCGTATCCGAAACCGACGCGGCTCCGGGGCGGACCCCGAGTAGGGCGGGGCACGAGGAATCCCGCTTGAATCCGGGAGGACCACCTCCCAAGGCTAAATACTCCCCAGCGACCGATAGCGGAGAGTACCGTGAGGGAAAGGTGAAAAGCACCCCGGGAGGGGAGTGAAAAAGGACCTGAAACCGTGTGCCGACAAGCAGTCGGAGGGCGTCACAGAGCCTGACGGCGTGCCTTTTGTAGAATGAACCGGCGAGCGGCCGTATGAAGCGAGGTTAAGGCCTTCAGGGCCGGAGCCGAAGCGAAAGCGCGTCTGAAGAGGGCGAGAGTTTCATGCGGCAGACCCGAAACCGGGTGATCTACCCCTGACCAGGGTGAAGTGGCGGTGAAACGCCATGGAGGCCCGAACCTGTTGGTGTTGAAAAACCATAGGATGAGTTGGGGGTAGGGGTGAAATGCCAATCGAACCCGGAGATAGCTGGTTCTCCCCGAAATCGCTTGAGGGCGAGCGTGCGGCGAAGAAGGCGGGGGCGGTAGAGCACCGATTGGGGGAGGGGCCCGCGAGGGTTACCGAGCCGAGTCGAACTCCGAATGCCGTTGTCGGATGCCGTGCAGTGAGACTACGAGTGATAAGATCCGTGGTCGAGAGGGGAACAGCCCAGACCGACGGCTAAGGTCCCCAAGGGCGGGTTAAGTGGGAAAGGAAGTGGCCGTGCGAAGACAACCAGGATGTTGGCTTAGAAGCAGCCATCATTGAAAGAGTGCGTAATAGCTCACTGGTCGAGTGCGGCTGCGCCGAAAATGAAACGGGGCTGAAACCCGCGACCGAAGCCTCGGACAGGAGACTGTGGTAGGGGAGCGTTCCCGCGTGGGGGAAGCACGACCGCAAGGGCGTGTGGACAGGCGGGAAGTGAGAATGCCGGTATAAGTAACGAAAGACAGGTGAGAATCCTGTCCGCCGAAAGCCGAAGGGTTCCTGGGGAAGGTTCGTCCGCCCAGGGTTAGTCGGGACCTAAGCCGAGGCCGAAGGGCGTAGGCGAAGGGCAACGGGTGGAGAATCCCGTACCACCGAGGTCCGTTTGAGCGAAGGGGGGACACAGGAGGACAGGGGAGCGGCCGGCTGGAAGAGGCCGTCCAAGCGGCGAGGGTGTTGTGCAGGGAAATCCGCACAACGGGCGCCTGAGCCGTGAAGGGGAGGGAAGCATGAGTACCGAAGTCCCTGGGTTCACACTGGCGAGAAAAGCCTCTAGCGAGGACCTGGGTGCCCGTACCGGAAACCGACACAGGTTGGCACGGAGAGGATCCGAAGGCGACCGGGAGAACTCTCGTTAAGGAACTCGGCAAAATGGCCCCGTAACTTCGGGAGAAGGGGCGCTCCGGTAGGGTGAGGGAGAGATTCTGAGCCCGAGGGAGCCGCAGAGGAGAGGCCCAAGCGACTGTTTAGCAAAAACACAGGTCTCTGCGAAGCCGGAAGGCGAGGTATAGGGGCTGACGCCTGCCCGGTGCTGGAAGGTTAAGGGGAAGGGTGAGAGCCCTGAACCGAAGCCCCAGTAAACGGCGGCCGTAACTATAACGGTCCTAAGGTAGCGAAATTCCTTGTCGGGTAAGTTCCGACCCGCACGAAAGGCGTAACGACTTGGGCGCTGTCTCAACGAGAGACCCGGTGAAATTGTAGTCCCTGTGAAGATGCAGGGTACCCGCGGCTAGACGGAAAGACCCCGTGGAGCTTGACTGTAGCCTGATATGGGAGATGGGTCGGTCATGTACAGGATAGGTGGGAGGCAGGGAACTCCGGGCGCCAGCCTGGGGGGAGCCGACGTTGGGATACCACCCTTGGCGGATTGATCTTCTAACCTGCGGCCGTGAACCGGTCGGGGGACAGTGTCAGGTGGGCAGTTTGACTGGGGCGGTCGCCTCCTAAAAGGTAACGGAGGCGCCCAAAGGTTCCCTCAGCGCGGATGGACATCGCGCGGCGAGTGCAAAGGCACAAGGGAGCTTGACTGCGAGAGAGACAACTCGAGCAGGGACGAAAGTCGGGCTTAGTGATCCGGCGGCACTGAGTGGAAGGGCCGTCGCTCAACGGATAAAAGCTACCCCGGGGATAACAGGCTGATCTCCCCCAAGAGTCCACATCGACGGGGAGGTTTGGCACCTCGATGTCGGCTCATCGCATCCTGGGGCTGAAGTCGGTCCCAAGGGTTGGGCTGTTCGCCCA
This sequence comes from Kyrpidia spormannii, assembly GCF_002804065.1. NCBI lineage: Bacteria > Bacillati > Bacillota > Bacilli > Caryophanales > Alicyclobacillaceae > Kyrpidia > Kyrpidia spormannii. The sequence continues at coordinate 1,873,603 of NZ_CP024955.1, read as the reverse complement.
TGAAAGCGGTACGCGAGCTGGGTTCAGAACGTCGTGAGACAGTTCGGTCCCTATCTGCCGCGGGCGGAGGAAACTTGAGAGGGGCTGTCCTTAGTACGAGAGGACCGGGATGGACCGACCGCTGGTGTCCCAGTTGTGCCGCCAGGCGCACCGCTGGGTAGCCAAGTCGGGGAGGGAGAAGCGCTGAATGCATCTAAGCGCGAAGCCCGCCTCAAGATGAGGTTTCCCACACCGCAAGGTGGTAAGACCCCTTGGAGAAGACGAGGTAGATCGGTCCGGCGTGGAAGCGCCGCGAGGCGTGAAGCGGACGGATACGAATCGGTCGAGGCTTTCTCAAGCTGTGGTGGCTTTTCGGTTTTGAGGGAACGAGGGTCGGGTGACGAGAGCGGAGGGGAAACACCTGTCACCATTCCGAACACAGAAGTGAAGTCCTCCAGCGCCGATGGTACTTGGGCCACAGGGCCCTGGGAGAGTAGGACGTTGCCGGGCGCGTTCCCGCAAGCCCCGCAGGATCTTTCCTGTGGGGCTTTGTTGTACCTCGATCGCCGGAGTTGTCGGGGCAGGCCCGCGGGTCCAGGAGGCGATAAAAGGCCACCCCTGGCAAAGGGCGGCCCCTACTGCGCCAAGCGCGGCGCAACGACGGTCATGTATACCCGTTACTTTTTATCCTACCAAATCCCCCGCTGCCTTCACCTTGATCCGTGTCGCGTTGCCGGGCAGATATGCCAAAGGCACATCTTCGATATCCACCACATGGCAAGTCTCCGGAGAGGCCCCGGCCTCCACGGCCACTGCCACAGCCCGGCGCTTGGCATCCTCCACGGCGGCGGTGCGCGCCGTCTTCTCCAGGGAGTACACCCGCTCGATTTCCCCGCTTACCTGGGCAATGGCCGCCCCGATGGCGTTGGCGACGTTAAAATGCGCCGGACGTATGATCTGGGAGGCGCCCGCTAGCACGTCGGGGAACAGGGCGCTGCCACCGCCCGTCAGGACCACCGGAACGGCGTCGCCGCTCACCTTGACCCGGTCCACGGCCTCTTCGATCCTCGCTATAATGTCTCGATAGATGGCCATGAGTAACTCCTTGTCAAGACTTGCCGTCCGGGTCGAATCGCCGATGGCCACTTTCCCCAACCCCACGGCGACGTCGGTGAAGGTCAACGTGTCCCCTCCGAATACCAGCGCCTTTTCCGTCAGTCGGTATCCGACGCTCTCCGGCCCCACGCTAAATCCGCCACCTGGCTTCAAGTGGATCACTGTACCTCCCCCGATCCCCACCGACACCAGATCAGGCATGCGAAAGTTCGTCCGCACTCCGCCGATCTCCACCGCCACCGCCGATTCCCGCGGGAAGCCGTTTGCGATGACGCCGATATCCGTGGTGGTGCCTCCCACATCCACCACGACAGCATTTTCCAGCCCGGTCAAATACGAAGCTCCCCGCAGACTGTTCGTCGGCCCGCAGGCGATCATGCGAATCGGGTACTGCATCGCATACTCCGCGCTCATCAACGTCCCGTCATTTTGACCAAAAAATGCAAGGGCGTTCACCCCTTGACCGGCCAAGGCCGCCTCAAATCCCTGAACGGTCCGGCGGGCCACTCCGGTGAGGGCAGCGTTAAGAATCGTCGCGTTCTCCCGTTCGATCAGTCCGATGCTGCCGATTCGATACGACAGGGAAACGGGAAAATCCGCCCCCAGCACGTCCCGAAAAATCGCCGCCGCCCGTTCTTCGTGATCCGGGGAGACCGGGGCGAACACCGACGTCACCGCCGCGGCGTCCACGCGATTTTTCACTGACTGGGCAAAAGCCCGGATGGCCTCGGTGTCTAGAGGGGCGATCTCCCGACCGTCGAATTCATGTCCGCCCCGGACGATCTCTACATAATGGATCATCGCCTGTTTCAGATCCTCGGGGATCCCGGCCAGCGGTTCTACGGCCAGGGTGGCCGGAGCCCCGATCCGCAGCACCGCGATTCTGGACAGGCGTTGCCGTTCAACGATGGCGTTGGTGCACTGGGTGGTCCCGAGCATGGCGTGCCGGATCTGGCGGCGGTCAATTCGGGCGCTCGCCAACACCCGGCTGAGCGCCGTCTCAATCCCGGTGGCCACATCCTCTGTGGTCGCTGTTTTGACTTGGGCAATCACCCGATCTTGTTCATCGAGAATCACGGCGTCGGTGTTGGTTCCCCCGACGTCGATCCCAATTCGATAGCCGACCAATGGCATTTCCTCCTTCGTTGCACATCATTGCGCGGCTGCGGCCACGCGATGTTCCACAGGAACATAATCGACGTCATAGCCAAAATAACGCGGTCCAGCCACCTCAATGCCCTTCGGGGTTCTCCATTTTGGAGGGGCTGGAAAGGCGAGGATGTCCACCCGCATGCCGTATTTCAGCCGGTCGCTGGTGATTGGCGTACCGACGTCGGCGTCCAGGGCGACAATCAGATCTGGGGTCGAGGCCAGAATCCGGTCGCCGCTAGCGGCCAGCAGGTATTCATTTTGAAAATACAGGGAGAGTGATTCCCCCGTTTTCCCCGTCAGTGCCTCCAAAATCGCCTCCCCCTTCGTGAAACCGCCCTCCAGCCGGCGGGTGACATCGCTGATTTTGCCGGTAAATAGCCGAAATCCGTGCAAGGTGTCGAGCAGATCCTGGACAGGCGACCGGTTTTCGCGCCGGGCCTCGAGGATGAGCCGGCCCACTTCCTCGGCTAGGGACAAGGTGCCGAGAATGCCGCTGGTGAGCACTTGGCCGGCGGTCAAGGCGTAATCGCTCATGGCCGCCGAGGCCCCCATCTGAACCGTCAAACTCCGGGCCAGCCGCTCGGACCAGACGGCGTCCACCGGGTGAAACAGCACGGTGTTTCCTTTCTCATCGGCCATGGTCACGGGGTTAGGCACCAGGCCGTCGAGGTAAAAACTTACCATTTGGGCTTCGGGAAAGGCCCGGCCCATGGCGTCTGCGTCCACCACCGGAAGACTCTTCTCCGCCGCCACAGCGATGGGGATCAACGAGTTCACCCCACCGATTTCGATGGGCATCACGGCTGCCGCCCGCTTGCCCAGGTGGGCTTCCATCAATTCAAGAATCTTGACCATCTCCCGGCCGGATGGGATTTTTTCCCAAAGAACCGTCGGGGCGCCAATCATCGAAATTGGCACCACGAGCTCGTCCCGGGACAACTCATCGGCGGCCACCAGAGCCACCGGGCCATATCGCCTCACCGCTTGTAGAGCCATCATCTTGCCGATGTACGGGTCTCCGCCTCCCCCGGTCCCGAGCAAGGTGGCGCCCAGGGTGATGCGTTCAATAGCTTGTTCGTCGATGTATCTCACGAAGGTTCACCTCTTTCAGGGCTGTTGCGGATTGGGATTCTGGCCCTGCTGGGCATCGTCGGCCTGATTCGGAGTCTCCTCCGGATGCGCTGCCCGCCGGCGCTCGGGGAGACCGACCAGCACCTGGACGATGGCGGCCGCCAAAAACCCGTCCAGGGCCGGTACCGTGGTCAGGGAAAACCAGCCAAACCCATCCGGGACCGGCGTTGTCGCGAAGGCCAGTAAAGAACCCACCGCCCAACTGAGGGCGGAACGTCCGATCCATCGGTGGGGGATGTCCGCCCGAAACTGGAGTCGCTCGGCGTCGACGAAAAAATATTCGCCGACGTAGACGCCGCCGATAGGGGCGATGAGCGTGGTGATAATGGACAGGAATGTGATGAAATGGTCGAATATTCCAAAATATGCCAGTCCCGTGGCCAAGATCCCGGCCACCATGGCGATGAGCCGTTTGGGCACCTTGGTGAACACCACAGAAAAGCCCAAACTGGAAGAATACAGGTTGTTGGTGTTCGTGGTCCACTGGGCGAGGGTGAGGACGATGATCGCCGGAATCCCCAGCCCGAGGCCGATAAAGATTTGAGTGAGATTTTCCGTGTTGGTGAGCTTGGACAAAATGATGGCGACCACCAGCATAAAGCTGTTCCCGATGAGAAATCCCACAAAAGCCGCCAGGATGGCTTCTGTTTTGGTTCGGGCCCACCGGGCGATGTCCGGCGCGATCACCGCCCCCACGACAAAAATCCCGATGACCAAGGACACGGCCATCCCAAAAGAGAGGGGTTGGATGGCCGGGTGATGCAGGGCGGCCCATCCGTAGCGGACGCCGGCCAGACCGATTGCGAGAAAGATCAGGATCACCAGGAGCGGTACGGCGACTACGCTCAATTTTTCAATAGACCGATACCCGTAGATTGCTGAGGTCATCATCAGGAGACCGCCGATGACCGCCAACCACTGGACGTTCCAATTGAGCCCGAACACGCTGTGGTTGACGGCGTGGGCGTTCTCGGCGAAAAAGCCGGCCTGGACGCCGAACCAGCCGAGCAAGGACACGCCGAGGATCAGGGAAATGAGTTTGGCGCCGCATTCGCCAAAGATCTGACGGGTGAGAAGAGCGGTGGACAGGCCCGTGGCCGCCCCGACGTAGGCACTGGCCGCGCTCATGGCGGCGAGGATGAGGGAGCCGACAAAAACGGCGGCGAGGGCGTGGCCGAAGCTCAGACCGTTGCCGATCTGTACCCCGAGCAGAACCGAGGACAGGTCGATGCCGATGGCGATCCAGACGGCGCTCAGGCGATACCACGCCTGTCTTTCTTCCTTAGGGACGGGTTGGCGTTCGTAGTCGTTGCTGTTCACAAGTTCTTGCACTGGGAGTCACTCCTGTCATCTGTACGAGAATTCTTGAGCCCATCCCAAAAAATCTTCCAAATCATGCATAGGCGCTCGTCCAGTTCTTCTTTGGGATAGTAAAACATTTCGAGAAAAATACCGTCCATGAGGCAGAACCAGGCGGCCAGGACAGCCTGCCTATTTCCTTTGGCCACGATCCCCTCGTCGATGAGCCGTTGGAGAATTCCATCCACCAGGGCGGAGAGCAGCCGGTCGTAATAGCGGAACGTCTCGTCCATCTCGGCTTTGAGGTGGTGGGGGGGCACCAGGTAGGCTTGTTTATAAAATTGCGTGAGTTCCGTTTCCTGGTCGTGGAAGTCGACGAGACCCCGTAGGATTGAGAAGAGCTGCTCTTCCGGGGGCGCATCTTTTTTCGCTTCCACGGCGCGTTTCAGGAACAGGTAATGCGACTCGAGAACATGGCGGAACGCCGCCAGATACAGGGCATCTTTATTTTTGTAAAACGCGTAGATCGACGGTGTTTTGATCCCGCACGTCCCGGCGATTGCCGACAGCGGGGTCGATCCATAGCCTCCTTCGCCAAAATGGCGGCAGGCCGCCTTCAGCAATTCCTCTCTGGTCGACAATCCGACACTCCTCCTATATAACCTAATTAACATTAGTTAGCCTCCATTGTAGCGTTGTCGTCAGGAATTTGCAATGTGAAAAATGAAAATGGTCCGCGGGAGCGTGTGCGTGCGGCAGGATGGCGGTCTTTGTAGACGAATGATGATTGAGCCGTCGTGATCCTTATGAAAATGGGAAGGATGAGATGGAATCATCCTCAAATTTTGATATAATCATTTCGCGAGCTATCGCGGTGCTTCGACCAAAACTTGGCAAACAGATTGTGAGGCTCTGTTGCAGGGAGGCGCGTCCCAAAGAGCACCTCCGTAACTCGTAAACTGGAGGGAGGAAACCAATGGACGTTTTTCCGGAAACTATTCCCAAGGCGTTACTCCAAAGCGGCGTTCGGGAAGAAACAATCTTTTTCAAGACCGTTACACCGATTTTCGGCGGGGGCGTGGTGTCACGCCAAAACGATCCGCTCACCCCGGTTCGCGGGCCCGCGGTGCGTGGGCAGCTGCGCTTCTGGTGGCGGGCCACTCGGGGGGCTTCGTGTGCGAACGAGAAAGAATTGCGAAAGAAAGAAGAACAGATATGGGGATCCACCACCCACAAGAGCCCGATATCACTACGGGTGGACATGGACCGCGACCATCCGGGTATCAAAAAAGTTTGTGCTACATATCCGCCGGGGAAGACGTATCCAACCTTTACGGCCGACTTTCCCGGTTATGCCTTATTTCCGTTTCAAGGCAAGAACTCCGACAAAGAAGGAAAGGTGCCCCCTGAAAGTGGGCTCATGAGAGCTTGCTTCACCCTGACCCTGCAATATCCGATCGAATATGAGGACGATCTTTATGCCGCCCTGTGGGCGTGGAGCAATTTTGGAGGGATAGGTGCCCGAACACGAAGAGGTTGCGGGGCACTATATTGTCAGAAATTTTCACCTAACAGAAACGCTGATATTCACCACTGGTACCAATCGGCACTGAACGCCTATGACATTCGGTTACCCGAGGAGCCGAAACCCTGGCCGACTTTGCCTCCGCAAATCATTGTTAAAGAAGAGCCGATTGCGCCCATGAAGGCCTGGAATCGAGGGATCGACGTGCTGCAGGCGTTTCGACAGGGCGCGGATATTGGCCGCAATCCTGGGCAAGGCAACCGTCCCGGTCGTTCCCGCTGGCCGGAAGCGGACAGCATTCGCCGCATCTCCGGGAAAGCGTGCCCGCGTCACCGGCAACCGATTACCGGTCGTGAGAATCGCTTTCCCCGGGCGGAGCTCGGTCTGCCGATCATCTTTCATTTTAAGGACAAGAAGAAAGGTGACCCGCCGGACTACACACTGCGGCCGGTCGACCACAGCCGCATGGCGAGCCCCTTGATCGTCAAGCCGCTCGCCCTTTCCGAGCACACGGCCGTTTCGATCATTCTGCATCTACAATCCCCTCCGCTCTGCGGGGCAGAGTTACGATCTGGTAAAAGTCACACTCTTGTACGCGCAGACGAGATCCGCGATCCCAATTTGGTGCGCGTTCCGAAATCTCCCCTGCACTACGGTACAACGGGATCGGCGATTGAAGCCTTCTTGAACTTTGCGACAAAGAAGAGGGGATACCGATGAGCAAGCAACTTCTCGGGATTTCCATCGGTCCGGTGCAGGATTTTATCGCCTCTGCCCGAAAAACCCGGGATCTCTGGTTCGGCTCGTACGTCCTGTCCGAGATCAGCAAGGCGGCCGCAGAGGTTCTGAGAGAACAAGGCGAACTGATCTATCCCAGTTTTGCCCGGGAAGAGGACTGGGATGACGATCGGCAGAATACCGCGAACAAAATTCTACTGGAAATAGATGCAGGGGTCGACGCCCGTCTTGTGGCCGCCAGAGCCAAAGAGGCGGCAATCCGGCGGTGGGAAGAATTTGCGAAAGAAGCTTTAGAGAAGGCGAAGCGAGAGTCAGGGCGCCGTATTGACGAAGAGCTCTGGGCCGAGCAGGTGCGGGGGGACGATGTCATCGAGTTTTATGCCGCTTGGGTACCGGTGGTCTCAACCTATCAAGAAGCTCGAGTCAGGGTCGACCGCCTTCTGGCTGGACGGAAAAATTTGCGGGATTTTCAACCGGTTCAGGGGCGGTTTGGAGTGGCGAAATCGTCCCTGGACGGGGCGAGGGAGTCGGTTTTTCTCGACGAGCAGCCTGGAACTTCCACAGTTTCAGCAAGGGCCGTCAAGGAGCGGGAGCATCTCGATGCGATCGGAGTGGTGAAACGATTCGGAGGAAAAGCTGAGTCTTATGTGTCGGTGGTGCAACTGGCTGTCGATCCCTGGGTGCGGGGTATAGAGGGCAACACGGATCCGCAAATTCAGGGAAAGTGGAAAGAAGTGAAACAGCTCGTCGAAACGACGGGAATTGCGGACCCGAAGAAGAACTATCGCTATTTTCCTTACGATGGGAGCGTACTGCTGCCGTCCCGCTTGGATCTTTTGGCCGGGGAGAAGGGGATCATCGGTCCGGACATCCAGTCGTTGCGAGACGCGCTCAACGATTTATATAAGGCCTTTCAGCCCCCCATCCCCTACGTCGCGGTCCTCTCCGCCGATGGTGACCGCATGGGGCAGACCATGTCGGAGATCCGGGACGCGCGAGGACATCAGCTGTTTTCTCAGGCCCTCTCGCGGTTTGCCCGGGAGGTTCGGGATATCGTGGAAAACAAAGGGGTAAGGCAATCCTCGCCCGCAGCGGCTTTCACCGGGATCCTGATCTACAGCGGCGGAGACGATGTATTGGCCCTGTTGCCTGTGGATTGGGTGCTGGATGTTGCGCGGCTGTTACATGATCGGTTTCAAGCCATCCTCGAGCCGGTCCTGGAGGCCATTCACGCGGATTCTTCCGCTTTGCGGGCAGTTCCCACCCTCTCGGTGGGGATTGGAATTGGCCATTGCTTGGAGCCCATGGAGGATTTATTGAATTTGGCCCGGGAGGCAGAGAGGTGCGCGAAAGGGGATGACCGCAACGGTCTCGCCGTATTCCTGCAAATGCGAAGTGGTAGAGAAACTCTGGGCTTTCGCGAGAGGTGGGATCAAAATCCCGATAAAAAGATCGAAGAAAAGGTGAAAGGGTTTCTCTCTGGAAAAATCCCGCACAAGGTGCCCTATGATCTTCTTCAATTGGCGATCGCTTATGGCGGAAAGGGGGTCAATGATCCCGGTCAGGAGGAGAGTTCCTGGCCGCCTGGGAAGCTGCTCCAGGCGGATATCCGGCGCTTATTTGAAAGAAAAAGAACGCGATCCGGTAAAGTGTTGGAAGGACCCCTGATAGACCAGTTGTCTACGGAGGTGCAGACCTTGGGGGACGTGTACCGTTTGTCCACGTCGTTACTGCTGGCCTACCACGTGGCCCGGAGTTGGCGCCAGTCGGGACGAACGGGAAAGGAGACGTTGTCAACATGATTCATGTGCAGATCTGGCCCCGGGATCCGCTCGTGGTGAGGGATGCTCGCCCTTTTGGTCCGGAAGGCGGCAACAGAATGGTCTGTTTAGACTGGCCATACCCTTCTGTCCTCGCCGGCTTTCTGCGAACCTGGGTGGGGAAACATGTAGTGGACAGCCCAGGGATAGAACCCTTTACACCAACGCGAGTTCAGTGGCTGAAGAGTTTGACCATCGGCGGCCCTTATCCATGTGTCGGCGAGAAACTCTATTTTCCTGCGCCGCTCGATGTCGTTCTTTTTCGGGACGATGATTCGCATTCTTTGCGAGGAATCGCCCTTCGCCCCCACGAAATGGGAGAAGGGGAGGGGTGTGACCTGCCCCATCCCGCTCTACTTCCTGTTGTCGTTACGGAAGACCTCAAACCGGCCAAAGGTCCGGCCTTTTGGTCCCGAGAGCGCATGATGGCGTGGTTGATGGACGATCACCGCAGCAATTTAGCCATACCGGCTGAGGAGGGTACAAGCAACATCACCGATTTCCAGCTATCACCGCCCGAGTACCTTTATCCGTTAAAGCGAGATGTGCGCGTGCACGTTCACATCGACCCGTTGACTGGACGTGCCGGGGATGAACAACTGTTTTCCACATCGGGACTGGCGTTCCCCCACGGCGTGGGGATCGTCACGTGGGTGGAGGGGCTGGAGGAGTCCTCGTGGCCCAGTGAGGGGGCCGTGTTGGCGCCCCTGGGCGGGGAGAGGCGGCTTTCCTTTTTACAGACAACGTCCCCCCTTCCGTGGTTTCCCGATGATGAATTGTCGATCGCCCTGGACGGTGCCGATGGGGTGCGAATGGTTTTGGCCACTCCGGGTCTGTTTCGGTACGGTTGGTTGCCGGGCTGGATTGACCCGGACACGTTACAAGGCACGCCGCCCGGCATGAACGGGTTGCGGCTGCAATTGCGGAGTGCCTGTGTAGGCCGGTGGAAGCCGCTCTCCGGCTGGAGCATAGAGAAGGGCCACTATGGCCCGAAACCGATTCGCCGGATCGTCCCGGCCGGGAGCGTCTACTTTTTCGAAGTGTTGGCGGGAAACCCCGGTGCTTACATAAAGGATGCGTGGCTTCGATCGGTGGCGGACGAGGAACAAGATCGGCGAGACGGTTTTGCAAACGCTCTTTGGGGCCGTTGGCAGCGATGAGCGAAGAAAGGAGATACGTCAACATGCGGGGCCATAACCGGATGTTTTGGTTGCACGCCGTCACTCCCCTCCATGTCGGGGCGGGACAGGGCGTGGGGTTTATTGATCTGCCGATTATGCGGGAAAAGGTCACCCATTGGCCGGTCGTTCCGGGAAGCGCCGTGAAGGGGGTCTTGCGGGACTATTTTCAAGGAACAGATTTGAAAGGGTTTACACTGGCCTTTGGACAGGGAGGAGTGGGGGATGAGCAGGCGGGGTCACTCGTGTTCACCGATGCCCATCTGGTGATGCTGCCCGTACGCAGCTTGTACGGGACCTTCGCCTATGTTACCTCTCCTTTTGTCTTGATGCGCCTGCGGCGGGACTTGGAGATGGTGTACGGCTCAGGAATGCCCGCGGACATGGGAAGCGTAGGGGCTACTATAGCCGAGGGTGAGATTTATCTTTCAGAGCTCAGCAGCTTAGCTATGGACCAGAGCGTATTCCTGGAAGATCTCGATTTCACTGCCAAGACGGACCCGACGGTTAAACAGTGGGCTGACTTTTTCGCGGAGGCTCTTTTCCCTGAAAATGACCCCTGGCGGCCCTTTTTTCTCGAACGGTTTGCCATGGTTTCAGACAATGTCTTCAATTATCTCTGTGAAACGGCCACCGAAGTACAGGCTAGGATCAGGATCAATGACGATACGAAAATCGTGGAGAAGGGAGCCCTCTGGTACGAGGAAAATCTCCCGGCCGAAGCGGTACTGGCCGGTGTGGTGTGGTGCGATCAGGTGTACGGAAAGGACGTCACGCCGCAAGAGTTGATCACAAATTTTTGTCCGTCAAAAGTGAATTTACAGATCGGCGGTCATGCCAGCGTCGGCAAAGGGCAGATCCGCTGCCTGTTCACACCCGGGGAGAAGAAGGGGTGATGGCCATGCAAACGAGACAGCAGCAGTGGGCGCGGGATGTGTACGAAAAGATCGACCGTGTCGAAAAGCGAAGTCGGGAGGAGCAAAAAGATTACGGCCGCATTTGCGTAAATTTCCCGGCGTTGTTGCATGCGTCCGGGTTGTGTCAAGCGGTTGCTTTTTGTCAGGCCAAGGGGTCGGCGCCGGGAAGGGAACATTTTATACAGTTCCTCAATGATTTAGCCGATACCGTGGGGGTTGACCACTCATGGACCGTGGCTCGCGAAGCCGATTTGGTGCAATATATACGGTTGACCCAACGGGTCATGCAGGCAGCCACTTGGTATAAACGATACGCGGAAGCGATTCTAAAGGTTCAACCGGGAGAGGACTGAGGGTCGTGAAACAAGCTTGTCGAAATGTGCAGAAGTCTGCATTGAATCGCCTTTCCCCGCAGGTTTCCACCCACTCGGGTCTGATTCTCCAACGTTTCCTGGAAAGCCAGGCGGAGAAGGCGGATGAGCCAGACCACCGCAAAGGGAATACGCCTGTCGGTCTGCATGGAAAGGAAAAGATTTTAGATATAGCTGAACAATCGGTGGGCGGAATCCTTCCTTGGTATGAACAAGTGTATCAGCGCTACGTGTCTCAGCTACAGTCCTGTGTGACCCGGGAGATGGAGGTAGAAGGACGTTTGGTGGTGGGTCTTGGTTCTGCTTCGCCTCTGGAGACGGGATTGACTTTACACCATACCTACGGCATCCCCTACGTTCCCGCCACGGCCTTAAAAGGGTTGGCCTCCCATTATTGCGGTGAGGTTTGGGGTCAAGAGGACGAGAGGTATCGCAGGGGCGGCGAATATCACCGGTTTCTTTTCGGTACTCTCGAAGAATCCGGTCATATCCGTTTTTTTGACGCGTGGATCACGCCCGAGACCCTCAGAGGGTCCCTCGTGCGGGATGTCATGACGGTGCATCATCCGGATTATTACCAGGGGGACCGGCCACCAACGGATTTTGACGATCCTAACCCCATCCCTTTTCTCAGTTGCAAGGGGCATTTTTTGCTCGCGTTGTCTTCGGAGCGGACCTCTTATAGCGACAAATGGACCTCGCTGACGATGGAACTATTGAACCGGGCCTTGCAGCAATGGGGCGTTGGCGGCAAGACCAACGCCGGTTACGGGAGAATGAAGGCTGTCGTAGAAAAACGCGAACGGGGGGAGAAACGATGACTGTCAAACTTTTGACGTTCCTTGGTGTCGGGAAAAATGGCCATTATGATCCCTATTGTTATCATTTTGGCGAGGACGTGTCGGAGGAGACACCCTACATTCAGCGGGCTCTAATGGAGTTGCTGCACAAAACCGCCCACCCTCCGGAAGAGATGTACGTTTTTCTTACTCCGGAAGCAGAACGGCAGAGTTGGTTAGGACCTGGAAAATTAAAGGAACAACTGATCACCTTGCGGGAGAAAGTGTATTTTTCCTGGATCCCCGTGCCTATCCTCGGTGCTACAAAAACCAAGGAAATCTGGGAAGATTTTAAAACCGTGTTTGATGTGCTTCATCCTGAAGACGAGGTAATTTTCGATATCACCCATTCCTTTCGCCATCAGCCCATGATGGCTCTGTTGATCTTGCATTTCGCTCGCATTACAAAAAATATCATGGTCAGGGGGATTTACTACGGGAACATCTACGAAGTCCCGGCGCAAGTGGTCGACTTGACGTCTTTTGCCGATCTGCAGGATTGGATCATCAACGTCTATGCATTTACCGAAATGGGCCGCGCCGAACCCTTTAATGAGTGGGTACGGAATAAAAAGAGTATGGCGGCGCGAACAAAAGGACAGGGACAGGCCATTGAACCGATTCAAAAAATGGCCCGGAGCTGGGTAGAGTTAACGACCGCCTTGCAGGCCTGTCGCGGGCCCCTAGTTCGCGACAAGGCCGTGTTGGCCAGGAGAATTCTGGAAAATTTTAAGGATCAAGCAGAGGCGCTGCCGGATTTTCAGCCGATTAACATTCTGTTGGACCGAGTGAATCGAGAGTTACAGCCGATGGAAGATGATGATGTGATCCAGGCTGGGTTTGCGGCGATTGACTGGTGCAAACGCCATGGACTCGTCCAACAGACCTTTACCCTTTTGAATGAATTGGTCATCACTGCAGTATGTGAGCGGGAAGGGTATGACAAGCAACGGGTAAATGATCGGGAGGACGTTGCCCGGCACCTCCACTATGCTTCAAAGTTAAAAGATAAGCGACCGGTGGATTCTTCTTCTGAATCGTATAATATGGAACTGGTCAACCGATTGTTGCAATATCCCGAGATGGTCAAATGGTTTCATGACATTGCCAATTATCGCAATGATTTTAATCACGCCGGCTGGCGATCCGACCCCAAGGAAGCGAAGACAATCATGAACTTTCTTGACAATCATTACGAGGAAGTTTGCGACGCGATTCGTGACTATTGGCAACACTCATCCGTTCAGGCTTAACGAATACAGGTTAGGGGCCGGCGGCCCAGAGGCCACCCGCCCCTTCCCCGCACACTCCCTTTCCCACCGTGTCCCCAGGGTGAGCGCGCGGCCGCCCCGGGGTGGGGGTGCGGCCGCCACGAGGGTGCAGCTGTACCGCCTCTCCCTCCGGCGCACCTCACACCTCCGCCCCGGCCTCCACACTCCGGATAAAGCCGAGCAAGGCGCCAAAATACGCCTGGCTGTCGTCCCACATGCACATGTGGCTGCCGTTCGGGCAGACCGCCACCCGGGAGCGGGGGATTCGCCGCCCCATCTCCTCGATGTCCTCCACCGCCATGGTGTCATATTGCCCCACCAAAAGCAGGGTCGGCATCGGCAGCCGGTGAAGATCATCCCACCGATCCCAGTCCTTGAAATTCCCGGTGACCACAAACTCGTTGGGACCCTGCATCACGTTGTACACCTGGTTGTTCGCGTGGGCAAAAGCCCGCAACACCGGCTCCGGCCAAGGGTCCAGCCGGCACAGGTGCTTGCGGTAAAGGTGGTTCATGAGAATCTCCTGGTACTCCGGGGCGTCATACTGGCCCGCCGCCTCATAGCGCTTCATCACATCCACCAGCTCTCGGGGCAGTTGATCGCGCAATCGGTTCACGCTGCGCACGTATGATTCCACCGAGGCGGTCATGTTGGAGATAATCAGCCCTTTCACCGCATCGGGGTAGTGAAGGGCGTACTCGATGGCAAGCATTCCGCCCCAGGACTGCCCGCACAGGTAGAAGGGACCCAGGCCGAGGAAACGCCGGACCTCCTCCACCTCTTCCCGGAAACGATCCACCGTCCAGAGCGATGGATCATCCGGTTGATCGGAAAAATACGATCCCAGCTGGTCGTAAAAATAGAGCTCGATTCCGTTTGGCGGCAGGTGTTCGGCAAAGATCTCCAGATACTCGTGATTGAATCCCGGGCCGCCGTGAAGGAGAAGCAATTTGACGGGACTCTCCCCGAGCCGCCGGGTCCACACGTGGTACCCGCCGGAAATGGGCACGATGCGCGATGCGTCGGCCACGTCGACACACCTCCTGATCAAATGAGGATGGGGGCGGCCCTGTGTGGTGAACTCCCGCCCCCTGGGAGTTCCCTACAGATTCCCAAAGGAAATCCCCATCTCCTCCAGCCAAGCCCGGTCGAACTCCATCCGGGCAGTCTTCAGCGGATCCACCACCTGGCAGATGCGTAACTCCCCCTTGGCGCTGAGCAAAAAGATCGCTTCGGCCCCGGAGATCCCGGTCTGCCCGGACATCCAGTGGGCCATGCGCTTGGTGGCCATGACTGCCGCCTCGTCCAGGGTCGCGGCCGAGGCGATGGTCATCACCCGCTCGGCGTCCACCACCATCGGAGTCGGCCAGGTGAGCCCTTTCAGCACATGGAGTTTCACCGTCACCTTCCCGGCGATCTCCACCCCGCACACCGCCACCTCGCCATCCCCCATGGAGGCGTGCAGGTCCCCCAAGGCGAAAAGCGCCCCGGGCACGTTGACCGGAAGCAGTAGAATGGCCCCTTCGGTGATACGCTTACAATCCATATTCCCGCCGTGATCCCCAGGCGTCCCGCAGGGAATCGGCGAATCTCCCGAGGGCGCCGTCCCGATCACGCCAATCATCGGGTTGGTGGGCACCTCTCGCCCGAAAAGGTTCACCCGGCCTCCCGACACCTGGATCATCCGGATGTGATTGTCAGCCAATTCGTCCCCGAGAACGCCGAGTCCCGGGCCTGTCGTCATCACTCCCCGGGGTGCGAGTTCCATTTTTTCAATGTGAACTGCGAGAATGTCCCCGGGTTCTGCCTCCTCGACGTAGATCGGCCCGGTGGCCGGGTTGATCCGTTCCCAGTCCAACCCGCCAAAATCCTGGGACTCCGAGCGGATTTGATTCTCAAAGCAGTCGGCGGTCTCGATCACCACCCGATCTCCATTGTGCACCCGAAGAGCCGGGCGATTCCCGGCGGACATGGCATAGATCAAATGACTGCTTGACAGCTGATGAGTGGCCATAGGTCATCCTCCATTTTTATCCTGTATTTGTATTCGACACCCAGGAGCCGCCCGGCCGCAGGGGCCCCGGCTTGCCTGGCCGGGCCCGGACACCGGGCGGGGATTCACGCGGTTGTCACACCGATTCGATGTCTTTGGGTTTCACCCGCAATCCCCGGGTGGTGATGAGTAGCACGATCACCCCGAGGATGAACCAACTGCCCCCGAGATAAAACGTCAAGGCATCGAAGTTGAGCCACACATAAAGGAGCACCAGGATCCCCAACAGGGGCATGAGGAAATGCGCCCCCCATCGCCCGGTCCGCCTTTTGCCGAGAAAATAAATCATCACCGTGAGGTTCAAGGCGATAAAGGTGGTCAGTGCACCAAAATTCACCAAACGGCTCAGGTTGTCGATGCTGAGGAAAGCGGTGACGATGATCGAGAGGGCCGCCACCACCAGGGTGGACACAATGGGCGTTTTGTACCGCGGGTGGACGGTGGAGAGGACGGCCGGGAGCATGCGGTCCCGCCCCATGCTATAGAGCAGCCGGGAGATCGCCGCCTGGGCCGCCAAGGCGTTGGCGATGCCCCAGGCAATCACCGTGACCACCAGGGTGAGCAATTTTAACCAGGTGCCTCCCACCCGTTCCGCCACAAAATAGAAAGCGACGTTGGGATCCGGGAATTGCGTGTAATCGGGGTACGCCACCGCGGCCAAATAAGTCAACACCATGAACAGGGCCGCCACCACGATCAGCGCCGCCACCGTGGCTTTGCCCATCGTCGACCGGCCACCCCGGGTTTCTTCCGCCAGGGTGCTGATCCCGTCAAACCCTAAGAAGCTCAGCACCGCAATCGACGTGGCGGAGCCCACCATCGCCCAGCTGAACTCATGCGGGTTGAACACCGGGGTAAAGGTAAAATGCGTGCCTGCTGTCCCCGAGGCCACGTAAATCAGTGCGGCGATACAAAAGGCCAAAAACGTCAGCAGTTCGATCACCAAAATGACCCAGTTGGCCCGGTTGGTCATTTGGATTCCCCGGATGTTAATGATGGTGTTGATGACGACGAACACCACCACCCAACCCCAGGTTGGCACGCCGGGCACGAGTTCGTTCAGCCACGATGCAGAAACCAGGTACAGCAGGCCCGGGATGAGAATGTAGTCCAGCATGATCATCCAGCCGGCAAGAAAACCGATAAACGGGTTCCATCCCCGCTGAACATAGGCGTAAGCCGACCCGGCGATGGGGAAGGCCTCGGACATGCGAAAATAGCTGAATGCTGTAAAAATCATCCCCACCAAGCCGATCAAATACGCCAACACCACCATGCCGTGGGCCGTTTGGACCACCTGGCCGTAAATCCCCATGGGGGCGATGGGCACCATGAAAATAAGCCCATACACAAGTAAATCCCAAAAACTGAGGCTGCGTTTCAACTCTTGCTTGTAGCCAAACTGTTCGACGGAAAGGGACGACTCGTGATCGTCGCATTTATCCAATGCCCTTCATCTCCTTGACATCGTGTGGCCGCCACCTGGCGGAGTGAACTCTTGCGCGCGCAGTTTCGCGCTAAAATATATCTTCGTACTCCATCCATTCCCAGTCTGTCACATGGCGGAGAAAACGTTCCACCTCCTCCCGGCGCAGCCGTAGGAACTGTTCTTTGAAAGACCGCCCGAACACCTCTTCGGTCCAGGGATCCTCTTCAAAGGCATCCAGAGCCTCAGATAGCGATCGGGGAAGCACAGGAGCTGCCATTTCGGACACGTCCCGATCCGCCACCGGGTCTCCCGGATCGATCCGGCGCTCAATCCCGTCCAGTCCGGCTGCCAGGGCGGCGGCCAGAGCCAGGTAGGGATCGGTGTCTGCTCCGGGGAGGCGATTTTCGATCCGGGTCGCTTCTCCCCGGGCCGGCGGCACCCGGATCATCGTTTCCCGGTGGTCATATCCCCAGGTGATCCAATGCGGGGCGAAGGCCCCGGGCTGGAGGCGCTTGTATCCGTTTATCGTGGGGTTCATCAGCGCGCTGACGGTTCTAGCATGAGCCAACTGCCCGCCAATAAACCATCGGCAGAGCTGCGATAACCCATCTTGGGCCTGGGGATCGGCGAAGGCATTGGCACCGTCAGCCCCGTAGAGCCCGTGGTGCAGATGTGCACCACTTCCGCTGAATCCGCTGAGGGGCTTGCTCATAAAGGTCGCCTTGAGACCGTGTTGCGCCAACACCTCCCGGATCGTGGTCCGGTAATAAAAGGCCATGTCGGCGATCTCGAGGTTCCAATACGACGCGTAAGAGATTTCGAACTGTCCTGGACCGTACTCGGTGTTTGCCACCTCCGGCCGGGCCCCCATCGCCTCGAGGGTTTGGATGAGATGGATCAAGAGGGGTTCCAGGGCCGCCTGTTTGATCTCAGAAAAACATTGCAGCCCGGTCCAGGCGGGATGCCCCGGCGGGTGAAGGGACGAGGGACCGGGGGAGATGGAGTCAGGCGGTATGGGGGCTTGCCCGCGGGAATCCCCGTCTCGTGCAAAAGCGTAGAACTCGAATTCAAAAGACCCCTTCACTTGGAATCCCGCTGCCCGTACCCGCTCCAGAACCCGGCGCAGGACGTGGCGGGGAGCATAGTCCACCGGCTGTCCCTTGGACTCGAAGGGATCGGCGATAACCCGGGCAACGCCCGGAGCGTAGGGGAGAACGGAGAAGGTGCTGAGATCGGGCTGCAGGTGCCAGCTGGGGTACCCGCTGCGTGGGCCGGGCCCCGCCCCCGGAACGATGCGAGCCGAGGAATCGAAGGCGAACAATGCGGAGGGAAAAGACAGCCCGTCGGTCGCCATACGTTCCAGAAACCGCCCCGATGGAACCTCTCTGCACCGGCTCATGTGCCCGAGATCCTGGACGCAGACCCGGACCAACTGAATTTGGTGGGCTTGGATGATTTGCTGAACTTCTTGATGCCAATCCGATGATGTCACCTCATTCCTCCGTTCGGGCGTGCGGGAGTAATCCGCCGCCGGGATTTGACAAACGTTAACTCGCAAAAATCGTGCCAAATTGACGGCTCTTCCGGATGACGGTCCGAACTGGCCGGAAAGGCCGGGATTCTGGGACCTGGGGTCTCGGGGTCCGGGGAGGGCGACGCTGCGGGTTCCTCAAGTGGTCCAAAACTGTACCAATGTGGTATATAATTGATCATGATGATGACAAGGGGATCGACCGGGGAAGGAGACTTTGCTGCCGGGAGCCCTCGGCAGGAACCTCGGACATGAGGAAGGATGGGATGTGGCGATGGAGGCGGCGGGACTGGCGGTCTGCGGCGAGGGATTTCGCAAAGTGTTGGAAGAGGCCCGGCGGGTTGCCCAGTACCCATCGACCGTATTGATCGAAGGGGAAACGGGAGTGGGCAAAGAGGTGGTGGCGGATTTCATCCACCGGAACAGTCCCCGGGCCAAGATGCCCTTTACGAAGGTGAATTGCGCCTCGATTCCGGAGACCCTGTTGGAGTCGGAGTTGTTTGGATACGAACGGGGGGCGTTCACCGGAGCCAAACGGGAGGGGAGCCCCGGACTTTTTGAATTGACCGACAAAGGGACCCTGCTCCTCGATGAGATCGCCGAGTTGTCTCCCTTGCTCCAGGCGAAATTGTTGCGGGTTTTGCAGGACCGGGTGATCCGCCGGGTGGGGGGTAGCTGGACGCGAAGCTTAGACGTTCGGGTGATCGCTTCCACCAACCAACCCCTGCGTGATTTGGTGCGCCAAGGCCGGTTTCGGGCGGACTTGTTTTACCGGCTTCACGTGGTTCGAATCGCCGTCCCTCCCTTGCGGGAGCGCAAAAACGAGATCCCCGGGCTGCTCGCGTATTATATGGACCATTTTAACCGCGAGTTCGGCCAGTCCAAGCAGATGAGCCCGGGGCTCGTCCAGCAACTGTCTCAATACGACTACCCAGGGAATGTCCGGGAGCTGCGCAACATCGTCGAATCGTTGTACGTGCGAAGTCCTGGGCGCCTCATCGATGGAGGGCAGGTGTTGGCGGAGATTCTGGGCTCCTGGGTGGGGGACAATTCCGGAGCACCTGTTTTTACGAGTTCCGGCGGTGTCCCGACGCTGGCGGAAACGGTGGCAGGAGCGGAGCGCCGGGCCATCGAGCGGGCGTTGGGCCATACCTCCAGCGTGCGGGCGGCTGCCGCCGTGCTCGGGGTGAGTCACACGACCCTGCTCCGCAAGATGCGCCGCTTGGGCATCACGGATGCCAGGTGAAACTCCGAATGAAGAGTCTCGAAGGCCTATAAATGGGCGGTTTCCACCCGGGCGAAAAATTGTTCCACCACCATGGCCGACGCCCCGATGAGCACGCTGTCCTCCCCTAGCCGGGAGACGTCGAGGATGAGGTGATCTTGGTTGAAAGGAAAGACCCTTTTGCGGACCTCCTGACGGATGACGGCGAGCAAAGAAGGCCCAAAAAGGGCCATGTCGTTGCCGATGATCACAGCTTCGGGATTGAGTCCCTGGATCAACGAAGAAACCCCTACTCCCAAATACTCCCCGACATGATGCAACGCGTCCAGAGCATGGCGGTCGCCGCGGTCTGTCAGGTGTTTGATGGCGGACAACTCTTCCCAAGAGGAAGGATCGTAGGGCCACCCGGCCGTTCCACCCCGTTTCTGCCGAAACACCCGGCTCAAAGCGGAGACCGAGGCGTACAGTTCCCAACATCCGCGATTCCCACAGGTACACTGGGGACCGTCCGGGTAGAGGCTCGTGTGGCCGAACTCCCCGGCGGAGCCCCGACCTCCCCGGTACAAACGGCCGTCCGCCACAATGCCCACCCCGATGCCTGTGCCGATACTGACGTACAGGAGGTTTGCGGTGTCCCGGCCGAACCCGTACCGGAGCTCTGCGATGGCCCCGCAGTTGGCATCATTGTCAATCACCACTGGCCGGCCGGTTTTGGCGGACAACAGGGTCCGGAAGGGCACGTCCGTCCAGTTCAGGTTCGGGGCGCGCAGAATCATGCCGTTCTTGTGGTCGACAATCCCTGGGATTCCTAGTCCCACACCGATGATTCCGTAGGGGGCCGTCCCGTCGACCGCCCCTTCCGCTTCCCGGGATATGGCCGCTGCCGTTTCTGTCACCTGGTCCACGGAAGGATTCGGAGGGAGAGACACCCGCCGTTTCCATACCACTTGACCGTCCAAGTTCGTGAGGGCCATCAGAAGATAGTGCACATCCAGTTGACCGGCCAAGACATATCCCGCGTCCTTTCGAAACACCAACAGCTGCGGCCGGCGCCCCCCGTGAGATCGCCCCTCTCCCACGTCCTGTACCAGATGTTCGGTCTGTAATTCCCTCACCAGGTTGGACACTGTGGCTTTGTTGAGCCCCGTCAAATCCGCGATGTCCGTGCGGGAAAGGGGGCTGTGCCGGCGGATGGCGTCCAAAACCACGGAGCGGTTGAGTTGTTTAATAAAATTCTGATCTCCGGTAACCGGTTTCTTGATCATCGTTCCCCCCCGTTCCCTTCCACCTCTTTGCCTATCATAACAAAGGGATCTTTTTTAGCGCAATAAAAAAAGTTTTTCTGGAGCCGCTTGAAACGATTTTCAGGAGGGGTTCGACAAAATCTCAGATTTACCGGAATTCTTCCCGTGTAAATCGTATCTAGATGTATCGGCTTGCAACATCCGAGAAACTTTGTTTGTATTGTAGTCAAATAAAGTTTCTGTTATACTGCTGTCAGGTCCATTATACTCCGATTGTTCGGAAAATATATAAAGAAGGGGTGGATGATGAATGATACCAAAAGTAAGGTCACGGGTGTGGACTACCGCCTTATCTGGAGTCGCCGCTGCCCTGCTCGTGGCGGGCTGTGGACAGAGTCCCTCCACGGGTTCAAGCCCGTCCCAGGGTCAGTCTTCGGGCAGCGCCAAGATTGCATTGCTGCTGCCGGAGACCGCCACATCGCCGCGGTACGAGTCCCAAGATCGGCCTCGCTTTGAGGATGCCGTGGCCAAAGAGGCGCCCGGGGTGCAGGTGCTCTATTCCAACGCCCAGGGCAGCGCTTCCTCCCAGCAACAACAAGCCGAGGCGGCGATGACCAATGGGGCCAAAGTCTTGGTGCTCGACCCCGTGGACTCCAAGGCGGCTGCGCGCATCGTCACCGAAGCCAAACAAAACGGCGTGAAAGTCATTTCATACGACCGGTTGATCACCGGCGCAGACGTGGACTATTACGTGTCTTTTGACAACGAGCGGGTGGGGGAGATGCAAGGGCAATACATCGCCGACCACACCCGCAAAGGGGGCAAAGTGGTCATGATCAACGGGGCTCAAACGGATAACAACGCCCTGCTGTTTGCCAGAGGGGCTCACAAAGTGCTTGACCCCCTTTTCAATAACGGCACCTTGAAACTCGGTTATGAAACCTATACGCCGGATTGGCTGGCGGAGAACGGCCAGAGGGAGATGGAGCAGGCCTTGACCCGTTTGAATAACAAAGTCGACGGGGTACTGGCTGCCAACGACAACCTGGCCGGGGCGGTGATCCAGGCCCTTCAGCCCCAGGGCCTCGTGGGTAAAATTCCCATCACCGGGCAGGATGCCACCGACGCGGGTCTCCACAACATCCTCAAAGGAGCCCAGTCGATGACCGTCTACAAGCCGGTCAGACAGGAAGCCGAAGCGGCGGCCAAGTTGGCGGTGGCCCTGGTCAAGAATCAGGATCCACCCTCCGGGCTCGTCAACGGGAAAGTGAACAACGGCAACAAAGATGTCCCTTCCGTCTTATTGACGCCCATCGTCGTCACAAAGGACAACATCCAGGACACCGTGATCAAAGACGGGTATACCACCATGCAGAAAATCCAGTAATGGTTAGAAGGTGAACCGGTGGAAAAAGAAAGGCGACAAGGATCTCCGCAAAAACCGCTGCTGCGGGTCGAACATCTGCGCAAATCCTTCGGGGCCGTCCAAGCACTTCACGATGTCTCTCTGGAAGTGTGGCCCGGCGAAGTGGTGGCCTTAGTGGGCGACAATGGTGCGGGTAAATCTACCACCGTTAAGATCATCTCCGGGGTTGAGCGACCGGACGGCGGTAAAATCTTTGTAGACGGTCGCCGGGTGACCTTGTCCGGCCCAGCGGATGCGGAGCGCTTGGGGATTCAGACGGTCTATCAGGATTTAGCATTATGCGACAATTTAGATATTGTTTCAAACCTGTTTCTCGGCCGGGAGCGCACGCGGCCGGTGATCCCCCGTCTATTGCATGTCCTGAGGAAAGCGGAGATGGAGGAGGCGGCGATCCCGGTGTTGCAAAAGCTCGGGATTCGCCTTCCGCCTTTGTCCACCCCGGTGTCCCGGCTCTCGGGAGGACAGCGGCAGACGGTGGCCGTGGCCCGGGCGGTGTTGTGGGGATCGAACATCGTCCTTCTCGATGAACCGACTGCCGCCTTGGGGGTGGCCCAAACCCGGGCGGTGTTGGACCTGATTGTGCGGCTCGCCGGGGAGGGCGTGGGGGTTATGGTGATTTCTCACAATTTGCATGATGTGTTTCAGATTGCCCATCGCATTGTCGTCTTGCGCCTCGGGAGGACGGCGGCGACTTTTCTCAAGGAAAACACGTCGCCCGAGGAAGTGGTGGCCGCCATCACCGGGGCGGCGGTGGAGGTGGCGGGGAAGTGAACGAGCAGCAGATGCTGCAGGCAGCCGCCCGACTGGAATCGGAAGCGGCTTCCGATGTCTCCTTATGGCACCGCATGCGGGCCCGCTGGGCCGAGGGAGATCTGGGACTGTTACCCGTGGTGATCGGGCTGATCGTCATTTGGATCGTTTTCCAAGCCGTGAATGGGAATTTTCTCTCCGGCCGTAATCTGTCCAACCTTGTCTTGCAGATCGCAGAAATCGGGATGTTGGCGGTGGGGGAGACCTTCATTCTCCTGCTCGGGGAAATCGATTTGTCGATTGCGGCGGTCAGTGGTGTAGCAGCGGGCGTCCTGGTTCTGGCTGCGGACGGAGGATGGGGGGCCTGGCCCGCCGTGTTGGCGTCGGTGGCCTGCGGGGCCGCCATTGGAGCGTTTCAGGGGTTTTGGGTGACGGTGATCGGCGTGCCCTCGTTCATCGTCACTCTGGCCGGGTCCCTGGGGTATCAGGGCATTCTCCTAGCTATGTTGGGACAGGAGGGAACGGTGCCCCTGCAAAATGGCTCCCTGCTCTCCATCGCGTCCTCCTATGTCCCCTCGGGGGCGGGATGGGCCTTGGCCGTTCTCGTCACCATCGCTTACGCCTGGGGAGTCTTTCGGGGTCGGGCCCTGCGGCGATCCCGGGGCTTGTCGGCGCCCTCGGCCAAGGAGACCGCCCTTCGGGCCGCCGTGGTCGGCGCGCTGTGCGTGGTGACGGTGGCGGTGTTAAACGGGTATCGGGGCCTACCGCTGTCCGGCCTGATCCTCGTCGCCTTTGTGGCTTTGTTTACATTTATCACCCAAGCTACACCTTTTGGTCGGCACGTCTACGCCCTTGGCGGTAACCCCGAAGCGGCCCGCCGGGCCGGAATCCGGCTGGGAACAGTTCGGATTGCCGTGTTTACCCTTGCCTCCACTCTCGGGGCGATCGGCGGAATCCTCGGGGCATCCCGGCTGGGCTCCGCCTCGCCGGCCTCCGGCGGCGGGAACCTTCTCCTTGATTCCATCGCCGCCGCGGTCATTGGGGGCACCAGTTTGTTCGGCGGGCGGGGTTTCGTGTACAACGCCTTGGCCGGCGCTTTGGTCATCGGGAGTATCGAGAACGGAATGGACTTGTTGAGCGCCCCTTCCAGTGTGAAATATGTGATCGAAGGATCGATTCTCCTCATCGCCGTGACCATCGATACCATCACCCGACGGCGAAGGGCACGCACGGGCCGGTGAACACCGGCCCCGTTTCCCGTCAACCTTCCAGCAACAGTGTCTCCGGGTCTTCCACCATCTCTTTGACCTTGACCAGGAACTGAACCGCCTCGGCCCCGTCGACGATGCGGTGATCGTAGGAAAGGGCCACGTACATCATCGGCCGAAGGACAATCTGGCCCTCCACGGCGACGGGACGCTCTTTAATGGCG
Organism: Kyrpidia spormannii; assembly: GCF_002804065.1. Classification (NCBI taxonomy): domain Bacteria; kingdom Bacillati; phylum Bacillota; class Bacilli; order Caryophanales; family Alicyclobacillaceae; genus Kyrpidia; species Kyrpidia spormannii. The sequence continues at coordinate 1,849,177 of NZ_CP024955.1, read as the reverse complement.
TGCATCCCGAGAATTCCCACCTGGGGTGGGTTGAGGATAGGGGTGGAAAAGAGAGACCCGAACACCCCGCCGTTGGTGATCGTAAACGTGCCGCCCTGAAGTTCTTGAGGGTGCAGAGTCCCTTCCCGAGCCCGCTTCGCCAGATCGGCGATCCGGGATTCGATCTCGGCAAAGGTGAGGCGATCGGCGTCCCGCACCACCGGCACCACCAAGCCGGCGGGGGTGGCGACGGCGATGCCGATGTCGTAATGGTGTTTCACGACGATCTCGTTGCCCTCTATTTCCGCGTTCAACATGGGAAAAGCTTTGAGGGCGCCCACCGATGCCTTGGTGAAAAAAGACATAAATCCGAGTCCCACGCCGTGCTCTTCTTTGAACTGGTCCTTTCGCCGACGGCGGAGATCCAAGACCGCGGACATGTCGATCTCATTAAAGGTCGTCAACATAGCCGTGGACTGTTTGGCCTCCAGGAGTCGCCGGGCGATGGTTTGGCGCCTGCGGGTCATGGGAATCCGATCTTCATCCGGCCGCAAGGGGGACGCGGTCGTCGTGCCCGGGGCCACGGGGGCCGTAGGGGCCGTGGCTTCTCGAACAACCTCTGTCCGGGCCGCAGAAGTTGCCGGTGCGGCCTGGGGACCGTCAGCCTGACGAGCCTTTCGGCGCTGGGAAGGGGTCCTCGGGGTCGGCGGCGTGACCGAGGAGGGGGCCGTCGCCTGGTCCAAGGCGGCGGGTAAGGGATTATCCGCCGTCTGGGGCCCGGTTTTGCCCTGGGAGGCTTCGACTGGGCGGGATTCCACCGCCAGGCCTTTTTCCCCGGCGTTAGAGTGCTTGGTTTCCGGAGGGGGGGGCTCCTGGCCCCGGGCTGGTTGGTTCGGGACTTGCTGAGCCGCCTGGCCGGCAGCACCCGATCGGATCCGGGCGATGGTTTCCCCGACGGAGACCGTCTCTCCCGCCGGTTTCAGAATCGCCTCCAACACGCCGTCTTCCTCGGATGCCACCTCCACATTCACTTTGTCCGTTTCTAACTCAACCACCGTTTCCCCCTTGGCCACCGGATCGCCCTCATTTTTACGCCAACTCAGGATTGCGGCCTCGACGATGGACTCCCCGAGTTCGGGTACCTTGATGTCTGCCACAGAAAACCCCTCCTTGTTTCTTTAATGCTGCAAGGCCTGCTGAACAATCTTCGCCTGGGTCGCGCCGTGAGCGTCGGCAAGCCCTTCGGCCGGGCTCGACCGCTCCGGTCGCCCCACATATTTCAGGGCCTGTCCCGGCGGAAGAAGGGCCTGCATCCGGGGGGCCACATAGGCCCAAGATCCCATATTGCGCGGTTCTTCCTGGACCCACACGACTTCCTCGGCCCCGGGGTAACCGGCGAGAATCCGGGACAACTCTTCTTTGGGAAAAGGATACAACTGTTCCACCCGTACCACCCCGAGGGACCCGCCGGCCTCCGGGTCTTTTTCCAGGGCGGCGAACAAATCCACAGATATTTTCCCTGAACACAAAAGCACCCGTTTGATGGCCGACCGGCTTATGTCCCGACGGGGATCGTCCAGGACAGGTTGAAACCGCCCGCTGGTGAACTCCGCCTTTTCCGAAGCGGCCCGGGGATGGCGGAGTAAACTTTTTGGCGTCAACACCACCAGGGGCCGGGGGGCGTGTTGTAGTCGCCAAGCCTGCAGCCGGAGAAGGTGAAAATACTGGGCCGAGGTGGTGGGGTTGGCAACGGTCCAGTTGTGTTCGGCGGACAACTGGAGAAATCGCTCCAACCGAGCGCTGGAGTGTTCCGGCCCCTGTCCTTCATATCCGTGGGGCAAAAGCACCACCATGCCCGAGGTCTGTCCCCATTTGGCCCGGCCCGAGGCCAGAAACTGATCGAATATGACCTGGTCGACATTGGCAAAATCCCCAAACTGCGCTTCCCAGATCACCAACGTCTCCGGCGCTTGTACGCTGTACCCGTACTCAAATCCCATCACAGCCGTCTCCGTCAGCGGGCTGTTGTAGATGGCAAAGGAGACTCGAGACTGCGGAAGATGTTGCAAAGGCACGAAGGGCTCCCCGGTCTGCAGGTCGTGGAGCACCGCTAAACGATGGCCGAAAGTGCCCCGCTGGGTGTCCTGGCCGCTGATCCGGATGGGCACCCCGTCCAGGAGGATGCTGCCCAGGGCCAGAGCCTCGGCGTGCCCCCAATCGATCCTTCCTCCTTCCCGAAAATGGCTCTGCCGCCGCTTCAAAATCCGGTCGACTTTCGGATAGACCCGGAATCCTGCCGGATAATCGGTGAGGGCCTCGTTGATGATGGCGAGTCGCTCCTCGGGGACGCCGGTATTCTCCGGGAGTTCGGGATCCTCGCCCCCGGGATCCGGGATGTCGGGATGCACCGACTCGGAGGTGACTTCGGCATAGGCCCGGCGCAAATGCTCCTGGACCTCCTCCCTCATCTGCCTCGCCTCTTCCGATCGAATCGTTCCGGCATCGGCCAGGCGGTGTCCATACAGGTTCCCCACCGAGGGATGGGCGTTGATTTTGCTGTAGAGAACCGGTTGGGTCATGGCGGGATCGTCACTTTCGTTGTGTCCCCAACGTCGATATCCCACCAGATCGATGAGAAAATCTTTGTGAAATCGCCGCCGATATTCCACGGCAAGTTCCACCGCCGCCAGACATGCTTCGGGTTCGTCGGCGTTCACGTGCACCACCGGGATTTCGAACCCCTTGGCGAGATCGCTGGCGTACCGGGTGGAGCGATCGTCCGCCCGTTCTGTGGTGAAGCCTAGCAGGTTGTTCGTGATGATGTGAAGGGTGCCTCCGGTGCGGTACCCGGCGAGCCCCGAGAGGTTGAGGGTTTCCGCCACCACCCCTTCTCCGGGAAAGGCCGCGTCCCCGTGGATGAGCAGGGCCCAGGCGCCGTCCAAATCCTGACCGGGCAGCCCCGGCCGGCTTCTGTCCTCCTGGGCGGCTCTCGTAAATCCTTGTACCACGGGGTTGACGAACTCCAGGTGGCTGGGGTTGTTGGCCAGGGTCAGGCGCAGATGCACCGCCTCATCTTCATGCCGAGCTCCGAGATGATATCGCACATCCCCGGTCCACCCGTAATTGATCCCCATGGAACCTTCTGAAGGGACCAGGTCTTTGTTCGGCGAGGCGTGAAACTCGGCGAAGATTTTTGCGTAGGGTTTATCGAGAACGTGGGCGAGGACATTGAGCCGGCCCCGGTGGGCCATGCCGATGAACACTTGGCGGGCGCCAAACCGGGCTGCACCCCGGATCACGGCATCCACCATGGGAACCAACATGTCCACACCTTCAATGGAGAATCGCTTCTGTCCCACGAAGGTCTTGTGGAGAAACGTTTCGAACTCCTCCACCTCGATCAGGCGGCGAAGTAGCCGTTTCTGCTCCTCCGGCGGCTTCGGGGTCAGAAACGTTCCCGATTCGACCTGGGCCTGGAGCCAGCGTCGTTCGTCTTCGCGAAAGACGTGCGCGAACTCGTAGGCGATGGGCCCGGTGTACCGGCGGCGCAGAGCTCGTACCACATCCAGGGCTGTGCGGGCATCTGCCGGAGCCTCGGGCAAGACCCAGGAGGCGGGGAGGGTGGACAGGTCGTTCTCTGTAATCCCGTAAGCCTCCGGCCGAAGAAAAGGAACGGCAGGGCGTTCATCCCCCAGCGGGTAGATTCGTGCCTCCAGATGGCCGTAGATCCGGATGTTGCTGATCAGCCGGGTTGCCGCGGTCAGCTTGGTGATCACGCCGGGGTCGATGGTCGGGCGGTCGGCCGCTGTCCGCTTCGCTTCGCCGGGCGCAATGATCTCGCCGACGGGGGGTGGCCCCAAACGATCGAACAGCGCCCGGGTTTCCGGGTCCACCGAATCCGGATCCCGGGTGTAGCGATCGTACCATTCCAGGACATACCCGAGATTGGGTCCATAAAAATCCGCCCAGGTGGCGGGTGAAGGCGCGGTTGGAACTTTGGACATCTCTACCCCTTCCTTTCGAGAGTTCCGATGAATGGCTTGGCCCTCTCGCCTTTAAATTTTACCAGATCCGTCCACTCATGCGCGTGCTCGGCGTCACAGGTGTGCCTCCCTTTCATGGCTCGGAGGATGCGGACAAGATATACTTGGAGTCAAAGGAGGGGAATCTATGTCGTTCCTTGCAGAAACCTTGGCATTCAATCGAGAATTCGTCCAGAACCGCAGTTATGCGGAGATCCCGCAATCAAAATACCCCAAGAAAAAGGTTCTGGTGGTCACTTGTATGGACGCCCGGCTGGTCGAATTGTTGCCCCGGGCGATGAACCTGCACAATGGAGACGCGAAGTTTGTCAAAACGGCCGGGGCGCTGATTTCTCATCCCTTTGGCGGGGCGATGCGGAGCATCATGGTGGGCGTGTATCAGCTTGGCGTGGAAGAAATTCTCGTGATCGGGCACCACGATTGCGGCATGATCGGATTGCGGCCCAAACTGGTTTTGGAGCGGGCCCAGACCCGGGGGATTCCCCCGGAACGATTGGATACGCTGAAGGGGGCGGGCATCGATCTCGAAGGTTGGCTGACGGGATTTGACCGGGTTGAAGAGGCCGTGGCCCACAGTGTGGAGATGATCCGCCAACATCCGCTGATTCCCCGGGATCTCCCCGTTCACGGTCTGGTGGTGGACCCGACGACGGGCCAGCTCGAGGTGCTCATCGACGGGTATAACATGTCTAGAAGTAGAGGTGCTCCTTGATGGAGTACAGGGTGATTCTGGCGGGAAGAGCGGCGAGAGCTTGCTGCCAGCGAAGGAGTTCCCGTGCTGTCTCGGGCTCTGAGAAGGTCGTCAGGCCGGCGGCCCGGGCCTGGCTTTCGTAATCGGTGTCCTCGGGCTCCATAAAAGGGGAGAGAAAAATCACGTCTTCGGATGTGAGGTGGAGGTTGCGGAGGGCCTCCAGCGTCCCGTCCAGATGCTCCTCGGCAAAGGCGGGGCCTCCGGCGCCCACGAGAAGGATCACCCCGAGACGGAAGCCGACCTCTTTCAAGACGTTCAAGGCGTGAACCGCCTCCCGCGCCGTTCCCGGTTTGCGCAAAAATGCCCGGAGTCGATCCGCCCCGGTTTCGAGTCCGGTGTACACGGTGCGCAGGCCGTGGTCGTAGATGCGCCGCAGCCCTTGGGGGGATTTGTGCTCCAATGTGAATGTATCCATAAAGGTGTAAAATTCCCCGGCCACATTGTCTCCCAGGGTCCGCCGGATCTGTTCGAGCATCCCGATGAGCCGCGCTGTCGGCACCACGAAGGCATTGCCATCCCCGAGAAAAATCCCGCTTCGCTCCTCGATGCGCCGCCCCATGAACGCTCGGAGGCGCTCCAGGTGCCGATCCAACTCCTCGGGGGTCTTGACGTGAAACCGCCGGTCCCGGTAAAAGTCACAAAAGAGGCATCGGTTGTAGGAGCATCCGTGGGTGATCTGCACAACCAATGCGTGGTATTGATCCGGAGGGAGGATGCTGATCGGTAGATATACGTCGTCAAAGGCCTCCCGGTCCGTTGTCAAAGCTTCCGGAGTCCAGCGGACGAGTCGATCCTGCCACACCCGGGCCTCATCCCGGGGGAGAGATGCGAGAGAGGATAAAGCGGCATTGTACACCCGGCGGTAAAAGGCGGGTTTCTCGTCGGCTTCGAGGATTTCGTATCTCCGGCCCAGCAACCCTCGGACGGGGAGGGTCCGTGTGCGGACCAACCGGTCGTCCAGCCCTCGGCGCACCGCCCGGCCGGGTCCCGAGGCCAAAAGGAACCGCCCGGTTTGATCGAAGCGAAGAATCCACGGCCCTTGCAACACCATGAGACGGTTTCCCCGGACCTTGGACAATAATCTGGTCATCGGCGACATTCCTCATCCTTCCTTTCGAGCTTCGGTGGCTTTCATGGCCAGGGCCAGTCCGCCGCACAACCCGGATTTTGTGCCCAGGCCCGGAGGCACGATGTACTCATCGATGTTCGCGACAATCTCGGGGCGCTGGATGTATCCATTTAACATCTCCCTGACTTTTTGGCGAATCCGTGGGAACAGGTCGGCCTGTTGCATCACGCCGCCCCCGAGGAGGATCCGTTGGGGAGAAAGTACGCAGATGTACGTGACAAGTCCCTGGGCGAGGTAGCCAGCCTCCAGATCCCAGGCCGGATGGTCCAGAGGAAGATCGCGGCCTTTCGATCCCCAACGCTTCTCGATGGCCGGGCCGGACGCCATTCCTTCTAAACAATCCCCGTGGGCGGGACACACCCCGGGAAAGTTATCCCCGGCTGCCCTCCGAACGATCACATGTCCGGCCTCGGGGTGCATCATGCCGTGAAGAATTTGCCCCTCGACGAGGATACCGCCCCCGATCCCGGTCCCCACGGTGAGATACAGGGCGGTGTGCAATCCTTGGGCCGCGCCCCACCGGTGTTCAGCCAGGATGGCGGCGTTGACGTCGGTATCGATGGCGATGGGGACAGCCAGGCGCCGCCGCAGGTTGGCCAGGATGTTGAAGCCTCGCCACGCCAGTTTCGGCGTGCTGGTGAGGAATCCGTAAGTCGGGCTGGCCGGATCGAGATCAAGGGGCCCGAAGCACCCGAGCCCCAGGGCGCGAATGGCCTTGTCCTGAAAATACTCGGCTACGCGACCCAGGGTTTCTTCCGGCACTGTCGTTGGGATGGTGATCTGGTCCACGATCCGGCCTCGGTCGTCCCCGATTCCACAGACGAATTTGGTCCCCCCAGCTTCGATGGCTCCGAACAAGGCTCGTCCCTCCATCCGCCTCTTGACGCTGCTTTTTGTTCTCATCCTCACTGTATGCGATGATGGGCCGTCAGTAAAGGTTTGTGATGCATCATACAACCAAATCCCTGCGTCTAGCCGCAGTTTATAGAATAGAAATCAATTATACTTTTCCTATCGGACTAATATGTGTATAGTAGGATCAAGGTTTATTTTTTGGAGGGATAGATATGGCAAAACAAACCTTTGTAGCTGATATCTCGTGGTCCGGGGATCGGGTTCGATCTTCGGCCCGGATTCGCGGTCATGAAGTGACGATCGACGAGCCTGCTGTGCTGGGTGGAACGGATCTCGGGCCGAATCCGGTCGAGTTGGTTCTCGCGGCGCTGGGAGGATGTCTGAATGTCCTGATCACTTCTTTGGCCCCTCGCCACGGCGTGGAGGTCAGGGGAGTGGAGATTCGGGTCGAGGGGGACCTGGATCCCGACGGATTCCAGGAAAAGCAGCCAAATGTTCGCCCGGGTTTTCAAGAAATCCGCTATCAGGTGCACGTTGAATCGCCGTCGGCCCCGGAGCTGGTGAGAGAACTTCTCGCCCACGTCGAGCGAGTATGCCCCGTCAAGGACACCTTGCGGGGAGTGCCGACGCGGGCTGTGGAAAGCTGATGGTTTTGTCCAACTTGGGGGAACATAAAGCCTTGATTCATAGCAGCCGCCTCGGTCACCGTCGAGGCGGCTTTGTTTATCCATGTTCCCCAACAGAAGTGCGCTCACTTTCACACTTCTCAGGATGGTCACTGGTCGGCGGCAATGGTCAAGAATATGGAATTCGTGCCTGCCGACGCGGAACAGGGATTGGGGGAACCCGAAGGTCGACGTCGTGTTCATCACCGACTTGGGATCACGAGCATTATTACGTCGTATTGCAACGATGCATGAAGCAAAGGGGGTCTTGACCCCTTTGGTTTTAGCGCTTATAATGTGCATATGCTCATAATAAATGATAAATGGAGGTGAAAAATGCCGAGGCCGAAAAAATGCCGACGGGTTGGGTTTGTTCCCCTTGCTTCGTTTTTTGCTCCAATGCCTGCGCCCGGGGACCAAGCGTCGGAACCGGGTGAAGTGACGCTCACCCTTGAAGAGGTGGAAGCCCTTCGCCTGGCGGACTGGGTACAGTTGGAACAAGGTGATGCGGCCGAGCAAATGGGGGTTTCCCGGGGGACGTTTCAGCGCATTGTGAAGGCGGCGAGGGAGAAGGTGGCGGATGCTCTCCTTCATGGAAAAGGGATTCGCATTCACGGTGGAAATTATGCCGTGATTTTACCCGGTGGTGGATCCGCCCGGGCTTGCGGGTGTGTCGACCAGCGGTCAGGGCCGGGACGCGGATTTTGTGGGCGGCCGCGCTGCCGAAGGTGCGGCGGTCACTATGGATTAAAAAAGGAGAGGCGAACGATGAGATTGGCGATCGCAACGGAAGGGGATCGAGTCGGCGGACATTTTGGCCAGACCCGGGCTTTTACGATTTGTGACATTGAAGGAGAATCGGTCAAGGAGCGGCGGGTGGTGGATACCGAAGGCCATCAGCACGGGGCATTGGTCGGATTTCTGGCCAAGCTGGGTGTGGATGCGGTGATCGTGGGGGGGCTCGGGGCCGGTGCGGTGAGCAAGCTGGCCCGGGAGTCCATCGAGGTCTATACCGGTGTTCGCGGGACGGTGGAGGAAGCTATACAAAAATACCTGCACCGGGAGTTGACGCCGGTGGATGTGGAGCAGGTCCTTGAAGGGACCGGCCCGCACGTCCATGGCATCCATCATCATCACGGCCATCACCATGACCATGGCGGGTGTGATTGCGAACACTGAGCGGGAGGGCGATGGGGCTCTTTTGCCGCATGGCGGCGGAAGGGCTTTTTTTATCGGGTGCCGCGGTGCACCAAAACTGGTATGATGGAGGAGTATGGCGGGGGCGACGGAGGACCTGATTTTATAAAATCGTGAGAGGAACTTGTTCATGTCTCATTCATCGATGTCTTATAGCTCCGTCCATCGCCGGCACAACTGGGCGGCGGTGGTGGCTGTGGTCGTCACCTTGGCATTTTGGTCGTCAGCTTTTGCGGGCATCCGGGCGGCGCTGCTCAGTGGCTATTCTCCCGGGCATGTGGTGCTGCTGCGCTTTCTCAGCGCTTCGGCGGTGTTTGTCGGATACGCGTTGGTCAGGGGCGTTCAGGTGCCGAGAGGCCGGGACTTGCTTGCGGTGGCGGCCTTGGGTTGGACGGGGATTTCGATTTATCATATCGCTCTGACTTTTGGTGAGCTGACGGTGGATGCGGGGACCGCGAGTTTACTCATCGCCGCCGCGCCCGCCTTTACGGCGGTGATCGCCGTGATCGCTTTGGGAGAGCGTTTGAACGGCATCGGCTGGCTGGGAGTGCTCGTCGGGTTTGGTGGGGTGGCCTTGATGACCGTGGGGTCGGGCGGAGGGCATCGGGTGACGGCAGGGGCTTGGCTGATCCTTCTGTCCGCCGTGGCCACGGCGATTTTTTTCGTGGGGCAAAAGCCGCTTTTTGCGCGCTATGGGGCGATCGATTTGACAGCGTGGTTCACCTGGTTCGGCACGCTGCCCATGCTGTGGTTTGCACCGGGGCTGCGGGAAGCGATGGCCCATGCCCCCGGGGCGGCCACGTGGGTGTGCGTGTACATTGGGGTGTTCCCGGCGGCGGTGGCCTACGTGGCCTGGGCGATCGCCTTAAAGTCTGCACCGGCAGGGCTGGTGGCCAGTTCACTGTATCTCAATCCGCTGCTCGCCATTCTCATCGGATGGGTGTGGTTGGGAGAGCTGCCCGGGGTGTGGAGCACCTTGGGTGGGGTGATTGCTGTGGCTGGGGTGGTGATGGTGAATGTCGCCGGGGCGGTGAGGCGGCAGCGGGTTCGGGCGGATGCCGGTTCGGCTCCGACTGCCGGATCGGGACAAGGTTGAGGGGGGGTTCGGCTCCGCCCGTGGACCCGGAATCGTAGGGATCGTTCAAAAAATTTCTTCAGACGGTTGTCTCAAAGGCCGGGTTATGGTATGGTGAAATCGATAGGGAACACATGTTTTCTGCCTGGGTTGTTCGATGCCTCTCCGTTGTTTGTGCCTGGGCCAGGAAATGGCGAAAGCGGGGGATTCCTGGGTGGATGAACAAACATTGCGCCGCATTCTCGGCGAGTTTGCGCAAGGGATCACGGCGGTACTGGAGAACACCAATAAGGAGATCTCGCGGGTTTACGTGGTGGTTGAGGGAATCGGGCAGCGCTTGGACCGCATTGAGGAGCGGTTAGACCAGGTGGAGGCTCGCTTGGATCGGGTGGAAGAGCGTTTAGACCGGGTGGAAGAGCGGTTGGATCGAATGGAGCATCGGTTGGACAGTATCGAGCGTCAACTTGGCTACGTTAAGGTCAAACTTTTTGAACACGATGAGGAAATTTTCTATCTCCGCGGCTCCAACGTGAAATAGGCCTGCGGCTCAAGTGATGTTCGTGGCCTCGGTGCGATACAATGGTGTCAGAACCACCCTGGAGGGACGAGGATGACCAAAGTGGACCGCGACCTGGTGGAGCAAGCCCGCAGTGCCGCAAGTCGCGCAAGGGCCGACTACTCCGGTTTTGCCGTCGGCGCCGCCGCGCTGGCGTCAGACGGTCGAGTGTTTATCGGGGCGAACATCGAACTTTCGGTGTACGGCTTGTCCATGTGCGCCGAACGAGTCGCCTTGTTCAAGGCGTACACCGAGGGGGCTGACGATATTGTTGCCCTGGCGGTGGCCGGATCCACTGTGCGCCCGATTTCGCCGTGTGGCGCGTGTCGCCAAGTGATATGGGAGCTGGCCCCGAACGCCAGAATTCTGCTCGCCAATCAAGACGGTTCCGAGGTGGCGAAGCATACGCCGGCGGATCTGTTGCCCAACGGTTTTTTTCTCGATACAGACCGCATACAGGATTGAAGAGTCAAGCTGGCGATCATACCGGTCCCAGGTAGCCCGGAACGGAGGGGTGCGTATGCATGTGCCCGATCTCATCCGCAGGAAGCGGGATGGCGAGGAGCTGACTGACGAAGAGATCGAGGAATTGGTCCGGGGGTATGTCCGGGGCGTTGTTCCGGATTACCAGATGGCCGCCTTCCTGATGGCGGTGTACTTTCAGGGCATGAATGAAAGGGAAACGGCGGCGCTGACCCGGGCGATGGTCCGGAGCGGCGGGGTTGTGGACCTGTCTTCGGTCCCTGGGGTGAAACTGGACAAGCACAGCACGGGTGGCGTCGCCGACACCACGACGCTCGTCTTGTTGCCCTTGGTGGCTTCGGCAGGCGTTGCCGTGGCCAAGATGTCCGGCCGGGGACTCGGTTACACCGGGGGTACGATCGATAAACTGGAGTCGGTCCCGGGCTTTCGCACCCACCTGTCTGCAGTTGAATTCGTCGCTCAGCTACGGCGAATCGGTCTTGCGCTCACGGCTCAGTCCCGGGAACTGACGCCGGCGGATCAACAGTTGTACGCCCTCAGGGACGTGACGGCGACGGTGGAATCGCCGGCCCTTATCGCCAGTTCCGTGATGAGCAAAAAGATCGCCGGAGGGGCGGACAAGATTGTCTTGGATGTGAAGGTCGGGAGGGGTGCCCTTTTGCCCGATGAACGAGGTGCCCGGGACCTGGCGGAACGGCTGGTGCGTCTGGGAGAGCGGATGGGTCGGGAAGTGACGGCCTTTCTCACCGACATGGATCAGCCTTTGGGATTGGCGATCGGCAATGCCCTTGAGGTGATCGAGGCGGTGGAAGTGCTGCAAGGAAAAGCTGGGGGCGAGTTGCGCGAACTGTCTGTGGCAATCGGGGCGGAGATGGTGCGGATGGCGGGTGTGGAAGTGGACGCGGCTGAGGCCCGGCGACTTCTTGAAGTGAAATTGGACCGGGGGGAAGCCCTGAAGATGTTTCGCCGCTGGATCGAAGCCCAGGGCGGAGACGGTCGGGTGGCGGAAGATCCCCGCCGCTTCCTTCCCAAGGCCGCCTATGTGCGGGTGGTGACGGCCGCGGCGGGCGGCTACATCCAGGATATCGATCCCAAACGGTTGGGACGCTTGGTGCAAAGTCTTGGTGCGGGACGCCGGCGAAAGGAAGATGTAGTGGATCTCTCCGTAGGTGTGGTGCTGGGCGGAAAAGTGGGGGACCGGCTTCAGGACGGGGAGCCTCTGGCAGTCATCCACGCCCGGTCTCGCCAGGATCTGGATCTTGCAGAGCGGGAGGTTCGTTCGGCGATCATCTTGTCTCGGGATCCTGTGCCCCGGCGTCCGGTGATTCTCGATCGCATCTGCCTTGGATCGTGATGGCCGAATCGAGGCCGCCTCTGGCCGGTCGCCTGCACACTTTTGTATACTGTCCGTAGGATAGAAAAATCCTCATTCCACGAGAGGTGACCATAGTGATCGAATTTTTGTCGGAAGATAGCGTGACGGTGTTTCAAGATCCGACGAAGAACTGGGAGATCACTCGGCGGACCACCCAGATCCGGAAAGACCCACTGACCGGGATTCGCACCCGGATTCTCGACTATCCGGTACATATGCCGCCGCCTCCAGATATGACGGAGCTGGCGGAACAGACAGCCCAAACTTGCCCCTTTTGTCGACCCCGAGTGATGGAAGTGACACCGAAGTACTTGCCCGAGGTGTCTCCGGAGGGGCGCTTCACCCGGGGGGAGTCGGTGTTGTTCCCCAATATTTTCCCCTATGATGAAAACAGCGCCGTTGCCGTATTTTCAAATCAACACTATGTCCGGATGTCGGAGTTGACCGCCGATTATCTCATGGACGGTTTTCTCACCGCGGGTGACTATGCCCGGGCCCTCAGCCGTGCCTACCCGGGAACCAAGCGATATTTCTCTCTGAACTGGAACTACATGCCTGTGGCCGGGGCTAGCATCATTCACCCGCATTATCAGATCGTTGCGGGACATGAGCCCACCAATTATCACGACACGCTCCTCAAGGCCAGCGCACAGTTTTACAAAACCCATCAAGTATCGTATTGGCCGAGCCTCGTGGCGGTGGAAAAAGAAAAGGGCGAACGCTACTTGGGTCGGAGGGGGAAAGTGGACTGGCTCATCGCCTATGCGCCCCGGGGGCTGATCGAAGTGGTGGGGGTCGCGGAAGACGCTGCTCAGGTCGAGGAACTCGTACCAGAGCGGTGGCGGGATTTGGCGGAAGGCCTGCAAACGGTGTTCGGATATTTTGCAGAAAAAGGATTCCCGGGCTTTAACTTGACGCTGTTCTCCGGCATGGAAGAAGACCGGGAGCATTACCGACTGCAGGTCCGGGTGGTGCCGAGGACCCTGTTGTCCGCTTTGGGGACCAATGAGGTGAACTATTTCAAGATGCTTCACGAGGAGTGTCTGACCATGATTCGCCCGGAAGAGGCGGCGGCGGAACTGAGGAAAGCTTTCGCGTAGCACGGATGGGTGGCGCCCGGGTCGGCCAATGGCCGGCCCCAGGCGCTCACGATCCGGTGCTCGTGTACACTTTGAGCCCCCGTCGCCACACGATGCCGGCGGTCACAAGAAGGACCAGCGCCACGAGGGGCGATATGAAGGGTAGGATTCCATAGCCCTGGGCCTTCCCCAGAAAGTATAAAGATGGGTAATAGTTCATGAAGGCAAAAGGGAGAAAGATGGTCACGATGGCCTGAAGGGGGCGGCCGAAGATATGAATCGGGTACTGTTGAACCACCCCGAAGCTGAACTGGGTGGCGGTGTTAACCAAAGGGGTCGAACGCCCGGTCCAAAACGCCGTAGAGGCCAGGAGCAGGATGAGCCCGAGCTCCACGGCGGCGGCACTGACGGCGACCACCAAAAACCACAGCCACGTTCCCCCACTCCAGTGCATCCCCAAGTGATGGTAGGCCAGGGCGATTCCCGTGGAAGACACCAAAACGTCCCCCAGACCGAGATAATGAACCTCCCGGCTGAGGAATTGAAGCAGCGGGGACACCGGGCGGAGGAGAAACTGGTCGAAAGTGCCTTCGATGATATAGGTTTCCAACTGACCCACATGGCGGAACAGGATAACCCGAAGTCCGTGGCCAATGAGCCAAAGGTTATATAAAAACAGGATGTCGTAAAATCCCCAGCCCCCGAGGCGGTCGAACCGTTTTAATAAGACCCAGGTGGTCCCCAGGGTCGCCCCGTTGAGGACGAAGACGCCGACGATCCCTACCCAAAGGTCAGCCCGGTATGCCACCCGGGAAAGGAAAGCCGCTCGGAGCATCGCTCTCCAAGCCCGCCCCAGCGCTGCGACCTCTCGAAACACTTGTGCCATGGACTCACTCACCTCCTTCATCCTCCCTGGATCACGACGTGGCGCTGCAAACGCCACCATGCCCAGAGGGCCGCGCCTCCCAGCACCAGGGCCCAAATCCCTTGGATGAGGATGGCCGTGGTCGCCGCCCAACCGTGCAACTGTCCGACGTAGATCGATTGGGGCGTTGCAAACATCGCCTGGAACGGCAGGGCGTATAGAAAGGGCTTGAGGGCTTCGGGATACATATAGATCGGAATCCACTGGCCGGAGAAAAATCGCACCATGGCCCAGTACGCGAACTGGAACCCGACCAGATCCAGGGTATAAAACGAGATCAGACCGAACAAAAAGTGCGCAAAGAACTGAACCACCGTGCTGAGCACCAGGCTGGTCAGGAACAAGGCCGCCTGGCCCGGCGTCTGCGGCACAGGAATGCGAAAAACAATGAGGGCGAAAAGGTATGGGATGGCTGCGTAGAGGGCCACGCGGATCGCCAAATCTCCGAAGGACTCCAAGGCCACCAAACGGACAAAAGAGATCGGTTTCATCAACTCCACGGCGATCATTCCGGTGCGCACCCGTTCGGCGATGCGAATGTGGGGTCCTTCGTCGAGGCTCAGAATTGCCCCAAGCAAAATCCCTACCACGGCGTATCCGAAAACCTGTTCGAATGACAGCACACCAAAGGCGGAGGGCTTTTCTTTGTACAGCAAGCTCCACACGGTGTACATCACATAAATCTGAAGCAGCCGGCTGAACACATCCACCCAAAAAGCGGTGCGGTACGCGGTCCATTTTAAGAACGCCTGACGGATAAACACGCCTGGCAGGGCGAGACTCTCTCTGGACATCCCGGTCACCCCGTCTCACGCCGGGGCCCACGATTGATCTCGGGACCGGCCCCGGCCTCGGCGCTCGCTCGGGGGCTTTGAGAGTCCATAGCCGCCGCGGCGACGGCCACCGACAGTTCTCCCTTTCGCATCTGTTCTCCTTGAAGGTAAATCGACCGGACAATGTCTTCGATGGGGACGTCTTCCACCAAGAGGTCTCGAACGGGCATCCGTTCGGCCACGGCGGCGATGAGATCTCCCACCGAGGTTTGGCGCGGATTGAAACGGAAGAGCACCCGGTGGGCATCCCATTCGATTCTCACAACTCCAAAGGCCCCCCGCCATTCGTCGTCAAACAGATCGAGCCAGCCGGGTCCACGGGTCGATCCAGTTACTTCCTCTGGATACACCGCCAAAGTGCGGTAACCCCCGAACTGCTCCCGCAGGGCTTCGGTCTCCCCGTCGTATAGCAGCGATCCCCGGTCGATGATGAGCACACGGGAACAGAGCTTTTCAATGTCCCCCATGTCGTGGGTGGTCAGGATGACCGTCACTTTCCGTTCCCGGTTGATGGTGCGAATGAAGGTGCGGAGCCTTTCTTTGGCGAGCACGTCCACCCCGATGGTGGGCTCATCCAAGAACAAAATCTGCGGGTCGTGAAGCAAGGCGGCGGCGAGGTCCGCCCGCATCCGCTGGCCGAGGCTGAGCTGGCGCACCGGAACCTGTTCAAACTCGTCTAAGGCCAAAAGTTCCCGAAACAATTCCATGTTTCTGTTCCACACTCCATCGGGCACTCCGTAGATCGCCCGGAGCGTTTTGAGGCTCTCAATGGTCGGAATATCCCACCAAAGCTGGGTCTTCTGCCCAAACAACACGCCGATTTGCCGGGCGTGTTTGCGGCGGTCCCGGGCGGGATGCAATCCTCCCACCGCGATTTCCCCGGAGGTGGGCATGAGAATGCCCGTGAGCATTTTGATCGTCGTGGACTTCCCGGCGCCGTTGGGGCCGAGAAAACCCACCAACTCGCCTTTTTCGATGGCAAAGCTCAGATCGTTCACCGCCCGGTGGATCGTGAACGCCGGTTGCACCAGCCGGCGCAACGTCTTGAACCGTCCTTGGGTCGGCGCCGGCCGGCGGAATTCCTTGACCAAGTGGCGGACTTCAATGAGCGCCACGCTCCCGCCTCCTCTCTCATCACCTCGGGACTCGATCCGCCCGCAGCCTTTCGGCCAAGGCGGGATCCGGGGGTACAAACACCGTTTTCTGGTGGTCGTACAGCACGAACCCCGGTCGGGCGCCGGTGGGCTTCCACACGTGTTTGACCAGGGTATAATCCACCGCCACAGTCCCCGCGTGCCGGGCCTTGCTGTAATACGCTGCCAAACGAGCGGCTTCCTCCAGGGTTTTCGGGGGAACTTCCCGGCTGCGAATCACCACATGGGAGCCGGGGATATTTTGGGCATGAAGCCATGTGTCCTGTTTGTGAGCGGTCTTTGTCGTCAATTCGTCATTCTGCCGGTTGTTTTTACCGACGAAAATATCGATGCCCTCGGAGGAGATAAAATGCATGGGACTTCCGGCCTGATCCCGTTTCTCCCGTGGCTTCGTCCCCCCGCGGCGCCGGGCCCGGAGAAATCCCTGTCCACGAAGTTCTTCCTGAATCTCTTCCAACTCTTGCTCATCTGCGTGCTCCAAGGCGACCAGAACCGATTCCAGGTACTCCGCGTCCCGACGGGCCTGTTCCAGATGGTCGGTCACCACCTCTCGGGTGCGCTTGAGCTTTTGGTAGCGCCGAAAGAACTGTTGAGCATTATCCGCCGGAGAAAGCCCGGGATCCAAGGGTACAGTGACGGTGCCGCCCGTTTCACTGTACGGGTCGGGCAGGGTCACTTCCCGGGCCCCCCGGGGCACCACGTGCAAATACGCGGTCACCAACTCTCCGTACCGCCGCCATTGATCGGCCTCTGCCGCCTCTTGCAACTGTTCATTCCAGCGGGCCATGCGATGTTCCAGGGCACTCAACGCCCCTCGAACGACCGTGGTCAAGGACTGGGCCAACCCCGAAGCCGACCTATCCATGCGATCCGCGTAGAAAGTCGCCACCGCGGCGTTCACCGTTTCAAAAGGGACCACACGCCCCCGCGATTCCCAATGATGCAGGTAAATCCCGGAGACCACCTTGGGGGTTCCGTTTCCGTCGTAGGCGATGCAAGGCGCGAATCGCCCCGCCGACACTTCTGCCGCGCTCTGGGAAATCGCCGCCCAGAGAGCTTGCGAGAAGGCTTCACGATTGTCCTCGGATGCCCGCTTTAGGGCCCGGTGCATCCACTCCTCGGCCGCCGCCGGCCCGATGCCTTGATACCGGCCCATCAAATCTTTCGCGGTCAAATTCGCCCCCTGGGAACCCACCCAGCGAAAAAATCCCTCCCAGGTCTCCTCCCGAGGGTCGATTTTATGTTGTTCCGGAGGCGGAATGTAGGGGCGGCCGGGCAGTACCACCCGATGTCGGCTTATCCCCGGGCTGACGCGAACAATCGCGTCCACCACCCGGCCCCGGGCCGGCCCTTCCTCTCCCCGGATTTCGTCATCTTCGTGAGCCACCAGGATGATATTGCTGTGGCGGCCCATGATCTCCACCACCACATCGTACCACTCGGGGTCGCCTAGGTCACTGCGACTCTCGACCCCGATCCGCACGATCCGCTCCATGCCCACCTGCCGGATGTACCGGACGCGCCCGCCTTCGAGGCGGCGCCGGGCAAGGGCCAGGAAAGGGGAGGGATCACCAGAGGACGGCGGGCGTTCGCCTTCCACTGTGTGGAGACGGGCCGCCCCGGCGTCAGCGCTGATCCGGAGGCGGATCGACCGCCTAGGCAGGCGTATGCGAATCTCTAAATCCCGATCCTCCGGTTGATAGAGGCGCTCGATGCGACCGTCTTCAAGAATCTGGATCTCAGTCATGATGCCCGCCAGGGTCAGACCGTCCACAGCCACCGCCATCTCCTCCTATCGATAACAGCACCAGTATAGGAATCTCTTCGGGCTGCCGTCAAATCCCCCCACCGTCATGGACGGACCTGACAAGGCATAGACATCGTCTAGTGGCAGACCTGGAGGACGGAAAAGGGGTGGCGATGTGGAAAAAGTCTATTGGCACACCGTGGACGGAGAAACGGCGCTGGCTCTGCTGGGGTCGTCGTCAGAGGGCCTGGATGAGGAGGAGGCTGGACGCCGCCTTCGAGAGTACGGGCCGAATCGAATTGAAGAAGGGAAAAAACTGTCGCCTTTGGGGATTTTCCTCAATCAATTTCGGGATTTCATGGTTTTGGTGCTTTTGGCGGCCACGCTGATTTCCGGGTTGCTCGGAGAATACACCGATGCGGTGGCCATCATCGCCATTATTATCGTCAATGGAATCCTGGGTTTTGTTCAGGAATTTCGGGCGGAAAAATCCCTGGCCTCCCTGCGGGAGCTCACGGCTCCCACGGCCCATGTGCTGAGGGGCGGGAAAAAGTGGATCATCCCTGCCGCCGACCTGGTGCCAGGGGATATCGTGTTTCTCGAAGCCGGGGACCGGGTGCCCGCCGATCTGCGGCTCTTGCAGGGTCAGGGCCTCGAGATCGAAGAGTCATCCCTGACCGGGGAATCGGTTCCGGTCCGAAAGACTTTCGGGCCCCTGGAGGAAGAACACTTGTCACTGGGCGATCGCAAGAACATGGCCTACATGGGCACCCTCGTTACCCGGGGCAAGGCCATGGCCGTTGTCATCGCCACCGGCATGCAGACGGAAATGGGGCTCATTGCCGATCTGATCCAGCAGTCTGAAGACACCCAAACGCCTCTGCAGCGCCGTCTCGACCAACTCGGAAAAATTCTCGTGTGGGTGGCGCTCGGTGTCACGGCTTTGGTAGTGGTCATTGGCATCTCCCGGGGACATGACGTATACAACATGTTTCTCGCCGGGGTGAGCCTTGCTGTAGCGGTGATTCCCGAAGGTCTCCCCGCCATCGTCACCATTGCCTTGGCCCTCGGGGTCCAGCGCATGATTCGGCGCCGGGCCATCGTGCGGCGACTCCCGGCCGTGGAGACGCTGGGGTGCGCCACGGTGATCTGTTCGGACAAAACCGGAACCCTCACCCAAAACAAGATGACCGTCCAGGGCCTGTGGGTCGGCGGTACCCGCCTGGCGGTGAGCGGAGTCGGGTACACGCCAGAAGGGAAGTTCTTTAAAGGTGAGCACGTGGTGAACCCAAAGACCCACCCGGATCTGAAGAAACTTTTGGAAATCGCCGTCCTATGCAATAATTCCGAGCTGATCGAGGAGCCCAAAGCGCCGGAGGGATGGACGATTCACGGGGATCCCACCGAAGGGGCGCTTCTGGTCCTCGCCGGCAAAGCGGACATTTGGAGCGATGTCCTTGCGGCAAAATACCAAAAAGTCCTGGAAAACCCCTTTGACTCGAATCGCAAAATGATGTCGGTGGTGGTCCGGCAGACCGGTGAGGAAGAATCTTACCTGCTGATGGCCAAAGGGGCCCCGGATGTCCTGTTGGACCGCTGTGATTTTATCTTGTGGAACGGTCGGGTGACGGCCCTGACAGCCGCCCATCGCAGGGAAATCCTCTCCATGAACGCAGAGATGGCGGGGACGGCGATGCGGAACTTGGCCTTTGCCTATCGGCCCCTTCAACAGGCTCAAGTGCGGCGGGAAGAGAATCAACAAGAGACGGAGATGGTGTTTGTCGGCCTGGCGGGCATGATTGATCCCCCGAGAGAAGAGGTTTTCCAGGCGATTCAGACCTGTCGCCGGGCGGGGATCCGGACGGTGATGATCACCGGCGACCATCAGGCCACCGCCGAAGCCATCGCCAGGCGCCTGGGCATCCTCCCGAAGAATGGGTTGACGGTCAGCGGGGCGGATCTTTACAATATGTCCGACAAGCAATTGGCGGAGCGCGCGGATCGGATCTATGTGTACGCCCGGGTTTCGCCCGAACACAAGTTGCGCATTGTGAAAGCCCTTCAAGCCCGGGGCCATGTGGTGGCGATGACCGGGGACGGGGTCAACGACGCCCCGGCGATCAAGGCGGCGGATATCGGTGTGGCCATGGGACGAGGGGGAACGGACGTCGCCAAGGAGGCTTCGTCGTTGATCCTCGCCGATGATAACTTCGCCACTATTGTAGCGGCGGTGGAGGAAGGCCGGGGGATTTACGACAATATCCGCAAGTTTGTCCGTTATCTTTTGTCTTGCAACGTCGGGGAGATCGTCACCTTGTTCACGGCGATGCTGGTGGGTCTGCCCCTCCCCTTGGTGCCGATCCAGATTCTGTGGGTGAATTTGGTGACCGACGGCCTCCCGGCCATTGCCCTCGGGGTGGATCCCCCGGAAGGAGATCTCATGGAACGGCCGCCCCGGGATGTGAAGGAGAGTATATTTGCCGGGGGGTTGGGTTTTAAAATTATTAGCCGCGGTTTGTTCATCGGCCTGGCGGCCTTAGCGGTGTTTTGGCTGGAGTGGCGGTCGGCCCCGGATGCTCTCTCGAAAGCGCAAACGATGGCTTTTTGTACCTTGGTGATGTCCCAGCTCGTTCACGTCTTCGACTGTCGCAGCGTGGATCAAGGTATTTTTTCGAGGAATATCTTTGGAAATCCGTGGTTGGTGGCGGCGGTGCTGTCCTCGGTGGCGCTCATGGTGCTGGTCCTGTACACGCCGGCCCTGCAACCGGTATTCCGGACGGTGCCCCTCGGAATTTCGGACTGGGTGACCATTCTGGTGGCGGCGGCGATTCCGACCTTTGCCCTGAACCTCCGCAGCCTGTCCCGACCCGCCCGCTCCCGGTTGAGCCCGAGCCGGGGATAGGAGGCTTCTCAGTTGAAATTTGTCAAGATGCATGGCCTTGGAAACGATTTTGTTGTGGTGGAAGGTCACGCCTTGCCGGTGGATCCGGGGGCCCTGGCTCGGAATTGGTGCGACCGCCATTTCGGCATTGGCGCGGATGGGTTGGTGTTTGTGCTTCCGTCGGACCGGGCAGATGTGCAGATGCGAATTTTTAATGCCGACGGGTCTGAAGCGGAACAGTGCGGCAATGCCGTGCGATGCGTGGGGAAGTACGCCTTTGAACGGGGTTTGGTCCGACGCCGGGATCTCGTGGTGGAAACGTTGGCCGGACTGCAGCGCATCGTGCTCGGAGTCAATGGTTCCCGGGTGGAAGAAGTCACCGTGGACATGGGCGAGCCGATTCTTGAGCCGGGCCGGATACCCGTGGCATTGGCCGAGGGCGGCACTCCCTCGGGGAGGGTGGAGGCGGCCGGGCGGGAATGGGCGTTTACGGCAGTGTCGATGGGTAATCCCCATGCGGTCATTTTCGTGGATGATGTGGAAGGCACGGATGTGCGAGGCGTGGGGTCGGAGGTCGAGACGAACCCCCTGTTCCCGAATCGAGTGAACGTGGAATTCGTCGAGACTCTGGGCCCTGGGGAGATTCGGCTGCGGGTGTGGGAGCGGGGATGTGGAGAAACCTTGGCTTGTGGGACCGGGGCCTGTGCCGCCGTGGTGGCCGGGGTGCTGGAAGGTCGATCCGGCCGGAAGGTTCAGGTGCATTTGCCCGGCGGCACGCTGAAGATCGAGTGGGCTGAGGATGGTCGGGTGTACATGACGGGGCCTGCGGTAGAGGTGTTTCGGGGGGAAATTGGACAGCCGGACTAAGGTGCCAAGATGGGTCGAAAAGTTCGCCGCACGGGGTCCGCGGATGTTGACCGCGGGCTTTTTTCATGGCGTTCCTTCCAAGTGAGGGGATCCCTATCGAAAAGCCTCCCGCTTCGCGTTCCTCGCAGGAGCCTGAGATCCGGTGGATCATAGCTGATGGATTTTGTCAAGGGCCGTATGCGTGCATAGCTTTGCAAAGCCGGCAGTGAGGTGGCCTGTTGTCTGTGGTTCCCAGGTTGAAGTAGAATGGAGTGTGAAAAAGGGGTGGCGATGTGCTGAAAAGCATGACCGGGTATGGACGGGGAACCGGCCATGGGGCCGGATACACGGTGGGAGTAGAGATTCGTTCGGTGAATCACCGATTTCGTGAGATCGCGATCCGTGGGCCCCGCGAGTGGCTCGCTCTGGAGGATGATTTCCGCCGGGCAGTGGCCCGAGAGATCTCCCGGGGCCGGGTTGACGTATACATATCCGCTTTACCGGACCCAACCGTGGGGGACCCGGCGATTCTCGACATCGCCCTCGCCCGGGCGGTGAAAAAAGCCGGAGATGCCCTGGCGGCGGACTTAGGCTTTCCCGACGGGATTAGCCTGCGGGATATTTTGGCGATACCGGGGGTGGTTCGCCCCCAGGAGGCGGCCGTCGATCCGGAGGTGGCCCGCCCGGTTGTGCAACGGGCCTTGGATGCCGCGCTAAGGATGCTGGCTGCAGCCCGGCGCCGGGAGGGTGAGCGGTTGGAAGAGGATGCCCGGCACCGCTTCTCCCATCTCAGCCGACTGGTGGAAGAGATCGGTCTGCTGGCCGCGGAGGTCCCCAAAGAGTATCGGCGGCGCTTGGAGGAGAAGATGCAAGAATGGAATCTCCCGGGGGTTGTGGATGCCGGACGGATTGCGGTGGAGGTGGCGATGCTGGCCGATCGAGCGAGCATAGAGGAGGAGATCGTCCGGCTCTCCAGTCACCTGGGTCAATTCGAAGCGGCCTTGGGCAGCCGAGAAGCTGTGGGGCGGCGGTTAGATTTTTTATTGCAAGAGATGTTTCGGGAGTTCAATACGATTGGGGCCAAAGCGGGTAGCGCAGAGATTGCCCTGCGGGTGGTGGACGCGAAAACGGTTCTCGAACAGTTGCGGGAACAGGTGCAGAACGTCGAGTGATCCCGATTCGTATGGCTGGGAGGAATGCGGAGTGAGTATTCGATTGATCAATATTGGGTTTGGCAATATCGTATCCGCCAACCGGATTGTATCCATCGTCAGCCCTGAGTCAGCCCCGATCAAGCGCATCATTCAGGAAGCCAGGGATCGGGGAATGCTGATTGACGCCACCTACGGCCGTCGAACCCGGGCGGTGATTATTACCGATAGCGACCATATCATTCTGTCTGCCGTGCAGCCGGAAACGGTGGCCCACCGTTTAGTGGCTAGGGATGCGGCGGCGGAAGAGGAGGAATAACGCCACGGCCATGGATCAGGGGAAGACGATGGATCGGCCCGAGGGACTCCTGGTCGTCCTGTCGGGTCCTTCGGGTGCGGGCAAGGGAACCGTCTGCACCGCATTGCGCGAACACCTGCCTGCGATGAAATATTCGGTATCGGTCACTACGCGGGCGCCCAGGCAAGGGGAGCAGGAAGGGGTTAACTATTTCTTCCGATCCCGGCAGGAATTCGAACGCATGATTCGGGATGGCGAATTACTGGAATGGGCCGAGGTGTACGGGAACTACTACGGCACGCCGCGGCAATACGTGGAAGACCAACTGCGGGCGGGGCTCGATGTGCTTTTAGAAATCGATATCCAGGGGGCTCGCAAGGTCAAGGAGCAGTTCCCCCGGGGGGTGTTTGTGTTTTTGCTCCCTCCTTCGGTACGGGAATTGAAAAATCGGATTCTTGGCCGGGGTTCGGAGACGGCCGAGAGTTTCCGGTTGCGCTTTGGGGCGGTTTCGGACGAAATTCGACAGTTGTGGGAGTATGATTACGTGGTCATTAACGACGAGGTTGAACTGGCCTGCCACCGCATCCAATCGATTATCGTCGCAGAACACCACAGCGTTCGGCGCAACCGGAAATTTTACGAATCGTGGATTGAAAGGGGGATTGCAGATGCTGTATCCATCCATCGATCAACTGATGACAAAGGTAGAAAGTAAATACGCCCTGGTGGTGGCGGCAGCCCGCCGTGCCAGGCGGCTCCAGGAAGGGGCGCGTTCTCTTGTGTCAGTTCCTTCCGGGAAAGTCGTCTCGGTGGCGTTGTTTGAGATCGCCGCGGATAAGGTAAAATGCGTGCTGTCCAAATAATGGGGCGAGGGAACAACCGATGGGGTTGTTCTTTTTTCTCGGGAGGGGAACAGGGTGAAAGACCGTGAGATCATCGTTGGGGTGACTGGAGGCATCGCCGCTTACAAGTCGGCAGCCCTGTGCAGTCGTCTCGTGAAATCCGGCGCCAGGGTTCACGTCATTCTAACCGAAGGGGCCGCGAAGTTCATCACACCCCTTACGTTCCAAAGCATTACGAAACACCCCGTGGCGGTGGACGTATTCGACGAGACGGATCCTTCGGTGATCCAGCACATTCACCTGGCGGATTTAGCGGATGTGTTCGTGGTGGCGCCGGCAACAGCGGACATTCTCGCAAAAGCCGCTTGGGGGCTGGCGGATGACATGCTGTCCACCACGCTGCTCGCCACGAGGTCTCCGGTCATCTTCGCCCCGGCGATGAACGTTCACATGTTTGGCCACCCTGCTGTCCAAGAAAATATCGCCCGTCTCCGGGCCCGGGGCTGTGTCATCGTCGACCCTGGGGAGGGCCCTCTGGCCTGTGGGTATACCGGGAAGGGCCGCATGGCGGAACCCGATGAGATCGTCGAAGTCGTGGAGGCCGTTTTAAACCGCCGCCGGGACTTTGCGGACGTCCGCGTGTTGGTGACTGCCGGTGCCACTTGGGAGCCCTTTGATCCCGTCCGGATACTGTCCAACCGCTCCACCGGCAAAATGGGCTATGCCGTGGCGGAAGCGGCCCGGGATCGGGGGGCAACCGTGACCCTAGTGGCAGGGCCGGGAGAGCTCCGCTCCCCGGAGGGGGTTCGCCTCATCCGGGTCGAGACGGCCCTGGAGATGCGGGACGCTGTTCTTGCAAACCTTCCGATGCATGATGTTTTAATCAAGGCCGCGGCGGTGTCAGATTATCGGCCGGCGGTGGTTCATCCCTCGAAGGTCAAAAAGACGGAAGGGCCACTCACCGTGGAGTTGGTCCGCAACCCGGATATCCTGATGGAAGTATCCAGGCACCGTCGACCGGATCAGGTGATCGTCGGTTTTGCCGCGGAAACGGAAGATGTAGAGAAAAACGCTCTGGAAAAGTTAAGACGCAAGAACCTCGACTACATCGTCGCCAATGATGTCTCCATGGCCGGGGCGGGGTTTGCCGTCGATACGAATATTGTGACGATCTACGGCCGGGACGGTACCGCTTTGGCGCTTCCTCCGCTGTCGAAACGGGAGGTGGCAGATCGCCTCTTGGACGTGATTCGGGACACCCGGGGCAAGGTGGGGGCAGGATCGTGATTGCCGTTGAAGTGTTGACAGAACTCCGGGCCCAGGCGGTGGACCGGACGTTTACGTACCGGGTGCCTGAATCCCTGAAGTCTTGGGCGCTTCCGGGTGCCCGGGTGTTGGTCCCCTTCGGGCGGCGGTCGGTGATGGGAATTATCGTGGAGCGGACCGATCCGCAGCTCGCGGAGTCCCTGTCCGGACTCAAGCCGATCCGGGACGTGCTGGACACGGAACCGGTGGTGCCCCGGGATCTTCTCGAACTCGCCGAGTGGCTTTCTGAACGGTATCTATGTACTCGATCCGCGGCCTTCCGCACGGTGTTGCCGCCCGGGGCCTTTGGAAAGGTGAACCGGTATTACGAACCGGGACCCGGAGCCGGAGAGGCGGCCCATATCGCCGGAGTTGGCGGTGGGGTGATGGGTCGTTTGGCCCGCAGGCCCCTGTCCAGGGAGCAGCTCTTGGCAGCCTTGGGCGGTGACCTGGGCACCCTGAGAACGGGGCTTGCCAGGGGATGGTGGGTGGAACGGACCGAGGGCCAAGTGGTCGGACCGAAAACGGTCCAGGTGGCCGTCCCTGTCTTGGATAAGAAATCCCTCCAAGAGGCCGCTGAGAGGATGCGCGGTCGGGCGCCTCGGCAAGCAGAGCTTTTGACTTGGTGGCTCTCCCGGGATCTCGACCCACTCCCCGTCGGGGAGATGGCCCGGTTGTCCGGTGTCAGCCGGGAGGCGGTGAGCGGACTGGTCAAGCGCGGCTTGGTGCAGTTGGAGTCCCGGGCGATCCGGAGGGACCCGGGATCGGGCCGGGGCCCGGGGTGGGATACCGGGGAGAGGCCGGAGTTGAATGAAGATCAGCGCCGGGCCTTGGCAGCGATTGTGACCCAGATGGAGGCGCCGGACCATAGGCCGGTGTTATTGTACGGGGTGACGGGCAGCGGGAAGACCGAGGTGTACCTTCGGGCGATGGAAGAGGCGCTTCGCCGGGGGCGCCGGGCGATCGTGTTGGTGCCGGAGATCGCTTTGACCCCACAGACCGTGGCGCGGTTCCGGGGTCGATTCGGGGAGCAGGTGGCGGTTTTGCACAGTCGTTTGTCTCCGGGGGAGCGTCACGACGAGTGGATGCGGCTCCGGCGCGGGGAGGCGTCCGTGGCCGTCGGGGCGCGGTCGGCGATTTTTGCTCCGGTGGACCACCTGGGTCTGGTCGTCATGGACGAAGAGCACGAGGTGTCGTATAAACAAGAGGAGTCCCCCCGTTATGTGACCCGGGAGGTGGCCTGGAAGCGGGCGGCCCAGCACGGAGCCGTGTTGGTGCTGGGCAGTGCTACGCCATCCCTGGAGGCGATTCATTTAGTGGAACGGGGACGAGCCGTGTCGACCTCGTTGAAAGAACGGGTGGGCGGGCGCCCCCTCCCGGAGTGCGTGGTGGTGGACATGCGCCGGGAACTTCGGGAGGGGAATCGCTCGATGTTTAGCCGTCGACTCCAGCGGGAGATGGCGGAACGGCTGGACCGGGGCGAGCAGGCGGTTATCCTTATGAACCGCCGGGGCTACAGCACGTTCGTGTTGTGCCGGGCTTGTGGTCACGTCATGCGCTGTCCCCACTGCGATATCTCTTTGACGTACCACCGGTCCGGGGAAGATTTGCGGTGCCACTACTGTGGGTATACCACTCCCTACGTGGAGACGTGCCCCAACTGCGGGTCGCCGTACATCCGGTATTTTGGCACTGGGACCCAAAGGGTGGAGGAAGAACTGCGGCATCTCTTTCCCACGGCCGAAATTGTCCGAATGGATGTGGACACGACCCGGCGCAAAGGGGCCCATGAAGAGCTCTTGGGCCGTTTCGCCCGGGGAGAGGCGAACATACTCCTCGGGACGCAAATGATCGCCAAAGGTCTCGATTTTCCCAATGTTGGACTGGTGGGCGTCATTTCTGCCGATACGTCCCTGCATGTGCCCGATTTTCGTGCAGCGGAACGCACCTATCAACTGCTCGTCCAGGTGGCGGGGCGGTCCGGCCGGGGGGACACTCCGGGGATCACGGTCATCCAAACCTACAATCCGGACCATTACGCCATCCGGGCGGCGGCGGACCAACAGCCCCGGGTGTTCTACCTCCGAGAGCTGGCCGGCCGGCGCGCCGGGGATTACCCCCCTTTCTCGGAGCTCGCGGTTTGGCGGACAGGACACCCCGAGGCCGATCGAGCGGCCCGGGCGGCGGGCAGCATCGAACGCCGGCTGAAAGAAGTCATGCCCCCCGGGGCGGGTCGGGTGCTTCGGGCTGGCCCGGCCCCTCTGGGACGCCTGCGGGGTTTGTACCGCCACCAGGTGGTGGTGAAATATCGCCAATGGTCGGACGTGGCGGAGGCGTTTCGAGAAGTGTGGCGGGAATCGGCGGGACTGTGCGATCCCGAAGGATCGGTAAGCGTGGACGTGGCGGCCCAGATGTTGTTGTAGCGGTCTTGTAGCGGGGGCGCATCCCG
Source organism: Kyrpidia spormannii (assembly GCF_002804065.1). Taxonomy (NCBI): domain Bacteria; kingdom Bacillati; phylum Bacillota; class Bacilli; order Caryophanales; family Alicyclobacillaceae; genus Kyrpidia; species Kyrpidia spormannii. Next base: position 1,821,559 of record NZ_CP024955.1, on the reverse strand, counting down.
GTTGGGGTCGCGCCGTTAAAGGAGTGAGTTTCAGTGGCGATACGAATCATCCGTTTGCAAGGGGATCCGATACTGCGAGAAAAGGCCAAACCGGTCAGCAAGGTCACCCCGAACATTCAGCGGCTGATCGACGACATGGCGGACACGATGTACGATGCCGAAGGAATCGGCCTGGCGGCTCCCCAAGTGGGAATTCTGAAGCGGGTCATCGTCGCAGATATTGGCGAGGGCCTGCTCGGGTTGGTGAATCCGGAGGTCGTATTAGAGGAAGGCGAACAGACCGGGCCAGAGGGTTGCTTGAGTATCCCCGGCGTCCAGGCGGATGTCACCCGGGCTCATCATGTGATCGTGCGGGCCCAGGATCGGAACGGGGAACCCCTCGTGGTGGACGCCGAGGGACTCCTGGCCCGCTGTTTGCTCCACGAAATCGACCACCTAGACGGGATTCTTTTTCTCGACCGGGTGACCGATCCGCGTTCCATCCGGAGGGTCGAAACGTGACCAACGTATTGTTCATGGGCACGCCGGAGTTTGCCGTTCCCTCCCTGAGGGCGTTGGTCAAGGCGGGGTGGAACGTGGGGGCGGTGGTGACCCGCCCAGACCGCCCGGTGGGGCGCCGTCAGGTCCCGTCGCCGCCGGCGGTCAAGCGCGCCGCCGAGGAACTGGGTCTCCCCGTTTGGCAACCCGAACGGGTGAAAGACGAGGAGTTTTTAAGGCGGGTTCGGGACCTGGCCCCAGAGGTGGCGGTGACCGCCGCCTATGGGCGGATCCTTCCTCAAGAACTGCTCGACCTGCCACCCCGGGGATGTTTGAACATCCACGCGTCCCTGTTGCCCAAATACCGCGGGGCTGCGCCGATACAGCGGTGCTTGATGGACGGACAGGACCGGACGGGCATCACCATCATGAAAATGGTACAAGCTTTGGACGCGGGGCCGATTGTCGATCAGGTAGAACTGGCGGTGGGCGAGGAGGATGACGCCGGCACGTTGACCGAGCGCCTGGCCGACTTGGGGGCGCGGCTCCTGGTGGACGTGCTGCCGAGATGGTTGGCCGGGGAAATCGAACCCCGGGAACAGGACGAATCTTTGGCCACCTATGCACCTCCCCTTTGCCGGGAGGACGAGAAGATCGACTGGTCGCAAGCGGCCCTGGCGATCCACAACCGAATTCGGGCTCTGCGCCCGTGGTCGGGTGGTTATACCCTCCACCGGGGCAAGGTGTTGAAAATTTGGCGGACGACCGTTGAGGCGCGGACCGGGGGTTTCGGCACACCCGGTGAGATCCTAGCTGTGGACCGGAGCGGAGTGTTGGTGGCAGCAGGGGCGGGAGCCCTGTGGCTGCACCAGGTTCAGCCCGAAGGCAAGAATCGGATGGAGGCGGAAGCGTGGGCGCGGGGAAGGCGCATCGAAACTGGGGAGTCCCTGGGGACGTGAGCCCGGATGCCCGGGCGACGAATTCTGTGGGAGACCTGCAGCGCCGGGTTTCGGGAAGGGCAGGGGCAGTATCACCCGCCCGGCGGGGGGCTTTTGAAGTCCTGCTTCTTGTGGAAGAGCGGCGGGCCTACAGCCACATCGCTTTAAGGCAGGTGTTAAACCGCCTGGGTGCGGACCGGAGGGACAGCGCCCTGGCTACGGAGATTGTTCAGGGCACGTTGCGGTGGCAGCAATGGTTAGATGAACAGATCAATGCCAAGTCCCGAATCCCCATTACTCGCCTTGATGCCGTCGTCCGGGTCACGCTGCGAATGGCGGTCTATCAGTTATATAAACTGCGCCACTGTGCCCCTCACGCCGTGGTGCACGATGCAGTCGAATTGGTCAAAGGCACTCAGCCCCGGGCCGCGAGTTATGTGAACGGTGTGTTGCGAGCCTTGGAGCGCCAACAGGAAACGCCTCCCCAACCCCGGGCCGCAGAATCCTGGGAAGATCCTGGGAACCCGGAAGAGTTGGCTCGGCGCACCTCCCATCCGACGTGGATGGTGGAACGCTGGTGGTCGTGGCTCGGCCCAGAAGCGACGATCGCCCTTTGTCAAAGCAACAACGAACCGCCGCCTCTCGCCCTTCGGGTAAACCTTTGGCGCTCATCCGTCGCTGAGGTTATGGAGTCGGTCAGGGAAGCAGGGGGGGAAGGGCGGCCGTCGCCGGTGATCCCCGGAGTCCTGCGGGTCAGCGGGGTGGACGTTTCCCGTCTGTCCACCTTTCAGTCCGGTGCTTGCAGCGTGCAGGATGAGAGCGCCACCCTGGCCGCCTGGACATTGCAACCCGAGCCCGGGGGGGAGGTTCTGGACCTGTGTGCCGCCCCCGGGGGAAAATCTGCGCATCTAGCCGAGTGGATGAAGGGCACCGGGCGGGTTACCGCAGTGGATATCCATCCTCATAAAATCCCATTGATCGAGCAGACCGCACGACGCCTGGGATTGCCAAACGTTCATCCGGTGTGTGCCGATGGGAGAGATGCCCCGTCCCTCGGGATTTTTGACGCCGCCTTGGTGGATGCTCCCTGTAGCGGCCTCGGGGTTTTGCGACGGCGGCCGGAGTTAAAATGGCGCCGGCGCCCCGAAGACATTCAGGACCTGGTCAAACTGCAGGGTGAGTTGCTGGCGGCCGCAGCCAGGGCCGTGCGGCCGGACGGAATATTGGTCTACGCGACCTGCACCGTCTGTGAAGCAGAAAATGATGGGGTCGTGGAGGCTTTTCTGGCAGGGCCCGAGGGACGGGACTTTGATCTCGAAGACCCGGCAGCCCTCTGGCCGGACGCCCTCGGCCAAATGACGCTTTCCACTCGGTTTGGTCGCCAGATTCTTCCGTTTCATTTTGGAGGGGACGGTTTCTATTATGCTCGACTCCGCCGAAAACCCTCGGGGGCACAAAGGGGGATCCGCCGTGACTGAACAGAACACCCAGAGCAAAGGCCGAGAGCCGTGGATTCACTTGTATGGTCTGACGCTGGCTGAGCTCCGGACGTGGCTTGAAGAACAGGGTGAGCCGGGGTACCGGGCCGCGCAACTGTTCGATTGGATGTATAAAAAGCGCGTGACGAGCGTGGATGCGATGACCAATCTACCCAAGGCCCTGCGAAATGTGATTCGGGAGAGGGCCCGGCTCGTGACCATGGAGGAACTGACCCGTCAGGTGTCGAAAAAGGATGGGACGACAAAATTCCTCTTTCGCCTATTCGACGGGGCGACGGTGGAAACGGTGCTCATGCGCCATTCTTATGGCAATAGCGTGTGTGTTTCCTCTCAGGTAGGCTGTCATATGGGTTGTCAGTTCTGCGCATCGACTTTGGGCGGGCTGGTTCGGAACTTGGAAGCCGGGGAGATGGTGGAACAGGTTCTCGCGTGCCAGCGCATGCTCGATCAGGAGGGGCAGCGGGTCTCCTCCGTGGTGGTGATGGGGTCGGGAGAACCTCTGGAGAATTATGGGGCCACCCTTCGCTTTATCCGTTTGATCACCGCCGATGAGGGACTGCGCATCGGGCAGCGACATATTACCGTCTCCACGAGTGGCATGGTGCCCGCCATCCGGAAGTTGGCGGAGGAGCGCCTTCAGATCACTTTGGCGGTATCGCTGCACGCCCCGAATGACGAGGTGCGCAGTCGCCTGATGCCCATCAACCGCGCCTACCCCATCGCCGTCTTGTTGGAGGCCTGCCGGGAGTATTGGGAAAAGACCGGGAGACGCCTGACCTTTGAGTATGCCCTCATCGGTGGAATCAACGATCGACTGGATCAGGCGGATGAATTGGCGGATCGGCTCAGGGGTTTGCCGTGTCATGTGAACCTCATTCCGGTCAATTACGTACCGGAGCGCCGGTTCGACCGGACCCCGCGCCGGCAGGTGGAAGCGTTTCGCGAGCGGTTGGAGCGGCACGGGATTTCTTGCACCGTGCGCCGAGAGATGGGTGCGGATATCGCGGCGGCCTGTGGGCAGTTGCGGGCGGGTTATGAGTTGACGGAGGCGTAGGGGAAAGCGGGAAGAGGTGTCCATATGCAGGTGGAAGTCGCGGCCAGGTCCCACGTGGGCTTGGTGCGCTCGATCAATCAGGATGGGTATGCCATCCACATGGATTTAGAACCCTTAAAAGCGGCCCTCCTAGCTGATGGCATGGGCGGCCACCGGGCAGGGGAGGTGGCGAGCCAGTTGGCCATCGACGTGATCGGCCGCCAACTCCACAGCTCGACCGGTCCGGCGGGGCAACGTTTACTCGAGGCCATCCGGGAGGCGAACCGGGTGGTTTACGAGCGGTCCCACGATCCTTCCGCCACAGACTTGGCGGGTATGGGCACCACTGTGGTGGCCGCCCTGTTTGACGAGCGGGAGATCTGGGTGGGTCACATCGGTGACAGTCGGGCCTACCTGATCGCCGGGGCAGCCATCCGCCAGTTGACCGATGATCACTCTTTGGTGAACGAGTTGCGCAAAAGCGGGGAATTGAGCGAGGCAGAAAGCCGAGTTCACCCGAGGCGCAACGTGTTGACCCGGGCCCTGGGCATGGAACCCCGGGTTGAAGTGGATATCGCCCGGGTTTCCTGGGAAGCGGGCGGCATCTTGCTCCTTTGCTCCGACGGGCTGTCCAATATGGTGGAAGAGGGCGAGATTCTGGAGACGATGCGGGTCGGGACGGTCCCGCTTGAAGGGCGGCTCGATCGTTTGATCGAAGCGGCCCTGGGAAGGGGCGGACCCGACAACATTACGGTGGTGGCGGTGGAGCATGGGGCGCCCGGGGAGCGGGGGGATCGCCTTTGATCGGACGCTTGCTGGGTGGTCGATATCAGATTGAACAGGCGGTGGGCGGAGGCGGTATGTCGGTGGTGTACCGGGCACTGGACACCGTCCTCGGGCGCCGGGTGGCTGTCAAGGTATTGCGCAGCCAATTCGGCGACGATGCGGATTTTATCCGCCGTTTTCGCCGGGAGGCTCAGGCGGCCGCTTCATTATCCCATCCGAATATCGTGAATATCTTCGACGTAGGAACTGACGGGGACGATCATTTTATCGTCATGGAGTACGTCGAAGGTCATACCCTTAAAGAGTGGATCCAACAGCGGGGCCCCCTGCCGGTGGAAGAAGTGGTGGAGATCGGAAGACAGGTGTGCGCGGCCCTGGCCCATGCCCACGATCGCGGCATCGTCCATCGAGACATCAAACCCCATAATATTTTGATCACCGATGCCCGGGTTGTCAAAGTGACCGATTTCGGCATCGCCCGGGCAATCACGGCCAACACGATTACCTATGCGGGATCGGTGATCGGGTCTGTGCATTATTTTTCACCCGAACAAGCCCGGGGAGAGATGACTGATATTAAATCAGACATCTATTCCCTGGGGGTCGTGTTATACGAGATGGTCACCGGCCATCTGCCTTTTTCCGGGGATTCGCCCATCAGTGTGGCCTTGAAGCACGTGCGGGAACCCTTGGTGGAGCCTCGCCAGCTCAATCCCGGAATTCCCCAAAGTATGGAGAACGTGATTCTGCGTGCCATGGCCAAAAATCCGCTGGATCGGTATGATTCAGTTAAAGAAATGGCGGAGGATCTCGATGTCGTCCTCGAACTGAGGGATGTCCCGAAATTCGTTCCCCAGCACGGCGACGGTCAGTCCGAGGAGACGCGATTGTACACACCGGTGTCCGGCGCGGAGAACAATGCTGATCGAAAGGCGGCGGACGAGGCGGCCAAGCCCCGGCGTCGAGGCTGGTTCTATGTGAAACGGGCGGCATTGTGGACGCTGGCGGTGCTTCTCGTCATGGCGGTGCTGGGGGTTGGGGCGTATTATGCATTTACAACCTGGATGCGGGTGCCCGACGTCACCATGCCGAATGTTGTGGGGAAACCTTACGCCGATGCGGTGGCCCAACTCACACAAAGCGGATTTTCTCAAAATAACATCCAGCGGGTGGACATGCCGAGCAATGCGGTGCCTCCTGGAGCGGTGTTCAAACAAGATCCCGATGCTGGAATTACGGTGAAAGCGAACCGCTCCATTACCTTGTGGGTGAGCATCGGCCAGGAAACCGTGGCTATGCCGGCGGTGGAAAACATGCCGCTCTCCCAGGCGAAACAACTGCTTAAACAAAACGGGATTCCGGATTCTCAGATCGCGGTGAATTATGAGTACAGCGACCAGCCGAAAGACACGGTGATCCGGCAATATCCCCGGGAAGAAGTGGCGGTGGTCCCCGGGAAGGACCAAGTACAACTCGTGGTCAGCCAGGGGCCCCAATTGGTGACCGTGCCAAATGTGGTGGGCAGCACGGAACAAGATGCCCGGCAGCAGTTGACGGCAGCCGGGTTGACCGTGGGCAAAGTCCAAACCCAGCCCGATTATAAAGCGCCGAGCGGCGTGGTGATTCAGCAGGCGCCTTACAAGCCCGGAGACCAGGTCCCCAAGGGCCGGGCGGTGGATTTGTGGGTTTCCAGCGGTTATCCCCAAGATGCGAAAACCGCGGTGTTTCCGGTGGTGGTGGCCATCCCGGCCGGTCATTCGCCCGTTCAGGTGAAGATTGTGGTCACGGACGCCCGAGGGGCCAATCAAACGGTGGTCTCGGAGACGACATCGGTGAGTAAAGTGTATCCGGTGCAGGTGGTTCTCAGCCCAGATACGGGCGCGGATATCAAGTGGTACGTGGATGGACAGCAACAGGGCGAAAAAGTGATCCCTTACAATGGAACGTAGCAGGAAGAGGGGGGAGAGCGGCGTGCCGGAAGGGGCACAGGGCCGGATTGTCCGGGTGGTGGCCGGATTCTACGACGTAGATCTCGAAGGGCGAACGGTGCGCTGCCGCGCCCGGGGTGTCCTGAAGAAGCGGGGGATTCATCCCGTGGTCGGAGATGCGGTGCGGGTCCGTTTGTCCGGGCCCTCCGAGGGCGTGGTGGAGGACGTGCTGTCTCGGACAAACGTTTTGGTCCGCCCCCCAGTGGCGAACGTGGACCTGGCTGTACTGGTCTTTTCCATCCGGGAACCCGATCTGAATCGCCACCTGCTCGACCGCCTGCTCGTGTCTGTGGAGTTGCAAAACATCCCCGCTTTGCTGTGCTGGAGTAAAGCGGACCTCCTTCAGGACCGGTCCGATTTTGAAAGGGAGGTGTCGGTATACGGGCGGTTGGGGTACCCGACCCTGTTCGCGTCCTCCCTGACCGGGGAGGGTATCGATGCCCTACGCACCTGGTTGCGGGGAAAGGTGAGCGTCCTCGCCGGTCAGTCCGGAGTGGGCAAATCCAGTTTGATTAACGCTTTGCGTCCCGGGTTGAATCGGGCCGTGGGCGACGTCAGCCGGCGTCTGGGAAGGGGTCGCCACACCACTCGGCAGGTGGAGCTCCTCCGACTGGAAGAGAATACTTATGTCGTCGATACTCCGGGGTTCGGGGTTTTGGCCTTCGACAAGGATTTGGAGCCTGAAAGGCTGCCGAAGGGATTCCCGGAACTGGTTGAGGTGGGCAGAGACTGTCGATACCGAGGCTGCCTGCACGAAGAAGAGGAAGGGTGCGCGGTCCCCGCGGCCCTGGCCGAGGGGCGGATCGATCCTTTGCGTTACGACCATTATCGGGAATGGCTGAAAGAGCTGCGCGAAGCTCGGGAAGAGCGATACCGCTGACGATGACCCTGCGTGAACGGGGGATTGTGAAAGGAGGCAAGGACGATGAGACGATCGGTGATGATGGCGCCGTCGATCTTGTCGGCGGATTTTGCCCGATTAGCCGAAGAAGTGGAATCGGTGACCCAAGCGGGAGCGAATTGGATTCATGTGGACGTGATGGACGGGCAGTTTGTTCCAAATATTACGATCGGGCCGCCGGTGGTGGCGAGTCTCCGCAGGGTTACCGATTTGCCCTTGGATGTGCATTTGATGATTGCCAATCCGGATCGCTATATTGAGGATTTTGCCCGGGCCGGGGCGGACCGAATCACAGTCCACGTTGAAGCTTGTCCACATCTACACCGAACGATCCAGAGTATCCGGGCGACAGGGGTGAAACCTGGGGTCGCTCTCAACCCGGCCACGCCGCCCGAGATGGTGCGCTGGGTGTTGGAGGATGTGGAGTTGGTTTTGGTCATGACGGTCAACCCCGGGTTTGGAGGACAGGCGTTCCTTCCCCGAACCGTGGAGAAAATCCCTCTCTTGCGAGAATGGGCAGGGGATCGGGACGACCTCTGCGTCGAGGTGGATGGGGGGATCGATCCTTCAACCGCTCCCAAGGCGGTGAAAGCGGGGGCCGATGTGCTGGTGGCCGGCTCAGCGGTGTTTGGGCGGGCGGACCGAAAAAAAGCGTTGGGCGATATCCTGGAGGCGATTGCACACATTTAGCCCGAGAAGGAATATACATAAAGAGCAATGGGACCGCAACGCGTTTGGAAGAAGGGCCAGGTCCGAGTACGGATACCGGAGGCGGAGGAGGGGTTTTTGTGCGCTTTTATACCATTAAACTGCCTCGTTTCCTTGGGGAGATCGTAAAAGCGATTCTGAACGCCTTTCACAAAGACTAAACAAAAAAGCACCTCCTCGGTGCTTTTTTGTTTCAAAGAGCCCTTTTGACTTTTCCGGCCTTCAGGCAACGGGAACAGACCCGAATGCGGCGAACGCTGCCGCCGACCTCCGCCCTAATCTTGTGGATGTTGGGCATCCAGCGGCGTTTCGTGAGTATATGGGAGTGGCTCACCGCGTGCCCGGTTGCCGGCCCCCGTCCACAGATTTCACAACGCTTGGCCATCCGTTTCACCCCCGTCCAGTCGATGGATCCGCGGCCGCTCACGGCATGTCGACTTTCCTATGCTACCACAGGGTCGATGTTCGATCAAGGTACTCGGGGGGGCCGAACTCCGGAATTTTCCCTTCAGCCTCCGGAAGAGGGGGCGATCGCCCTCCGTCCCTTTTCCGAGGTCGCCCGATTGTAGTAAAATGCAAGGGAAGTCACACCGTCACGCCCGGATTCCGGGGTGCGAGGGGGAACGATCGGAGATGCCGAAAGAACTGCAGACCGCGATTGGGAAGATTTTCATTGTCGAAGACGTCATTGCCACGATTGCAGGGACCGCAGCTATGGAGTGTTACGGGTTGGCGGGGATGGCCTCCCGGCGCCAGGTCAAAGACAGCCTGACAGAGTTTTTGGGACGGGACAACCCTGGTCGGGGCGTGGAGGTACAGGTTCGGGATGACAAAACCGTGGTGGATCTCCACATCATTGTCGTTTACGGCATGAAAATTTCCGAAGTAGCCCACAATGTGATCGAAAAGGTGCGCTACACCTTGCAGGATACCCTCGGAATCACCCCGGATCGCATCAACGTGTACGTTCAGGGCGTTCGGGTGCCGGAAGAGAAGTAGGAGGGCGTTGGGTTGGAGGACAGGCGATTGGACGGGCAGATGCTCGTCCAGGCATTGGAGGCGGCGGGGCGGCGATTGAGTGAGGCAGGACCGACCATCAACCGCCTGAATGTCTTTCCCGTTCCCGATGCGGACACGGGGACAAACTTATCGTTGACGTTTGATGCTGGGCTCCGGGCGTTGGCTGAACATCCTGCCTCGGGAGCGGCTGAAGTGCTCACTCGATTCGCCAAAGGGTTGATCTTCGGTGCGAGGGGAAACTCCGGCGTCATTCTTTCGCAGTTTTTTCTGGGTTTGGCCGGTAGCCTCCGAGGGGAAGTGGAGCTGTCCCTCACCAGGTGGAGTGAGGCATGGAATCGCGGGGCGGAAGCTGCCTATCGGGCAGTGGAGAAACCGGTTGAAGGTACGATGCTCAGCATTGCCCGGGATACGGCTCGGGCTTGGATAGAGGGATCTGGCGATGGCTGGGAGGCAGCCGCCCGTGCGGCTGTTGCCGCAGCGGAATCGGTGCTTGAGGGGGGAGCCCCGGATCCTTCGGGGCGCCGCCAACCGGGGGTGGTGGATTCCGGGGCCCTCGGTTTTGCCGTGATACTCGATGCTTTTGTCGAAACGCTCGCCGGAATATCGTTGCCGTGGGAGGCGGACATCGCGGTTGTGGCCGAGCGACGGCGGGGAGATGGCATGGCAGTATCCTCCGCCTCGATGGACGAAGACCCCTCAATCGAATGTCGGCGGGGTGAAAGCGTCGGCGGTTACGGCTATTGCACCGAGTGTTTGATCCATGTCGCCGGGCAAGGGGAATCGATGACCGCCCGGCTCGAACAGTCGTTGTGCGGGCTCGGGGACTCCTTGCTCGTCGTCCAGGTGGACGAGTGGGTCAAGGTACACATTCATAGTTTCCACCCGGGGACGGTCTTGGAGCATTGTTTGTCCTTTGGCCCCCTCGATCGGATCAAGATTGACAATATGCAAATGCAAGTGAAGACCAAATCCCTGGAAGTTGCCCCAGCCATTCCGCAGCCGGGATCTTCGGTTCCCCGGCGTTCTCTGGTTGCAGCGGTGGACGACGAAGGGGCGGCTCGTTTGTTTGAAGGGGCGGGCGTTCCCGCTGTCGTTCTCTCGGAAGTGGGCGGGAGATCCGGGGCGGTGTCTGTGTTATCTCGGGTTGTACAAGAGACCGGGAGTGCGGAGACGGCGGTTTTGGTTTGTCAGAGCCGGTCCGAGGCAGATGTCAAACGGGCCTTGCGGACACTGGGGTCCGGCGTGCTTCGGGTGATTCGAGCCGGCAGTGTTCCGGAGGGGTTGGCGGCCGCCTGTGTGTTCGAGCCCACCCGCCCTTTGGACGAGAATGAACGCCGGATGAAGGAGGCCATGGCCAGGGTACGTTCGGGATTCATCCGGAAAGTTTCTGATTCTGGGTCCTTGCCACCAGGTGCGCGGTCCGGACTTTATGAGGGAATGGTGGACGGCCAAGTGGTGGCGGTGGGTGAAACCATTTCTCCCGTTCTCCTTGGTTTGATTGAGCGCCTCGGGGCTGAAGAGGCCGAATTGGTCACAGTGATCTGGGGAAGGCGGGTGAGTGCTCAGGAGGAGCGGGCGGTCCGAGAACAGGTGTCCGTCAAGTTTCCGGGCCTCTCTTTTGAATGGCTTCGGGGAGATGAAACGACTTACGACGCTGTGGTGGGTGTGGAGTGATGGAGAAGGATCCCCGCGCTTCGCAGGATCCGCTCGCCCGGCCGGTCACGTTCTTGCCTGGCGTCGGCCCCCGGAGGGCCAGGGCTTTGGAGAGTTTGGGGATTCGGTCAATTGGCGATCTCCTTTATCATTATCCCTTTCGTTATGAGGATCTCCGTCTTCGCCGTCCTGGAGAGTGGGAAGACGGCCGCCGGGTGGCGGTGGAGGGGACTGTGGCGGGGAAGCCCCGGGTGAGCAAAGGTGGGCGGGTCCCGGCGGTGGCCGTGCCGATGGACGTTCAAGGAATTCGCATTCACGCGGTTTGGTTTCGTCAGGCCTATGTCCTTGAGCGGTTGACCCGTTATCAGCGATGGCGGTTAGTGGGCCGGTGGCAGGCCGCCCGGCGCAGCCTGGTGGTGGAACATATGGAGCCGGTATCCGAGGGCGGCCCTCATCATTCTGCCCATGCGGGCCGGATTGTGCCCGTGTACCAAACCAGCGGGGATCTCCATGCCAAGTGGCTGCGTACGTGGATCGCGTCAGCCTTGAAAGAAGCTGAGCCCCATCTCGTCGATCCTTTGCCGTGGCGCTGGAGGGCGAAGCTGGGGCTCATGGACAAAGCCGAGGCCCTGCGGGAGATTCACTTTCCCCGGGACTGGGAGAGACTTGGTCGGGCCCGGGAGAGATTGGTATATGAAGAATGTCTCAGGTTTCAGCTTCCGCTCCAGTACGCCCGGTGGAGACAAAAAAGCCGACGGGCCCCGGCCCTCAGATTGACCCGGAGGGAGTGGGAAGCCTTTTTGGCGGCTCTTCCGTTTTCTCCCACGGAAGGGCAGCGGCGGGTGTTGCGGGAGGTGGCGGAGGAGATCGCCGGACATGCGCCCATGCGCCGGCTCATCCTCGGCGACGTCGGTTCCGGGAAGACCGTGATCGCGGCTGCCGTTCTCTTTGCGGCGGCGATGAGCGGCGGACAAGGGGTATTGTTGGCTCCCACCGAAATTCTCGCTGAGCAACACGCCCGCACTTTGTCTCGTTGGTTCGCGGGCTTTTCTTTTCCAGTTTGGCTGTTAACAGGAGGGACCGGCCGCGCCGAACGCACCCGATATTTTGCCGATATTTCCGCCGGCCGCCCGGGGATCCTCGTGGGAACCCACGCGGTGCTCGGCGATGTCCCGTACTCCGCTCTTCGGGCAGCCGTGTGTGATGAACAACAGCGATTTGGGGTCGTGCAGCGGATGGCCCTGCTGCGGCCACACGAATCGATCCACCTGTTGTCGATGTCGGCAACGCCGATTCCGCGCACTTTGGCCATGGCCCTCTTTGGCGATGTCGACGTATCCTTTTTGCCTGTCCGCGCTGAAACCCTGGGCCGGCGCGTCACTCGGTGGCTGCCGCTGGACCGGGAAGAAGAGGTCGTCCTTGAACTGCGTCGTCGATTGAGTCGGGGTGAGCGGGCATACGTGGTGGCTCCGGCGATCGGAAGACCCGGGGAACAGCCGGAATCGAAAAAAGATGTCCTTTCTCTGTTTGACTGGTTTCGGGAACAATTGGCGGGGTTTGCTGTCGGCTTGTTGCACGGGCGCATGTCTTCCGGTGAAAAAGAACGGGTGATGCGGGCTTTTGCGGAGGGCGCTGTACAGGCTTTGGTGGCGACAACCGTCGTGGAGGTGGGCGTCGACGTTCCCGAGGCCACGATGATGGTGATTTATCACGCTGAACGATTTGGCCTTAGCCAGTTGCATCAGTTGCGCGGACGAATCGGCCGGTCGGGGCAGGATGCGGTATGTTTTGTCCTAACGGGGCCCCTGACGGACATCGCTCGTCAGCGGATCGAGGCCTTTCAAGCGGTGAATGATGGATACTTATTGGCCAAGAAAGATCTGGAGCTGCGGGGGCCGGGGGAGTGGGCGGGTCTGGCCCAGAGCGGTTGGCCAGATTTCGCACTTTTCGACCCGATTCGAGATGAAATCTGGATGCGCCGGGCCAAACACCATGCCCACCATCTTGTGCAGAGCCGAGAATTTTGGCTTTTGCCGGAGTTTGCCTCCCTGCGGGCGGGACTGGCACCCCTAGCGGTTGGTGAAGGGGTCCACTGAGGTGTACGCGGGGTGATTTAAGATTCCGGCCGTCGGGGTGGCTCCGGTTCGTCCATTCGGGATTGTCTCCGGGATGAAGAGACCGGCGGCATCTCTAAAGTGAAAAAAATGACAAAAGCGAGGACAAGGACGAACAAGATAGCTCCGATCACCATTCCCTCGGTGTATGACAACGGCATGCGGATCACCTCGTGCATAGATTGCCCAGGGATCGATTGTTTATTTCATAAAAAATCCCCCCCGTCCGGGTCAACGAGGGGGTTGTCGCATGGCCTTCGCCAGACGACACGGGAGAGGAGAAACCGGAGGAGAGCATATGGGGACACCCTGCTGCTCCACGGTTTGCGGCGTCGGTTGACAGCCGCCGGTTATCATCATGGACAGGTTTGCGAGCGTTTATACATGTTGGACACGTCAAATGTGGTACACTCTTTGCAACAGGGCGGTGGAGGTGAGTCACATGCGGGTCGTCGCCGGAGAGCTGGGTGGCCGCCCATTGGCTGGCGTGCCGGGCCGGGGGACGCGTCCCACCGCCGATCGGGTCAAAGAAGCGATGTTCAGTATCCTGGGCGGCAGCCTGGACGGGGGATGGGCGCTGGATGCCTTCGCCGGTACCGGAGCTCTTGGCATCGAGGCCCTGAGCCGGGGGGCGGAACGGGCCGTTTTCATCGAAAAATCCCCGGCGGCCCTCCGGGTTTTACGGGGCAACCTGAAACGCCTTGGGTTGGATGCGCGTTGCCGGGTTTTGCCGATGGACGTCCGGGTCGCCTTGCACAGGTTGAATGCCCTTTTGCCGGCTGCAGGAGTTTCGGGCCAGGCGATAGCGTTTCGCTGGGTGTTTTTTGATCCCCCATACAAAATGGCCGGGGCGGTGGATCTACTTGGGGAGTTGGACCGCCTGGGCTTGGTGGAAACGGGGGCTGTGGCCGTGGTGGAGACTTCCGCACAAACGGCGGTTCCAGATAAGATCGGGATGTGGCACCATTGGAAGCGATCGACCTATGGCGATACCGCCCTGACGTTTTATCGAAAGGAGTCGACAGAATGATCACAGCCATATATCCGGGAAGTTTTGATCCGATCACCATGGGGCACTTGGACATTATTGAACGCGGCGCCCAGATATTTGACGCCGTCGTGGTTGCAGTGTTAGAAAATCCGCACAAAAGTGCTCTATTCGCGGTTGAAGAAAGAAAGCAATTGATCGAACGGTCTGTCGAGGGATTCGATAACGTGCGGGTGGAGACCTTCATGGGCCTTTTGGTCGATTACCTCAAACAAAGGGGCGCCAGGGTGGTGATTCGGGGACTTCGAGCTGTTTCCGATTTTGAGTTCGAGCTGCAAAATGCCACCATGAACCGTAAGTTGTGGCCTTGGGCGGAAACATTTTTTATGCCGACAAGCACCAATTACTCTTATCTCAGTTCAAGTATTGTGAAAGAAATCGCGAAGTACGGCGGCGATGTGTCCGGCTTGGTGCCGCCCCACGTAGAGGAGGCGCTCCGGGCCAAATACCGGCCTTAGACGGTATGTGTGGAGTCGGGCCTGTCATATCATGAAAAGAGGATGATCGGCCGTTTTGGTGGGATCGTTCGAGAAGGGAGAACCGAACCGTGGGAAGACCCAGGATCGGGCTGGCCCTGGGGGCGGGGAGTGCCCGGGGGTTCGCTCATATCGGAGTATTGCAAGTGCTGGAGGAGCATCGGATTCCCATCGATCTGATGGCGGGGACCAGTATGGGCGCTTTGGTCGGTTCTTTGTACGCCTCGGGGATCGGGCCCGGGGATCTCGGAAAGCTGGCGTGTTCACTCCCGCGCCGATCGTGGGTGGACCCGGCCGTCCCAAAGATGGGACTGGTTTTGGGGGATAAAATCACTGAGGTGATCCGGTTTCTAACCAAGGGGATGGCTTTGGAGCAGATGTCGCCGCCGTTATGGGTGGTGGCGACGGATCTGGAGGCGGGCAAGAGGGTGGTATTTCGGAAAGGCCCAGCCTTTCGGGCCGTTCGCGCAAGCATTTCGATTCCCGGAATCTTTGTTCCGGTGGTATCCGAAGGGCGCCTGTTGGTGGATGGAGGAGTGATTGAACGGGTGCCGGTGCGTACCGCCAGGGAAATGGGGGCGGATGTGGTGGTGGCCGTGGACGTGGGAAAGGGCCAAGCCGGGCCTGTCCGCCATATTTTCGATGTCATTCTTCAAAGTATCGACATCATGGAACGACAGATTGTGGACGTCCGCCTTCCCGAGGCGGATGTCGTTATTCAACCGGATCTGGGCGCGATCGGTTCCACGGCATTCAGCCAAGCTGAGGTGATGATCGAACGGGGGCGGGAGGCGGCTCTCCAAATGATCCCCCGGATTCGGGAGCTGATAGGCAGCGCGGGCGGGGAGGACGGATCGACGGCGGAGGGGGCGTGACCGTATGAGGCGGGTCTTCCGCAGGTTGTGGAAAAACTACAAGGGATGGGTGTTGGCTCTGGCGGTGCTGGTGGTGCTCGCCTTGGTCCCGCTGCCCTATTACTTGTTTATGCCGGGATCCGCCGACCCGGTGGAGCCTGTTGTCACCGTGCAAGGAGGCCACAAGGACGAGCGGGGAAAGCTGCTACTGACCACCGTATACTCGCTGCCGGTGAGCAATGTCTATCTCCTCGCCTACGGTTTGGTGACCGGGAGCGAAATTGAGCCGAAAAACCGGGCGACCTTTGGTTTGAATGATGCCGATTATGAAGCGTTGATGAAACAGATGATGGAGGGGTCTCAAAATAGCGCGGTGGTCGCCGCCCTCCGGTATCTCGGCAAACCCGTCCAGGTGGTGCAGAAGGGAGTTGAAGTGCGCGGGATTCTTCCCAATTCCGCAGCCCAGGGTATTCTCCACCAAGGGGACGTCATTACCGCTGTGGATGGCCGGGTGGTGGCAAACCAAGACCAATTGGTGCGGGACATAAAAAGTCGTTCTCCGGGAAAGACGGTCCGCCTCACCGTCAAGCGGGACAACGCTACTCTGGAGTTGACGGTCCCTTTGATCCAGCTGCCGGGCAGCACAGGGCAGGATGCCCCCCAGACGGGCCTCGGAGTTCAGGTGGTCACTGTACAGAAGGTGGAATCGCCCGTGCGGGTGGATTTTCAGACCGGGAATATCGGTGGACCTTCGGCGGGCCTGATGTTCGCCCTTGAAATTCTGAATCAGCTTATGCCCGGGGACTTGACAAAAGGGCATATTATTGCAGGAACCGGGACGATCGACGTCGATGGCCGAGTCGGTCAAATTGGAGGGGTCGAACACAAAGTGGTAGCCGCTGAACGGGCGGGAGCGGAGGTCTTTTTCGTTCCCGCCGACATTGGACCCCAGGACCACAATCAGCGAGACGCCGAGGCAGAAGCTCGGCGGATCGGCGCCAAGATGCGAATTGTTCCGGTCCACACGTTGGCTGAGGCCGTCAAGTTCTTGCAGTCGCTTTCGGTTAAGCCGTCAAGTTCTAACCGTTGACAAAAGCCGGCCCCATCGTTATAATTCAGTGCGGTTGCACACGAGGTGATCCCGATGAAGCTGATGTTGCACGACCTTCGGGGACGCCCCGAAGGGATGGCGGTAAGCGGCCGTGTTTCAGTGGATGAGGTGGCCCGTCGGGATCGCTCAGTTGCGGCGGTGGAACCCGTGCAGGTCGAGCTCGAGGCCCGGGAGATTTCCCCTGGGGTATTCCAAGTGGATGGAACCCTGAAAACGCGCGTGGCCTACCGGTGTTCCCGATGTTTGGCGGAGTTTTGGGAACCTCTCGAAACACTCTTTCACGAGCGCTTCGTGCGGCTACCGACGCCAGCCGGCGAGTGGGATCAAGAGGATGACATGACCCCCATTGAATCGGATGAGGTCGACCTCGCGCCTTATGTCGAGCAGGCTTTGATTCTGGCCCTGCCCTGGCGGCCGTTGTGTCGCCCGCAGTGTCGCGGGCTATGTCCGGAATGTGGGGCCAATCTGAACGAGGGACCCTGTGGTTGCTCGGACCGGGCGACAGACCCGCGTTGGGAGAAACTAGGGGAATTATGGAAGGGGATATCCGGGTCCTCCGGTGGTTCCGGATGAGGAGGTGGAAGCGTGGCTGTTCCGTTTCGAAAAACGTCGAAAAGGCGTAAACGTTTGCGTCGGACGCATTATAAACTGTTGGTGCCGGGAATGATCCCTTGCCCGCAGTGTGGTGAGCCGAAGTTGTCCCATCGGGTTTGCCCGACTTGCGGTTATTATAAAGGGCGACAGGTGGTGGAAGGGAAGTAATGGCTGCAACGCCAACGATCCGGGTGGAGCGGGGGGCTTGGGTCGGCGTGGAAACCCGAGGCTGTTGATGGAAGCAGATCAGCGGCCTCGGGCCGTTTTATGGTCCTTTCCCTTTGCCGACGCCAAGGCCCTGTGACCCTGGACCACCGGTTGTTCTCAGCATTGCACGAAAATCCTCTCTTCATGTATACTGTTTTTAGTATCTGGTACTAAATGCCGTGGTCCGGGGTCCCCGGCGGGGGATCGGTCAGTGGGAGGGAAACGCCGTGGCTGTTCGCAATCGAAGGGAAAGGCAGACGGCGTTGCAAGCGCTGCTGGAGGGCAACCCTTTTCTCACCGATGAGGAGATTGCCGCGCGGTTCGGGGTGAGCGTGCAGACGATCCGATTGGACCGCATGGCCCTCGGGATTCCCGAAGTCCGGGAAAGGATCCGGGCAGTGGCAAGAAAACGGCTGGAAGGACCGCGTTCCCTGGATACCGGTGAGTTGATCGGCGAATTGATCGAACTCGAACTGAACCGAATGGCGATTTCCATCTTTGAAGTTGGAGAAGATCACGTCTTTTACCGGACGCGTATCGCTCGGGGACATCATCTTTTTGCCCAGGCGAACTCCTTGGCCGTGGCGGTGATCGACGCTCCGGTGGCGTTGACGGCGGCGGCAGACGTGCGGTTTATTCGCCCAGCTTATCTAGGGGAACGGTTGGTTGCTAAAGCCGTGGTGAGACAGAAAAAACGCGATCTCGCCCAGGTGGACGTATGGACCCGTTCGGGGGAAGATCGGGTGTTTGAAGGGCGATTTCTGGTGGTTCAGCCCCGCGGGGAACGGGAAGGAGTGGCCGGTAGCGGTGAAGATAGCCATTGATGCCATGGGCGGCGATCAGGGGCCTGCGGCGGCAGTGGAGGGAACTGTAGCCGCCGCACGCCGGTACCCGGATTTAGAACTGGTCGTCGTCGGACGGGAGGAACAGGTTCGACCGCTTTTAACGGACGCTCCGGAGAACGTGTCCTTTCTTCACGCCGAGGAGGTAATCTCCCCGGAGGACGAGCCGGTTCGGGCGGTCCGCCGCAAAGCGCGCTCTTCCATCGTCACTGCGGCCCGGTTGGTGAAAGAAGGCTCCTGTGACGCGATGTTGTCGGCGGGAAACACCGGTGCCCTGATGACGGCCGGTTTGCTGATTGTCGGCCGGTTGCAGGGTGTCGCCCGGCCGGCCCTGGCGCCGATCTTGCCGACGGTGCGGGGAAAGGGCGTATTGGTACTGGATGTGGGGGCGAATATGGACCCGGAGCCGAGCCACCTCGTTCAGTACGCTGTGATGGGGAATGTCTATGCGGAAAAAGTGTTGGGAATTCGTCGCCCGAGTATCGGTTTGCTCAATGTCGGGACCGAGGCGGGGAAAGGAAATCGCCTCGTCAAGGAAACCTACCCCCTGTTGTCCCGGTCGCCGTTTCATTTTATCGGCAATGTCGAGGCCCGGGACGTTTTTGCTGAAGCGTGCGACGTCGTGGTGTGCGACGGCTTCGTGGGCAACGTTCTCTTGAAAACCCTGGAGGGTGTGGGACTCGGAGTATTTGTGCAATTAAAGGAAATGTTTACCACATCCGGGGCGGGAAAGTTGGCGGCGGTTTTGATGCATCGCGGGTTGAAGGAGTTCCGCCGGCGGATGGATTACCGGGAGTACGGGGGAGCGCCCTTGCTCGGTTTGCGCGGGTTGGTGGTCAAGGTACACGGAGCCTCCAATGGCCGGGCTTTCGATGTGGCGATCGGCCAGACGCGAAAGTTTGTATCGGAACACGTCACCGACCTCATGCAGAAGCGGTTGAAGGAGACGGCATTTGCCAGTGCAGATAACGAAGGAACGCGCCGAGCGCGGGAGGAGGGATGAGGATGTGGGCGTGGGTGTTTCCGGGGCAGGGCGCTCAGAAGGTCGGGATGGGCAAAGCGGTGTATGATACATACGAGGAAGCGAAGAAAACGTTTCAGGAAGCGGATGCGGTGTTGGGCTTTTCGCTATCGGACCTTTGTTTCTATGGGCCCGAGGAGAAGTTGCGACAGACAGCTTACACCCAGCCGGCGATCTTGACGGCGAGTGTGGCCATGTGGCGGGTTCTCGAGGCCCGGGGTGTGCGGCCTGACGTGGCGGCGGGGCACAGTCTGGGAGAGTATAGCGCCCTGGTGGCGGCAGGGGCGCTGGATTTTGCCGATGCGGTGCGGGTGGTACACCGGCGGGGCCAATACATGCAAGAGGCGGTCCCGGCGGGTGGGGGGACGATGGCGGCGGTTCTTCAGGCCGACCGGGAGACGGTGAACCAGGTCTGTGCGGAGGTCAGCCGGGAGGTTGGACCGGTGGAGTTGGCCAATGTCAACTGCCCGGGCCAATTGGTCATTTCCGGAAGGACCGAGGCGGTGCAGGAGGCCGGCAAGAGACTTTTGGAGCGGGGGGCGAAGAGAGTGCTTCCCCTGGAAGTCAGTGGGCCTTTTCACAGTTCTTTGATGAAGCCTGCGGCCCAGCGGTTAGCCGGGGATTTGGCCCGTGTACCCCTGCGGGATGCGATCTGCCCTGTGGTGAGCAATGTCGACGCAAAACCGAGGCGCAAGGCGGATGAGATTCGCGAGGCGCTGGTTCGCCAGGTGGCGGGTCCGGTGTTGTGGGAAGACGGAGTGAGGGCGATGATCGCCATGGGTGTGACCCAGGTGGCGGAGGTCGGTCCAGGTCGGGTGGTATCCGGGTTGGTTCGAAAAGTGGATCGGAAGGTCGAGATCCTCGCGGCGGAGGATCCGGATAGTTTGGAGGCTTTGTGGAATCGCTGGGAGGCGGTGAAAGAATCGTGACCGATGCGCCACAAGGAGGAAGGGTTGCCCTGGTCACAGGAGGATCCCGGGGGATTGGCCGAGCCGTGTGTTTGGCATTAGCCGCCCGGGGGACGGCTGTGGCGGTAAACTACGTCCATCGGGAAGAGGCCGCCAATGAGGTGGTTCGGCGGATCGAGGAAGCCGGGGGACGGGCCCGGGCTTTTGGCGGAGACGTTTCGGACCCGGTCCAGGCTGACGGATTGGTGCGGGAGGTTCTTCAGGCTTTTGGGCGTCTGGACATTCTCGTGAACAACGCCGGGATTACCCGGGACATGTTGATCCTGCGCATGAAGGACGACGATTGGGATGCGGTGATGAACACCAATCTCAAGGGCGCTTTTCACTGTATTCGCGCCGCAGCCCGGCCCATGATGAAGCAGCGCTACGGGAGGATTGTCAACATCACGTCGGTGGCCGGTGTGATGGGTAACCCCGGCCAGGCCAACTATTCGGCGGCCAAGGCTGGATTGATTGGACTGACCAAAACGGCTGCCCGGGAATTCGCTTCCCGGGGGATAACCGTTAACGCCGTGGCGCCAGGGTTGATTGAGACGGATATGACGGCGGCCATGACAGAAGAAGCGGTGCAGGCCCTTCACGACCAGATCCCTCTGGGGCGCCTGGGGCGTCCCGAGGAGGTGGCTGAAGCAGTGACTTTCCTCAGTTCTGAGGCGGCGGGGTATATTACGGGGCATGTACTTCACGTCGACGGTGGCATGGCCATGTAGTATACTCTGTGAAGGGAGGTGACGAAATGTCTGATACGTTCGACCGCGTCAAGCGGATTATCGTGGACCGCCTGGGCGTCGATGAAGACAAAGTGACGATGGAAGCGTCGTTTAAAGACGACCTGGGTGCCGATTCCCTGGACATTGTGGAATTGGTCATGGAGTTGGAAGACGAATTCGGCATGGAGATTTCCGATGAAGATGCGGAAAAGATTTCGACTGTGGCTGAAGTGGTCCGGTATATTGATTCGCATCAAGGGTAAAACAATAGAGAGTCCCGTACGTTGTTGCGGGACTTTTATGTTACGTGCCGGGGGGGAAGGCCGTGAAGCGTCGGGTGGTGGTGACAGGCGTCGGAGTATTGACGCCTATCGGCAATTCCGTTTCCGAGTTTTGGTCTCATCTTCTTGCGGGGCGTTCGGGCATTCGGCGAATTGACCGGTTTGACGTTTCCGAATTCCCGACCCAGATTGCGGGAATGGTGGAGAACTTCGATCCGGAGGCCTTTATGGATCGAAAAGAAGCGCGGCGGATGGACCGGTTTGCCCAGTTTGCTGTGGCGGCCGCGAAGATGGCTCTCGAGGACGCGGGATTGTCCATGGCCGATACGGATCCGGAACGAGTGGGCGTGTACATAGGATCCGGAATCGGCGGATTGCACACATTAATGGAACAGCATCAGATTCTATTGGAAAAGGGCCCTCGTCGGGTCAGTCCTTTTCTGATTCCGATGATGATCGCCGACATGGCGTCCGGGCAGGTCTCGATCCAGTTTGGGGCGAAGGGGCCCAACAGCGCCCCGATTTCCGCCTGTGCCACAGGCACTCACGCGGTGGGGGATGCGACCCGAATGATCCAGTATGGGGCGGCGGACGTGATGATCGCCGGCGGCACGGAGGCGACCATCCATCCCATGGCCCTGGCGGGATTCTCGTCCGCCAAGGCCATGTCGACCCGGAACGATGAGCCCGAAAAGGCAGTCCGTCCTTTTGAATTGCACCGGGATGGCTTCGTCATGAGTGAGGGCGCGGGGATCCTCATTCTGGAGGCCTTGGAGCATGCCCAAAAGCGGGGAGCCAGGATTTATGGTGAAATAGTCGGCTATGGGATGAGCGGGGATGCCTTCCATGTGACGCAACCGGCTCCGGAAGGAGACGGTGCCGCCCGGGCCATGGCCGCCGCTCTGAAAGATGCGGGGCTTCAGCCCGAGGATGTCGATTATATCAATGCCCACGGTACGGGTACTGATTTGAACGACAAATTCGAGACCATCGCCATTAAGCGGGTGTTCGGTGATCATGCCTATCGGGTCGCTGTCAGCTCGATCAAATCGATGGTTGGCCACATGTTGGGAGCGGCCGGGGCGGTGGAAGCCATTGCCTCCTTGTTGACCCTTCAGCAGGGCAAAATCCCGCCGACGATCAACTATGAGACCCCTGATCCTGAGTGCGATCTGGATTATGTCCCGAATGTCTATCGGGAGGCCAAGGTGAATGTGGTTCTCTCCAATTCATTCGGTTTCGGCGGCCACAACGCCTGCATTGTGGTGCGGAGGATGCCGGAGGCCTAGCTTTGCTCGGAACAGGTGGGATACTGTGGCGACAAAATGGGATGAGTTGGAGGCGCGCCTCGGGATCACTTTCCGCAACGCATCACTCCTCCGTCAAGCGTTCACGCACTCCAGTTACCGAAACGAACACCGGGGCGATGTGGAAGACAACGAGCGATTGGAGTTTCTCGGGGACGCCGTTTTGGAACTGCTGGTCAGCGAGTTTCTTTTCCGGGCTTACCCTCGGTTTCCGGAAGGAGAACTGACACGGATGCGGGCCGCCATCGTCTGTGAGCCCTCCCTGGTGCGGTTTGCGACGGCCCTGGGGCTGGATCAATATATCCGCCTCGGCCGGGGGGAGGAGATGTCCGGGGGGCGGCGCAGACCGTCTCTATTGGCAGACGTCTACGAGGCGCTGATCGGGGCGATTTTCCTCGACCAAGGGTTGGAGGCGGCCCGGGAGTTTTTGCTGCGCATGATGTTCCCGGCCTTGCAGCGTGAGCAGGCCCCGATTCTGGATGATTACAAAACGATGCTACAGGAGCACGTGCAAAAAGTGGGTTTGGGGCCACTGACGTACCGGATCACGGATGAACGGGGCCCTGCCCATCACCGGGAGTTTGTGGCGCAGGTGTGGATCGGTGGACAAGCCTACGGGGAGGGGTCTGGACGCTCCAAGAAAGAAGCCGAACAGCACGCTGCCCGGGAGGCGCTCATGAAATTGACCGTCCTTCCGTCTTAATCCTCACCCGGGCCGGAGAGCCCCCGGTTGCCCCGCCCGCCAGTATGGGAGAACTGCTGCCGTCTCACACTATGGGTGTCGGCGACAGGAGGTGGGCGGATGAACGGTCTCTTAAAAATGTTTCTTTTTCCGGCTGTGCTGCGGTTTTGGGGGACGGCGCGGCCCGTGGCCGTGGGATTGTTGCTCTCGGTGATCGGAGTGGCGGCGGACCGCATACTCCTAACCCGGTTCGGCAATGCCCCGAGTCTTTTCATGGGCTTTCCTTTCATGTATCGAGCGATCCGCGCCGGCGGACGAACTCCGATCTGGCGGGCAATTCCTGCGGTCATCGTCTTGGGGATGGCCGAGTATGCCCTTCACGAACGTTTTTTGTCCTCGGCTTATCGGCGAGCCCCGGTCCAGGGCGGGGATCCCGACCGGTGAACCGGCTCCCCGCTCCGCCCCGTGTGGCGGTGGATCCACCGGCGAAGTGGCTCTAGAGAAGACTCCGGCCGGTAAACGGTCATTCGATGATCCGGGTCGAAGGCGATCACCCGGCCGGATCCCGGTTCCGCCCTCGGCACGACGATCCACAATTCTCTGACCGGGTGTGGCATGCCTGTTTCAACCGCTCCATCGAAGACGATTCGGACAATGTATCCAGGCGGGAAGCGAATCTGGGCCGCCGGATCGATCTTGTGACAGGAGTGGGCGATTCGGCTGACCAACTCGGCAACCTCCGCGTTCCACGGGGCGTGGCCGAGGATTTCGCCGGACCCGGCATCCCCGATCTCGACGTGGGTGCTGTCCGGGCGGGTGGCGTCAGCATTCGGTTGAACCAGGACACAACTAAAGAGCAAGAATCCGAACCACCACAACCAGGATTTTCCCCTGTTCTTACCGTTGTTTCGCACAGCGGACGCCCCCTTTCTCCATTACGTACGCCTCATGGAAGGTGCTCGTTTAGACCCCCTTGCCCCGAGGAAGATTCCCCCCATCACAAACTCGTCGGAACTAGTATCCGATCTCGATGCGGGTCCCATGTATGCTACAATGACACTACCGAATCATGGAACGATGGAACGGGGTCGACGCGCATGCACATTAAACGGTTGGAGATCTCGGGGTTTAAATCTTTCGCAGATCGGACGGAGATCGAACTGCCCCCGGGGATCACGGCGGTTGTCGGGCCCAATGGCAGCGGCAAAAGCAACATCGCCGAAGCACTGCGATGGGTTCTAGGGGAGCAGTCGGCCAAGAGCCTGCGCGGCGCCCGGATGGAGGATGTGATTTTTGCCGGGAGCGACGGGCGAAAACCGATCAATTATTGTGAAGTGTCCTTGACCCTCGACAACGAGGATGGGCGATTACCCCTGGATTACCGGGAGATTACCGTGACCCGCCGCCTGTACCGGTCAGGGGAAAGTGAATATCGGCTGAACCGTCAAACCTGCCGGCTGAAAGATGTCATCGATCTGTTTTTGGATACTGGCCTTGGCAAAGAAGCCTATTCGATGATCGGTCAAGGCCGCATTGACGAGGTTCTCTCCAATCGTCCGGAGGATCGCCGGGGAATTTTTGAGGATGCCGCCGGCATTGTAAAATTTAAAGCCAGAAAGCGCGAGGCGCTGAAGAAATTAGAAGACACCAAAGCCAATATGATGCGCGTGGAAGATGTCATCCACGAACTGACGGAACAGGCGACCCCCCTCGCCGCGGAGGCCGAACGGGAACGGCAGTATCGGGCCCTTCAGGAAGAAGCGGCCACCATCGCCGGGCGCTTGGCGGTGCACCGCATTGAACAAACCCACATGGAGTATCAACGGGCCCAGGATGAAGCGGTCAAAGCGGAACAAGCGGCGGCTCAGGAGGCGGCGGCCCTGGCGGACGCCGAGGCCCATCTGGAGCAGCGGCGCCTGGAGCTGGTGCGCCAGGACCGGGAATTGGAGGAGATCCAGAGCTCATGGGCCTCGTGGCAGGCAGAGAGGGAACGGGAAGAGGGGCAGCGCCGGCTTTTGGAAGAGCGGGTCACTCATCTTGATCAGACTTGGACTGAGGCGAAAAATCGCCTTCAAGACCTGATTTCCCGGAGGGAAACGGCTCAAGGGGAGCTTCAGAGACTGGAGGCGGAGGTCCGGTCGGCGGAGGCAGAGCTGGAGGAAAGGCGGAGGAGACTGGAAGAAGCAGAAGGGGGTTACGGGGACGCGGCCGGGACAGGACTGGAGATTCGCTTGGAAGAGTGCAAAGCTGAGCTGATCGAACGGCTCAACCAGGCGGCGGCGGCCCGGAACGAAGAACGGCATCGACGCGAGGCCCTCGAGGTGGCCGCCCGGCGCCGGGACCGCCTGATGGAGGAGTCGGCGGAGCGGAGTCGGGAGGCGCAAGATCTCAAGGCGAAACTCGAAGAGGTGCAGCGGCAAAAGGAGACCGTGGAAAACCGGGTGAAAAGCCTGGAGGAAGCCGACAGGGATCGGGTCGCCCAGGAGAGGCAACTGCGGGGGCGAATGGACCAGGCAGAAAATGGATGGCGTCGGGATCGGGAGCAGTTGGCGGCCCTGGTATCAAAATGGGAGGTTATGAAGGACCTCGAAGAGTCATATGGAGGGTACGGACGGGGAGTCAAAACTGTGCTCACCGCCGCCAAGGCCGGAAAGCTTTCCGGCGTTCTCGGGGCGGTGGCCGAGGTGATCCGAGTGCCGGACGGTCTGGACTCTGCCGTGGAAGCTGCCTTGGGGCCGGCATTGCAGTACGTGGTGGTTCGGGATGAGGATGCGGGTCGCCAGGCGATCGAGTACCTGAAACGGGCGAAGGAAGGGCGGATCACCTGTATTCCCCTATCGGTGATTCGACCTCGGACGATGTCGGAGGCCGACCGGCAGACCCTGTCCGGGGCGCCCGGCTGGGTCGGAGTGGCGGCCGATCTTGTCAAGGCGGAACCTGCCTTCCAGTCGCTGGTGTCGTATCTGCTAGGACAGGTCGCCGTGGCGAAGGATTTGCGAGGGGCGGTGGAAATGGCCCGCCGGGTCCGCCGCCGGTACAGGGTGGTGACGTTAGAAGGGGATGTGGTCCACCCGGGAGGCACGATGAGCGGGGGAGCGCCGATAAAGGGGAGCGGAAGTTTGCTTTCCCGGCGCCGCCAGGTGGAATTGATGGCCCAGCAGGTGGACGAGCAGAGAAAACGCGTCGACAAGGGAGAGGAGACTCTACGGACTCTTCGGGAGGAAGAGGCTGTTCTCGGGCGGGCGGCCGCAGAAAATGAACGAGCGCTGCACGAGGCGCGCAAGGAGGGGAACCGACTCCAGGGAATTCAAGATGATCTCGGGGCCCGGTTGAAAAGCTTGATTGAGCGGTTAGAGTGGGATCGATTCGAGATGGATCGCCTGAGCCAGGAAGTGGATGAGCAAACGCGGTACATGGAGCAGGCCCGGGAGCGAACGGTTCAAGCCGAGCGTCAAGCCGCCTTGGTTCAAGAGAAGATCAGCGCCCTCGAGGTCGAGCGCCGGGCGATGGAGGGCCAATTGGAGGAACGCCGGGCAATCATCACCGAGCTGAAAGTCCAATTGGCCTCCTTGAGGGAGAGGCGGGCCTACGCCGTTCACCAGCGTGAGGCCAAAGTTTCCGAACTTCGGGAGTTACAGCGCCAGATTGCCGCTCTCGAAAAAGAGATCGGCGAACTTGAAAAACGCCGGGACGAAACCCGAAGCCGTCTGATAACGATCTCGGAGCAACTGGAAGAAGGACAGTCTTTGGCGGCGGAGCGGCTTCGGGAACTGCAAGACGCTAAGGAAGCGAGGTTGCGGGAGGCGGAGGCGGTCAAGCGGGCGGAGGCCGCGGTGGCGGCCAGGCGGCAGGGCCTTCACCGTCTGGAACAGGATCTTCACGCGTGGACGGTTCGCCGGGAACGACTCCAGGTCGAACTGCGGCATGCCTTAGACGATTTGGCGGAGAACTTCCACATGGGGTTCGAACGGGCAAAAGAACGGTTCGGAGATGTGGAGGATCCCGGCCCGCTCTCCCGGCGGTTGGAGGAGTTGCGCCGGTCGATGCAAAGTCTTGAACCGGTGCGGTCCGGAGCGGTGGAGGAGTATGGCCGATTGCGGGAACGGCTCGATTTTTTGAGCGCCCAACGAGATGATCTCCTTGCTGCCTCTGCCCGTCTCAACGACCTGATTCGCGAAATGGACGACGAGATGTCCAGCCGGTTTTTGGCCACTGTCAAGGAAGTCGGCGCGCAGTTTCAGGAGGTATTTGTCCGCCTCTTCGGGGGAGGACGGGCGCAACTGGAGTTGACCGATCCCGCAGATCCCCTGGGGACGGGGGTGGAAATCGCGGCGCAGCCGCCGGGGAAAAAACTTCAAACCCTCTCCCTGCTCAGCGGAGGGGAGCGGGCACTGACGGCCATCGCCCTGTTGTTCGCGATTCTTCGGGTGAATCCGGTTCCCGTCTGCGTGTTGGACGAGGTGGACGCCGCGTTGGACGAAGCCAATGTCCACCGGTTTGCCAAATACCTTCGGGAATTCTCCCATGAGACACAGTTTGTGGTGATCACGCACCGCAAAGGTACGATGGAGCAGGCGGACGCCCTGTATGGGGTCGCCATGGAGGAGGCCGGGGTGTCAAAATTAGTGGCGGTGCGAATGGTGGATCCGGAACCCGAGGAGCAGACGGCCTCTTGACGGATCTTTGCGCATGGCGACGACCCGTTGCCGTGCGGGCCCGCGGGAACCAGTTGAGAAAGGAGGAGACAATTTGGGTTTGTTCGATCGTTTTCGCCAAGGACTTCAAAAAACCAGGGAGGCTGTTTTCGGCCGGATGAGTTCCCTGGTGACCGGTCGGCGGCGGTTGGATGATGCGCTGTTTGACGAACTGGAGGAGTTGCTGATTCTTGGCGATGTCGGGGTGGATCAAGCGGTGGAGTGGGTGGAGGATCTCCGCAACCAGGCCCGGGAACGCGGCGTCCGAGAAGCGTGGGAACTGCGCCCGCTGTTGCGGGAACTTCTTCTTGAAGTTTTGGGTCGGGATTCTGCGCCTTTACAGATTCATCCCGGATCTCTATCCGTCGTGCTGGTTGTCGGGGTAAACGGCGCCGGGAAAACCACCACCCTTGGCAAACTCGCTCATCGGCTCAAGGGCGAAGGCCGTAAGGTACTCCTGGCTGCCGGAGACACTTTCCGGGCGGGGGCTATTGAGCAACTGCAGGTATGGGGATCCCGGGCCCAGGTGGATGTGATTCGCCAGCAGGAGGGGAGCGACCCTGCGGCGGTGGTGTTTGACGCCATCCAGGCCGGGCGGTCCCGAGGGGTGGACGTGGTGTTGTGCGACACGGCGGGGCGTTTGCACAACAAAACGAATTTGATGGCCGAACTGGAGAAAATCCGCCGGGTGGCGGCCAGGGAGGTCGATGGAGCTCCTCACGAGGTGCTGTTAGTCATCGATGCCACCACGGGGCAGAACGCCCTCACCCAAGCCGAACTGTTCTCTCGCTCCGCCGGGGTGACGGGGGTGGTTTTGACAAAATTAGACGGGACGGCGAAAGGCGGAATGGTGTTAACGATTCGCCGGCGTCTCGGCATCCCCGTGAAATTCGTCGGGGTCGGGGAAGGAATCGAGGATTTAGAGCCCTTTGATCCGGAAACCTTTGTGGACGCCCTTCTCGGAACGGACGGGGCCGAGGGCCGGGAGAACCCTTGACAATGGCCCTGCGATCCGGTAACATTCCGGTGTAAAGCCGATTGGCTTGACAAGGCGGTGGCGCCGGTGTTGGACAAAACCACGCGGGTGAATCTGCTGTACGATCATTATGGCGCACTCCTGACGGAGAAACAGCGAAGCTTTGTCGAGTTGCATTATTTGGAAGACCTCTCCCTAGGTGAGATTGCCATTCAGTTCGGGGTCAGCCGTCAGGCAGTTCATGATCACCTGAGGCGGGCGGTGGACCAGTTGGAACAGTACGAGGCGGTACTGGGCCTTGTGAGTCGCCACATGCGCCGGCGGGCGGTCAAAAGGCAGCTTGCCGAGGTGATCGCCGGGCTTCCGGTGGACGATGATCAACAGCGGCGCTTGCTTGAATTGGTCGGGGAACTTTGTGAGGACGGCAACGGGACAGGAGGGGGGGACGGGGATGTTTGAAGGGTTGGCGGGTCGCCTCCAAGAGGCCTTTGCCCGTTTGAAGTCAAAAGGGAAACTCAGCGAGGCGGACGTGGACGAGGCGATGAAAGAAGTACGCCGGGCCCTGTTGGCCGCCGACGTGAATTTTACCGTGGTCCGGGATTTTGTCGCCAGGGTCCGGGAGCGTGCGGTGGGGCAAGAGGTCATGAAAAGCCTCACTCCTGCCCAACAGGTGATCAAGATCGTCCACGACGAGTTGACTTCTCTTTTGGGTGGCAAACCATCCACCCTCAACCTGTCCGGCCGGCCGGCGGTGGTGATGTTGGTGGGTCTGCAGGGGGCCGGGAAAACGACAACGGCCGGGAAACTGGCTCAGTGGGTGCGCAAGCAGGGCCGACGGCCCCTGCTGGTTGCTGCGGATGTCTATCGACCGGCCGCCGTTCGCCAACTGCAAACCCTGGGTGAAGGGCTTAAAGTTCCGGTGTTCTCTCTGGGCGGGGATGCCGACCCCGTGGAGATTGCCAAAGCTTCCCTGGAGCGGGCTTCTCAAGAAGGATGCGACGTGGTTTTGGTGGACACCGCCGGTCGGCTGCACGTGGATGACGCGTTGATGGAAGAATTGGAGAGGATGAAAGCGGCCGTTGCGCCCGGCGAGATCCTTCTCGTGGTCGACGCGATGACCGGCCAGTCGGCGGTGGAGGTCGCGGAAGCTTTCCACGGGCGGCTGGGGTTGACCGGAGCGATTTTTACGAAGCTGGACGGCGATACCAAGGGGGGCGCGGCCCTCTCCATCCTGTCGGTGGCTGGCTGTCCGATTAAATTTGCCGGGGTTGGGGAAAAGCTCGATGCCCTGGAACCCTTTTACCCGGACCGGATGGCCTCCCGGATCTTGGGCATGGGCGACGTCCTGACCTTGATCGAAAAAGCCCAGCAGACGGTGGATGCGGAGAAAGCCAAGCAGTTGGAGCGGCAGCTGCGGGCCGGGGAGTTCAGCCTCGAAGATTTTCTCGATCAACTCCGCCAGGTCCGCAAACTCGGTCCTCTGGATCAGCTGCTGGGGATGCTGCCGGGCATGAACAAGATCAAGGGCTTGGGCAATCTCCAGGTGGACGAGAGGCAGCTAGGCCGGGTGGAGGCCATCATTCTGTCGATGACTCCCGAAGAGCGGCGTCGGCCGGAGTTGATCGACGCCAGCCGGCGGCGGAGGATCGCTTCGGGAAGCGGTACCCGGGTGGAGGATGTTGGCCGCCTCCTGAAACAGTTCAAAGAGATGCGGAAGATGATGAAGCAGTTTTCCAGCATGGGGAAGAAAATGGCTCGACGCAAAGGATTTCGGCCCTTTTAGGCGGGAGCCCTGCTGGTTGGGTGCGCCGGCCATCCTGGTTGGAGCCGGTAATCCGAATATCTGAGTACAAAGGGGGACAAAGGTTCGGTGGTTAAGATTCGTTTGAAGCGGATGGGTGCGAAGAAACGTCCATTTTATCGCGTGGTGGTGGCAGATTCCCGGTCGCCCCGGGATGGGCGGTTTATTGAAGAAATTGGCACCTATGATCCATTAGCTGAACCAGCTGCTATCCAGATCAATACCGAGCGGGCGTTGCATTGGTTAGAGACCGGGGCTCAGCCTTCGGATACCGCAAGGAGTTTGCTTCGCAAAGCGGGAGTGATGAGGGAATTTCACGAGCGACGGGCCGGGCGAAAAGGCAAGTAATTCCCTTTGTTGAACGGCAGTTCCGGGTCCCGGGGATATCTTCCGAAGGGGGATCGCGATGACGCCGGAAGAGCCCATGTACACGGTCGGCGTGGTGGTGGGAACGCACGGTTTGCGAGGAGAAGTTCGCGTCTTCCCGCGCACCGATTTTCCCGAAGTCCGGTTCCGGCAGGGGTCGGTCTTGTGGCTGGACGGGGGGACGGGTCCCGCCCGGGAACTCCGGGTGGAGAAGGCTCGCAAACACAAGAACGTGTACATCGTCCAGTTTGCCGGATTTCATTCCATCCAGGCGGTGGAGCCGTGGAAGGGCCGGGAGTTGAAAGTGCCGGAATCGGCACTGATGCCTCTTCCGGAAGGCCAGTACTACATTCATCAGTTGGTGGGCTGCCGGGTGGTGGACGAGCACGGCCGATGGTTGGGTGAGTTGTCCGAGGTTCTTCAACCCGGAGCGAACGATGTGTATGTGGTGCGGCGGCCGGGGGCGAAAGATCTCCTGGTTCCCGCCGTCCCGTCTGTGGTGAAGCGGGTTTCCGTGGAGGACAGGCTCATGGTGGTTTCGCTCCCCGAAGGGTTGGAGGAATTGTGATCATCGATGTGCTGACCTTGTTTCCGGAGATGTTCGATGGGATCCTTCGCACCAGTATCCTCGGCCGGGCCCTCCAAGCAAAACGGCTTTCAGTACGCCTGGTGAACTTTAGAGATTTTTCCACGAATAAGCATCGGATGGTGGACGACTACCCCTATGGTGGGGGTACGGGAATGGTGTTGGCGCCCGATCCCATCGTCCGGGCCGTGGAGGACGTCGTGGCAAAGACACCCGGGGTCCGCCGGCGTGTGGTGCTGCTTAGTCCCCAGGGCAGGCGGCTGACCCAGGACATCGTTGAAGAGTTGGCCGGGTTGGATCATCTCGTGTTGATCTGTGGCCATTATGAGGGATTCGATGAAAGGGTCCGAACCCTGGTGGTGAATGATGAGATTTCCCTCGGCGATTACATCCTGACCGGGGGGGAGATCCCCGCAATGGCCATCATTGACGCCGTGGCACGGTTGCTTCCGGGTGTGCTCGGGAACGAGGAATCGGCGCGAAGGGAGAGTTTCTCTGACGGGTGGCTGGAGTATCCCCAATACACCCGCCCTCCGGTCTATCGGGGTCTATCGGTGCCCGAAGTGCTTCTCTCCGGTCATCACGGAGAGATCGCCCGGTGGAGGCGCCGGGAGGCGATCCGGAGGACTCTCTTGAGGCGGCCGGATCTGGTGAACTGGTCGGCCCTCACCCAGGAAGAGCGCAAAGAGGTGGAGGCCATCGCCCGGGAGGAAAACTTGCCTCTGCCGCAACAAATCGCGGAAGGCGGTGCGCCCCCGGCCGACCCCGAGGGGGAAAATTGATTGGACCATTTTGCCGACAGTAAGATATAATGAGCGTTGGCGATCAAGGCGGTCCTCTGCGGCTCGGAGAGGCCGGTATGAACGCCTGGTGGAAGGAGGTTGGCCGATGCATCCGGTCATTCGTCAATTGGCGGAGGAAGGCATGAGAAAAGATATCCCCGCCTTTCGTCCCGGAGATACCCTCCGGGTTCATGTCAAGGTGCGGGAAGGAAACCGCGAACGGATTCAGGTTTTTGAAGGTGTGGTGATTAAGCGCCGGGGCGGTGGGATCAGCGAGACGTTCACGGTCCGCAAGGTGTCTTACGGCGTTGGGGTCGAGCGGACGTTTCCGCTGCATTCTCCTGTGATCGATAAGATCGAGCTGGTCCGTCGAGGCCGGGTCCGCCGCGCAAAACTGTACTACTTGCGCGAGCTGACAGGGAAAGCCGCGCGTATCAAGGAAATTCGCTGAACTGGGAGAGGGACTTGTTGTCGAAAACAGGTCCCTCTCCGGCATCATGCCCACGGGTGGTGGAGGAGACCGATCAAGGAGGGGCTACTCATTGTCGATGGAGCGAGAGCAGCGGCCCGCCGGGGAGGCACCCGAGGGAAAGACGCGCGGCACCTCATCCTGGCGGGAATTGTGGGAGTGGGCGGTCGCGATCGCCGTTGCCCTCCTGCTGGCGTACTTGATTCGGCTGTTTGTCTTTGAAATTTTCGTCGTTGACGGCGAGTCCATGGAACCGACGCTACATAACGAGGAACGGCTCATTGTGGACAAGCTCGTATACGACTTTCACCCACCCCAATACGGAGATGTGGTGATTTTCCGGTATCCGGGGGATCCAAGTCAAGATTTCGTGAAACGGGTCATTGGCCTACCCGGGGATCGCATTGAAATCCGGGATGGGGTTGTTTATCGCAACGGTCAACCTTTATCGGAACCGTATATTGCGGCTCCGCCCCGGGCCCCCTACGGGCCGGTGGTGGTGCCCCCGGGTCACCTTTTTGTGATGGGGGATAATCGGAATCACAGCAAGGACAGCCGGGATCCAACGGTGGGCATGGTTCCGGATGCCAACGTGATCGGCCGGGCCGATGTGATCTTTTGGCCCTTTTCCCAGTTTCGGATTCAGCCCTTCCGATGATCCGAAGGTTAACTTTGATTCGGGCAGGTACTGACCATGACCGAGGTGTCATGAGGTTTGGACGGCAGGGGGGAGATGGGTGACGATCCAGTGGTATCCGGGTCACATGGCCAAAGCCCGGCGGGAAGTGGCCACAGCCATTCGATGGGTAGATGTGGTTTTGGAGCTGGTGGACGCCCGCATTCCTTCTGCCAGTCGAAATCCGGTACTCGGCGAATTGATCGGCGATAAACCGCGGTTAGTCGTGATGACCCGGGTGGATTTGGCAGACCCGGATGTGTCCCGGCGCTGGATCGGGTTTTTCGCCCGACAAGGGGGGCGGGCCGTGGCGGTGGATGCTCGCAGCGGCCGGGGGTTGAGGGGGATTGGCGGCGCGGTGCGGGAGCTGGCAGCCCCTTCTGTGGGACGATGGAAAAAGCGGGGGGTGCGGAACCGCGGGGTGCGGGTGCTGATTGTGGGCATCCCCAATGTGGGAAAATCTTCGCTGATCAACCGCCTGGCCGGGCGGTCTGCGGCAAAAACCGGGGATTTGCCAGGTGTCACCCGGGCTCAGCAGTGGATCCGGACATCGGAGGGATTTGAACTCCTGGATACGCCGGGAATTCTGTGGCCCAAGTTCGAGGACCCTGAGACGGGTCTGCTTTTGGCCGCCACCGGGGCCATCAAGGAGGAGATCCTCCCGTTGGAAGAAGTGGCTCTGTTTCTATTGAAGCGGTTGCAGTTGACTTACCCCCGAGCTTTGGCCGGTCGTTACGGCGACCTGGCCGGGGAGCCCGAGGACTGGCTGGAACAGGTGGGGAAAGGTCGGGGGCTTCTGATGGCGGGGGGCCGGGTGAACGTGGCGGCCGCGGCCGAACTGGTTTGTCGGGAGTTTCGAACCGGGCGTTTGGGAAGAATCAGCCTCGAAGCGCCTCCCGATGAGGCATCGGCTGAAGGGGTGGACAACGGATGAGCCCCGGGAACTCGGGGGGCGTCCCCACCCGCCTGCCCGCGCTTGGGTGGGAATGGGAGCGGAAGTTGTGGAACGAGGGCTACTCCCTGGTCGCGGGGGTGGACGAGGCCGGGGTGGGACCCCTGGCGGGTCCGGTGGTGGCGGCGGCGGTGGTGCTCCCCAAAGATTTTGATGTCGCCGGGCTGGGGGATTCAAAGCGACTGACCGCCGGGCAGAGGGAAGAGCAGTTCGAGCGCCTGCGCCGGGATGCCCTGGCCTTGGAAGTGGCGGTGGTGGACGCGGATCTGATCGATCGGCTGAATATTCTTCAGGCTGCGAGGCTGGCCATGCGCCGGGCGGTGGCGACCCTCGGGAAGCGATGCGAGGCAGTGTTGGTGGACGGCCGGCCCGTTCCCGATATGCCGGCTCCATCTTTGGCGGTGGTCCGGGGGGATGCGCAGTCGCCCAGTATAGCGGCGGCTTCCATTGTGGCCAAGGTGACCAGGGACCGGTTGATGGTGGAATACGCCGAGCGGTACCCCGGTTATGGGTTTGAGCGGCACAAAGGTTATCCCACGGCGGCCCATTTGGAGGCCCTGCAGAAGCTCGGCCCGTGCCCCATTCATCGGCGAAGCTTCGGTCCCGTGGCCCGCTGGAAAGAGCCCTGCCCGGGCGGGGCAACGATTTCTGCGCTTTTGCCGGTCCCGGGTGGGTTGGTGGATGAAGCCCGGGAGAAGTAGAATAGGGTCAGCGCGAGATTGAAGGAGGCTGGCGGCGTGTCCAACTCGGAAAACGCAATGGTACGTCGGCGGCGTCTGCTGTTGTTGATGAGTGTGGTCGTCATTCTCCTCGGGGTGTTGGCGAATCGGCTGGTGCAGCTCCAGTTGGTGGAGAGCGCGTCTTATAAACAGTTGGCCGATCGGAACCGGTTTGAAATCCTCACCCGGCCCGCCCCCAGGGGGAAGATTTACGACCGCAACGGTCAACTCTTGGTGAGCAACAAAGCCTCCTACGGTTTGTATTGGGCCGATCTCACCTCTGATGAAAACGTGGAGAAACGAATCGCCAATCAACTGGCCCCAGTGCTTCAGATGACCCCGGATGCCATTTTACAGAAGATGAACGACGCCTCCCTGGGACCGATCTGGCGGCCCATCAAACTCGGGCTTACGGACCAACAGCGGTCGTACGTGGCTGAGCATATGGGGGAGCTGAACGGCGTTCAGGTGGTGGCAACTCCCGAGCGGGACTACAAAGCCGGAACGTTGGCCTGCCACGTGATCGGCTATCTGAACTCCATTGGGCCCGAGCAATTGGACAGCTATCTGGCCCGGGGCTACCGTCGGGATGAGAAGGTGGGCCGCCAAGGTGTGGAACTGTCTTATGAAAAATATCTTCGCGGCACCGATGGGGCGTTCCGGTTTATGGTCAACGCGGCCAACCAGCCGACGGCGGGGATTGAAGCGGTCTCCCCGGTCCCCGGGGACGATGTGGTGCTCACCATCGACGCCCGGGTCCAGCAGGCGACCCAGCAGGCGCTTGCGGATCAAGTGCAGAAATTGCGCTCCCAGGGCGTGAAAAATGCCGCGGCTGTCCTGCTCGACGTGAACACCGGCCAGGTCATCGCCATGGCCAGTTATCCGTACTACGACCCCAATTGGTTTGTGAACGGGATCAGTCAGGCCCACTGGACCCAGTTCGCACCGGCGGAGATGAACCGTGCGATTCAGGATCCGCAAGTCCCGGGTTCAGTAGGGAAACTGATCACGGCCATTGCCGCCCTGCAGGACGGGGTCATCGTACCATCTTGGACCACTTACGATCCCGGTTACATTCGGATCAATCAATGGACGATCCGGGACTGGGCGGCTCACGGGACGGTCAATGTCATCGATGCGATCCGGGAGTCTTGCGACACGTTTTTCTACCGGGTCGGGATGATGGCCAGCAAGTGGACGCCGGGTATGTCTTTTACACAACTGGATCAATGGGCGAAAGGGCCGCGTACCGCTTGGATGAAGCGGTTTCAGCAGTATCAGGAACAATTTGGCCTCGGAGCTTTGACGGGAATTGATCTTCCGAACGAAGAAAAGGGCAAATTAATGGACGACGGAACGCTGCCGGCGGTGTATTATTCGGCCATCGGGCAGTACGAGCAGTTCACGCCCATTGAACTCGCCCAGTACACTGCGACCATCGCCAATGGCGGCAAACGAATGGAGCCCCACGTCGTGGATCGCATCGTGGCGCCGGACGGCTCCATTGTCAAGCGGATCGAGCCGAAAGTGCTGAATACCGTGCCGGTCTCCCCCCAGGTGCTCCAAGTGGTCCGGCAGGGGATGTATCAAGTGTGCAACGTACCTTCGGGCACGGCCTATGGCGCCTTTATCGGGGCACCGTACAAGGCGGCCGGTAAAACCGGGACGGCGGAAACCGGTCAGCAGGGGTACGACAACTCGGTGTTCGTCGGTTATGCGCCTTATGATCATCCAGAAGTGGCGGCCGCCGTGGTGGTCCCGGGAGGAGGCCACGGGGCGGACTCCGCGGCCATCGTGCGGAAAATGTTCGACGCGTATTTTGCCACCAAAGGTCACTGAGAGCCGCGGGACCGAAGCCATCCGGAAAGGAAGGGGGGAGGGCTCGTGGACCGGCGGTCGTTGGGGCGGTACGGGGAAGAGCTCGCTGCGGGGTATTTGATGAATCTCGGTTACGAGGTCATTGTGCGCAATTGGCGATGTCCGCTCGGAGAGATCGATTTGATCTGTTGCGACGGCCCCACTCTCGTGTTTGTTGAAGTTCGAACCCGGACCTCCCGTCGCATGGGTATTCCGGAAGAGAGCCTTGACGATCGCAAAAAGCGCAAGTTGCACCACTTGGTCCAGGCCTTTCTCCTCTCTCCGGTCCGGCGGCGAATGCTGACCCACGACTACCGAATCGATGTCGTGGCGGTGGAATTGGCGCCGGATAGGCGCACCGTTCGCCGCATCACCCACATTCAAAATGCCTTTTAATTCCATTCAGATGGAGAGGTGAACCCTTGATTTACGTGGGATTCATAGGCGTCTTTATTGTCGGGGTCGCGGCGGGTTTTGCGCTGGGCGTGTGGTATTTGCGAAGACAGTTGCAAAACACCCAGATGGACGAAAAGCAGGTTTTGGCCATGGCTCGGAGCATGGGGGTCAATTTGAACCAGAAACAATTGCAAACGGTGATGCGCCATATGAAACAAAATCCTCCCACAGGGAAGGGCCCCTTAGGGGCACTGGTCAAGAACAAACCGCAACCCTCGGGTCAGGCCAGCAAAGAGAAGTCGAAAACGGGCAAACGCAGGACAAAATGAAAGGGGCTCCCGGGGATTTCCAGACAATTTCTTGCGGTGCCGGGAACGATTCCTTGCGATCGCTTTATCCCATGCCACCCCATCATCCTTGCAAAAGGATAGTTTGTGTAGTATAGTTAGCAACGGGTTGCCCTATAGAGAATCACTTCTTCGTTTGGGAGGGATCAAACCATGGCGGATGTCAAGGTGGCGGTGATTTATTACAGTTCCACAGGGACGAATTATCGGCTGGCTCTTGCGGCCAAGGAGGCGGCTGAGGCGGCCGGCGCGGAGGTGCGGGTGCGCCGGGTGCGGGAGTTAGCTCCGGAATCGGCCATCGCCTCCAATCCTGCGTGGAAAGCCCACGTGGAAGCGACCCGGGATGTGCCGACGGCTGAACTCGATGACCTGGAGTGGGCGGATGCTTTCGTGTTTTGTACGCCTACCCGCTTCGGGAACGTGGCTTCCCAGATGAAACAATTTCTTGATACGGCGGGGCCCCTCTGGGCCCAGGGGAAGTTGGTCGACAAGGTGGTTACGGCGATGTCCAGTGCCAGTAACCCTCACGGGGGACAAGAGGCCACGATCCTGTCCTTGTACACGACCATGTACCATTGGGGGGCGATCGTGGTGGCACCGGGGTATACCGATCCCTCCATCTTCGCTGCAGGTGGCAATCCGTATGGTACCAGCGCCACGGTGAACGACCAGGTTTCCCTGGACGAGAAAACCCTGGCTGCGGCAAGGCACCAAATTAAACGCTTGGTGGACGTCGCGCGCCGTTTGAAGAAGTAACGACCGGGGGCGGAGGCTTTCTCCGTCCCCAAGTCGTACCACTGGCGACATACCCGCCGTCGATCACCACAGCTTGACCGGTGATGGTTAGTCCCTTTTCTGAGGCGAGGAAGGCGGCGTAATCCGCCACTGCGGAGGGTTGAGGGGTGTGCAGCCAAATGTCAATACCAGGGCGGTATCACCCGGGAAATGAGAAAAATCGAGGGATTTCGATAACCGGACTCGGATTGTGTCAGAATCTGTCTTATTGGACGTTGATAAAGGTCGTGAGCCCCCCCATTCGGGCAATTTGGTGCGCCGATCCGTCCCCCGCTTCACTGGGGTTGACGGTGTGGTCGAGAATATGACAGTGGAACATCCACTGACCGGGATTGTCAGCCGTGAAGGCGATATCCGCCGTTTGCGCCGGACCGAGGGTGATGGTGTTGGCACGTTCCGGCTGCGGCAGTGAATTTCCGTCTCTTGCCACAATTTCAAAGGTGTACCCGTGCAGGTGCATCACGTGAAATTCCTCGGCACTGGCGTTCACGAGGCGCATAAGGACCAGGTCCCCGCGGCGCACGGTTAACATCGGGGTTTCGGGAAAAGCCTTGCCGTTTAGGGCGAAGGCATTTTCCTGCTCACTTCCGCCGATCTTAAAACTGGATATTTCGTACAATGCTTCGACACTGTATGGTGGCTTCGCGGAGGAGTGGGCCGGATCGACAATGATCACCCCATGAAGACCCATATCCATTTGAAAATCATCATTAACATGGGTGTGGTACAGGTGTGTTCCTACCATTTGATCGGTCACAGTAAACCGATAGGTATAAGAACCACCGGGTGGAATTTCTGGTTGGGTTCCAAGAGTTCCCGACTGCGTGGACATCTGTGGGACTCCATCCATCGCATTGGGCACGGCCAACCCGTGCAAATGCAGGGTTGTCGGTTGAGGAAGGTCGTTCTTCAACACGATCGCGACTTTGTCTCCGACTCTGACACGGATCAGAGGCCCAGGCACCCTCTGATTATATCCCCACGCATCGATGGTGGCGCCGGGATAAAGCTCCCAGGGAAACACGGATGCCGTAAGGTCGTACTCCTTGGTGCCATCGGGTAGAATCTTCGGGGTCGCGGCCTGTTCGTGCAGCAGCTCTTCGGCCATCTGCCGTTGCTGCGCACTCTCCCGGGCCGACACCGGGGCTATGGCCCCCGGCTTCCCCGCTGCGGCGGGCAGGATGTCGCCATCCGCCTCCCGAACGGCGTGCTCCTCTCCACTTTTTCCCCCTTGGGCAGTGGCGGCCACCACTTCGGTGCCCCAGCCCAGTCCAAAACCGATCGCCAAGGCGGCCATGATTAATCTTTGGGCGGTTTCCCTCCGCACGGCGAACATCAGCTCTTTCACCACATAGAGGATGGCTCCTCCAGCCATGGCGAGAACGAAGATGGAGAGGAAATCAGAGGTCCACAAACTCCCCAACAACGTCCCGATAAAGGTCGGGCCGCCGCCGATGGCCCCTAAGAGGAGGATCGAGGGCCAGGACAGCCGCTCCCCTGTGCGCGTGGAGGCACCGACAATGCCGAACCCTTCGGTGGCATTGTGAAGGGCAAACCCGATCACCAGGCCGATGGCCAGGGCAGATTTGCCCATGGCGAACGACTGGCCGATGGCCAACCCTTCGCTGAGGTTGTGCAGTCCGATACCGGCGGCGGTGATGTAGGACAGCCGGGTTCCGCTTTCCCGCAATCCCCGCTCGATCCACTTCTCTTGGACCGCCACCAAGCCCACCAGTCCGATGAGCAGCCCAGCGATCAAAAGCAAGACCTTCAGACCGGCGGATAGAGTCGTTTCAGAACCGACGACGGCGGCTTGCACACTTCCCGCTGCATCTCCGGCCGCCTCTCCCAGAATTTCCACCATGAGATAAATGAGAATACCTGCCGAGAGCATGCTGAGAATCGCTCGTGCCTTGCCGCCGAGACCGCTCAGACGCCCGACGGGCAAACCGAAGTAGATGGTGCCTCCGGCGACGAGTCCAAGAAGCAACAGGTGCCAAGGATTCATGATACACCCCCAAAAAAGATGACTAATCTAGTCAAGTATATGATGAAAAAATTGGAGTTCACGGCTGGGAACCCTCGTCGCTACTATATCATGGGCCACGCGAGTTGACAACCCGTTTAGACAGCGGTACGTTCACCCTTTTGCCGCCAAAGATTCAATGAGATGTCATGACTTCCAAGAAAATTTAGCCTTCCGAATAAGATTCCCATGTGGTATACTATTAGGGCGACGGGGTGAGGGTTTATAATCGTAGTGGAAGTCGGCGAGGCCGCGGCGTTTTCCGGGAGGACGCTGCGGTTGCACGCGGGAAGGGAGGAGACGCCTTGCTCCATTTGGTCGTTTGTATTAAGCAGGTGCCCGACAGCCGGGAGATCCGCATTGATCCCAAAACCAACACGTTGGTGCGGCAGGGGGTTCCCGCTATTGTCAATTATTTTGATCTACACGCACTGGAAGAAGCCCTGAGGATCAAGGATGAGCACGGAGCTCGGGTCACCGTGATCAGTATGGGTCCGCCTTCGGCAGAGAAAGCCCTTCGGCAGTGTGTATCCATGGGCGCGGACGAAGGGGTTCTGGTGAGCGACCGAGCCTTTGCCGGAGCGGATACCTTGGCAACCTCTTATGTGTTGGCTTCGGCCATTCAGAAAGCCGAAGACGAATGGGGGCCCGTGGACGCCATTTTCTGCGGGAAACAAACCCTCGACGGAGATACCGGACAGGTCGGCCCGGGGATTGCCTGCCGGCTGGATATCGACCAACTCACCTATGTCGAAAAAGTCGAACGATTCGATCCAGAAAAACGAGAGATCATCGTCCATCGGCACCTTGAAGACGGGGTGGAACGAGTCAAGGCGAAGCTTCCGGTCTTGATCACCGCCCTGGCGGAGTTGAACCGCCCCCGAAGGGCCAGTTTGCCAGGACTTCTGCGGGCGGCGCGGTACCAACCGATCGTGTGGACCGCAGGCGATTTCGAGAATCTCGACCGCTCGAAGATCGGGCTTCGAGGTTCGCCGACGATCGTTTCAAAAACCTGGGTGCCCGAGCCCAAGCAGGTGGACACAGAATTTCTGGAAGGTGATAGCCCTTCCGCCGTGGCGGAGGCACTGTTGGATCGCCTGTATGCGACTGATCTTCCGCACAAACTGGGTTGGGCTTGAGGAGGGACGGATATGGCGGAAAAAGCGCCAAAAAAGCGCAAACCGATGATCGGTCTCCAGCCGGAGGGGGATGTGGACTGGTCGACTTACCGAGGAGTCCTGGTGGTGGTGGAGCAACGCGGAGGGAGAGCCAAGCCGGTCTCCTGGCAGCTACTGGGGCAGGCAAGCCGTCTGGCGGCGAAACTTGAGGCGCCGGTTATGGCACTCGTGATAGGTTCGAACGTTTCGCATCTCGCCCAGGAGGCGATTTATCGCGGCGCGGACCGAGTGTATCTCTGTGACTCACCGGAATTGGAGAATTATCGGACCCGGCCATACAGCCGAGTGTGTTTGCACGTGATTCGCACCTATAAGCCCGAGATCGTCCTCATGGGGGCGACCTATACCGGGCGCGATTTGGCCGGTGCGATCGCCACCCATCTCCCGACTGGCCTGACTGCGGACTCCACT
Source organism: Kyrpidia spormannii (assembly GCF_002804065.1). Lineage (NCBI taxonomy): Bacteria > Bacillati > Bacillota > Bacilli > Caryophanales > Alicyclobacillaceae > Kyrpidia > Kyrpidia spormannii. The sequence goes on along the minus strand of NZ_CP024955.1, from coordinate 1,779,310 downwards.
CAACTGGAAGTGGACGATGAGCGACTGCTTTTGGCGAGTCGGCCGGCTTTTTCCGAAAAGATGCTGGCGACGATCCTCTGCAAACAGTTTAAGCCCCAGATGGCCACGGCCCGGGCTGGGGTGTTCGAGGCGTTGCCCCGGGATGAATCCCGTACCGGGGAGATCATTCCCGTGCCGCCCCAGATCAAACCGGAAGACATCGCTGTGGAGGTGTTGGAGTTTCTCGAGGCGACCGGAAAAGTCAACCTCGAGGACGCAGACGTTATTGTTGCAGGAGGCCGGGGACTCGGTGGGCCGGCGGGATTTCGCCTTCTTGAGGAGCTGGCCGCCGAGCTCGGTGGAGTGGTCGGCGCCTCCCGGGCTGCTGTGGATTTGGGATGGATCAGTCACGATCATCAAGTGGGACAGACCGGGACCACCGTCCGACCGAAGTTGTATTTTGCCATAGGGATTTCCGGAGCGGTTCAACACGTAGTCGGCATGCAGAATTCCACCTATATTGTTGCGATCAACAAGGATCCTCAAGCGCCGATTTTTAAGATTGCAAACTATGGTATTGTTGGTGATTTATTTCACATAGTTCCCGCCATTACGGAAACCCTGCGCAAACGAAAAGCCGGGGTAGGGGTTTTGAGCCAAGGTGCGGCGTCTACACCACAAACGGTGTGAGTTCGCCTGGTTTATGAAGGTAAAACGGGTCCATGTCGGTCAAAGATTGGGGATGAGAGCGTGGCAGATGAACGATTTGACGCAATCGTGGTAGGTGCCGGTCCTGCCGGTACTGCCGCCGCGTATACCATGGCGAAAGGCGGCCTGAAGGTAGCCTTGATCGAGCGGGGAGAGTTCCCGGGGGCCAAGAACATTTTTGGGGGAGTGCTGTACCGCAAACAGCTGGAAGACCTCCTTCCGGAATTCTGGAAAGAAGCGCCTTTGGAGCGTACCATCGTGGAACAGCGCCTGTGGTTACTGGGGGAAGACAGCGCTGTCACCTTCGGTCACCGGAATTCCAAGTTCGTCGATCCCCCGAATTGTTGGACGGGGCTGCGGGTGAAGTTCGACCAGTGGTTTGCGAGCAAAGCGGAGCAGGCCGGGGCGATTCCGATCTATGAAACGGTGGTTACTGAGCTGTTGCGGGAAAACGGGCGAGTGGTCGGGGTTCGAACGGACCGGGAGGACGGCGACCTGCGAGCCAACGTCGTGGTCATTGCCGACGGCGTCAATTCCTTGCTCGGCAAGTCGCTCGGAGTTCACCGGGAGTGGCGCCCGGATGAGGTGTCCCTGGCGGTGAAAGAGGTCATCGCCTTGCCGAAACAGACCATCCAGGACCGCTTCAACGTCGAAGGCAACGAAGGGGTCACCATTGAGATCGTCGGTCACATGTTCGGCATGGCGGGACTCGGGTTCCTGTACACGAATCAGGAAACTCTCTCCCTGGGCGTCGGTGTGATGGTCAGCGATCTCCGGAAAAAACGGATCAAGCCCTATGAGGTTCTTGAGGCGCTCAAGCGGCATCCGATGGTCGCCCGCTTGATTGAGGGGGGCGAAGTGAAAGAATACTCCGGGCACTTAATCCCCGAAGGCGGGTTAAACTCCATGCCTCCCCTGGCGGGGGACGGGTGGATGATCTGTGGAGATGCCGCCCAGATGGTCAATGCCGTGCACCGCGAGGGAACGAACCTGGCAGTGACTTCGGGACGGCTGGCAGGGGAAACCGCCATCTCTGCCCACGCCAAAGGGGATTTCTCATCGGCGACCCTTGGCGAGTACACCAGGGCGGTGCGGGGATCGTTTATTTACCAAGATCTGAAGAAATATCGCGGCGTTCACGGGTTGTTGGCAGCTGGAGAGTCCGAAAAGCTTTTTGACCAATTGCCTCAGGCGCTTAACGACGCGGCCTACGAAATGATGCTGGTTGACGGTGTGCCAAAGAAAGTCAAACAAAAGGCTGCGGTCGGGCATCTTCGTGAAGTGGCGGGCGGGAATATGGGTCTGTTGCGTCTAGCTCTGAAAGGTTGGAGGGCGATGAACGGATGACACAAGCCCAGAGCATCGAAGAGCGGCTTTTCACGATTCGCTACAAAGCGGACGACAAGTCCCACTTGATCATTAAAGACCAGGATGTCTGCGCGAAATGCGTTGACAAAGATTGCAACTATTTTTGCCCGGCGGATGTTTATCTTTGGCACGAGGAGGACAAGATGACTTCCGTCGCCTTTGAAAATTGTATTGAATGTGGAACCTGTCGGTTGGCGTGTCCCACTTATAACATCGAGTGGGTGTATCCGACCGGAGGGTATGGGATCACGTACAAATTTGGATGAGGGTGAGCCCTGGGCGAGGAGAAAGGGGGACACCGATCGTGCGTCACGGCCGGGACTGGAGTTCTCGTTCAAGCGGGCGGGCATCCGCTTACCGAAAGGTACAATTCCCGAATCTCACGCGTTTCGTGGACACGCTTGTGAGTAAAGGAACAAATATCGTCCATGTGGATGTGTTTGAGGAGGTCCGTCAAGCGGAGCTGTCGTTTCTCTTCTATATCACGCCGACATTGTTCGTGACTGCCGTCGATCCTTCCGGATTCACCGTGTACGAGTATCAAGAGCCGCTGGAAACCGTGATCAGTGAAAGCAGGCGACTGTCGAAGGGTACTCCGGTTGAATCGGCACGCCTCCGAATGGCGGAATTGGAAGCGGTTCTGCGCTCCCAGGGGTTCGAGGTCCAGCCCGGTCGCTGCGCGGTTCCGGTGGAGTTCCCGGTAAGTACTTCAAAAGCCTAGAATGGGACGAAAGCAGCCCTCTTGAGCCTCTGGCCTCGGGGAGTTGGCCAGGGCCCGGGGGCTTTTCGTTTTTTTCTTGCCGACAGCCGGTCCCGAGCCCAAAAAATACCCCGTTCCAATGATCCCACCGATGCCGAGTGCTTCGACTAAAAGCAGATCACTTTCCCGATCTGCCTGCGGGTCGCGACAAGGTTTCTTTTTGCACTACGCTGCCTCCTGTTTTGTAAAGACTTCCGCCTTGTCAAATCCGATTATCACATCCCCTGAGGTGCTTTAACCCGGTTGATTGGTAGAAGACTTGGACGGCCCGGATTCTACCTCATCCCAGACCAGGCGGGTAACCCGGGTGAAGTCTCCCCGGGCTTTTTCTTTGGGGCTGGCATCCTCCTCCAGCCCTTCCACGCCATTTAACCCCGGCGCTGCGGTGGGCTCCTTTTTTGGCGTGGAATTCTGTTGGGGTTTATCCACGGACCATCGCCTCCCCGGGTGAGTCTCCACGTTGATCGGTCTCAAAACATAGCATGCCGGGCCAGTCGGCCTCTATTCGCCATCGGTCGTTCTAAAGGATTTCAAACAAAGGTCCCGGATAACGGCTTCGCCGAATCCCTAAGGGCAAGGAAAGTTCATGTGCAGGCCGGGCCGGCGAGTCGGCCTGCTTCGAACGGGGGGGGTTATCGTGTTTGCACGGATGCCCAGCGTCGGTTTGTTGGGAGTAGACGCGAAGTTGGTCCACGTGGAGGTCAGCATCAGCTCGGGTTTGCCGAGGTTTGAGATTGTGGGGTTGCCGGGATCTGAGGTGCGGGAAGCGAAGGAGCGGGTGAGGGCGGCGATTGAGAACAGTGGTTACCCGTTTCCACTCCGGCGCATCGTCGCGAACCTGACGCCCGCGGATTGGAAGAAGGAGGGGGCGGGGTGGGACCTTCCCCTAGCTCTCGCCATTCTGGGCGCGGCTTCGGTGATTCCGGTGGAGCGGGCGGCGCGGATGGTGGCGGTGGGGGAGTTAACTCTGGACGGCGTTGTTAAAGATGTTCGAGGCATGTTGCCGGCGGCGCGGACGGCGAAGCGAATCGGATTACCCCTTTTGTGCTCTGTCGATTCGTTGGACTTGGTCCGCACCATTGAAGGGCTCCAGGTATTTCCGGTCCGGTCGCTCCGCCAGGCGGTGGAGGCCGTTCAGGGCACTTGTTGTGGAGCCACCGTGGCCCGGGAGTCTTTTGCTCCTGATCCGGAGAGGCGGGAGGATTTTGCCGACTTGATCGAGATGGAACACGCCAAACGGGCCTGCGAGATCGCTGCAGCCGGGTGGCACCCTCTCCTTCTCACCGGTCCTCCGGGGTCTGGAAAGACTGCCCTGGGGATGCGAATAACGAGCATTCTACCACCGCTTTCCATGGAGGAAGCTGTCGAAGTGGCGAGCATCCACTCTACTGCCCATCTCTCTACCAACGTGCGGCCTTCCCTTCACCGGCCGTTTCGAAATCCTCATCACAGCATCAGCGCTTCGGGGCTTCTGGGAGGTGGATCCTACCCCAGACCAGGCGAAGTGAGTCTCGCTCATCGGGGAGTACTGTTTCTCGACGAGTTCCCGGAGTTTTCGCGAACAGCGGTTGAGGGGCTGCGCCAGCCACTGGAATCCAGAGAGATCACGGTCGTCCGCAACCAGATCCTGGTGACGTTCCCGGCACAGATTCTGTTCGTGGCCGCTGCCAATTTGTGCCCGTGCGGTCGAAGTGGGACCGACGAAACTTGTCACTGTTCTCCAGCGCTCTTACAACGTTATTACAGTCGCATGTCGGCGCCGATTCTGGATCGGATCGATCTGTTTGTGGAAGTGGCCCGGCTGCGCCGTAGCCCCTTCGAAAGGACGAACGGAAATCCTGAGAGCTCGCGGATCATCCGGGCCCGGGTGGAAGCAGCCTGGAAACGGCAGAAGCAAAGACAACCCGAATCTGTGTTTCCCTTCAACTCCGGTTATTCGTTGCAGGAACTGCGACGATGGGCTCCCTTGACCCGCCAGGCCCGGGATTTATTGGAGACGGCTTACGACCGCCTCGGACTCTCCACCCGGGCGTTTCACCGGGTGTGGCGAGTGGCGAGGACCATCGCCGACCTCTCGGGGCATGACGCAGTGGAACGTGACGATGTGGCGGAGGCTCTTCAATACCGAAGGCGTCCCAGCGCTTGGGTGGATATGAAGGACGCGCCCGGCATCACTCCGGCGGGTCTCGAATCGAACCGAACGGGAGCCAGGCGGTTGATGGAGTAGGTGAACCAGGGGCTGGGTGTGGGATGAAGGACCCCAGGTATGGGCGAGGGCAAAAAGGTGGAGGATAGGGGCACAACCTTGGAGACTCGATCTTGGAGGAATGGATTGCACAAAGTCGGGGATTGCGAGTAAGATGGACGGAGGGATTGGATCACGGTCTGAGCCTTTGCGGTGCTCAGCAGCCGAGGAGGCATCGGGTGAACGTGTTGTCGATCGTGGTACCAACCTATAACGAGAATCAAACGGTACGCTTGTTGATCGACCAACTGGAGGAAGCCCTGCGAGGACTTTCCTATGAAGTCATTTTTGTTGATGATAGCAGTGATAACACCCCGGAAGTGCTCGCCCAATTGTGTGCCGATCATCCGCGGGTGCGCTGCATTCACCGCGAAGGTCAGCGAGGCTTAGCTACGGCTGTGCTAGAAGGGTTTCGGTTGGCCCGGGGGTCGGTGTTGGCCGTCATGGACGCCGATTTGCAACATCCTCCCGAAGTCCTGACCAGGATGTATCGCGAGATCGGACAGGGGGCCGACGTGGTCATCGCCAGTCGCCATCTGCCGGGTGGAGACGACGGGGGGTTACACGGGATTCGCAAGGTGATTTCTCGAACGGCTCGAATGATCGGGAAAGCGGCGCTGCATCGGGTCCGTTCTGTCAGCGATCCGATGAGCGGTTTTTTTATGATTCGGCGCCAAGTGATTGAAGGCGTGCACCTAAACCCCGTGGGCTGGAAGATACTCATGGAGATTGTGGTCAAGGGGCGGTATTCGCACCTCGTCGAGATTCCCTACGCTTTTCGACCCCGGGCTGCCAATGAATCGAAGATGAGCCCGGCGGAGATGATCAATTACTTGCGTCATGTCGCCCGGCTAGTGGTGCAGTCACCGGACGATCGAAGGTTTTGGTTGTTTGCACTGGTCGGCATCAGCGGGGTGGCAGTGAATACACTTTTATTTGCTCTTTTGACGAGATGGCGCATTTTTCCAGAGACAGCCGCTTTTGTTTCTGGTTCGTTGGCGATGATTTGGAACTTTGCATGGAACTGCGGATTGACGTGGCGGGATGCCCCGCAAAGTGATCCGCTGGGGGTGACCTTTGCCAAATATGCCGCGGTGGCGCTGATCGGCATTGCCGTCAACCTGGTCGTGCTCAGTGTGCTGTTCCGCCTCCTGGACGTTCCGAAAGAATGGGCGAACCTAACAGGGATTATCGGAGGAGCTTTGGTGAATTACCGATTAAATGATCGGTGGACCTGGCGGAGAGTGGGACACAAACGGCCGCGAATGCGAGTGTCTTGATTTACCTGAGGGAAAGGTCGTTGAAGTATCTGCTTTTTGAATGCCGGCTGTCAGGCAAGGCCGTGGGCCTGGGCGAACCGGCCGGAATGCGGCGTGGGAAGAAATGAGGTGACGGCGTGAATCGGGGGCGGGAATGGGCGTATGCCGCCGCATCTTTTGTTTTACATAAAATCGTCGTATGGGGCGGAAGTATCTGGTTCAGCATGGACAAACATCCGGTTGTCCCGCTGACGTCCTTTTTACAATACGCCCTGATCCAGAATTTCAGCCGCTGGGATACGCAATGGTACATCGGAATTGCCGCCCACGGATATCGCCCCACCTCGGCGGCCTTTTTTCCGTTGTTTCCCTTTTTCATTCGATACGTGCACCAGTGGACCGGATTTACGTACGTTGAAAGTGCCTGGGGGATTGCAAACATCTTCTTCTTTTTTGCCCTGTACATCACGGCGAAGCTCTTCCTGCTGGACCAACCTCCCCAGACTGCGTGGCGGGCGTTGGTGCTGATGGTGTTCTTTCCGACCGCGTTTTTCTTTGCAAGCGGGTATACAGAGCCATTGTTTCTGTTTTTTACCGCTGGGAGTCTCTATTACGCGAGGACTGGGCGTTTCTGGACAGCGGGATTTTTCGGGTTGTTCGCGTCGTTGACCCGCAACACGGGCCTGGCGTTGGTGCTGCCGTTTTTGTACGAGTATTTTCGACGGCGGGGATTTCGGTGGCAGGGGGTCGGGCCAGATTTGGCGGCCGTTGCATTAATACCGGCTGGACTTGAAATCTACATGGGTCTGTTGAACGCAAAGCTCGGCGATCCCTTAGCTTTTGTACACGCCCAGCAAAAATGGAAGCGGGCATTCATGTGGCCTTGGGATACGCTTCGGCTCGGCACCCTCGAGTTGTGGGTCAAGCCGTTGCACGGTTGGTCATGGATGATCCGGGCGTTTACCGTCGGGGTGGTGTGGGCCGAGTTGGCCCTTTTAGCCCTGGCTTTGCCCTTTCGACGCTTGCGCATTCACGGCAGTTACTATCTTTTCGCCCTGGTCTCCGCAGTCGTTCCGCTGCTTTCCCCGGCTCGCGACTGGTACTTTCTGAGCATCTCTCGGTTTGTTCTCGTGCTATTTCCTTTATTCCTGATTGCCGCCCGCATGTTGAAATCTCGAGTGCTGTTTTACGCCGCCTGTGCCGCGGAGGTGGCGGGGATGTTGATGATCCTCCAGAACTTTAGCAAAGGGTACTTTGTGGCGTAGATTGAAGGAGGTAAAAGCCGGCTTCGACCAACGCTTTTCGGGCGCGGGCGATCGGTTCGGGCCCCGACGCCAAGAGGGTGTGATAATGGAGGCCGCCTGTCACCTCCGAAAAGAGAGGGACCGGCGACCTGGCGCGAATCTCGAGAAAATGGGCGAGATCTTCCGGGGTGGCAATATCGAGCCGGCCGTGAACTCGCCCGTAGACGGGGTGATCGATCCACACGTCTTCCACACTCACGCCGTGCCCCACGAGGATTTCGAGCTCCCGGGGCAGTTGTTCGGGCGTGTGCACAATTCCCAAAACTTCTCGGTAGAAGTGGGGTCGTGTGCCCAGTACGTACCCTTGGGGTGTGCTGAGGACGTTCATTCCTTCCCCTCGCAGCCGGGCGATGTCGCTCACCACCGTTTGCCGGCTAACCCCTAGGCGTCGGGCCAGTTCGCCCCCTGAGACCGGGCCCGGTTCCCGATATAGGATGTAGAGCAGTCGTTCCCGTCTGGTCATGCACGTTCGCCTCCCCGGTGATTGGACGCAGGGCTTCCGGCTGCGGATTAGGATACATCGAGCATGCGGTCGATGGCGAGTCTTGCCCAGCGGGCGGTGTCTTCCGGAACGTGGATAACGCCGGTGGGCTGGCCGTGGACCAAGCTTTCCAGGGAGTCTGCGAGATGGGGCCGGTCGATGCGATTCATGGTCAGACAGGGGCAAACCATCTCATTCAAAGAAATGATCATCTGCTCCGGGTGCTCCTTGGCCAACCGGTGAACAAGATTGTGTTCGGTCCCCACCGCCCACTGAGTGCCCGGTGGCGCCTGACGAATTGTCCGGATAATAAAGTCGGTGGACCCGCTCGCATCGGCGAGTTGGACCGTTTCGTAAGGGCATTCCGGGTGTACGATCACCTTGATGCCCGGGTATTTCTCCCGGACAGCGCGAACATGTCCGGGTTCAAAACGCTGATGGACCGAACAATGGCCTTTCCACAGAATCACCTTTGGGTCTTGACCGCCGTGGGGGAACGAGAGCTCCATCTCCCCTGGATCGTACACGGCTGTTGCTTCGAGGGGAATGCCGAGTTTGACGGCGGTGTTCCGTCCGAGGTGCTGATCGGGCAAAAAAAGAATTCGCGGCTTGATGCTTAGCGCATATTCGAACACTCGGTCGGCGTTGGACGAGGTGCAGGTGAGTCCCCCGTGGCGTCCGACAAAAGCTTTCACGGAGGCTGAAGAATTGACATAGGTGACGGGCAGCAATGTGTCCCCATACTGATCGGTAAGCAGCTCCCAGGCCTCTTCCACATCTTGAGCGTCCGCCATATCGGCCATGGAGCAACCCGCATTATGGTCCGGCAGGATCACTGTCTGGCGGTCCCCGGTCAAGATGTCTGCCGTTTCCGCCATAAAATGGACACCGCAGAAGACAATATATTGTACATCGGTCAGCCCCGCTGCGATGCGGGACAATTGTAAGGAATCTCCCCGATAATCCGCGAAGCGAATGACATCTTCCCGCTGATAATGATGTCCAAGAATCACCACTTGGTTGTTGAGTGCCCGCTTTGCCTCAGCGATGCGCTCGTCCAACTCCTCGGAGGAATAACGGGATAACTCGGCGATGCCCGGAGTGAGACATTCCGCAAAAGCCATGGGTCAAACCTCCTATCAATGATGGTTTCATTATGGTTTTGAGGTTGTCACATGTCAAGACAGATGTAAAATAAGAGCAATACCACCAAGGGGGCGGAAAACCATGGATTCTAGTCGGTATTTTGATCATGCAGCGACAACGCCGATGTACCCCGAGGTGCTCGCCGCAGTGCACCGGGTCATGGAGGAGGAAATCGGGAACCCTGGTAGTTTACATCAAGCGGGTCTTCGGGCCAAAGAGATCGTTGAGGAGTCGAGAAGCGTCATTGCCAGGTCCATCGGGGCCCGGGACCGGGAAATCGTGTTCACCGCATCGGGAACCGAGGCCAACAACCTCGCCCTTTTCGGTGCCGCCCGGAGGCGTGCAAGGAAGGGGGAGGGCCGCCATATCCTGGTGGGCGCCATCGAACACCCGTCTGTTCTTCGGGTGGCAGACCAGCTCGTCCGGGAAGGATTTGAAGTCGAACGCTTGCCGGTGGACCGACATGGACGAGTTGACCCTGCTGAGGTCGGGCGGAGGTTGCGGCAGGACACCATTCTCGTCAGCCTCATGCACGCCAATAACGTCGTGGGATCGATCCAGCCCGTGGAGATCATCGGGGAGATGACACGGGAACGGGGTGTTCTCTTTCACGTAGATGCGGTTCAGAGCTTCGGTAAAATTCCCGTCGACGTGCGGCGCATCCGGGCGGACCTGCTCACCCTTGATGCCCACAAGATGGGCGGGCCAAAGGGAGCTGCGGCACTGTATGTACACAAGGGCACGCGGCTTGACCCCGTCATATTCGGCGGAGGTCAAGAACGGCAACTCCGGCCGGGCACGCCTAACGTGCCAGCCATCGCTGGGTTTGGGAAGGCGGTAGAATTGATGGAGCGATACGCTCTGGGCGAGCGGGGGGCGGCCCTGCGGAGGCGATTGGCAGAGCAGATTCGCCGGTCGATTCCAGAGTGCGTGGTGTTTGGCCATCCGGAGGAATCATTGCCAACCATTTTGACTATTGGAATTCCAAAGGTGGAAGGGCAATTATTGATGCTCGAACTCGATCGGAGGGGGTTCGCCGTCTCCAGCGGATCGGCCTGCAGCGCCTCGGAATCCGAACCTTCATACGTCTTATTGGCGATGGGGTACTCCCGGGACGAAGCGTTGGAAAGTCTGCGCATCAGCCTCGGATGGACCAATACGGAAAGTTCGGTGGACGAACTTGGAGAAGCCCTGTCCGAGATTGCGGCGGAGATGCGATCTGCCGCACTCTCCATCCGGGGGAAGTGATCCCACCGTCGGCACGGGTGGATCCGGGAATGAGTGGTGTGCGATCCCACTGGATTTTGTCTCTCACCCGATATGTTGCCGCCGTTGTCCAAAAGTTTAAGGAAATGTTATAATGTCCACAGAACTCCGGGGTAAAGGGTGAAGATGAAGGTGGCAGCCGAACACACCATCTCGTGGTATCGAAGGAGTCTGGCCGCATATTTCTTTTTATTTCACACGGCCCTGGCCGCAGCCGTTGCCGGTGCCGTCCGATTCTTCGATCGGGTCCTCACGTCGGGAGCGGATTTTGCAATTCTAGTCGTCATTCTTGGGATGGCGTCGATCTGGACCTGGGTGTACCATCGTTGGCTGATCCCTCCGATGAAAGAGATGGTTCGCGGACTGACCGCGGTGACCGATGAGATTGACGTGTCTACCCGGGTGGGGTACCGTTCCTTTCATGAACTAGGTCGAGTCTCTCACGGCATCAACCGTATGATCAAGGGATTCTACGGGATCCTGCTCAAAGTTCGAGATCACTCCCGGGATATTTCTGCAGGCATCGCGGAAATGGTTGAGCTTTCGAGCCAATCCGCCGATTGGTCTCACAAGATATCCGCCGCCATGGACCAGTTTGTCGCCGCCCTGTCCAAACAGACCGAACTCGCCCGGCTCTCGGGTAAAACCGCCCAAGAGACTGCCGCGGCAGCCCGGGTCGCGGACGGGCGGGCTTCGGAAAGTGCCCGGGCGGCGGAGCGGGCCCGGCGGGAGTTGGACAAGGGACTTCGAGCGGTGGCGGAGATTCGGCGGCAGATTCCTCAAACGGTGACCGCGGTCCACGATACGGCGGCGGCGGTGGAACAACTTGGACAGTTGTCGAAAAGGGTGGAGGAGATCGCCGGGTGGATCGGACATATCGCTTCCCAGACTCACTTGTTGGCGCTCAATGCAGGGATTGAGGCCGCCCGGGCCGGGGAAGCAGGACGGGGGTTTGCCGTGGTGGCCCAGGAGGTCCAGAAGCTGGCGGCTGAGACCCAGGGGGCAGTTCAGCAGATCGGTGGGCTCATCGATAACATCCGGGAACAAGTCGAGATCAGTGTGGCTCGGACTCGGCGATCTCAGTCCTTGGTGGATGAGCAAGAGGCATTGATTCATACGGTGGCGACCGCCTTTGACGACATTGCCGATTCGACAGCTGACGTTGACCGATCGTTGACGGCCGTCGCCGAAGCGTATCGGGTCATGGCCCAGGGTAACGATACCGTTATTCACGCTGTGGACGACGTCGTCCAAAACGCTGAACACCTGTCGGCCGCCATCCACGAAGTGTACGCCGCCGTACAACAGCAAACTGCCACGGCCACGGCGATCGCCGCCGAAGCCCGCCGGGCCCAGGAACGGGCTCGGCATCTGGAATACGAAGCCATTCGGTGGAAGGGCTTAGGCGGCTGAGACCCTGATTCGCCGCTTCCATTACCACCTCAAGAGACAATGGACTGAACGCGGACGATCTGAAGAAAATCTTCCTCTTCCAGAACTTCTTTTTCAAGCAGCCGGGCTGCCACGCGGTCTAGCACCGCCCTGTGGCGCGTGAGGATGTCCAGGGCGGTTTGATAACACTCTCCGAGCACTGCCCGGGCGTGCTGGTTGGCCGCTTCAAGATCGGCGCCTCCGCAGTGGTGAGGCCGGAGGGACAGGAGGCCAAGGGAACTCATCCCAAATCGGGCGACCACGGACCAGGCGAGATCGGTGGCTTGTTCCAAGTCTTGTTCCGCACCTGTGGAGGTGTCGCCGAAAACCAACTCTTCTGCGGCCCGTCCCCCCAAGGCCATGGTGATTTTGCCAAGCAACTCCCGTTTGGTGTACAAAACCCTGTCTTCGGGGGATTCTTGCAAGACAAACCCGAGAGCTTGTCCCCGTGGAAGGATGCTGATTCGTTGGATTCGCTCCACTCCTTCAATCAAACCGACCAGGGCGTGTCCCGCTTCGTGATAGGCGGTGATTTGACGGTCTTTCTCGCGAAGAGTCAGATCCCTGCGAGCGTTTCCTGCAACGACCCGATCGATCGCTTGAGAAAAGTGGCGCGCCTCGATCTGTCGGGCCCCTTCCTTGACAGCTAGGATGGCGGCCTCGTTGCACAGGTGCTTGAGCATCGCTCCGGAAAAACCGGGGGTGCGCCGGGCCAGACTGCGAAAATCCACCGCCGGATGGATGGGCTTAGTGCGGGCGTGGAGGCGAAGAATTTTCTCCCGTCCCTCGATGGAGGGCAGATCAACGCGGATATGTCGGTCGAAGCGCCCGGGCCGCAGCAGGGCGGGGTCGAGGATGTCGAGTCGGTTCGTCGCTCCCATGACGATGATGTCCTGGCGTCCGTGGAAACCGTCCAACTGCACCAAGAGTTCGTTGAGGGTCTGATCCCACTCCTGGGAGCTTCCCGTCTCGCCCCGCCGCCGGCCAAGAGCATCGAGTTCGTCGAAGAAGATGATGGCCGGCCGGCCGATTCGACGCACTTGATCGAACAGGTCTCGAATTTTTTTGGCCCCGAGGCCGACGTACTGTTCAACAAACTGAGACCCACTGCAAGCGACGAATTCAACCCCGGCTTCACCCGCCACTGCCCTGGCGAGCAGCGTTTTCCCCGTGCCTGGGGGGCCGTAAAGGATCACACCCTTGGGCATCTCCGCCCCCATTCTTCGGTATTTGCCGGGATCTCGCAGGTAATCCACGATATCCCGGAGTTCGTCCACAGTTTCGTCCACCCCTGCGGCGTCGGCAAAGGTTACCGTAGGTTGGCTGCTCGAGAATTCCTTTGATGGCCGGGTGACATCTCGCACCACCGGCGCTGTGGGCCTGCCCAGGGGCCCAGGCGTTGGACGATACCTCAACCACGCCCAGAGAAGCCCGGTCATGCCGACGGATGCAAGAATCCCGGCCAGCCATTCGCCGCTGAAGACGGGCATTCCACCCGCAATCCAAATCGGGAAGTGAAATGACTTTTGCCCCCACCAGACCGTTCCGGCCGCGATGAGCATCAGCACGGACATGAAGCTAATCACCCATCGAGAGTGACGGCGTTTTCGAATATCTCGCATTTGGTCTGCCCCCTCACCCAACGAGAATCAACATCTGCCACAATTCGTCCTACGGACCAGTCTCGCCGAGAAAACGAGTAGTCAAACCGCAGCGGAGGGACAGGTGTCTCTTGGCTGGGAGGCCGGAATCACGTTATAATCATGGTGCTGGGAATCCCTTCAGGTTTCCACTTAAGAAAAGGTGCGGTGTTGCCAAGGTGTGGTTTTCATCGTTTTGGAAAAAGCAGATGCAGCCGGAATCCCGGTTGGAACGACAGCGGAAACTGGTGGCTAAAAAAAGGTACGTGGTGGATATTAACGTTATGTGCAATTGTCCCCCGTTGTTCTACACCGAGGGCGTTACCCTGGTGATGCCGATCAGCGTCTATAAAGGGGCTTTTCGTTACTGGGACTCGCTGCTGAACCACCCAGATCCCGGGGAGTTCGAACGAAGTGACATGACGGCACTGTGCCAGCTGATGCCGCAATTGTCCACCGATTTTATTCGATGGCAGGCCCAAACGGTGGAACGGGCGGGAGGCGACTACTATCGGGGCAAGCCGTTGCTTCTTAACGGCAAGGTCAGGTTGCAGTTGGTGTGGGCGTATTTTTCCGATCTCCTGCCGACGGAGGCTTTGTCGGAAGTGATCGACGAGGACTACCTCTTGGACTGTCTCATCGCCGCGGCAGAGGAGAATGCCCCGTATCTGGTCACCGATGAAACGGAGTACATTGTAGAGGACTTGCGGCGGGAGTTTCGCCTTCACGTTCCTTGTCTTGACGTGGACGACGTGATGAAGGGTTTGCGGCACAACCGGTCAAACGGGTGACAGTAGCCCCCGCTGCGTCGCGGGGGCAGTCGGAATTACCGGGTTTTGCCGTCGCCGCGTTTTTTGACTGACGTGATTCGGGGCGCTCCGGGCCGCTTGAAAACTGCAGTGCAGTGAAACTGCCCCGGTATCGGCACGATCGACACCAGTTCCCATCCCTGTTGTCCCATGTTGTTCAGTTGGTTGCGAATCCCCTCGACATGATTGACCAAGCTTGCGTATTCCCACTGGATTCGCGCCACAGTTGGTTCACCCCCGAGTGTCCGCGCGTGTTGCACTCATAGCATATGAAGGCGGTCTTCAAGGGTGCATGCCTGGTGTCGCAGAACCGTGAGTGACCGCTTTGGCTCCCGAGGTGGTTGGCTTTCTGCGCAGCCCGATGTGGCCATATTCCTCCGAGGCTTCAGTCTGGATCTGGGAAGAGACGGATTTCCAGAATGCGTCAAGAACAGTGGCATCCCCACTGGCCAGCAGCGTGACCGATCCTGATGAGGACGACGCGGGAAAAGCGTCTTGTTTTTCAGCGACATGCCGTGCGAGGTGATTCGCGGGATCAATGAGGAGGGTGTGGGGCACCCGGCTCTGAATCTGATTGGCGATCAGCGGATAATGGGTGCACCCGAGCACCAAAACCTCGGCGCCCCAAGTGGCCAGCGGTTTTAGATAGCTGTCTAAAAAAGGCCCATAAACCGCAGGATCTTTCACGCCTCGTTCGATCAGCGGTACCAAGGCGGGGGCGGCCACGCTCCTCACCGCTGCGTCGGGTCGTGCGGATCGAAGTCGGGCTTCAAAAACCCCCGCTTCTACGGTGCGCCGCGTGGCGAGAAGGGCGATTTTTCTCCCGGGGAAATGTTGGACCGCCGGGCCGACCGCATCCAGTAGGGTCAGTACAGGCAAATCCGGATAATGATCCACGAGGGTGTCCACGGCCACGGATGCGCTGGTATTGCAGGCCACGACCAAGAGGTCAATGTCCCGGGCCACCAGTTGTTTCACTGCGGCCAAGGAAAGGGCGCGTACCTCTTCTGCGGTTCGATCGCCATAGGGGGCATGAAGGGTATCGCCAAAGTAGACATAATCATGTTCGGGCATGTGACGTACGAACGCTGCCAAGACGGTCAGTCCGCCCACCCCGGAGTCGTACATACCGATCCTCAACGCCCAGGCCTCCTTCATTCGTGCCGGTGCATCACCGGGATCCAGTCGGCATCCGAACTTGCGCGTCCTCCCGGGAGCCTCGGAGAACGGCGCAACTCGGTGCCCGATTGGCCGGGACGTCAGTATACGCGAACAGGACGATAAAAGGTATCCCGCTCCACGGGAATCCGCCCGGCCCCTTTAATCAGCCAAACCAATTCATCTCGAGTCAAAGATTGACTGGTGAGTGCCCCGCCGGCGTGACTGATTCGCTCTTCCACCAAGGTCCCGTGTATATCTGAGGAACCGAAGTACACCGCCATCTGGGTCAGGCGCGGACCGATATTGATCCAGTATGCCTTAATATGGGGCACGTTGTCCAGCATCAACCGACTCACCGCAATGGTGCGCAAATCGTCATCCGCCGATGTCCGCTGTTTCAGAGAAGCGGTTTTGCGGCTCGGCTGCACAGCTAAGGGAATAAAAGATAAAAACCCTCCCGTTTCATCCTGGAGTTCACGAATATAGATCATATGCTGTAATCGTTCTTCCAGCGTTTCAATCAACCCATACAGCATCGTGGCGTGGGTCCGGATGCCCAGTTGATGGGCAATTCGATGAACGTCGAGCCACTGCTCTACCGATGCCTTGTCAGGGGCCAATTTCTCCCGGTAGCGTTCGCTGAGAATCTCGGCTCCGCCTCCGGGCATACTTTCCAGCCCGGCATCTTTTAAAGCTTGCAAGACCTCTTTAACCGATAGACCGGACAAACGATGGAAAAACTCGACCTCAGCGGCCGTGTAGGCTTTGATCGTCACATCGGGGTAGGCCGTCTTTAATGCCCGCACAACATCTGTGTAGTATTGAAATGGCACTGTAGGATTATGACCTCCGACGATGTGGAACTCTTTAATTCCCGGCGTCCACCTTTCCTTGACGTACTCAAGGACCTCATCCGGGGACATGGTATAAGCCCCCTCTTGATCCGGGTCCCGGCGGTAATAACAGAAACCGCAATGTGCTTCGCAAACGTTGGTGGGATTAATATACATGTTTTGTATGAAATAGACATTACGTTCATTCAGCCGCCGATTGTATTCGTCAGCCAGTCGCCCGATTTCCAGCAGATCGTCATGTCGATATAGGCGCAATCCGTCTTCCAAGCTCAGCCGCTGGCCGTGGCGAACCTTTTCAGCGATATCCGCAATTCCACTCATGCGGGCCCCGCCCTCCTCTCTATCAACTGGCACAAAAAGTCTTCCGGCGAAGATATCGCCTTAAGTATAGGAGGGCACCGGAGGACTGTCAACGAAAGAGGCCGAGGATCCGGAACATCTGTTTGCTCGATCCGGTAAGGTGCGATTTATGATACACAAGAAAAGCGCCCGGTTTGGCGCTGTGAATCTTTCGGGGTGAGCATCGGGGCGCTTTTAGTCTGGAGTGCGCATGATCGGGGTATCGGTGATCGCCTTGAGCCGCGTTTTAAGTTCTTCTTCCCACGTGTCGTCGCCCGTGGCTCTTGCTAAATTAATTAAATCGAGTAGCGCATCGACTTGGTCTGGAATATACCGCCGATCCAACAAGACGCGTTCGTCCGGGGGATACATGTCGAGCACCTCTTTGACCCGGTCTTCCCCTACCAATTCGCGAAAATTCGCCTCTCGCAAGCCATCCGTGGCACAGTTGTGGGCGATCATAGCGAAATCCGACGACACAGCGGGAGCGATGTGCCACCTGTTGCAGGTCGGACACGTGAGAACCGGGACATCGTGGATGAATACGGGACCTTCGGCATAGACATTCTGCAATGACGCGACCATGGTCATACCGCAGCAGAAATCCATTGGATCTCCCTCCCGCATGTGGCGGATTCGTAAAGTCTATATTTAGCTTTCATTATAGCAAAAGATCTCGGAAAAGGGAATGGACTGAAATCAAAAAGGTCCAATGTAAACATTGACATCCCATGGCAACCGTGGTAAGATGGCATAAATTAGGTTGGCGGAAAAACCGATGACCGGGTCGAGTACCCAGTTGAGGTGGCCAGAGAGTCTCCGGCTGCTGAGAAGGAGATCCACTCGAGACTGAGGGAAAATCCCCCGGGAGGTGCGCGCCGAACGCCGAGGTGTTCCCGGCCAGTAGGTGTCGCCGCGTCCCCGCGTTACGGGGCCGGGCGTCGAAGTCTGGCGCTTTGGAAGGGAGAAGTGGGCGGCCTCTTGTCCAGGAGGCGGCCAAACAGGGTGGTACCGCGGGTAACAACTCGCCCCTGAGGGGGCGGGTTTTTTTGTGGTTTTAAAACGCATTGGGGGTGTTCCAGTTGGGGATTGCGTGACCCTTACGGACGTTCAAGAAGCGGCGGTGCGGTTGGCACCCGTCATACATCGATTTCCTCTACAACAATCCCAGACGTTCAGCCGCATGTCGAACAACCAGGTGTTTTTAAAGCTGGAAAACCTCCAAAAAACCGGGGCATTCAAGATTCGCGGCGCCTATAATAAAGTGGCGAAATTGTCGCCGGAAGCCAGGGACCGGGGCATCTTCAGCGCGTCGGCCGGAAATCACGCCCAAGGGGTGGCTCTGGCCGCGTCCCGGTTTGGTGCACCCTGTACCATTGTGATGCCCGAAGGGGCACCAGAAGCAAAAATCACGGCCACTCAGGGATACGGATCCCGGGTGGAGTTGGCGGGAGCCACCTACGACGACGCTCACCTTCATGCAAAGCGGCTCTGTCGCGAGCAGGGGGGTACCTTTGTACACGCCTTCGATGATCTGGATGTGATCGCGGGCCAGGGTACCATTGCCTTGGAGATTGCGGAAGACTTGCCCGACGTCGACGCAGTGGTGGTGCCCGTGGGCGGGGGAGGCTTGATTGCGGGGATTGCCGCGGCGCTCAAGGCCCTTCGGCCAAAGACCGCAGTATACGGGGTGCAGGCGTCGGGGGCGGCCTCCATGGCCTTATCTCTGCGGGAAGGGCGTCGGGTCACATTGCCCGGGGTTGCCACCGTGGCAGATGGCATCGCAGTCAAATCCCCGGGGGAACTCACCTTTGATCATGTGAAACGTTTTGTTGATGACGTGGTTACCGTTTCGGATGACGCTATCCTTCGGGCAATGTACGCTTTTTTGGAAAGGACGAAAATGCTCGTAGAAGGTGCCGGCGCTGTTGGGCTGGCGGCTTTGTTTGAAGAGGTTCTCCCGTTGCGGCAAAAAAAAGTGGTGCTCGTGGTCAGCGGGGGGAACGTGGATATTGCAAAACTCGCCTCGTTGCATCCAATGGATCGCCCGTCACCTGTGGGAGTCGCAAAAATCTGAGGTCAAAGTGGGCCGGATCCCGGGTGCGGAATTGGGCGGCGATTGCGACAATGCCGAAAGACATTGTCATCTCGATGGGAATGGTCTATGTTTTGAAAGGGAGTACGTCTCCGGTTGGAATAGTTCGGTCGGCGCATACTAAGTGCCGGAAGTGAACCTTTGGCGTGGAGGCGATCGCCGTGAGTGAATACACGGTCCGATGTTTGTTGTGTGGGCAAACTTCGGTCGTGTCCGAACAGCAGGCGGACCAACTTCAGATCGCCAAGCAGGGGGGCGCGTATATCTGCGATCTGTGCCAAAGACGCGTTCGGCATGAATGTGAGCAGCAAACGCGTTAAAGCTGCCCGCGCCGGCCGGAGCGGCGGGCCGCTCTCCCGGGCATTTTGTCGTAAAGGGGGACCATGAATGAACATTCACGAGTATCAGGGTAAAGCGATCCTCAAAACATATGGAGTCGCCGTTCCCCAAGGGCAGGTGGCCTTCAGCGTCGAAGAGGCGGTCCGAATCGCCGAGGGTCTTGGGGGCAAAGCGGTTGTGAAAGCCCAGATTCACGCCGGAGGGCGTGGGAAGGCCGGCGGCGTGAAGGTGGCGAAATCCCTGGAACAGGTTCGGGAGTATGCCCAGCAGCTTCTCGGTTCCACTCTGGTGACCCACCAGACCGGGCCTGAGGGGAAAGTGGTCAAGCGATTGTTGATTGAACAGTTGACCGATATTCAGAAGGAGTATTACATAGGACTGGTGGTGGACCGGGCAACAGGTAGGGTTGTCATCATGGCGTCGGAAGAAGGCGGCATGGAGATCGAAGAAGTGGCCGCGAAAACTCCGGAGAAGATCGTTCGGGAGACCATCGACCCGGCAGTGGGCCTCATGCCCTTCCAAGCCCGCAAACTGGCTTATGCGATCCATATTCCGAAACCGCTGGTGAACAAGGCGGTTCAATTTATGTCTGGACTTTACCGAGCTTTTGTCGACAAAGACTGTTCAGTGGCGGAAATTAATCCACTCGTGGTGACCGGGGACGGGAACATCCTGGCCCTGGATGCCAAGCTCAATTTCGACAGCAACGGTTTATTTCGCCACCCAGAACTTTTGGAGCTGCGGGATCCCGATGAAGAGGATCCCCGCGAGCAACAAGCCGCGAAATTTGGCTTGAGCTATATTGCGCTGGACGGCAACATCGGGTGTATGGTAAACGGCGCCGGATTGGCCATGGCCACGATGGACATCATCAAGTATTACGGGGGAGAACCGGCGAACTTTCTCGATGTCGGCGGAGGGGCGAGTACCGAAAAGGTCACCGAAGCCTTCAAGATTATTCTTCAGGATGAAAAAGTGAAAGGGATCTTGGTCAATATTTTTGGCGGCATCATGAAATGTGACGTGATTGCAAACGGGGTTGTGGAAGCCGCCCGGCAGTTGGGGCTGGATCGGCCGCTGGTGGTACGGCTGGAAGGAACGAACGTGGAGTTGGGGAAAAAGATTTTGGCAGAGTCCGGTTTAAAAATCGTGCCGGCCGATTCGATGGCTGACGCGGCGGAGAAAATCGTATCGCTGGTTCATTGATGGCGGGGGGGACGAAGATGAGCATCTTGGTCGACCGGAATACCAAGGTCGTGACGCAAGGGATTACAGGTTCTACGGGATTGTTTCATACAAAACAAGCGTTGGAGTACGGGACGAAGGTTGTGGCCGGCGTCACCCCGGGCAAAGGCGGCACTGTGGTCGAAGGAGTTCCTGTATTCGATACGGTGGCGGAGGCGGTCAAGGAAACCGGGGCAAACGCGTCGGTGATTTACGTGCCGCCGGCTTTTGCTGCCGATGCGATCATGGAGGCGGCGGATGCGGGGCTGGAGCTGGTGATTTGTATTACGGAAGGTATTCCGGTGCTCGATATGGTGAAAGTCAAACGGTACCTGGAAGGCCGGAAGACGCGGCTCATCGGGCCCAACTGTCCCGGGGTGATCACTCCGGATCAGTGCAAGATCGGGATTATGCCTGGTTACATCCATCGGCCCGGACACGTCGGGGTGGTCTCCAGGAGTGGGACGCTTACCTATGAAGCGGTCCACCAGCTGACCACCCGGGGCATCGGGCAGTCGACCGCCGTAGGCATCGGTGGCGACCCGGTGAACGGGACGAATTTTATCGATGTATTGAAGATGTTTAATGAGGATCCGGAGACCGAGGCTGTGATCATGATCGGCGAGATCGGAGGCACGGCGGAAGAAGAGGCGGCGGAGTGGATCAAGGCCAACATGAAAAAACCGGTGGTCGGGTTTATCGCCGGCGCCACAGCTCCAAAAGGCAAGCGCATGGGCCACGCCGGGGCCATCATCTCCGGCGGGAAGGGCACCGCGGCGGAAAAGATTGCGAAGCTCAAGGAGTGCGGTGTTCGCGTCGCTCCGACGCCCGCCCAGATGGGGGAAACTTTGGTCGAGGTGTTGAAGGAACGGGGCCTGCTCGAGAAGTGTCAGACCGCGGTCCAGCAAACTCGTTGATCACGGTCCCCGCGGTTGAATCACCCCCTTTTCCAAGGGGGTTTTCTTTTTTTGTGTGCGGTTTGACATTTTTAAATAAAGGGAGTCCCCCGAATCCCTGTCGAATGGAGCAAGGGAGAGACAACGGGTGGGGGTGGCGGTTTGAGAGTAGGTTCGGATGAGTGGCGGGAGGAGCGGGCAGCACTCTTAACCTTGTCGCGAGTGGAGGGGGTGGGGCCCGGGACGCTTTCCGTCTGGAAGAAACAGTTCGGGACGTTCCGCAGCCTCTGGGCGCTATCTGAGGTGGAGATTGCCTCGGGCCTGGGGCCAAGGGGGAAGATGTTGGCTGGCCGTATCGTAGGTGCCCGCCGCCGGGGACCTAAGGGGGCGGACCTCGAGGAATGGACGCCCTATGGCGCCATGTGGACTACAACTCTCTTGGACTCCGATTACCCGGGGCGCTTAAGAAGTCTCCACGATGCTCCTTGGGTATTGTACGGGGTGGGTAATCCCGGGGTTCTCAAGGACGATCTCCCAGCGTTGGCAATTGTGGGAACCCGGCGTCCGACGATGGTGGGGCGGCGGGTAGCCCGATTGTGGAGTGCAGATTTGGCAAGGCGCGGTGTGGTGATCGTGTCCGGTTTGGCCCGGGGCATTGACGGGTTAGCCCACCGGGGGGCTCTGGAAGGGGGAGGGCGGACCATTGCAGTCCTGGCCGGCGGATTTCATCACCTGTATCCCCCGGAGCATCGATCTCTGGCAGCGGCGGTGGCGCGCAGCGGGGCGCTGATCAGTGAGCAGCCTCCCAACTGTCAGCCCAGGCCGGGATTGTTCCCCATTCGCAACCGCATCATCAGCGGATTGTCAGAAGGCGTCCTCGTGGTGGAAGCCGGGGTGACCAGTGGAGCCCTGAAGACCGTGGACCATGCTCTGGACCAGGGCAGGGACGTATTTGCGGTCCCGGGATCTGTGGCCATCGAGGCCAGCCGGGGCACCAACCTCCTCATCCGGGACGGAGCTAAACCGGCGATGAGCCCCGACGACGTCGCGGCGGAGTATCCACATTGGCCTGCTGCGCTTCCTGCCTCGGCCGATGGCGAAATCGAGAACCGGATTGCACGCCGGGCGGTGGACTCAGATTCCGGGCGGGTTCTGGCCGCCTTGGAGGAAGGTTGCCGCACGCCGGACCTCATCGCCAGGCGAACGGGTCTCCGGCTGGAACACATCAGCCGGGTTCTCACCGATTTAGAACTCGCGGGGCGGATCTACCGCGAACCCGGGGGATTGTACGGGGTTGTTCCTTTTTTGCGCGGTTAACCTTTCTTTCGCGGCGTCCCATGACCCTAAGGGGTTTCGTGGAAAACGGCGATCAAGTCGATTGCGGGTGGTTTTCGCTGGCCAGAACCGCCAGGGAGTGGGAAAGGGAACAGGACATGTCCGCGCGTTGCATATCTTTGGAGGAGAGTGGTACTATGGTTGCAACCGCGATCAGACTTTCGATCCCTTTGTCTGAACCCTGCAGCGGGAAAGGGGGAGAATGCGGTGGCAGATTACCTCGTCATTGTGGAATCTCCCGCGAAAGCGAAAACCATCGGCAAGTATCTCGGTAAACGATATATGGTTAAAGCGTCCATGGGCCACATTCGGGATCTCCCAAAGAGCAAGCTCGGGGTGGATGTTGCCCGTGATTTTGAACCGCATTATATCACCATCCGGGGAAAGGGAGACGTACTGAAAACCCTTCGGGATGCCAGTAAAAAAGTTAAGCGGGTGTATCTGGCGGCCGACCCGGACCGGGAGGGCGAAGCGATCGCTTGGCATTTGGCGAACTATCTCGATGTCAATCCGGATGGGCCGTGTCGGGTTGTTTTTCATGAAATTACGAAACAAGCGGTTCAAGAAGCCTTTGCTCATCCGCGACCCATCGATCGGGATTTGGTAAACGCGCAACAAGCCAGGCGGATCCTGGACCGGCTGGTGGGTTATAAGATTAGCCCCCTGTTGTGGAAGAAGGTGCGCAAGGGGCTGAGCGCCGGACGAGTCCAGTCTGTTGCACTGCGGCTGGTATGCGACCGGGAGAAGGAGATCCGGGAGTTCAAGCCCGAAGAGTACTGGACCCTGACGGCTCGCTTTAAAGTCGACGGTCGGACGTTTGAAGCGAAATTCGTCGGAGTCGGGGACCAGAAGGTGGAGTTGGCGAACGAAGAGGAGGTCAAGGCGATCCTCGCCCGGATATCCGGCCAGTCTTTCACGGTGATCGGGGTGCGTAAAAGTGAGCGTCGCCGGAATCCGGCGCCGCCTTTTACAACCAGCAGCCTGCAACAGGAGGCGGCGCGGAAACTCAACTTTCGCGCCCAAAAGACGATGTCGGTGGCCCAGCAGTTGTATGAAGGCCTCGAGATCGGGAAAGAGGGCAGCGTGGGACTCATCACCTACATGCGGACCGACTCCACCCGAGTGTCGCCGGTGGCCCAGGAGCAAGCCCGTTCTTACGTAGAAAAGACTTATGGGGCGGCATATCTCCCGGAAAAGGTCAAACAGTACCAGACTCGCTCCGGGGCCCAGGACGCCCACGAGGCGGTGCGCCCCACTGAGGTCGCGCGAACCCCGGAATCCATCAAGGCCTATTTGAACCGGGATCAATATCGGTTGTACAAGTTAATCTGGGAACGGTTTGTCGCAAGCCAGATGGCGCCGGCGGTTCTGGATACGGTGTCGGCGGATATCCAAGCTGGGGATGTCTTGTTTCGCGCGGCGGGCTCCAAGGTGAAGTTTCCGGGTTTCATGACCCTGTACGTCGAAGGGGAAGACGATGCCAAAGAAGAAGAGAACCGCGACCTGCCCGATCTGCGGCAAGGACAGGAGCTCCCGGAGCCGGCTCTGGAGCCGAAACAACATTTTACCCAGCCTCCGCCCCGCTACACCGAAGCTCGTCTCGTAAAAACGATGGAGGAGCTAGGCATCGGGCGTCCGAGCACCTATGCGCCGACCCTGGAGACGATCCAGAAAAGGGGGTATGTATTGCTGCAGGAACGACGTTTCGTTCCTACAGAACTCGGAGAGGTTGTGGTGGAACTTCTCAAGGAGTTTTTCCCCGAAATCATCGACGTGGAATTTACCGCTCAGATGGAGGAGCGACTGGATGGGGTCGGGGAGGGACGGGTCAATTGGGTGGAGATGTTGGAGGAGTTTTACCAGGATTTTCAAAAACAATTGGATCTCGCCGAGCAGGCCATGCAGCACGTCCATCTGGAGGAAGAAGAATCGAATGAGATCTGTGAGAAGTGCGGTCGGAGGATGGTGTATAAGCACGGTCGGTTCGGAAAGTTTCTTGCGTGTCCGGGATTCCCGGAGTGCCGGAACACCAAACCGATCCTCAAATCGATCGGGGTGTCTTGCCCGAAGTGCGGCGGCGATCTGGTAGAACGCCGGGCAAAGCGGGGGCGAATATTTTACGGGTGCAAAAACTATCCCAGCTGTGATTTTGTCTTGTGGGATCGTCCAACTGGCGAGAAGTGCCCCCGGTGCGGAAGCCTCCTTGTCCTTCGAAAAGCAAAAGATAAAGAGACGGTCCAATGCAGCAATCCCCAGTGCGATTTTAAAGGGAACGCACTGGAAAAGGCCGAAAAGGGCAATTCCGCCGGGCGTAGGTCAGCGGTTGAAACGATGTGAGGAGGGATGAGGGTGGATCCCGTTACGGTTGTCGGAGCGGGTCTTGCCGGTTCGGAGGCGGCGTGGCAAATCGCCCGCCAGGGGGTGCCCGTTCGTTTGTACGAGATGCGGCCGACGGTTTTCACTCCCGCCCATCGCACGGACCGCTTCGCGGAACTCGTATGTAGCAATTCCTTGCGGGGAGCCGCTCTAACGAATGCGGTTGGACTCCTAAAGGAAGAAATGAGGCGGTTGGGCTCGATCATTCTCGAGGAGGCGGACCGGCATGCCGTGCCGGCCGGGGGGGCTTTGGCGGTGGACCGGGAAAGATTCTCCGCTGCAGTGACGGAGCGGCTTGAAGCCCATCCCTTCATTGAAATCCGGCGAGAAGAGGTGACCGAGCTGCCACCCGGCATTGGCGTAGTGGCCACCGGTCCGCTCACGTCGGAGAAACTCCATCGAACGATTGCTCGGTGGACCGGGGAAGCGTATCTCTATTTCTATGACGCGGCAGCCCCGGTGGTCACCCGGGAATCGATCAATTGGGAGAAAGTTTTTGTGGCATCCCGGTATGACAAAGGCGAGGCGGCCTATGTGAACTGCCCGATGACCGAAGATGAATTCGACCGGTTTTATGAGGCCTTGGTGTCCGCCGAGACGGCGCCGCTCCGAGATTTTGAAAAAGAGGTCTATTTCGAGGGGTGCATGCCGGTGGAGGTGATGGCAAGGCGCGGCCGGCAAACTCTTCTGTTTGGACCGATGAAGCCGGTGGGCCTTATCGATCCGCACACGGGAAAACGGCCTTTTGCCGTCGTGCAATTGAGGCAGGATAATGCTGCGGCGACGCTGTATAATATAGTGGGATTTCAAACACACCTGCGGTGGGGAGAGCAGTCCCGGGTGTTTCGCCTCATTCCTGGGCTGGAGGAAGCGGAGTTCGCGCGTTTCGGGGTGATGCACCGCAACACCTATCTCAATTCTCCCAGGTTGCTTTTGCCAACGTATCAAACCCGCCGGCGAGAGACGTTGTTTTTTGCAGGACAGATCACAGGTGTGGAAGGGTACGTGGAGTCTGCCGCATCGGGGCTGATTGCGGGGATCAATGCGGGACGCCTGGCCAGGGGAGAGGATCCGTTGACCTGGCCGCCGGAGACGGCGATGGGGAGCCTCGCCCGGTATATCACCGAGGCGGACCCTGACAATTTTCAGCCCATGAATGCGACGTTTGGACTGCTTCCGCCCCTTAATCCGCCTGTTCGGGAAAAGGCCAGGCGACATCTGGCCACCAGCGAGCGGGCTTTGGCCACTTTGGCGGCCTTTATGGGCGTGAATCGATTGAATCTCGCCGGATAAATGGGTTCACGAGAAAGGGGGGAGATCCATGGGGGCGGATTGTTCCCGGGCCGATAGGGCTGTGGAGGAATTTCGGGTGTATCTGGAGTCCGAACGGCGATTGTCCCCACGTACCGTTCGAGCTTACATGGGCGATGTCGGCCAGCTGCTCGAATGGATGCAGGCACAGGGCATCGGCGGATGGGATCTCTTGACCCCGGTACGGATCCGGGATTTTTTGGCGGAGTTGTGGGACCGGGGGTTGTCCCGGCGCTCGGTGGCGAGGATGCTGTCCGCGTATCGGACGCTGTATCGGTTTTTTCTTCGGGAGGACGAAGTGCGGGAGAGCCCTCTGGAACCCGTGGCGACACCCAAACAGGAGAAAAGAATTCCCAATTTTATGGATGTTGAAGAGGTGTTCCACCTCCTGGCGTCGCCTGATCCGAATACGGCTCTCGGACAGAGAGACCGGGCGTTGTTGGAGTGGCTGTACGCCACGGGGGTCCGGGTGGGGGAAGCGGTGGCCCTTCGTGTGGGGGATGTCGACATAGCTGGTCAGCGGGCGCTGATCCACGGGAAAGGAGGGAAAGAGCGGTATGTCCTGTTTGGCCGCTCGGCGGCCCGGGCTTTAACCCGGTATTTGGAGGTGGGGTGGCCGGCTTTGGCGGGAGCATGCCCGGGGCCAGGGGATCCGGTATTCCTGAATTATCGCGGGGGTGCTCTCAGCGACCGGAGCGTCCGCCGGATCGTGGACCGGCACATGGCGCGGGTGGCGGGCTACCACAAGATCAGTCCCCACGTGCTGAGGCATACTTTCGCCACCCATCTGCTGGATGCCGGAGCGGATCTCCGGGCGGTTCAGGAATTGCTCGGGCATGCCAGCCTCAGATCGACCCAGATCTATACGCATACCACCCGGGAACGATTGCTTCAGGTATATCTCCACGCTCATCCCCGGGCCTAAGGAGGAAGTTTGGATGACCCAGTTGCATGGAACGACCATTTTTGCCATACTGGACCGCGGGCACGCAGTGATGGCGGGGGACGGGCAGGTCACGATGGGCGATGCCACCGTGCTGAAACACGGGGCGAAAAAGGTCAGGCGTCTTTACCAGGGAAGAGTCTTGGCCGGTTTTGCCGGCTCGGTGGCGGACGCCCTGGCCCTTTTCGAACGGTTCGAAGCGAGCTTGGATAGCCACAGCGGCAATTTGCCCCGGGCGGCGGTGGATGTGGCGAAAGAGTGGCGGACCGACCGGGTGCTTCGGCGATTAGAAGCGATGCTGGTGGTGTGCGACCGGGAGCACCTTTTGCTGCTCTCGGGCAGCGGGGAGGTCATTGAGCCGGACGACGGGATCCTGGCTGTGGGTTCCGGGGGGGTGTACGCCCTGGCGGCGGGGCGAGCCTTGAAGCGGCATGCTGCGGGCCTGTCGCCCCGGGAGATCGCCCTGGAAGCCATGCGCATCGCGTCGGAGATCTGCGTCTACACGAACGACCGATTCGTCGTCGAGGAGCTCGAATAGGAGGGAAGGCCATGGAGGACGCCCAGTTGACGCCCAAACAGATCGTCGCGGAGCTCGACAAGTACATCGTGGGGCAAAGGGAAGCCAAACGCGCCGTCGCCGTGGCTCTGAGGAATCGGTATCGCCGGAACCGGCTGCCTGATGAGATGAGGGAGGAGGTCGTACCGAAGAATATCCTCATGATCGGGCCAACCGGGGTCGGCAAAACGGAATTGGCCAGGCGTCTGGCGAAGTTGGTGCGCGCGCCCTTTGTGAAGGTGGAGGCGACGAAATTCACCGAGGTGGGGTACGTCGGCCGGGACGTGGACTCGATGGTGAGGGATCTGGTGGAGACGGCGATCCGCATGGTACGCCAGGAGCGGATGGCCGAGGTCGAAGTGGAGGCGCGCAAGGCGGCGGAAGAGCGATTGATTTCGCTCCTGGCTCATGAAGGGGACGGATCCAAGGGGTTTCGCAACCCCCTTGAGATGTTGTTCAACCCCGGCCAGGAGCAGAGCAGCCCCCGGGAACCGGATCCGAAAGACACTGCCCGCCGGGAGGAGGTGGCGAGGCGCCTGGCCGCCGGAAAACTGGAGGATCAGGTGATCGAGATCGAGGTTGAAGACAGCACCTTGCCCTTTTTGGACGTGGGGGCGACCGGACAGTTTGAAGAGATGGGGATGCAGATTCAGGATCTTCTCGGGCAGATACTGCCCCGGCGAAAGCGCAAGCGCAAAGTGACGGTTCGCGAAGCCCGGCACATTCTCACCCAACAGGAGGCGCAAAAGCTAATCGACATGGACGAGGTGCAGGCGGAAGCGGTGCACCGGGCTGAGCAGTCGGGGATTATTTTTATCGACGAAATCGATAAAATCGCAGGGAAAGACCGCCATGGCCCGGATGTTTCCCGGGAGGGGGTGCAACGGGACATTCTCCCCATCGTCGAGGGCTCGACGGTCATGACAAAATACGGGCCAGTCAAGACGGACCACATTCTGTTCATCGCTGCGGGTGCATTTCATATGTCGAAACCGTCCGATTTGATCCCAGAACTACAGGGACGCTTTCCCATCCGGATCGAGCTGCACAGCCTGAGTGCCGATGACTTTCGGCGGATTCTGACGGAGCCTCGCCATGCGCTCATCAAGCAGTACACGGCCCTTCTCGCCACGGAGGGGGTCAACGTGGTGTTCACCGATGCGGCCGTCCAGAGACTTGCGGAATTGGCTGCGGCCGTCAACCAACAGACGGAAAATATCGGTGCGCGGCGATTGAACACCCTGATGGAAAAATTGATGGAAGACCTGTTTTTTGAAGCTCCAGACATATTTTTGGACAAAATTGAAATAACGCCCGAATATGTGGATGAAAAGTTGGCGAGCATCGCGGGAGATCGAGATTTGAGCCAGTACATTTTGTAACCGGGCGTAAGGAGGATGTACAGATGGATCTACTCAGCAAAACCAGGCGGATCAATCGATTGTTACAGCGGTCGGCCGGGCAGCACGTGGATTTTATGGAGATGGCCCAGGTGCTGCGGGACGTCATCGAGAGCAACGTGTTTGTGGTCAGCCGGTCCGGAAAAATTCTGGGCTACGGGATCCTTTCCGAGTTCGAGGGCAGTGTGAACGACAGCGAGATCGTTCAACAGCGGCGTTTCCCTCTGGATTACAACGATTATCTGCTTCGCCACGAGCGCACAGCTCCCAACGTGGACGACCCTCAGCCCTTTGCGGTATTCACCGAGCAGATGAATCGCCTGTTTCCGGAGCGGTACACCACCCTCGTGCCCATCGTCGGCGGCGGGGATCGGCTGGGAACCCTGATTCTCGCCCGATTTAACAAGGCTTTCGAAGAGGATGATTTGTTGCTCGGCGAGTACGGCGCCACGGTGGTGGGAATGGAGATTCTCCGGGCTCATTCCGAAGAGATGGAGGAGGAGATGCGCAACAAGGCGATTGTCCAGATGGCCATCGACTCGCTGTCTTACAGTGAACTGGAGGCGGTGGAACACATTTTTGAAGAGCTCGACGGGAAAGAAGGCCTCCTGGTCGCCAGCAAAATCGCCGATCGGGTAGGTATCACCCGTTCGGTCATCGTCAACGCCCTGCGGAAGTTGGAGAGCGCCGGGGTGATTGAGTCCAGGTCCCTGGGGATGAAAGGGACCTACATCAAGATTTTGAACGATAAGCTGCTTCCCGAGTTGGAGCGCGTGAAGAACCGGTAATCCCATGGCCGTCTCTTCCTTTGATTCCGGCACCCGAAAGGGTGCTTTCTTTTTGCCCCGGAGAGCAGGAATCTCTGGCGGACTGACGAAACTTATGATGACTTTCGTCAAGGAGGGGTGAGGCGTGCAACTGTTTTCCACAGGCGCCATGCAGTGGCTGCCTCAGGCGTTGGATGCGACGGCCCTCCGTCAGAAACTCATCGCTGACAACGTCGCCAACGTCGATACGCCGGGCTACCAACGCCAGGACGTCCGGTTCGAGGACATCTTTGCCCAGGCGTTAGCCCAGCCGGCCCCATTGGCCGGTTTCCGTACCGATCCCCGCCATTTTATTATCGGGCCGCCGCCCTTGTCTCAGGTCCGTCCCGAGACGACGGTGGACAATCAAACGGTTTATAGCACGAACGGGAACAACGTGGATATGGATCGGGAGATGACCGAATTAGCAGCGAACCAGACGGAATACTTGACCTTGCTGCAGGACGTCAATCTCCAATTCGCCATGCTTCGGTACGCTTTGAATGGGAGGTAAGATTTCATGGCTTGGCAAGACACGTTCGCCATCAGCGGCTCCGGCCTGTCCGCCCAGCGCCTGCGCATGGACGTCATTGCGGGCAACATCGCGAATGCCGATACCACCCGCAGGCCGGACGGCACGCCGGGACCGTATCGGCGGAGAATGGTGATCATGGAGCCCCAGCCCGCCCCGGGCAGTTTCGCAGCGGCCTTGGCATCGGCGGGGGGGCCTGGCGTTTCGGCAGGGGTGCGGGTGAGTGCCATCGTCGAGGATCCCAGCCCTTTTCAACTGAGGTACGATCCATCGAATCCCGATGCGGTCCAGAACCCCGCCAGCCCGTTGTACGGCTATGTCCAGTTGCCCAATGTCGACGTGGCCACGGAGATGGTTGATCTGATTTCCGCTTCCCGGGCTTACGAAGCGAACGTGACGGCGCTCGATGCCGGGAAGATGATGGCGGTCAAGGCCCTGGACCTTGGCCGCGCGTAGGGGGGGTTGACGCATGGTTACACCGGCGAATGCCATCGGATCAGTGTCTGCCGCCCTCCCGCCCGCGACTTCGTCGACCCCCCAGCCGTCGAGCCCTTCCGGGGGATTCGGCGAGCTGTTCGGCCGGGCGCTGGATCAGGTCGACGCTTTGCAACAGCGGGCCGATCAAATTGTCGCTCAATTCGTGGCTGGCCAGGGGCCCGATGTTCACGATGTCATGATCGCGGCCCAGCAGGCGTACTTGGCCCTGCAGACGGTGGTTCAGATCCGGGACCGGGCATTGGCCGCCTATCAAGACATCATGCGGATGCAGATCTAATCGACGCTTGGGCGGGGTGAGGGTATGAATCCACAAGTGCGCCGATGGCTGGAACAGGCCCGGACGATGTGGCGGGAACTGGACCCCAAGCGGCGGCGCTGGCTGATTGCCGGCGCCGCGGCGGGCCTGGTGCTACTCGTCGCTCTCTCCTGGTATGCCCTCGCACCTCGCTATGTGGTGATTTATCAAAATCTAGATGCGAAGGCCGCCGGAGAGGTGACCAACAAACTGGACGAATTGAAGATTCCTTACCGGACCTCCGGCGGTCAGGTTATGGTTCCCGAGCAAGACGCCGACCGAGCCCGCATGCAACTGGCCATCGCCGGATTGCCGAAGTCGGGTTATGTCGGTTACGAGGATTTGTTCGGCAACACCAATATTGGGGGGATGAGTGACAACGAATTTAACGTCAAATCTCTCATGGCTCTGGAAGGGAGCCTTGCCGGAACCATCCGGCAGATCGATGGAGTCGAGGATGTACAGGTTCACTTGGTCATGCCCGAACAGCACATGTTTGTGGAACAGCCTGTGGGCCAGGCGAAAGCTTCGGTGTTTCTCAAGATCGCCCCGGGCGCTCAACTGGGCCCCGACCAAGTGGCGGGCATTCAACAACTGGTCTCCCATTCGGTGAAAGGGCTGAACGCGACAGACGTGGCGGTGGTGGATCAAAACGGCGTCCGCCTCGACCACCCAGAAGACGCCGGGACCGCGGTGAGCAATGCCGATCGACAGATCCTGATTCAAAAACAATACGAACAGCTTATCTCCGATCGGCTGCAGTCGGCCCTAGGAAAGATTCTCGGGCCGGGGAATGTCGTGGTCCTGGCCAACGCCAAGCTGAATTTTGACCAGGTAAAATCCACCCAAAGCGATGTCCGGCCCGTGGTGGGCCAGAACGGCGTGCCGATCAGTGTCCAGAAATCCACCAAGTCCGCTACGGGGACCGGGGTCGGAGGGGCTCCGGGCACGGCGACGGCGGGGGGCATGGCCACTGGAGCTCCCCCCACGTACCAAGGGGCCACGGGGAACGGAACCTATGACGAATCCCAGCAGACGATCAATTATGAGGTATCCAAAATCGTCACCGAACGGGTGGGCCAGCCCTTTACGCTTCAGGATTTGACTGTCTCCGTATTGGTGAACGGCCAGCCCACTCCCTTGCAGGTCCAGCAGATCCGGAACTATGTGCTCACAGCGGTGGGCTATCCGAACGACGGCACCCAGGATCAGAAGGTGACGGTAACGGGTATGCCCTTTCAGGCTGCTCAGCCGGCGCCCCAGGTTGGTTGGTGGACGCGATACGGATGGGCCATCGGGACTTTCGCCGCAGTGGCTGCGGCCATGGGAATCTGGTTTGCTCTGAGGCGGCGGCGGGTGGAAGAGGAGGGTGTCCCAGAACCTGTAATTCCGGCGCCGTCGTTGCTTGAGGAGAGTGAACTGCCCGAGGCAGAACAGCGGCGCAGGGAGGTGGAGCAGTTGGCCAGAACCCGGCCTGAGGAGTTTGCCGAACTGCTTCGGACCTGGTTGGCGGAGGAGTAGGTTGTCATGCAACGATCCGCAGGGTTGAGCGGAAAAGAGAAGGCGGCGGTGTTGATGATCACCTTGGGACCGGAGACGGCGGCCCAGGTGATGAAGCATCTGCGCGACGACGAAATCGAACAACTGACCTTAGAGATGGCGAATCTCCACAAGGTGGATTGGCGTTATAAAGATCTGGTCCTGGAGGAATTCCACCAGGTTTATAAAGCGAAAGAGTACATCACCAAAGGTGGAATTGAATACGCCCGGGAAGTGTTGGAGAAGGCACTGGGCCAGCAGCGCGCCGTGGAAATTCTTAACCGGCTCACGGCTTCCCTTCAGGTGCGGCCCTTTGATTTCGCCCGGCGGGCAGATCCGACGCAGATTTTGAATTTTATCCAAAACGAACATCCCCAGACCATTGCGTTGGTGTTGTCATATCTGGAGCCGGAACAGGGGTCCTTGATCCTCTCGGCCCTTCCACCGGAATCCCAGGTGGAAGTTGCCCAGCGGTTGGCGGTTTTGCAGAGTACGTCCCCGGAAGTGCTGGATCAGGTGGAGCGCACCCTGGAGAGTAAACTTTCCGCCCTTTCGGTGAGAGATTTTACTCCGGGGGGTGGGATCGACGCCTTGGTAAAGATCCTCAACGGGGTCGACCGGGGAACAGAGAAAACGATCCTGGAAGCGCTGGAGATGAGGGATCCGGATTTGGCCGAAGAGATCAAGAAGCGGATGTTCATCTTCGAAGATATCGCTTTCTTGGACAACCGGGCGATCCAGCGCATCATCCGGGACGTGGATGCCAACGACCTGGCCCTCGCCCTCAAAGTCGCCAGCGATACCGTGAAAGAGGCGATTTTCCGAAACATGTCCAAACGCATGGCGGAGACCTTTCGGGAGGACATGGAATACATGGGGCCTGTTCGCCTCAGGGACGTGGAAGAGGCCCAACAGCGGATCGTCGGTGTCGTACGCCGCCTAGAAGAAAGTGGGGAGATCATCATCGGGCGAGGAGGGGACGACATTGTCGTCTAGAGTAGTGAAATCGGCGGTGGCTCAACTGTTGGCTGCGGATCCGGTGGTCCTCGGGAATCCCGCTCCACGCGACGGCCGTCCGGAACCCGCTGAAGAGGCCCTTCAGGTGGCAGAACGCCTTCGCCGCCTGGCTGCAGAGGAACTGGAAGCGGCCAGGCGCCAGGCGGCCGAAGTGCTGGTTAAGGCTCAAGCCGAAGCCCGTGATCTGGTCGAGGCAGCGCGCCGGGAGATTGAACGCGAACGCCAGGCCGCTCATCAGAAGGCATGGGAGGAAGGGTTTCAAGAGGGCAGGGAGGAAGGCCTGCGAAAAGCCCAGGTCGAGTATGAGGAGCGGATGAAAAGGCTGGAAGCCCTGCGCTTGGAAGTGGAGGCCGAACGGAAACGCCTGGCGGAGGTCACCGAGGCGCACGTGGCGGAGGTGGCGGTGGCGGTCGCCCAGCGCGTGGTCCGGGGACTTGTGGAAGTGGATCGAAGCTTCGTCCACGCGGTGGCCGAAGAGGCGGTGGCGAGCCTGTTGCCCGCCGAGGATGTTGTGGTGCGAGTGTATCCCGGGGATGTGGACAAGTTGGACGCCGGGCGGCTGGGTTACGGGGATGGCGGGGTGAAAATCGTCGCCGACGCTCGCCTCGGTCCCGGAGATGTGGTGGTTTCCTCCTCCGGCGGAGAAATCGACGCCCGGGTGGATACAGCCCTGGAGGAAGCGGCGGCTCTAATCCGGGCCCGGGCTCGCCAAGCGGGGTGAAAGCCGGTGCAGGAAAGTTGGGACACCAACGCGTATTGCGAAACTCTTCGCCGCTCCCCCCTGTGGAGGGTTTCCGGGCGGGTCGCCCAAGCGGTAGGCATGACGGTGGAATCGAACGGTCCCGTGGCGCGGGTGGGAGATCTCTGCTCGATTGAAACGGACGCCGGGCCGCGTTTTGCGGAGGTCGTGGGCTTCCGGAACCGCCGGCTCATTCTGATGCCCTTCTCCGACCTGGACCGCATCCACAACGGCGCCGTGGTGAAGGTGGTGTCCGAAGGCCTCCGGGTACCCACTGGGCCGGGCATTTTGGGGCGGGTTCTCGACGGACTCGGCCGGCCCATCGACGGGCTCGGGCCGGTGGCGGGGGAATTTCAAGATCCCATCGAGCAGCCTCCCCCGCCACCCATGGCTCGAACCCCGGTGAACCAGCCCTTGTCCGTGGGCGTGAGGGCGATCGACGGGCTGCTCACGGTGGGACAAGGCCAGAGGATCGGCATTTTCGCCGGGAGTGGGGTGGGGAAAAGCACCCTTTTAGGGATGATCGCCCGTTATACCGAAGCGGACGTGACGGTGATTGGCCTGATTGGTGAGCGAGGAAGGGAAGTGCAGGATTTTATCGCCCGGGAGTTGGATGAAGAAGGGCGAAAAAGGGCGGTGGTGGTGGCTGCGACATCCGATCAGCCGCCCTTGATGCGGATCAAAGGGGCGCTCACGGCCACAGCCATGGCGGAGCGGTTCCGGCGCCAGGGACGACGGGTTCTGTTGTTGATGGACTCTGTAACCCGTTTTGCCATGGCCTGCCGCGAGGTGGGATTGGCCGCCGGCGAACCCCCCACCGCCCGGGGCTACACCCCTTCGGTCTTCGCTGCCCTGCCAAAACTGTTGGAGCGCACGGGAACTGCCCGTACCGGCTCGATTACCGCCTTTTACACCGTCTTGGTGGAAGGGGACGATTTTAACGAACCCATCGCGGATGCCGTGCGGGGCATTCTGGACGGTCACATCGTATTATCCAGGAAAATCGCCCAACAGGGGCTGTATCCCGCCATCGATGTAACGGCGAGTACCAGTCGCCTCATGAATCAAGTGGCGGAGACAGGTCACATCCGGGCTGCAGCCCGGTTTAAAGCCCTGTTGGCGGCGTACGAAGAAGCGGAAGATTTGATTCAAATCGGTGCCTATCGCGAGGGGACCCGACGAGAGGTAGACACCGCTCTGCGCCTTAGACCTCGAATGTGGGCGTACCTGGCCCAGAATCGCGATGTGAGAAGTGACATGGGCGACGCGGTACGCCAGCTCGTGGAGATGTTCAACGAGGAGGGCGGCGGATGAGAAGCGCAAAACGGGCAGCTCGGGTTCGCGAAGTGCAAGAGCGACTGCTTCAGGTCCGGGTCAGCGAGTTGGAGGAGGCCGCCCGACGCCGGGACGCTGTGCATCAGGCGAGGGACGCTTGGTCCGGTAGATTGATGGAGGCGGCAGCCCCCCGCCAGGCGTCGATCTCGTCGGCGGAATGGACCTTATGGCAACATTGGGCAGCCTTTGTCGCCGGTCGAGTTGCAGAACTGGGAAACCAGCTGGATGCGGCAGAGCGGAAAGTGGAACAGTGCCGAGAAGCAACTTTAGACCAGTGGAAGTGGGCAAAGACGTGGGGAATGTTGGAGGAACGCGCAGCCGAAGAAGAGCGGCACTGCCGGGAGCGACGTGAAGAAAAGGACCGGGAGGAAGCATTTCTGCTTCGCCTGGCCGGGGAGCGTGGGGAAGGATGACGGCGCGGCTTTCCCTCCGATGGATGATCGCCGTGGCCGCCATGGCCCTGGTGCTCACCTTGTTGATCTCTGGTATCGTCCTCTCCCTCCTCGGTTTTCCCGTCGTCACCCGGGTCAAAAATACGGCTCTCGGCGTGGTGCAAGGGTTGTTCCCAACGAACCGATCAGCTCCGGCGGCGGGCGCCCAAGCGGAAATCGATGCGCTTCGGGCCCAGGTGAGTGCGCTGCAAGCCCAGTTGGACGATGCCAAGAGGCAGTTACAACAAGCCCGGGCTTCTGCCCAAGGCTCCGGGAACTCGGGCGGGGCCTCGGGGGCTCCGGGCCCCGGGGGGACGACGACGGCAGGGGCGGCCCCGGGAATGCCCGGGCCCCCGGGATCTGTGGGAGGAGCTGCATCCGGGGCGGCAGGAGGCGGGACGGCTTCAGGGGCGCCAGTCCCCTCACAGCCGGGTGCCGCCCAGGATGTGAACCAGGTTTACGGGTCCATGGTGCCCACGAAGGCCGCGGCTATTTTGCAGCAAATGACCCCTCAAGAGGCGGCGGCAGCCCTCCAAGGGTTATCGACAGACGATCGGGCTGCCATCCTTGAGAAAATGGACCCGAAGACGGCGGCGGCTGTGATTCAGATCATGGGGAGGGCGGGTCAATGAGCGAAGCGACCATCAGTGGGGCGACCATCCGGTCGCCCCGGGAGGAGGGCCAGCCTACCTCGGGAAAGTCGTCGGCGGCGATCGGTGCGGGGGTTCCACACGATCCAGCGGAGTCCCAGGTGAAAGGGGCGCGCCGCTTTACCCGGGTGTTAGAGAGTCATTTGCCGGGAAAAGGACAATTGGGAAGGGGCGGAAAGACCACCGGGAAGAAGAAACGATTGCCCGGCGAGGCGGTCCAGGAATCGGGTAACTCTCCCCTGTATCCCGGAGGCGCCTCCGTTGTATTCCCTGGATCCCATGCGTCGGCGTCCGGGGTGCGGGCTGGTGAAGGGAAAAGAGGCGGGGAGATACTTGGCAGTGCTTCGATGCCTGGCAAGGGCTCTCAATCCGCTCCGTCTCCATTTCAACTTGCCGTTTTGTCAGAGAAGGGAAAAGCCGAGAACCGCCCTTCCATCGCCGATGCGCCGGATGGATCGGGGGCACCGGGGGAAGGGGGGATCACCCGGAAAAATGCCGTCCAAGACCGCCTTTCTTCCGCCCCGCTGCAAGGAACGGGCGGGCAGAACTCGGGTGTGGGGGCTCTTCCTCAAGGTGGGAAGGTTTTGACCGCCTCACCGGGAACCATCGACCAGTCGGGGAAAGCAGGTGCCACTCACAAGGCCATTGGCCTTGGCGGACCGGCCCAGCTCCAAGGGGCCGAGGATATCGGGAATGCAGTGGTAGGGGTTGAGGCTTGGCGCCGGGGGATTCCGCAGGATCCACCCACGGTCCAGGCACTCGCCGCCCGGGAGGGGCGCACCGACCTTCTTAGCGACAGCTCTTTCCAGGCAAAGGCGGCGAAGGCAGCATCGGATGCGCCTTCGCACCGCGCAGTTTCCATTGACTCGGGGGCCGGGCGACTGGCAGGTGACGATTCCCTGGTCGCAGGACTCTCCGGGGGGCCTTTTCCAGGTCAGGGAATGCAGGAACCTCCAACTGTCCTGACGAATGTGCCCAGTGAAGGACTGGCTGATGCGGTGGGGGCAAACCTCGCGAACCGCGCCTGGCGACCTGGGGAGAGCGCGACCCTTCGCGTGACGGTAGTGCCAGCCGATCTCGGGCCGGTACAGGTCATTGCCCACATGGATGTGGAAGGCCGGTTACATGTGCAGATTCACGCGGCCTCTCCGGAAACCCAGGCGATGATTCAGCAACAATCCATGCAACTGATTCACCATTTGCAACAAAACCACATCCCGGTCCAACGCCTGGACGTGGGGGGTACCCCGATCATGAGCGGAGGAACTGGTTCCGGTGCCGCGTTCACTGGGGGGACGGGCACTGGACAAGGGCAGCCCCATTCCGGTTTCCAGCCACCGGTCGCCGGCCGCGGGACGGAAGGGGCGGGAGTCAGGAATGAAGGGGTGGAGGGGCCCGGTGACTATCCTTCGGCGGCGGGGACTGCCGTACGATTATCGGGGACCTCGGGCTTTGAAGCGATGGTGTGAAGAGGTCCAGGTCCAGGACCGCGAAAGGGGGAAACGACATGAGCGAAGTGGCGGCGACGGGGATGAACGCGGCAAACTCTTCGGGATATGCCAGCCCGACCTCCGTGATCAATCCCAAGAGTCAGCTCGATAAAAATTCCTTTCTTCAATTATTGGTCGCTCAGTTGAAAAACCAAGACCCGCTCCAGCCGATGGACAGTACACAGTTTATCTCCCAACTCGCTCAGTTTTCGGCCCTTGAACAAATGACCAATGTGGCCCAGGCTCAGGAGCAGGCCGCGACAGCCACCGAGATGCAAGCGGCGGCGGAGTGGATCGGGAAGCGGATTTCTTACCTCGACGAAAAAGGAAACATCCAGTCCGGGGTCGCTCAAGGCGTGCAGCTCAAAGATGGCCTGGTCTACCTCGATCTCGGTGGTCTCCCCGTTCCGTGGAGTTCGATTCTGGGGGTCGGTGACGGCACGAATGTGGCGGGTGGAGGCACCGGGGTTTAAGCAAGGCCTGAATGCTTCTGGGGAGTGAATCTGCGAAAGGGGATGAGCGGCTATGATGCGATCGTTATACTCAGCGGTTTTGGGCATGCGTGGATTTCAAACCAAGATGGACGTGATCGGCAACAACATCGCCAACGTCAACACGGTGGGCTTCAAAGCGAGCCGGGTCATGTTTCACGACCTGATGAGCCAGACTCTTTCCGGGGCTACGGCGCCTGGGAAC
Source organism: Kyrpidia spormannii (assembly GCF_002804065.1). Taxonomy (NCBI): domain Bacteria; kingdom Bacillati; phylum Bacillota; class Bacilli; order Caryophanales; family Alicyclobacillaceae; genus Kyrpidia; species Kyrpidia spormannii. The sequence goes on along the minus strand of NZ_CP024955.1, from coordinate 1,740,057 downwards.
ACGACCGGAGGCTCGAATCCCCAGCAGGTGGGGCTCGGGGTAGGGTTGGCGAGCATCGATACGCCGATGACTCCCGGAGCTCCGATGATGACCGGGGTGCCTACAGATCTGGCCATTGACGGCAACGGCTTTTTCGTGGTCCAACTCCCAGATGGGGCCACCCAGGCCTATACACGGGCGGGAAATTTCCACATTGACAGTAATCGGAACCTCGTGACCTCGGAGGGGTTGTTTGTTCTAGATACGGGAGGGGCCCCTATCCAAGTGCCCGATAACACCAAAAGTGTTTCCATCGATAAAAACGGCAATGTCAACTGCCTGCTGGACGACGGGACCACCCAAACGGCTGCCCAGATTGGGCTTGCCAATTTCGCCAACCCCGAAGGCCTGCAAAAGATCGGGAACAACCTGTATGTGGAGACCACAAACTCCGGAACGGCGGATGTGCAAGCCCCGAATCAAGGGGTTTTCGGCAGCATCACGTCCGGTGCCCTGGAGATGTCAAACGTGGATTTAACGAACGAGTTTACCGAAATGATCATTGCCCAGCGGGCGTTCCAGGCCAATGCCCGAACGATCACCAGTGACGACCAGATGCTGCAAGAGGTCGTCAACCTGAAACGGTGATGACCACGGACATTCTACCTCGGTCCACCGGGCCGGGTGAGAGACTGTGATTCCGTTGACCCGATTGAATGGCTCGGAAGTTTGGGTGAACGCCTTGCTCATTGAGTCGGTGGAGGCCAGCCCGGATACAGTGGTGACCTTGTCTACCGGACGAAAATTGGTCGTCCGGGAAACGGTGGGGGAAATTGCCGATCGGGTGACCGATTACTATCGGAGCATCGGCCTGGTGCGCGGCATCCGTGGACACCGACGGGAAGGGGGGAGTCGCGACGAGTAAAGCGCTGACATGGGCGTTAATCGTGGTGCTGGCCGCGGCGGTGGCCGTGGGAGCGTGGTATGTCATCGGGTCTCGGGCGACTTCCTCGGGTCCGCCGACGGCGGCCGATCTCGCCAAAACGCGCTATGACCTGCCCCAAATGACCACCAACCTCGCCGGGGGAAGTGTCATTCAGTTGAGCATCTCCCTTCAGGCGAGCTCCGACCAGGCGAAGGGCGAGCTCGAACTGAGAAAAGTGGAGATCCAGGATGCAGTGAACGATATTCTTCATTCCTGGAAACGGGAAGATCTCGACCAGCCCCAAGGGCAGGAAAAGCTGAAAGGGGACATCATGAAGAGGGTCAACGAGCTCCTTCACAATGGTCGAGTGACGCAAGTATATTTTCCCTCCATCATCGTTCAGTAAGGGGGTGACGAGGCGTGGCGGACGTCCTGTCGCAACGAGAGATCGACGCCCTTTTACAGGCCTTGAGTTCCGGCGAGGTTTCGGCGGAAGCCATGAAGGAGGAAGAAGAGCAGCGCAGGATCCGTGTCTATGACTTCAAACGGGCCATGCGATTTTCGAAAGATCAACTGCGCAGTCTGACCCGGATCTACGAGAACTACGCGCGGATGCTCAGCACGTATTTTTCGGCACAGTTGCGGACCTGGATGCACCTGGATGTCATCTCTGTCGAGCAACTGCCCTACGAGGAGTTTATTCGCTCCATGCCGCATCTTTCGACCTTGCTCGTGGTGGATCTGGCTCCGCTCAGCGGGCGGTGGGTGATCGGGATTGGACCGGACGTCGCCTTTGTCATGCTCGATCGCCTCCTCGGAGGGCCAGGGTTGGAACTGGCCGGCGCCCGGGCGTTTACGGAAATTGAGACTACAGTGTTCGAACGGTCGTGGAGCCGATCTCTCGAAGTGTTGGGCGATGCGTGGAAGGGCATTGTGGAGGACTTGCGGCCGACTCTGTCTTTTATCGAATTTAATCCCCAGTTTCTCCAGATTGCGGCGCCCAATGATACGGTGGCCGTGGTCTCCGTCAGTATGCGGATTATGGAGACCACCGGTTTAATGCACATATGTATGCCCCATCTGACCTTGGAGCGGTTGTTGCCGAAACTGAGTTCACAGCACATGCTGGGCATGGGGCAGGTGCACCGGGCACTGGATCCTGCGAGAGAGGAGGCGCTGCGGGAACGTTTGCGGGCTGCCCCGGTGGAAATCCGGGCGGTTTTGGGAAGGACCTCGATCGATTTCTACGACTTGATGCACCTCTCCGCCGGGGATGTCATCCCCCTTCATCAAGCCGTGAACCGGCCCGTGGAGATCTATGTCGGGGACAAGGTGAAATATCTTGGCCGCCCGGGAGTGGATCACGGCCGGCTCGCTGTTCAAATTACAGAGATCGCCGATGACGAAGGGGGTGAATAAGGTGTCCGATATGTTATCTCAGGATGAAATCGACGCGCTTCTTCGGGGAGGAGGGGCCATGACGCCTCCGCAACAAGGAGAAACCCTGAGCGACATGGAGCGGGACGCCCTCGGGGAGATTGGCAACATCAGTTTCGGAACTGCCGCCACGGCCCTGTCTACCCTTTTAAATAGACGGGTGGAAATCACCACGCCAATGGTGAGTGTGGCCAAAACCCAGGAACTGGGCAGCGAATTTCCCGTGCCCCATGTTGCGGTGCAGGTCCAGTATACCGCGGGTTTTGAGGGGCTCAACGCTTTGTTTATCCGCCCGGAGGACGCCCGGATCATTGCTGATCTCATGATGGGTGGTCAAGGAGCTCCCCCGGAAGGCGAGCTCGATGAATTGCAGCTCAGTGCGGTGAGTGAAGCGATGAACCAGATGATGGGGTCGGCGGCCACCTCCATGTCCCAGATGTTTAACATGAAAATCAACATTTCGCCGCCCACGGCCCGAATTGTGGATTTTCAAAAGGAAACGCCGGGGGAGCTGTTTTCCGGAGAAGAAGTCGTGGTGAAGGTGGCTTTTCGCCTCATCGTCGCTGATCTCATCGACTCGCACATCATGCAGATCATTCCTCTCAGCTTCGCCAAGAAAATGGTGACGGCGCTAATGGGGCCGCAGGACAGTGCGAGTCCTTCTGCCACGGCACCATCGCAAACCCCGGGAACTCAGCCGTCCACAGGGACAGGTGCCCCGTCTCCTACAGAGGCTTCCGGCCAGCAAACCGTCTCCCCCCAAGAGAAGGCTGTGGCGGATCGGCCGGGGGGTTATCACGAAGCCGGGACCTCCCAAACCGAGGTGGCTGCCAGCGCGCAGACCGTCGTCAAGCCGGTGGAATTCGGCCCTCTGCACTCCCCTGGTGCCGAAACGCCCCGGATGGATAACCTCGATCTTTTGCTCGACGTATCCCTCACGGTGAGTGTCGAGCTTGGCCGCACCCGTCAGTCTGTTCGGGAGGTTCTGAGCTGGTCCCTGGGATCTGTGGTGGAATTGGATCGCCTGGCCGGGGAGCCGGTGGATATTTACGTCAACCAGAAATTGATCGCAAAAGGGGAAGTTGTGGTCATCGACGAAAACTTTGGAGTGCGGGTGACAGACATTGTACACCCCCGCGATCGAATGCGCGGTGTACAGCAGGGAGGGTGAGAAGGTGAGTCGCAAAGTTCTCGTCGTAGACGATGCCGCGTTCATGCGCATGATGATCAAGGAGATTCTGACCAAGCACGGGTACGAAGTGGTGGGCGAGGCGGTGAACGGCATCCAGGCTGTGGAAAAGTTTCAGGAACTTCGGCCGGATCTTGTCACCCTCGATATTACGATGCCCGAGATGGACGGGATCGAGGCGCTCAAGCGGATCCGGGCCATTGATCCGGAGGCGAAAGTGATCATGTGCTCGGCAATGGGGCAGCAGGCGATGGTGATCGACGCGATACAGGCCGGGGCCAAGGATTTTATCGTAAAGCCGTTTCAGGCGGATCGCGTTTTGGAAGCGGTCCGCAAGACTTTGGGATGAAGGCCGTGTTGGTTTTTGCCGGGTGGTGTTGGTTGCTCGCGTGGCCACGTACGAGTTTGGCCGTGGCGAACTCTGTGGAAGATGCAGTCCGTCACGCTCCTCCCAGCACCCCTTCGGCGCCCCCTCCCGTGCCGTCTTTGTCGCTATCCTTTCTGAAGCTCGGGCTGGGTTTGCTGGTCATTCTGGCCCTCATCTGGCTCGCGTCCAGGTGGCTGCGGGGGCGCTGGCCGAAAGCGGCGGGGTCTGACAGCTTCAGAGTGCTGGGCGTCCTCCCTCTCGGACCAGGTAAAGCGGTTCATTTAATCGAAGTGGCAGACCGGGTGCTCGTGTTGGGGGTGGCCCAGGACATCCGCTTACTTGAAGTGATTGAGGATCCACAGCGGAAACAAAGCCTCCAAAGAGAGGAAGGGAAGGCCCCGGGCTTTGACCGCCGACTGGCCGAGGTCCTCCAAAAGATGGCCGATCGGCGCCGGACGTGGCTCCAGAAACAGAGGGGAATGGATGGGGATGACTGATCTTCGATGTTATAAGCACGTGGGAATGAAGATTGCCGTCGTCCTGGCGGCTTTCCTGGTGATGAAGACGGGGTACGCCCTGGCTGCGCCGGCGGACCCGACCGCTATCATTCCTGGATTGCCGTCCACGCTACAACCTGATTCTTCCCCTCAAGGGGTCGCGGGCACCCTTCAGCTTATCTTACTGATCACCGTTCTTTCCCTGGCTCCCGGGATTCTCGTCATGATCACGAGTTTTACCCGGATGATCGTGGTGCTCTCTTTTGTGCGAAGCGCCCTCGCGGTGCAGCAGACCCCTCCGAATCAAGTGTTGATCGGCCTTGCCTTGGCCCTGACCTTTTTCGTCATGGCCCCGACTTTGTCCCAGGTCAATCAGCAGGCCGTTCAGCCGTATCTCCGGGGGGAATTGAGCCAGACCCAGGCCATTGCCCGGGCCGAGGTGCCCTTTAAACATTTTATGGCCAAGCAGACCCGGGAAAAGGACTTGCAATTGTTCTTGGATTACCGAAATGTGGCCCTTCCGGCCCGGGTGGAGGACATCCCCATGTCGTTGTTGGTGCCGGCGTATACCATCAGTGAACTGAAGACCGCTTTCGAGATCGGATTCATGATCTTTATCCCGTTTCTCATCATCGACATGGTGATTTCGAGTGTTCTCATGGCTATGGGCATGTTGATGCTCCCACCGGTTATCGTGTCGTTGCCCTTTAAAATTCTTTTGTTCGTTCTGGCGGACGGCTGGTATTTGATCGTGAAATCGCTCCTGGCGGGCTACGTGTGAGGTGGTTGCGGTGAGTCCGGACAACGTGCTTCAGATTGGGCAGGAAACGCTGCGAATCGCCTTTTTATTGTCGCTGCCCTTCCTGGGCTTCACCCTGGTGGTGGGCCTGATTATAAGTATTTTCCAGGCGGTGACGCAGATTCAAGAACCGACCTTGACGTTCTTGCCAAAGGTGCTCGCTGTGTTCGCGGTGATTCTGCTGTTGGGGCCGTGGATGCTCCACACCCTGCTCGATTACACCGAGGGGATCTTCGGGCAGTTGTCCGGATTCATCCGATGATTTCCCTGGCGGCGTTGGTGGATCAGGTTCAGGTGTGGCTATTGATCTTGGCCCGGATCATCGGATGGGTGATGACCGCCCCGGTGATTTCGAGTCGGGCGGTGCCGGCGCCTGTCCAAATGGGATTGGCTGGGGTTGTGGCTCTGTTGGTGGCGCAAACGGTCATTCCCGCCCAGGGGGCGGCGGTGGCAGGACTCGCGCTCAGTGCCTATCTGTTTGAGGTGGTGAAGCAGTGGTTGATCGGCGCTGCCATCGGGTTTATGGCTTCCGTTCTTTTTACAGCGGCCGAAATGGCCGGGCAACTCATCGATATCCAAATGGGTTTCTCGATGGTCACCCTCTTCAATCCCCAATTTGGAACCAATGGGTCGATCCTAGCCAACTGGCAAATGTGGCTGACCAGCGTCGTGTTTTTGGGAATCGACGGCCATCTGGCGATGCTCTCGGCTCTGCTTCACAGTTTCGAATGGATCCACCTGGGTGCGGGTATCCCGGTGGGACCGGTGGCAGAAGTGGTGGCCAGAAGCGTGGCGGTCTTGTTTATCCTTGGGGTTCAATTGGCGGCGCCCCTTCTGTTGACGCTCCTGTTGATCGATGTCATCCTGGCCTTTGTTTCCCGGGCGGCGCCCCAGACCAATCTGTTGTTTGTCGCCCTGCCCGGAAAAATTCTCGTCGGCTGGGGGGTTGCTCTGGGGACGTTGCCCGTGTTGATCCTCGGAATCGAGCGGGTGGTGGGATGGATGAATCAAGCGGTGGACGGGGTGCTCCGAGCACTGGGGACCGGCTGAACCCGGAGCACAAGGTGGCGGCCACTCCCTATCTCTGGGACCTGCAATGGTTTGCCGAGGAAAAAACGGAACCTCCCACCCCCCGTCGCCGCCAGGAAGCCAGAAAGGAAGGTCAGGCGGCCCGCAGTGCGGACCTCACGGCGGCACTGGTTTTGCTTGCCGCGGTTTTGGCCGTCCGGGCCCTGGGCCAGACGTGGATCGATGAATGGCGGAGGTTGTTCGCCGCCTTTATCAGCGGTTCTCCGGTCCAGTTCTCGACGCCGGACGGGTGGCTGGCGTGGTTGGGTGGGCAGGTGATGGGGGTTTTTTCAAATCTTATTCTGTTTCTTTTGTTGCCGGCCGCAGCGGGGTTGGCCACGGGGTTCATCCAGGTGGGGGGACTTTTCGCGTTCAAAGCCGTGTCCCCCCAGTGGAAGCGGATTTCCCCTTTGGAGGGGTTCCGCCGGTTGTTCTCGCTCCGCTCCCTGGTGGAAGGAGCCAAGATGATTCTAAAAATCGCCATTCTCGGCGGCATCGGGTACAGCCTGGCCAGGCAAATTTTCGAAAGCTCCGGGAGTTTAGGAGGGATGGACCCCACGGCCCTGGCTGGGTGGACCGGCGACCAGTTGTGGAACGTCGCCCTCGAAGCGAGCCTCGCTCTGCTTGGACTTGCGATCCTCGATGCGTGGTACCAGCGGGTATCCTTCGAACGTCAACTTCGGATGACCAAACAAGAGGTCAAAGAGGAGTTCAAGCGCACCGAGGGCAATCCGACCATCAAACGCAAAATCCGGGAACGGCAACGGGCCTTGGCTCAGCGGCGGATGATGCAGGAGGTGCCGAAGGCGACGGTGGTTATCACGAACCCCACCCACTACGCCGTGGCCCTCCGGTATGAGCCGGAATCGATGGACACGCCGGTGGTCATCGCCAAAGGGGCTGATGTCTGGGCGTGGAGAATCCGAGAGACCGCCCGGCGCTACGGAGTCCCGGTGGTGGAAAATCCGCCCCTGGCCAGGCGGTTGCATGCCATGGTGGAGATCGGGGAGGCCATTCCCGAAGTGTTGTTCCAAGCGGTGGCGGAGGTGCTGGCATACGTGTATCGCCTCCGGGGGTGGACGGGCGAAAGGAGGGGGAGTGATCGATGAAACGGACAGATTTGGCCGTTTTGGTCGGCGTGATCGGAATTGTGGTCATGATGGTCATCCCGTTGCCTCCTTCTCTGCTCGATTTCTTGCTCGTGATCAATTTGGGGGTGTCCCTGGTTGTTCTCCTGATTGCGATGAACGTCCGGGAGCCCTTACAGTTTTCGGTGTTCCCAGCCCTTTTGTTGCTCACGACTTTATATCGTCTCGCCCTGAACGTCTCGTCCACCCGGTCGATTTTGTCCGTGGGCTACGCCGGAGAAGTCATTCAGACCTTTGGCGACTTCGTGGTGCGGGGTAACGTGGTGGTCGGGCTGATCGTGTTCGCCATCCTTGCGGTGATCCAGTTTGTGGTTATCACCCGGGGCGCTGAGCGGGTGGCGGAAGTAGCGGCCCGGTTTACCCTGGACGCCATGCCGGGTAAACAGATCAGTATCGACGCTGATCTGAGCTCGGGCTTGATTACCGAACAAGAAGCCCGGGAGCGCCGGAGGACGGTGGAACGAGAGGCCGATTTCTACGGCGCCATGGATGGCGCCAGCAAATTCGTCAAAGGGGATGCCATTGCTTCGATCATCATCGTGGTGATCAATATCATCGGGGGATTCATCATTGGGATGGCCGTCAACCATCAGGATTTCAACACGGCCCTCAGTCATTACACCCTGCTGTCAGTGGGGGACGGTCTGGTGAGCCAAATCCCCGCCCTGCTGATCTCGACCGCCACCGGACTGGTGGTGACCCGGGCCGCCTCCGACAACAACATGGGGCGAGATGTCATCACCCAGTTGTTGTCCTACCCGAAAATGCTTTTCGTGGTGGCTAGTGCACTGGCTCTTCTCGGAATTCTGACCCCCATTGGGTGGGTGAAGACCTGGCCCGTCGCTGGGGTGGTCGCGTTTGGAGGATGGAGGATGCAGAGCCGACTCCGGGCGGATGCCGCCGCACAACAGGCGCAGGAGGCGAAACGGGAGACCGAAGAGATTCGGACGCCGGAAAGTGTCGTCTCCATGGTGCCGGTGGATCCGGTGGAATTCGAATTCGGTTATGGGCTGATTCCCTTGGCTGACGCCGCCCAGGGCGGCGACCTTTTGGACCGGGTGGTCATGATCCGACGCCAGTTGGCCCTGGAGCTCGGGGTGGTGCTTCCGGTGGTTCGAATTCGGGACAACATTCAGTTGCAACCGGACGAGTACGTGATCAAAATCCGAGGATCCGAAGTAGCAAGGGGCCGATTGATGCTGGGCTATTATCTGGCCATCAGTCCGGGGGTGGACGATCCCCGGGTGGTGGGGGTGGCGACAAAGGAACCCGCTTTCGGGCTCCCGGCGCTGTGGATTGGGCCGGAGATGAGAGAGAGAGCGGAGCTTTCAGGGTACACCGTGGTGGACCCGCCTTCAGTGGTGGCCACCCATCTGACCGAAGTCCTGAAGCGCCACGCCTATGAACTGATCGGACGCCAAGAAACCCGCCAGTTGATCGACGCCCTTCGCCGACATCACGCGGCCTTGGTGGACGAAGTGGTGCCGAACGTGGTGGGGTACGGCGAGGTCCAAAAAGTGCTCTCCAATCTTTTGCGGGAGGGAGTGCCCATCCGGGATTTGGCCACCATCGTGGAAACCTTGGCCGACGCCGTGAAGACCACCCACGATCCTGAACTGTTGACGGAGTTCGCCCGCCAGGCCCTGCGGAGAACCATTACCCAGCGATGGGCCGCCCCGGGCAAGCCTCTCACCGCTATCACCCTTCATCCGGGGCTCGAACGGCAGATCGCGGAATCGATTCACCGAGGGGATTTTGGCGCCTATGTGGTCCTCGATCCCCGGGTCCACCAACAGATGGTCGGGCAGTTGGTGGATCAGGTGCGGCGCGCCATGGCAGCAGGACAGCATCCCGTCATTGTCACCTCGCCACACATCCGGTCTCATGTGCGTCGCTTGTTGGAGCGTACTCTGCCCGACGTAGCGGTGTTGTCTTACCAAGAGATCGATCCGGCGGTGGATGTTGAAACGGCAGGGGTGGTGAATGTATCGTGAGGATCAAACGATTTACTGCCGAAGATATGGCGACAGCCATGGCCCGGGTTCGGGACGAGCTCGGGGGAGAGGCGGTGATTCTCAACACGAGGGAAGTGCCGGCCTCTCGTTGGGTTCCCTGGCGGCGGAGAAAGCGGATTGAAATCGTGGCCGCCGTAGAAGATGGGGGCGGACAAGGGGCGAAGGGACCGGCGCCCACCGGGCCCCGGTCGAACCCCCGCCCTGAGGTGAATTTTTTATCAGGTCCCGATCCCGGGGAGGTAGGGGCTGAGTTCACACGGGGCAATTTGTACCGGGATCCATTGACGGGCTCCTCGGGACGCTCCGGTGTTTCGGGCGATGTCCGGGACCTGACCGATGCGGGGTGGCGAGAGCTCATCCGCAAGATCGCGGCCTCGGGGGAATCCCCGGCAGCCCGGGCCCTCGTACACTTGGCCGAAGGCCTGGTGGCCGGCGGCATGGACGAGCGCCGGGCCCGGGCTCTGGCCGAGCAGGCGGTTATCTCGATTCCCGACGACGGGTCCTGGGAAATATCGCATATGGTCGAGCAGCTGCAGGAGATTGTCCGCAGCCAGCTTCAGCCCTGGGTCGGCTCACCCATGGCGGCGGAGTCTCGGGTGATTGCCTTGGCTGGGCCCACGGGGGTTGGGAAAACCACCACGATAGCGAAACTCGCGGCTATCGAGACTTTGGACGCCGGTCGCCGGGTGGCCTTGATCACAGCGGATACGTACCGCATTGCCGCCGTCGACCAACTGCGAACCTACGCCCAGATCATTGGTATACCTTGCTTCGTCGTGTACACCCCCGAGGAAATGCGGCGCACGGTGGGGGAGTTGGCAGAATATGACCGCATCTTCGTGGATACTGCGGGGCGCAATTACACCCAGCGTGAACACGCGTTGTCGTTGCGCGAAATGCTTCAGGCCGCAAAGCCCGACGAGACCTACCTCGTCTTAAGCCTGTCTGGTAAAGGCCGGGATTTGTACCGGACGGTGGAGGCACTCCGGGAGGTGGCGATCGACAAATACCTGTTCACCAAGGCGGATGAAACGGAAAGCTTGGCCTCGGCGGTTGATCTCATACTGGCAGAATCCCGACCCGTGGCATACATCACGACCGGGCAAGGCGTTCCGGACGACATTATCGAAGCGGATGCCGCTTATCTGGCACAGCGGCTCTTTTAGGACGGGGGGAGACGATGGATCAGGCATCCGAGTTGCGCAAAAGGATGGCCCATCAGTCCGGGCCCCGGGGAGTCTCGTTGAAGACCGCGGCGGTGACCAGCGGGAAAGGTGGGGTGGGAAAGTCCAACGTGGCCGTCAATGTCGCCTTGGCTCTTCAACAGGAGCACAAGAACACCCTCATCTTGGACACCGACGTCGGATTTGCCAACGTGAATGTTTTACTTGGAAGTGGTGCGGGCCGAACGTTGCTGGATTTGGCTCAGCCCGGGGTTTTGGCTTCAGATGTCGTCCAGACCGGCCCCCTAGGGATTTCCTGGATCTCAGGGGGCACGGCCTTGCCCGATTGGATCCAGCTTTCCAGGGATCAAGTCAAGGTGTGTTTCGATAAATTGATGGATTTGGAATCGACTCTCGACTGGGTCATCGTCGATACCGGCGCCGGGCTGAATGAATCGAGCCTTCACCTATTGGAAAGTGTGGATCAGATTCTGCTTGTGACAACCCCGGAACCCACAGCCCTTGCGGACGCCTACGCCTTGATCAAAGTACTGGTTCGGCGGTCCCTGAGCGCCCGCATTCGGATCGTGGTCAACCGGTGCCGGACGTTTTCGGAGGGGATACAAACGTTTCAACGATTGGTCCAGGTTTCGAAAACTTTTCTTTCTTTCGAGCCCGGTGCGATGGGGTATATTCTCGAGGATCCTGCGGTGGGACGGGCCGTTTTTCGACAAACGCCCTTTCTCCTGAGTGCTCCCGATAGCCGGGCTGCCCAGTGTGTACGACAAATCGCCCGCCGCCTGATGGGCGGTGAGGATGTCGCTCCGGCAGAGAGCCCCCCGAGTCGGCGCGGCTGGCGCGAGTTCATCTGGAAACTGCAGCATGCCCTCGGGCGCGGATAAAAGGTGGGGCGCGGCGGAACTCGTGGTGATGGGGGCATCCACGGGGGGACCCACCGCCCTTGCATCCATTTTGTCAGGACTTCCAAAAACCTTTCCACTGCCCATTGCTGTGGTTCAACATATGCCCGAGGCCTTCACCCGGACTTTTGCCGCCAGACTCAACCAAGAGTCGTCACTGCAGGTGTTTGAGGCGGCCAAGGGAAATCGGCTGAGGCCGGGAACCGTGGCCATTGCCCCTGGAGGTCGACAGATGAGAGTCCATCGGGATCTTGAAGGTTGGTTTGTGGAACTTGGGGAAGAAACTCCGTGGCACAACCACGTACCTTCCGTGGATGTATTGTTTGACTCGGCGGCTAGAGCGGCTCATCAACCGGTGATTGCCGTCCTCTTGACGGGCATGGGAAAGGACGGGGCCGAGGGGATGGAGAAAATTCATCGCCGGGGGGGGATCACCATCGCCCAGTCTAAAGAGAGTTCCGTGGTGTTCGGAATGCCCCGGGCCGCCATCGAACGCGGCTGTGTGGATTACGTCGCAGATCTAGAGGAAATCCCAGCCCTCCTGATGAAGTTGTCCATGAACAGGTAGGGGGTGGTATGGTGGAGAACAGTGAATACCTCGACATGTTTATTGAAGAAACGAAGGAGCATCTGCAGCAATTGAACGAACAATTGCTAGTTCTCGAGCGGGATTCCTCGGACCATGAGGCGATCCACGCCGTTTTTCGGTCGGCGCACACCATTAAGGGGATGGCGGCGACCATGGGTTTTGAGCCCATGGTATGGGTCACGCACGACATGGAGAACGTCCTGGACGAGATCCGAAACGGCCGGGCGGCCATCACTCCGGACCATATGGATGTGCTGTTCAAAGCCGTCGACCTGTTGGAAGCCCAACTCGCGGCGGTGGAAGAAGGAGGGGACCTGGCCGGGATTCCCACCGAAGACGTGGTGCAAGGCCTTCAGCGGCTTTTGGATGAATCTCGGGGCATGACCGGTGCTCCCGACGCCGGGTCTGGCTCTGCCGGAAAGGGGCCTTCGGCGGGGCGGACGGGAGGTGGGCGGGAGATCGACAGTTCCCAAGGGCCGGCCCTCGTCCTGGACGCGTACCAGGAGTCTGTGGCCGAAGAGGCCCGGAGGGAAGGCTTACAGGTGGTGACCATCGCCGTCCGGCTCGATGAAGGTTGTATCTTAAAGGCTGCCCGGGCTTACATGGTGGTGGACGCCTGTGAACAATTTGGGGAATTGGTCAAGGTGGACCCTCCGGTGGAGGAGCTGGAACAAGGGAATCTGGATCTGGACATCCGCCTGCTTCTCATTCTGAAACAAGAAAGCCCCGAAGCCGTGGAGAAAGCACTGCTCGGGATTTCTGAAATCCGGGAGGTGGTGGTCAAGCCGTGGGCTGGAACCACCGGGAATGGACCATCGCCCGAACGTCTCGCCCCACGCGGAAAGGGAGAACGAAACGGGTCGGGAAGTGAGTCGGATTCTCCCAAGGGGGTACGCACGACAGCTCTGGGGGGTTCCCCGGAAGAAAGGGCGACGAATCACCGCACGCTCAAATCGGTCCGCGTGGACATCGATCGGTTGGACACCCTCATGAACCTGTTCAGCGAATTGGTGATCGACCGGACCCGGATCGAAGAGTTGGCGAAGCAAACCGGACATCAGGACCTTCTGGCAACAGTCGAGCACATGGTGAGAATCAGCGCCGATCTTCAAAATTTGGTGATGACGATTCGCATGGTGCCCGTCGACACGGTGTTCAATCGCTTCCCGCGCATGGTCAGGGACCTGGCCCGGGAGTTGGGGAAGAGTGTCGATTTTGTCGTTCGCGGCGGGGATACGGGACTAGACCGTACGGTCATCGATGAGATTGGCGACCCCTTGGTGCACCTGTTGAGGAACGCCGTGGATCACGGAATTGAGACGCCGGAGGAGCGCCGGAAACTTGGCAAACCCGAGGCGGGGCGAGTGGAGCTGGTGGCTTATCATTCCGGAAACAACGTGTTTATCGAGGTGTCTGACGATGGCCGGGGAGTGGATCGCGAGAAAGTGATTCAGAAAGCTGTGCAGCGGGGGCTTATTGACCGCAGTGACGCGGCTTCCTTGACGGACGGACAGGTTTTTGACCTTCTTTTCCAACCGGGATTCAGTACGAAAGACACGGTCAGCGATGTTTCCGGACGGGGCGTGGGTTTGGATGTCGTGAAACGCAAGTTGGAGCAGGTCGGGGGCAAGGTGACGGTGGAATCCATCTCGGGTCGAGGGACGAAATGGGTGATTCAATTGCCTCTGACGCTCTCGATTATTCAAGCCATGCTGGTCAGCCTGGCCGGAGAAAAATATGCCGTTCCCCTTCACTCCATCGTGGAGACGGCCGTCGTGAATCGAGGGGACATCCGGGATCTTCACGGACAACAGGTGATCCCCTTTAGAGGGCGGGTCATTCCGCTCATCGATTTGGAACGGTTGTACGAGCTTCGGCGCGAGGAGACCAAAGATGAAGAAAATGTCCTGATCGTGCGCCGGGGCGACCGGTTCGCAGGGTTTATCGTCGATGAGTTTCTCGGTCAACAGGAGATTGTGCTGAAGTCTCTCGGGCGGTATTTGCAACAAGTGTTTTCCATCGCCGGTGCCACGGTGCTCGGTGACGGGCAGGTGGCGCTGATCATCGACTGTAATGCTTTTCTTGCGGCGTGAGAGGAGGCATTCCGGATGGAGCAGAAAGCTCAAGATCTGGATCGAGAAGTCAAAGTGATCGTTTTTCAATTGGCGACGGAGGAATACGGGGTTGAGGTTTCTCAGGTCCTGTCTATTGAACGCGTGCAAAAGATCACCCGGGTTCCCCGGACGCCCGCTTTCGTTAAAGGGGTCATCAATCTGCGCGGCGTGGTGACGCCCATTATCGATTTGCGGGCAAGGTTTGGCCTCCCTGAAGTGGAGTACACGGACGATACCCGGATCGTCGTGGTGGCTGTTGGGGAAATGGAGGTGGGCTTAGTGGTGGATGCGGCCAATGACGTCATCGACGTCCCCATGTCTCGGGTGGATCCTCCTCCGGCCGTGGTGGGTGGTGTCAAGGCGGACTATCTTCGCGGAGTGGCAAAACTGGACGATCGACTGCTGGTCTTGCTCAATCTCGACCGGGTGCTGAGCGTCCAGGAAGTGGCCGAGCTCGGCGCGATGTCTTGGTGAGGTCCCCGGTGCAACCACTAGGCGATCGACACCTCGATGCCCTCCGGGAAGTGGGCAACATCGGGGCAGGCCACGCGGCCACGAGCTTGTCCCTTCTCTTGCAGCGACCGGTTCGGATCACGGTGCCCACGGTTCAGGTGCTGGCTTTTGATCACGTGGTGGACGCCGTGGGCGGTGCGGAGGACGTCGTAGTGGGCACCTATTTTCGCATCGGAGGAGATTATCCCGGCAACTTTTTTTTCATCATTCCAGCCTGTTCGGCCCGAGCCGTACTCCGGGCCATGTGGACGGAGGGCGACTTCGGTGACGACCTGCAAAATGAGATGGCCTTATCCGCCCTTGGAGAAATAGGAAATATTCTGACATCGGCATATCTCATCTCGCTGAGTGATTTCACCCATGGCAAGGTGGAGACTTCTGTGCCCGCCGTGGCCGTGGACATGGCCCAGGCGATTTTAGAAGTTGGGATGCTCACCGCGGATGCCGACCAATGCCTGATCGTGCATACCGGCGCCCATATCGAGGAATTGGATGTCTGGTGCCACTTCCTCCTCGTTCCCGATCCCGACAGTGTGTTGCCTTTGCTGACGGCCTTGGGGGTGCGCGGAGAGTGATCGCCGGCCAAGTGGTCCATGTCGGCATGGCAGATTTAAAAGTGGTCCATTGTCCGGATCGCCTGCGATCTGTGGGCCTCGGCTCCTGCGTAGGGGTTGCCCTGTGGGATCCGCAAACGAAAGTGGCGGGGCTGGTTCACATCATGCTCCCTTCCGCCGAGGGGTTTACTGACGCCACCAGGGCGAAGTTCGCCGATACGGGGGTGGACTGGCTGGTGGAAATGATGCAGCAAAACGGCGCCCGAGTCGAGCGTTTACGGGCCAAAATGGCCGGAGGTGCCCAGATGTTCACGTTTGCCGGGAAAAACGATTTGTTGAAGATTGGCCCCCGGAATGTCGACGCCTGTCGCCGGGCCCTGGCGAAATGGGGGATTCCAATGGTTGGGGAGGATGTCGGCGGTTCCACCGGGAGGACCATCGAGTTGCACAGCGAGGACGGCCGTTTATGGGTGCGCACGGTGCGGGGGGGACAGATTGTGCTATGAAGCTGTGGACGGTCCCGGTCTTCGGAAGTGGAGTTTTTTTTCTGATCGCGGTGGCGGCTGGGCACGTGTGGACGACGGCTTTGTTGCGGACCGGGGTGTCTGCGGTGGTGTTGACCATTGTGGCCCTGGTGGTGGAGGGGGTGCGGAGGTGGGTGGTCGAGGCGGCTCCTTCGACCATCGACCTGCGGTCAGAGCCAGATGATGACGATCTCGCACAGTTAGCCGTGGCGGGGCGGCCGCCCGGATTCGAAGGGGAGGAGACCACCAGGGCGGAGGCCGAGGGCGAATCGACGCTGCCTGCCTCTCCGCTTCCCTCCCAGCGGCCTGACGCAGATGGGGCGAAGGCGGGGCAGTGGACAGATTTGGCAGCCTGGGTGCAACGTCGCCGGTAGACGGGAGGCGGGACGATGGAGAAACCTGGTGTACAGTCCGACCCCTTGGACGTCACCCTTTATTTGCCCATGGTTGAAAATATAGCACGCCGGTTGAAATCCCGGTTTAAGCCAGCAGCCATGGAAGACTTGGTTTCCTTTGGGATGCTCGGGTTGTTGGAGGCAGCCCGGCGGTACGACCCGGGGCAGGAAACTCCTTTCGAGGTGTTTGCCAGACTGCGGATACGCGGCGCGATGATCGACGGCGTCCGGGCCGAGGGCCCGGCGTCCAGGAGGCGCTGGGAACGGGTTAAGAAGGTTCAAGAGGCTTATGAGCGCTTGTTTTCCAAGGGGAAATCTGGCAGTGATGAAGAGGTGTGTCAAGAACTGGGTGTGGACCGGGGGACGTTTATCGGGTGGTTGGAAGAGTTTGAGAGGTTCCATCCGATTTCTTTGGACCACGTCATACATACCGAGGACGGGGAGTCTTTCCGTATTGCCGATGCGATCCCCGATCCCGAAGGTGTGGATCCGGCGCAGACGGTGTCCCGCCAGGCCATCCGACAGCTGTTGGCTGAAGCGATCACATCACTTCCTGAGAGAGAGCAGTATGTCCTGTCCCTACACTATATTGAAGGATTGTCGTTTCGGGAGGTCGCTGCTGTTCTCGGGGTTACGCCTGCCCGGGTCAGTCAACTCCACTCGAAAGCTCTTCTGCGGTTGAGAAGCCGGTTGGCGCAGCATCGGGCAGATTTGATGGAGTGATGGGGGAGCGAAGGATGGGGCAGGAGCGGGAACCGGACATCGGAAGCGTGCTGGAGGTCGAAATCGGTCTGGACGGTTTGGCGGCCCGGGCCCGGTGGAAACCTGGTACACGTCCGGAGGAACGGGCCAGGTGGAACAGCGCGGACGTGGAATCTTTTTTGGTGAAATCCGGTATTCATTTCGGGGTGGCTGAGGAGGGACTGACGAGGCTTCTTAATGTACGGGCCGATGACGAGGCGGGTTGGGTGGAGGTCGCCCGGGGGATTCCACCGGAACCTGGACAGCCCGGTCGGATTGAGTGGCTGACGCAAGATTCCAAGGCGGAGGGAGCGCAAGGGGAACCCCAGGACCCCAGCGGGGCGAATCGCGTGGATTTGCGTGATCGCGGCGGCATTCCATCGGTGTCCCCCGGAACACCTCTTGTACGCGTGGTGCCCCCGATTCCTGGGAAAAACGGGATGAGCGTCCGAGGGGTGTCGATACCCGCCCCGACGCCCGGGGCGATCACTGTGGTTCTGGGCCCGGGTGCCCAGTGGAACGAGGATCATACAACAGTTTTGGCCCGGGTGGCGGGCCACCCGGTGTACAACCCGCGGCGCAGATGGATCGATGTTCAGCCGATGTACCGGGTTCAGGGGGACGTGGATTACGGAGTCGGCCATGTCTCTTTTGAAGGAAGCCTCCATATCGGCGGTTCTGTTCAACCCGGATTTCGGGTGAAAGCGAGCGGAGATGTGGTCATTGACGGGGCCGTGGATGGCGGCATCGTCGAAAGTGGCGGCGATGTGAAGGTGGGTGCCGGCATCTACGGGGGCACCCGAGGGTCTGTGCGGGCCGGGGGCTCCGTTCAGGCGAAGTTCATCCAACAAGGGCGGGTATCCGCAGAATTAGACGTCGTGGCCGAGCGCAGCATCCTCCACAGTGAGACCACGGCGGGCCGGGATATCCAAGTCATATCCCCGGCGGGCACCATTGCCGGTGGGACGTGTACAGCGGTACATCGGATCCGGGCCGCAGTCCTGGGTTCTCCCATGGCCGTCCCCACCACTGTGGCCGTGGGGCTCCCGCAAACTGTTCGGGATCGTTGGCGAAGCGTTCAGGAAGAGCTCCGCCGGATAGACGGCCAGCGATCGAAACTGCGCCTTGCCATCCAGGTTCTGGAGAAACGGTTGCAGGTGCGCCAGGATCCGGGGGCAGTGGGGATGATACAAAAGCTGCAGCGCGATTTGGCCGAATTGGACGAACGAATCCAGGAGAGTCGACTCGAACTGCAGATGATTGCCGAAGATATGCGGCAGTTTCAAGATGCTGCCGTATCTGCTCACAAGGTGTACCCCGGCGTGAAAATCATCATTGGCAACGCCATGTATACGGTGATCCAGGAGATGGACCGGGTGCGTTTTACTTTGGACGGGGGTGAAATCCGGGTATCTTCGGAGGGATGAACTCCCGCGGGCTCAGGCTTGTCGATCGCGGAGGAGGGGTGAGTATGGACCCGCAGTGGGAGGAATTGATTCGCCGTATTCAGGAGGAAAATGATCTTCTGCTCGATGAGATCGAGCGTCTTCTGGAGGAACGGGACGAAGCCATTCGCGCCCTGGAGCAAAAGATCCTTCTACTGGAACAACAGTTGAAAAGCCGGATGCCGAGATCCGGGGACAGCGCGGTCCCGCCCGGGGGACAAAACCCGGCTGAGGGAAGAGCGGACCTGTCTCAGGATTCTGGGGGCAGGGCCGAGATCCACCTTGGGGAAGACCGCGCTCGGGGGTACCCGGGTGGAGAGGAGTTGCCGGGATTCACTGCGAGAGTTTCCCTGTCGATGGAGGAGTGGGCGAAACGATCCGGCCGGGGAGTCGGAGAGGTTCAACTGATGGCGGCACTCGCCGAGCGGCGCCGGCGGCGCCCCATCGGAACTCAAAGTAACCAGAAGACGGCAACGCCGGATTGCAACGGCTGAGGTGAATATGCTATAGTTACGGTTGGCACAATTCCACACGTGCGCAGATCAGGCCGGTGGTGCCCAAGGGTCCCGGTCGGGGATGAAGTGTGCGGAGGTGCAAAAACCAACTGAGGGGGAACAAGTCATGGCCATTATTTCAATGAAGCAGCTTTTAGAGGCCGGGGTCCATTTCGGCCACCAAACCCGCCGGTGGAACCCGAAGATGCAAAAGTACATTTTCACGGAGCGCAATGGGATTTATATCATCGATCTGCAGAAGACAGTGAAAAAGGTCGAAGAAGCTTATCAGTTCGTTCGCTCCCTCGCTGAGGAAGGCAAGACCTTGCTTTTTGTGGGAACGAAGAAACAAGCCCAGGATTCGGTACGAGAGGAAGCGGAACGATGTGGAATGTTTTATGTCAATCAGCGGTGGCTCGGAGGCACGCTGACGAATTTTCAAACGATACGCCGGCGGATTGACCGCCTGCACGAGTTGGAGCGGATGGAGGAAGACGGCACTTTCGAGGTCTTGCCGAAGAAAGAGGTTAACCTTTTAAGAAAAGAAAAGGAGCGCCTTGAAAAGTTTTTGGGCGGGATCAAGGGGATGAAAGATCTGCCCGGAGCCTTGTTTGTCATCGACCCCCGGAAAGAGCGGATTGCCGTGGCGGAGGCGCGCAAACTCGGGATTCCCATCGTGGCCATCGTGGACACGAACTGCGACCCCGACGAAATTGACTACGTCATCCCAGGCAACGACGATGCCATCCGGGCGGTGAAACTGCTTACCTCGAAGATGGCGGACGCCGTCCTGGAGGGAAGCCAAGGCGAACAAACCGCGTGATCGCAAAGTTCCAAGGGTGGTTGAAGAGGGCCGCCCGCCCCCCGTCCACCCTTTTTTTGTGATAATTTCCGAAGAACTCGTAAGGAGGAGTGGGATCGTGGCGATCACTGCCGCACAGGTGAAAGAATTGAGGGAACGAACCGGCGCCGGGATGATGGACTGTAAAAAGGCGCTCACCGACGCCGAAGGGGACATGGATAAGGCCATTCAACTGTTGCGGGAGAGAGGTCTGGCGGCCGCTGCGAAAAAGGCCGGCCGGGTGGCAACGGAGGGGTTGGTGGAAGCGTATATTCACGGAGGAGGGCGCATCGGCGTCCTTGTCGAGGTTAACTGCGAAACCGACTTCGTCGCCAACACCGATGAATTCCGGAGCCTGGTCAAAGACATCGCGATGCAAGTGGCTGCGTCCCGTCCGGAATACGTCCGTCGGGAAGAGGTTCCCGCCGAGGTGATTGAAAAAGAGAAGTCCATCTACCGCGCCCAAGCCGAGGCGGAAGGAAAGCCGGCGGCCATCGTGGAACGTATGGTGGAGGGGCGGTTGGAGAAGTTTTACAAAGAAGCTTGCCTGTTGGAACAACCTTTTATCAAAAATCCAGATATCACGGTTGAACAATTGGTGAAAGAAAAGATCTCGAAGATCGGGGAGAACATTTCGGTCCGCCGATTCGCCCGTTTTGAACTGGGCGAGGGCTTGGAGAAAAAAGAAGAAAACTTTGCCGAAGAGGTCATGGCTCAGGTGAAACGGTGAGGGGCACCCGACCGCTGGCCGGGGGGTGCAACCGATAAGTCCGGGTCGAGGTCTAAGGAGACAGACGGTGGTCGGGGGGTTGGCGGAAGGTGCAGCCGAAATACGCGCGGGTGGTCCTGAAGCTCAGCGGCGAAGCCCTTGCCGGGGACACGGGTTACGGCATTGATGGGGCTGTCTTGGCTTCTGTGGCCAGGCAGGTGCGGGAGATTGTGGAACTCGGAGTCCAGGTGGCCGTGGTGGTGGGAGGGGGGAACATATGGCGGGGCGTGTCCGGCACCGCGCAGGGAATGGACCGCGCCACCGCCGACTACATGGGCATGCTGGCCACAGTGTTGAATGCCCTGGCCTTGCAGGATGCGCTGGAAAAGATAGGGGTGGACACCCGGGTACAGACATCCATTGAGATGCGGCAGGTGGCGGAGCCGTATATCCGACGCCGGGCGATTCGGCACCTGGAAAAGGGCCGGGTTGTGATTTT
Organism: Kyrpidia spormannii; assembly: GCF_002804065.1. Lineage (NCBI taxonomy): Bacteria > Bacillati > Bacillota > Bacilli > Caryophanales > Alicyclobacillaceae > Kyrpidia > Kyrpidia spormannii. Next base: position 1,719,132 of record NZ_CP024955.1, on the reverse strand, counting down.
TGCCGGCGGCACGGGGAATCCGTATTTCTCGACCGACACCACAGCGGCGCTGCGGGCGGCGGAGATCGAGGCAGACGTGATTCTCATGGCGAAAAACCGGGTGGATGGCGTGTATGACGCCGATCCGGCGAAAAACCCAGGTGCGAAAAAATTTGCAACCCTCAGCTTTCTTGACGTCTTAAACCGGGGGTTGGCGGTGATGGACTCCACCGCCACTTCCCTCTGCATGGATAACGACATTCCGATCATCGTCTTCGCCATCACCGAAAACGGCAATATCCGACGGGCCGTGCTCGGCGAGCCGATCGGAACCACGGTTTGGAGGGAACAGCGGTGAGCGACCTGTTGAAACAGGCCGAGGAACGGATGAATAAATCACTTCAAGCGCTGAAAAAAGAATTTGCTTCCGTCAGGGCGGGAAGGGCGACGCCGGGGTTGTTGGATAAGGTCACCGTCGAATATTACGGAACCTCTATGCCGATTCACCAATTGGCGAGCATCACCGCCCCGGAACCCCGTCTGCTGGTGATCCAGCCCTGGGACAAGGGTGCCCTCGCCGAGATCGAAAAAGCTATTTTGAAATCGGATTTGGGACTGACGCCCACCAATGACGGGCAAGTGATTCGTTTGGCCATTCCCCAGCTTACCCAAGAACGGCGGCAAGAATTGGCCAGGATGGTGCGCAAACTCGCCGAGGAATCCCGGGTGGCCATTCGCAATATCCGGAGGGAAGCCAACGACGAGATCAAGAAAAGCGAGAAAGACGGCTCGGTCTCTGAGGATGAGGGCCGGAGGCTGCAGGAGCGGATTCAAGGGTTAACCGATCGATTCATTGAGGAGATCGACCGTCTGTTGGCCGCCAAGGAAAAGGAAATCACTGAAGTCTGACGGAAAGACGTCCGACGAAAGGCGTGGGGTGGATGAATCCGAGATGGGGAATGCGAAAGGGTCAACCGCTATCCTCTCTGCACGTGAATTCGGGCAATCTTCCGCGCCACGTAGCCATTATCATGGATGGCAACGGGCGGTGGGCACACCGGCGGGGATTGCCCAGGGTCGCGGGGCACCGCGCGGGGATGAAGGCCGTGAAAGAGGTCACCCGGGCAGCGGATGAGATCGGGATCCAGGTGTTGACCCTTTACGCGTTCTCGACGGAGAATTGGAAACGGCCTCGGGAAGAAGTGGATTACCTCATGCGACTGCCCCAGGAGTTTCTGGATCGGGAGTTGCAAGAGTTAGACGAACACGGGGTACGGGTCCGCCTCATCGGGGAGACGGATGGCCTTCCGCCTCACACCCTGCGAGCGGTGGAGGCGGCCATGGGACGCACTCGAAACAATACGGGTCTCATTCTGAATTTCGCGCTCAACTACGGGGCTCGGGCTGAGTTGGTGAATGCCGTTCGGTCGATCGCCCGCCGGGTTAAGGACGGGGAACTCCGTCCCGAGGACGTGGACGAAGCCACGATTTCCGCTGCTCTGCAAACGCGTGAACTGCCTGATCCCGATCTGTTGATTCGCACCAGCGGAGAACTCAGGATCAGTAATTTTCTATTGTGGCAAATTGCCTATTCCGAACTATGGTTCACCGACGTGCTATGGCCGGATTTCACCCGAGAGCATCTGTTCGAAGCCGTCCGAGCTTATCAATCCCGACAGCGCCGGTTTGGCGGGGTGGACAGTCTCCCGCCTTCAGATGTGCACAGCGGACAATAAGGAGTGCGGACGGGTGTTGCGACAGCGTGTCATCACGGCGGTGATCGGCGGCGGCGGATTTTTCGCGATTTTGTATCTCGGTGGGCCTTGGATCGTCGTATTTATCGGCATCGTGGCCGCTTTGGCTTTCGGGGAATGGATCCACCTGAAAGGGGTGCCTTTATGGTCCCTCCCCGCCGTCTTGGGCTTTGCTGCGCTGGAAGGTATTTTTTTCTTAACCGGCAGCGAAGGGGGACTGCTGCAGTGGGTTTGGCCGGGAAGTGTCGGGTTTGATCTCGACGAGGCGGTATGGGTGGTGGTTGTCCTCTTTGTTCTGATTCCGGTATTGATCCGGAATGAGCAAACGGTATTAGATACTGCGTTTACCCTCCTCGGCGTATTGTATCTGGGGATCTTTTTTAGGGATTTTACGTGGCTCCGCCTGTCCGGGGAACACGGGCTGGCGGTGTGTACCCTTGTGCTGTTATCCGTTTGGGCCACGGACAGCGCGGCCTATTTTGTGGGCAGACGCGTGAGGGGACCGAAGCTCGCTCCGGTCCTCAGCCCCAATAAAACCTTGAGTGGAAGCGCGGCGGGGATTTTAATTTCTCCGGTGCCCGCTTTGGTGTTTTTCGCCGTCGACATCCGGCCCTATTCCTTACCGGGAATGGTCGTCCTCGGGATGGTGGCCTCTTTCGCCGGTCAGGTGGGGGATCTGGCGGAGTCCGCGGTGAAGAGGGCATTCGGCGCAAAAGATTCCGGAAACCTACTCCCCGGCCATGGCGGTGTGCTGGACCGGTTCGACAGTTTGTTGCTGGCGGGTTCGGTGGCTTATCATCTTCTGGGGTATTTACGTTAACGCCGGGCGAGGGCATTGCCTCAACTGGTGCACGATGATCATGACCGGGATCCCGGATGGGAGGCCGGTTTTTTTGTCGTGATTTTTGCCACTTCCCCATGGTGGAGCCGGGGGGGCGGCTGTGTTACACTGTAGAGTACAGGCGGATCAGAATGACTTGCCAACCGACCTGCCGTTGGGGTGAAGGAATGAGCAAAGGCGTAGCGATACTTGGATCGACGGGTTCTATCGGTCGAAATACGCTCCGGGTGATAGCTGCCCAACCGGATCGCTTTACAATCAAAGCTTTGGGGGCGGGGCGGAACGTGGATCGATTGGTGGACCAGGTCCACCGGTTTCGTCCGGAGTTGGTGGCCGTGACGGATGCGCGAACCGCCGAGGAAGTAAAGGCGAGGGTTCCGGCCGGGGTGAAGGTGTATTGGGGAGAAGAAGGGCTAACCTCCGTCGCCACCCATCCCGGAGTCCAGATCGTGGTATCCGCTTTGGTGGGATTTGTGGGGTTGGTCCCCACGTTGCGGGCGATTCGGGAAGGCAAACGTATTGCGCTGGCCAACAAAGAAACCTTGGTGGCTGCGGGAGAGTTGGTCATGAACGAAGTCCGCCGCTGGGGTGCCGAGCTCCTGCCGGTGGACAGCGAGCATTCGGCGATTTTTCAGTGTCTGAACGGAGAGAGGATCTCAGAAGCGGCGCGCCTGTGGCTCACCGCGTCCGGGGGCGCCCTCAGGGATTGGACCCGGGGACGGATGGAAAGCGCCCGGGTCGCCGACGTTCTTCGTCATCCCAACTGGACAATGGGTCATAAAATTACCGTAGATTCGGCTACCCTGATGAATAAAGGCCTGGAGGTCATCGAAGCCCATTGGTTGTTCGGCGTTCCTTACGAGCAGATCGAGGTGGTGATTCATCCCGAGAGCATTGTCCACTCGGCGGTGGAGTTCGTCGATGGTTCCCTGGTGGCCCAGATGGCCATTCCTGACATGCGCATTCCGATCCAGTACGCTCTGTCTTTCCCCGAGCGATGGCCGGGGGCGGTGGAATCCCTGCGTTTAACCGAGATCGGGAGTTTGCATTTTCATCCTCCGGATTGGGATAGATTTCCCTGTCTCAGCTACGCCTATGAAGCGGGGAGAAGCGGGGGCACGATGCCGGCGGTACTGAACGCCGCAAACGAGGTGGCGGTGGAATGGTTTTTGCGCGGCCGAATCCCGTTTCTCGCCATTGAGGAAACGGTCCGTCGAGTGATGGACATGCACGATCCCGTCCCCCACCCGGATCTTGAAGCGATTGTGCAGGCGGATGCATGGGCCCGCAAAACCGCCTCCTGTGTGGCGGAAAAAGGAAAGGTGGCACGTTGAATGATCGGCGGTGTCCAAACGGCTGTGGCGGCGATCGTGATCTTCCTGTTGCTGGTGGTTTTCCATGAGTTCGGGCACTTCTATGTGGCGAAGCGGGTGGGGATTTTTGTTCGGGAGTTCGCCGTCGGCTTCGGACCTAAACTTTTCAGCCGCCGGTGGGGAGAAACGGTCTATTCGGTTCGGGCTCTCCCCCTCGGAGGGTTTGTCAATATGGCTGGGGAGGGGCCGGAGGATTACGGTCTGGAATCGGGGAAAAGCATCGCCGTGCGCCTCGATGGGGCGGGACAGGTCGAGGCCTTTGGCGATCCCCGGGCGGTGGGCCAGGCGGACTTCGTGGGGCGCCTGGTCTCCGGGCCGAGTCGTGACGATTACTCTTTGCGCATTGAGGGAGAGGACGGAACCCGGCGATACGTCTTAGGGCCAGGGGCGGTACTTCACGCCGAAGGCGGCGCGATTCCCTTGGCTCCCTACGATCGGCAATTCATGGGAAAACCGGTTTGGGCCCGGGCGACGACGATTTTTGCGGGTCCACTCATGAATTTTGTTTTGGCGGCGGTGATTTTCGCGGTCTATTTCACGGTTGCCGGCGTGCCATCGGGGCCGGATGTGGCAAAGGTTCTGCCGGATTCCCCGGCCATTCGGGCCGGCATCCAGCCGGGAGACCACATCGCCGCCGTAAATGGCGAGCCGGTAAACTCTTGGGATCAGCTTGTTAAGACCGTGCAGTCCCGGCCGGACCAGCGGGTGGTCCTCGATGTCGTCCGGGGGAACCAGCATCTGCAAGTCACGGTGACCCCAGAGATCCGCGGCGGGGTCGGAGTGATCGGAATCAGCCCGGTACTGGTCCATAACCCCTTGGCGTCCATTGGGCTCGGGATTAAACAGACCTGGGATATCTCCGTTCAGATTGTGCAGGCCTTCGGCCGAATGATTACCGGGACTCTTGCGCCCGAAGTGGCCGGGCCGGTGGGGATCGTGGCGATGATCGGGGAACAGACCCGGGAGGGCTTGATGAATCTGCTGACCTTGACGGCCCTGCTGAGCATTAACTTGGGGATCATCAACTTGTTGCCCATTCCTGCCCTGGACGGCAGCCGATTGGTGTTCCTGTTGGTCGAAGCGGTGCGGGGCCGGCCGGTGGACCCACAAAAGGAGAGCATGGTGCATCTGGTCGGGTTTGCCCTGTTGATGGTCATCGTGGTCCTGGTGACGTACAAAGATGTGACGCGACTGTTTTAGGGTCGGGGGGAATTGGAGAAGAGGGGAGACAGCATGGTGAGAAGGGAACACACCCGCCCGGTGCGGGTGCGGGACGTCCAGATCGGCGGAAGCGACCGGGTGGTCATCCAGTCGATGACCACCACGGACACCCGGGATGTCCAAGGAACTCTGGATCAGATCCGGAGGCTGGAGGAAGCCGGCTGCCAAATCGTGCGCCTCGCCGTGCCCGACATGCGGGCCGCCGAGGCGCTCGGGGAGATCCGCAAGGGAACGGATATGCCCCTTGTGGCAGATATTCATTTTGACTGGCGCTTGGCGCTTACGGCGATTCGGAATGGCGTGGACAAGGTGCGAATCAATCCCGGGAATATCGGCTCGGCGGACAAAGTCCGGGAAGTGGTCCGGGCGGCCAAGGAGCGGGGGATCCCTATTCGAATCGGTGTCAATTCTGGATCTGTGGAGCGCCATCTTCTTGAAAAATACGGCTATCCCTGTGCCGAGGCCATGGTGGAAAGCGCCCTGGGTCACGTGCGGATTCTGGAGGAGCACGGATTTTACGATATTGTGATTTCGCTCAAATCCACCGATGTGCCCACGGCGATCCGGGCCTATGAGATGATGGCCGAACGGGTGGAATATCCGCTGCATGTCGGGATTACCGAAGCGGGCACCGTTTTCGCCGGAAGCATCAAATCCGCAGTGGGCATCGGGGCGATTCTCGCCAAGGGCATCGGCGATACTCTCCGCGTCTCCCTCACCGGAGATCCGGTGGAAGAGGTGAGGGTGGCCAAAGAAATTCTAAAATCCCTCGGGATTGCGGCGGACAGCCCGGTCATCGTTTCTTGTCCTACCTGCGGGCGTTGCGCCATCGACTTGATCGGGATCGCGAACCGCGTCGAACGGGAAATCGCGGACCTGAAGGTGCCGCTGAAGGTGGCGGTGATGGGATGCGCGGTGAACGGCCCGGGTGAGGCCCGGGAGGCGGACATCGGAATTGCGGGCGGCCGGGGCGAAGGACTCTTGTTCAAAAAAGGGGAGGTCGTCCGGAAGGTTTCAGAAGATCAAATCGTGGACGTCCTGCTGGCAGAGATTCGGGAAATGGCCGCCCGGAAAGAGCAGGATCGGGGGTAAAGGAAAGATGGAGGTCGTTCGATGAGACAAAGTCACTTTTTTGTTCAGACTTTAAGGGAGGTGCCGGCGGAAGCCGAGGTGCCCAGTCACCGGCTGATGCTCCGAGCGGGGATGATTCGCCAGGTGGTGTCTGGCGTCTATTCATACCTTCCCCTCGGGTACCGCGTCCTGCGCAAAATCGAAGCCATCGTCCGGGAGGAGATGGACCGGGCGGGGGCACAGGAAGTTCTGCTCCCCGCGGTCCAACCCGCCTCTCTGTGGCAAGAGTCCGGTCGCTGGGACGATTACGGGAAGGAGTTACTCCGCTTCGAGGACAGGCACGAACGGATGTTGGTACTCGGACCGACCCACGAAGAGGTCATCACCGATCTGGTGCGCACGGAGGTCAGGTCCTACCGCCAATTGCCGGTGACCTTGTATCAGATTCAAACCAAATTTAGAGACGAAGTTCGTCCCCGGTTCGGGGTGATGCGGGCCCGGGAGTTCATCATGAAAGATGCTTATTCTTTCGATGTCGACGAAGAGGGTCTGGATCGGAGCTATCGGGCCATGTATCAGGCCTATGAGCAGATTTTCCGCCGCTGTGGCCTGGAATTCCGCGTCGTCCAAGCCGATCCCGGGGCGATTGGCGGAGAAGGGGGAAGCCACGAATTCATGGTGCTCTCCGAGGTGGGGGAGGACACGATCCTCGTCTGCCCGGCCTGTGATTATGCGGCCAACGTGGAGCTGGCATCGGGAAAGGTGGCCGGCGAAGACGGGCGAAGGTCAGTGTCCGAAAAAGAGCGGTTTCTCACCCCCGGCGCCAAGACGATCGAAGAACTTCGGGACAGATATGGCCTCGACCCGGAGACCATCATTAAAGTCCTGGTCTATCGGGTGGACGACCGCCCTGTAGCGGTGGCGATTCGGGGCAACGACGAGGTCAACGAGGTGAAATTGAAGCGGCTTCTCGGGGCCCGGCGCGTGGAATTGGCCGACGAGGAGACTGTGAGAGCGCTCACCGGAACCGGGTTCGGGAGCGTCGGGCCGATGAATTTGAACATGCCTTTGGTGGTGGATGATGCCGTGGCGTCGATGCCCGAAGGGGTCGCTGGGGGCAATGAGCCGGATGTCCATTATCGCCACGTGGTTCCCGGTCGAGACTTCAACTGGGATAGCCGGGGAGACATCCGGACGGCCCGGGCTGGGGACAGATGTGTGCGGTGCGGGGCGCCATTGGAAGAATACCGGGGAATTGAAGTGGGTCACGTGTTTAAACTGGGCACCAAGTACAGCGAAGCCCTGTCCGCCTCGTTTCTCGATGAACGAGGTGTTCAGCGCCCGGTGATCATGGGTTGTTACGGGATCGGCGTGTCCCGGCTGATCGCCGCCGCAGTGGAGCAGCACCACGACGACAAAGGGATCATGTGGCCAATGCCTATCGCACCTTTTCACGTTCACGTGCTTCCGGTGAATCTCAAGGATGCGGCCCAGCGGGACGCGGCCGAGCAGCTTTACACCCGCCTAGAAAATGCCGGTATCGAAGTCCTGTTGGACGACCGGGATGAGCGGCCCGGTGTCAAGTTTAATGATGCCGATCTGATGGGGATACCGATTCAACTCATCGTCGGAAAACGGATCTCCGAAGGACTGGTGGAGATGAAACGGCGCAAGACTGGCGAAGTCACCTTATTGTCTCCGGACGAGGCCGTGCGGGCGGCGGTAGAGGCCGTTCGCAGCGTATGAGCGAACGCCGCGGGCCGGTGAAAACCTCCGAAGGGGGAGTCCGGGATGTTGAGTTTAATCATTCCGGCCTACAACGAGGAAGAGCGCATCGGCCAAGTTTTGGACGCGGTGATCGCAGCCCGGGTGTTCGATCAGGTCATTGTCGTCGATGACGGGTCGACGGACCGGACCGCTGAAGTGGCCACAGCGCACCGGGTGGAGGTTGTGCGCCTTCCTACGAATCGAGGGAAGGGCGCAGCGGTGGCAGCGGGGCTGTCCAGGGCCCAGGGCGAGGTGATCGGGTTTCTCGATGCCGACCTGGTGGGACTACGCCCGGAACACATCCGAGCTTTGGTCTTGCCTGTGATCGAGGGACAAGCGGACATGACGATCGGACTGTTTGGCGGCGGACGCCTGAGCACCGATCTAGCCCAGAAGTTGACCCCCATTCTGACTGGCCAACGGGTTGTGCACCGCCGCTGGCTTCCCCCGGCAGATTTTTCTACGGCGCGATACGGGATTGAAGTGTTATTACATAAACATGTCAAGGACTCCGGAGGCCGAATCGTGGAGGTATCCTTAGACGAAGTTACGCATCACATGAAAGAGGAGAAGCTGGGTTGGAGAAAAGGGGTCGCAGCGCGACTGCGGATGTACTGGGATATTCTGAAGGTGATGGCGAAATGACGCGTGCGGTATCCTCCTACAGTGCGGATGCGCCAAGGCCCTGGGTGGCACGGATTTTACAATTACGCCCGGAGCTGACGTCCTATATGGGCCAAATCGATGTGGTGCGGATCGCCGTGTCGCCGGCAAGCCTTTCCGGGCGTTTGTACGTCTCCTTGAGCCATCCCTTGCCGCCTGATATGTGGGTAAACTTGGAGGACACGCTAACAAGTCTGGCCGCATCCTGCGGCGGGTGGCGCGTCGAAGTGTGGGCTGAGGTTGCAGACCGGATGGGCGCCGAAGAGGCGGTGGAAGCTTATTATCCTATCTGTGCTCGGGACACGGGGTGCGCCGAAGGGTTATTTGGCCAAATCCGCGGCTTTTACGCGGGCGAGGGGCTGTTGCGCCTTGTGGCGCCCCACGAGATGGTATCGGCCGCCGCACGGCACCGCGGGTTGGGGCAGGCGGTGGAAGCGTGGTACCGCAGGGTGCTGGGCCTTTCGATCAAGGTGCAGTGGGATGTGGAGGCCGGGGAGTCGTTTCAGGAACTTCGGGAACAATGCCTGGAAGAAGAACGGGCAATGGTCGCCGAGTTGGTGTCGGCCCCGGAAAAGGAAGGGCCCTCTGCCGTTTCCGGAAAAGAAGAAGACCCTGTACTTCTGGGAAAGTTTGTTGCTGACGACCCGGTTCCCCTCCGCAGCATTACCGAAGAGGTCCGCAGCGTTGTCGCCGAGGGGACGGTCTTTTTCATTGAAACCCGGGAATTATCCAGCGGGAGGATTTTGTATCATTTTTATCTGACCGACCGCACCGATTCGATCTCGGTGAAAGCTTTCGCCAAACCCGATCAGCGGCAGGCCGGGCTCGACGGGTTGTCAAAAGGGGACTGGGTTCGGGTGCGGGGCGCGGTATCTTACGATACCTTCGCCAAAGAACTCGTCCTGATGGCCCAGGATGTGGTGCGCATTCCTCCCCGTGTTCGCAAGGACGAGAGCGGGGCGAAACGGGTGGAGCTGCACGTACACACGCCCATGAGCGCCCTGGATGGCGTGAGTTCCCCCGGGGATCTGGTACGCCGGGCGGCGGAGTGGGGGCACTCGGCCTTGGCGGTGACCGATCACGGAGTTGCCCAGGCGTTTCCGGACTTCTTCCGAGAAGCCCAGAAGGCGGGGATCAAACCCATCCTGGGGGTCGAAGCCTATCTGGTGGACGACGGGTCCGCCGTGGTGATGGGGGCGGACCACCGGCCATTGCAGGAAGCGGAGTTCGTCGTGTTCGATACGGAGACCACCGGACTGAACGCCCGGGAACATACCCTGATTGAAATCGCGGCGGTCAAAGTGCGTGGGGGCAAGTTGGTTGATCATTACGCCTCGCTCATCGACCCGGGAGTGCCGATTTCGCCGAAGATTCAAGAGTTAACCGGGATCACGAACGACATGGTGAAAGGTCAGCCCGGGTTGTCAGAAGTTCTTGAAGGGTTCCGGAAGTTTGCGGCCGGGGCGGTGCTTGTGGCCCACAACGCCGAGTTCGACATGGGGTTTTTGCAATCCGCCGCCCGCAAGCTCGGACAGCCTCCCTGGGACCATCCGGTGCTGGACACTCTGGCACTGGCCCGGGTGCTGTATCCTCGGGAGCGGAATCACCGCCTGAAGACCTTGACCCAGAAATTCAATGTGGAGTTGGTCAACCACCACCGGGCAGCGGCGGACGCCGAGGCGACGGCGAAGGTGTTCCTGCATCTGTTGCGGGAAGCTGAGGCACGAGGTGCTCACCATTTGGACGAATGTAACGCCCTCGGGGAAGGCATCGACGTGTCCCACGCCCGGCCGTACCATGCCACGATTCTCGTGAAAAACCCCACGGGCTTGAAAAATTTATACCGTCTAGTTTCCTTGGCTCATACCCGGTACTTGCATCGCCAGCCCCGGATTCCCCGGACCGAGTGGCTGAATTACCGGGAAGGGCTGATGATGGGGACGGGGTGTTTACGGGGGGAATTGTTTCAGGCGTTGTTGCGGGGTCGCTCGGATGAGGAGTTGCTCGACATCATTCGGCGGTATGATTTTGTCGAGATTCAGCCCCTGGACCAGTACCGTCCCCTGTTGCGGAATGAAGAAATTCGGGATCTGGAAGCCGTTGCCGAATACCACCGCCGGATCTTGGAATTGGCCGATCGGGCCGGTCGGCCGGTGGTGGCCACGGGAGATGTGCATTATTTGGACCCGGAGGATCGAATTTATCGAGATATCCTTCAGGCGGGGTCGAACATGGAAGTGGATGACCCCGATGCGGGGTATCATTTTCGCACCACCGAAGAGATGTTGGAGGCCTTTAGCCATCTGGGGCAGCGGGCCGTTGAGGTGGTGGTGGAGAACGCAAATCGAATTGCCGAAGAGATCGAGGTGGTCAAGCCGATCCCAGACGAGTTGTACACCCCGGTTATCGATGGCGCAGAGGAACAAATTCGGTCTCTGGCCTATGAGAAAGCCCGGCGCCTTTATGGGGATCCCCTGCCGGAGTTGGTGGAGGCCCGACTGGAGAAAGAACTGAACAGCATCATCAACCACGGTTATGCGGTGATCTACTTGATCGCCCATAAACTGGTAACAAAGTCTTTGGAGGACGGGTATCTGGTGGGATCCCGGGGTTCAGTGGGATCCTCCTTGGTCGCCACCATGACCGATATTACTGAAGTGAATCCCCTGCCGCCCCATTATCTCTGTCCGGCTTGTCATTACAGCGAGTTCGTGACCGCCGGGTCGGTGGGGTCGGGGTTCGATCTCCCGGACCGGGAATGCCCGCGATGTGGGGAAAAGCTGCGCAAAGATGGCCACGATATTCCCTTTGAAACGTTTATGGGGTTCAAAGGGGATAAGGTTCCGGACATCGATCTCAACTTCTCGGGAGAGTATCAGAGCCGGGCACACAAGTATACAGAACACCTGTTTGGTTCCGATCATGTGTTCCGGGCGGGGACGATCTCCACGGTGGCCGAAAAAACGGCTTACGGGTACGTGCGCAAATTCGCCGAGGAACGGGGATTGCAATTTCGAAATGCCGAACTGACGCGGTTGGTTCAGGGGTGTACGGGCATTAAGCGAACCACGGGCCAGCACCCCGGGGGTCTGATGGTGGTGCCGAGCAACAAAGAGATCTTTGATTTTTGTCCGATTCAATTTCCGGCGGATGACAAGACCGCCGGCACCCGGACGACCCATTTCGATTATCATTCCATCCACGATAACCTGTTGAAACTGGATTTGCTAGGCCATGACGATCCCACGGTGATCCGGATGCTTCAAGACCTCACCGGCGTCGCGCCGAAGGAGATCCCGGTGGACGATCCGGATACCATGTCGATTTTCAGTGGGACGGAAGTACTGGGGGTCACGCCGGAACAGATCCGCAGCACCGTGGGGACTTATGGGATTCCCGAGTTCGGGACAAAATTCGTCCGCCAAATGCTGGAGGACACTAAGCCAAAGACGTTTGCCGAGTTGGTGCGCATCTCGGGATTGTCCCACGGGACGGACGTGTGGCTGAACAACGCCCAAGACCTGATCCGGTCCGGGACGGCTCGGTTGTCGGAAGTGATCTCCACCCGGGATGACATTATGGTTTATCTAATCCAGAAGGGATTGGAACCGGTTCAGGCCTTTCGGATCATGGAGTCGGTCCGCAAAGGAAAGGGGCTCACGCCGGAAGATGAGGCGACGATGAAAGAGCACGGGGTCCCGGATTGGTATATCGCATCTTGTAAAAAGATCAAATATATGTTCCCAAAAGCCCATGCCACCGCCTATGTGCTGATGGCCGTGCGGATCGCGTATTTTAAAGTTCACGATCCCCTGGCCTTTTATGCCACGTATTTCACCGTCCGGGCGGATGATTTCGATTTACAACTGGTCCTACAGGGGCCCGATGTGGTGCTCCGGCGGATCGAGGCGGTGGAAGCAAAGGGCAGCCAAGCCACGGCCAAGGAGAAGAGTTTGCTCACGGTGCTTGAAGTGGCTCTGGAAATGATGCGGCGGGGATTTCGGTTCGGTCCGCTGGATCTGTACCGATCGGATGCCACTCGGTTTCTCCCGGATGGGGAAGGCACGCTGATCCCTCCTTTCTCGGCTGTGGCCGGAATCGGGGAGTCGGCGGCCCGGAATGTGGCGGCGGCCCGGGAGGAAGGGGAGTTTCTGTCTGTGCAGGATTTGCAAGAACGGGCCCGTCTGTCCAGACCGGTGGTGGAACTGTTGGAACAGATGGGGTGTCTGAAAGATCTCCCGCAAACCAATCAATTGTCTTTGTTTTAGAGCACAGGGTCGGACGCCCTTGTCGTCCGCTTTTGGCAGTGCTATAATGATTTTGCTATGATGTGGATACCATCGGTCGCGCAAGAGTGGGGCAACCCACTCTTTCGATTTGTTGGGGGCGGTCAGCGATAGACCCACCCGACGGAGGCAGAGAAGGAGGATTCGATGGCGAAGAAACGCATCGCGGCGGTCGTGGAGGAGATCGCGCGCCCCATCGTCGAGGGGGAAGGGTTGGAACTGGTGGATGTGGAGTATGTGAAGGAAGGAGCGAACTGGTTTTTACGGGTGTTTGTGGATCGCCCGGAGGGAGGGGTCGATATCGACGACTGCAGCCGGGTGAGCGAGCGGCTGTCTGATCGACTGGATGAAATCGATCCCATCCCGGGGAGCTATTTTCTCGAAGTCTCTTCGCCGGGCATCGAGCGTCCCTTGAAAAATATGCCTGCTTTCCGGCGGGCCCTCGGGCAGACGGTGGCGGTGACCACCTATGAGCCCGTCCAAGGGCGCAAATCCTTTCAAGGGCTGCTCACCGAGGTGGACGATGAGGGGATCACGGTCGCGGACGGGGATGTGGTTTGGACCATTCCGTATCGGGCGGTGGCATCCGCGCGAACCGTTTTTGTCCCGTAGGCGGATGCCGGGGAGGAAGGAGGAGACACCGGCCATCATGAACCAGGATTTTATTGAGGCGCTGGATCAGTTGGAGCGGGAAAAGGGGATCAGTAAGGACGTTTTGATCGAAGCGATCGAAGCGGCCCTGATCTCTGGCTACAAGCGCAACTTTAACTCCGCCGCGAACGTGCGAGTGGATGTTAATCGGGAAACCGGGGATGTCAAGGTGTTCGCCCGCAAGACGGTGGTGGAGGAAACGGCGGATCCGCGCCTGGAAATTTCACTGGAGGCGGCGGAGCAGATCAGTCCCCATTACACGGTGGGGGACATCGTGGAAATCGAGGTCACCCCGAAGGATTTTGGCCGCATCGCCGCCCAGACGGCGAAACAGGTGGTCACCCAGCGGATTCGCGAGGCCGAGAGGGGACTCATTTACCACGAATATCTCGATCGCGAAGAAGACATTGTCACCGGCCTCGTGCAGCGCCAGGATGCCCGGTATACCTACGTGGACCTGGGAAAAGTCGAGGCTTTGCTGCCCTTTCATGAACAGATTCCCGGGGAAAAGCTCAAGCAGGGCGATCGGGTTAAAGCCTTTATCACGAAGGTGGAAAAGACCACCAAAGGCCCCCAGGTTTTGCTTTCGAGAACCCACCCGGGTTTGTTAAAACGCTTATTTGAACTGGAAGTTCCCGAAATTTACGAGGGTGTTGTGGAGATCAAATCGGTGGCCCGGGAGGCGGGTCATCGATCCAAGATTGCCGTTTTTTCGCGGAAGCCCGAGGTGGATCCCGTGGGGGCCTGTGTGGGACCCCGGGGCATGCGAGTCCAACACGTGGTGGCGGAATTGCACGGCGAAAAGGTCGACATCGTCAAGTGGAGCGAAGACCCGGAGGAATTCGTCAAGAATGCCCTGAGCCCGGCGAAGGTCGTCAGCGTGGAGATCGCCGAGGACGAACGGGTGGCCCGGGTCATCGTACCCGATTACCAATTGTCCCTGGCGATTGGTAAAGAAGGGCAAAACGCGAGACTTGCGGCGAAGTTGACCGGCTGGAAAATCGACATTAAAAGTGAGTCCCAGGTAGAAGCGAATCAGGCCGCGGCTTCCGAGGAAGCGAGGGAGCCAGAAGAATCCGAGGAGTGGTCCTCCCCCGATGGCGAGCCTGGCCAGGGCGCGGATGCCTGGGCAGCGGAACGGACCGAATGAGGAGGATCCACGGTGTCGCCCAAACATGTGCCGCTACGTAAATGTATCGGTTGCCAGACGATGAAGGCCAAGCGCGAACTGATCCGCATCGTGGCCACTCCGGACGGCGCGATCCGGATCGATCCGACGGGAAAGGCGGCCGGGCGGGGGGCTTACTTGTGTCCCACCGTCGCATGTTTCGAACTTGCCCTGAAGCGCAAAGCGTTGGAACGGGCTTTGAAACGTCCGGTTCCCGCTGAGATCTGGGATTCGGTGAAACGGCAACTGGAGGGAACGGTCCATGGGTGAACCGCGCACCTTAGGTTTGGTCGGCTTGGCCCTGCGCGCCGGATGTCTGGCGTTGGGAGAACGGGCGGTGCTGGAGCGCATCCGCAGAGGCGGAGCTCATCTGGTGCTGCTGGCGACGGATGCAGGTCCCAACACGAGAAAGCGAACGGTGGATAAATGTCGCTCTCACGGCGTACCGTGGGCGGCTTGGGTCGATCGCTACACCTTGGGCAAGGCCGTTGGACGAGAGACCGTGGTCGTGGCGGCGGTGACGGAGCAAGGATTCGCCGAAAACCTGCTGACCCAGTTGCGGCAACATCACGGAGGTGACAGATTTGAGTCAGAAACTCCGAGTGTACGAATACGCCAAACAACTGAATATGTCGAGCAAGGAAATTATAACCATCTTAAAACGCCTCGGGGTGTCGGTCAACAACCACATGAGCGTGATGGACCAGGAGATGATTAATCAGGTGGAGCAATTTTTTGCCGACGTGAAAGCTCGGGCGTCGAGGAAAAACGAAGAACAGGCCCGGAGGGCGGCTAAGGGGGCGGCATCTGGATCGGCCGAAACGGCCGGGACTGCATCCCCGGCATCCGGCTCTACCCCGTCCCGAAACCAAGGGGCTGGGGGGCGAGGACGCGCCGATCAACCCCGGAGGGAACATGGGAATGGCCCCCGAGATGGCAACAGATCCAACCATGCTGAGCGCCGGACGGCACAGGGGAGAAATGGCGGGAACCACGAGCGGCGGTCGGAGGGCGCCCAGCGCCCCGGGGACGAAGGTCAAAGGGCCAACGGCGGTCAGCGCTCTGGTGGAAACGGTCAGAAGACTGGCGGGCAGCGGTCGGGAAACGGGAGCCAGCGAACCGGGGGATCTCGGTCTCCGGCGGCCTCAGCGGGCTCCGGGCGCCGAAATGGTTCCGGCGAGCGGTCCCGGCCGGCTGGCAAGGGTGCGGCTACGGGAGGGCGCCGGGATGCGACGGCAGCCATGGTCATCGACCAGTATGAAGACCTCGATGCACCCGTGATCCGGGGAGAGAGAATCGTTCGCAAGTCCAAACCCTCTCCAAAGGGCGATAAAGACAATCGAAAGGTTGCGCCGCCTTCCCGGTCCCAGCAGCGACGGGAGCGGCGCGCCCAGCGGGAATCGGCGGACGCGCCAAAACAGGTTGTTGTCGAAGGGCCGATGAGTGTTGGAGATTTTGCGAAAACGATCAAAAAAGAGCCGGCGGATGTGATTAAGAAGCTGCTGTTCCTCGGCGTCATGGCGACCATTAACCAGGAAATCGACGTGGATGCCATGACCCTGGTCGCTCAGGAATACGGCATCGAACTGCAGGTGAAAGAGCCCCGGGACGAAGAAATGGAAGAGCTTCTCTGGGAGACGGACAAACCCGAAGATCTCGTTCCCCGCCCCCCGGTGGTGACGATCATGGGTCATGTCGATCACGGCAAGACCACGTTGCTCGATGCGATCCGGCAGACAAACGTGACCGCCCAGGAAGCGGGCGGGATCACCCAACATATCGGCGCCTATCAAGTGGAAGTCGGCGGCAAGCGAATTACCTTTCTCGATACACCGGGTCACGAGGCTTTCACCAGCATGCGGGCCCGGGGAGCCCAGGTGACAGATGTGTGCGTACTGGTGGTGGCGGCGGACGATGGAGTGATGCCCCAGACCGTGGAAGCCATCAACCACGCCAAGGCGGCCGGCGTCCCCATCCTCGTGGCGGTGAACAAGATTGACAAACCGGATGCCAACCCCGATCGCGTCAAACAGGAGTTGACGGAGCACGGGCTAGTGCCGGAGGAATGGGGCGGCGACACGATTTTTGTTCCGGTGTCCGCCCTGCGGAAGCAAGGAATTGAAGACCTGCTGGAGATGATCCTGCTGGTGGCCGAGATGGCAGAACTCAAAGCGAACCCATCTGCTCGGCCCCGGGGGACTGTGATTGAAGCTGAACTCGACAAGGGGCGGGGGCCAGTCGCCACGGTGTTGATCCAAAACGGCACCCTCCGGGTGGGGGATATCGTGGTGGCGGGTACGACCTTCGGCCGGGTTCGGGCTATGATCAATGACCGCGGGCGCCGGGTCAAGGAAGCCGGGCCTTCGACCCCGGTGGAAATCCTGGGCCTCGGGGGTGTCCCGATGGCCGGGGACGCCTTTGTGGTCTACGATGACGAACGCAAAGCCCGGCTCCTGGCGGAGAAGCGACAGACGAAACAGCGGGCCGAGGAGCTCAAATCTCAAACCAAAGTGACCCTCGATGATCTGTATAAGCAGATTCAAGAAGGACAAGTCAAAGAACTGAATGTCGTGTTAAAAGCGGATGTTCAAGGATCGGTGGAAGCCTTGGTGTCCGCCCTGGAGCGAATCGATATTGAAGGAGTCCGGGTGAGGGTCATTCACCACGGGGTGGGGGCCATCACTGAAACGGACATTCTTCTCGCCTCGGCTTCGAATGCCATCGTGATCGGGTTCAACGTCCGCCCGGAACCCGGAGCGCGCCAAATGGCCGAAGCTGAAAAGGTGGATATCCGACTGTATCGAGTGATCTACAACGTCATCGAGGAGATCGAAGCGGCGCTGAGGGGTATGCTGGATCCGGAATATCGGGAAGTGATCCTCGGGCGGGCCGAGGTTCGGCAAACCTTTAAAGTGTCCAAGGTGGGGACGATCGCCGGATGTTACGTCGTGGAGGGCAAGGTCCAGCGCGGGGCCAGCGCCCGGGTAGTCCGGGATGGCATCGTGATCCACGAAGGAACCATTGATTCCTTAAAGCGGTTCAAAGACGATGTTCGGGAAGTGGCGGAAGGATATGAATGCGGCATGACCCTGGAGCGGTTTAACGACATTAAAGAAGGCGATATCATCGAAGTGTTCACGATGGAAGCGGTGAAAGTCTGACTCCGGGAGGGAGTGCGGTGGCACGGGTTCGCCCCAATCGCGTAGCAGAGCAGATCAAAAAAGAGATTACCGACATTCTGTATCACGAGTTGAAAGACCCCCGCATCGGGTTTGTCACCATCACCGGTGTGGAAATCTCTCGGGATCTTCAACACGCAAAGGTTTTTGCCAGCGTAATGGGGAGCGATGAAGAAAAAGCGCTTTCCCTGGAAGCACTGCAAAAAGCGACGGGGTTCATTCGCAGCGAAATCGGAAGGAGGATCCGGCTGCACCACACACCGGAAATTGTATTTAAGCTGGACACTTCCGAGGACTACAGCCAACGGATCTCCCACGTCATTCGGCAGCTGCAGGACGAAAGGGGAGATCGGACTTGAACCAGCTGGAAGAGGCCTATCGCCGGGCGGAGGAATTTCTTCGAAGCCATCACCGGTTTCTCCTCCTTACTCACGTTCATCCGGACGGCGACGCGCTGGGCTCGGTTTTGGGCATGGCGTCCGTGCTGAAACACCTCGGCAAGGAGGTGGTGGTGGCTCACGAAGAACCGATGCCCGAACGATTCTCATATCTTCCGGGGATCGGAGAGGTGAGACCCGTGGATGAGGTCACTGATGTGTTCCCCGCCGCGGTAGCCGTGGACTGTGCTGATCTTCGGCGACTTGGGAAGGCGGCGGAGAAGCTCACCTCGGACACCCGGTTGCTCAATGTGGATCACCATGCGACCAACGATCGGTTTGGAACTGAAAACCTGGTCGATCCCGACGCATCCGCCAGTTGCCAGCTCGTCAGTGAGTTGGCCAAACGCCTGGGCGTTCCTCTTGCGGGCGAGACGGCCATTTGCTTATACACCGGCCTTTTTACCGATACGGGTGGGTTTCGCTACAGCAACACAAGTAGCGCGGTGCTGCGCTTGGCGGCTGAGATGATCGACAGCGGCCTGGATCCTTATCCCATCGCTCTTCAGGCGGTGGAAACGGTGACCGAGAAACAGCTGCGCCTCCTGGTGGCGGCTTTGGATGGGTTGCGTACCGCCGCGAAGGGGAAAATCGCTTATCTCGCGGTGACCCGGCAGATGATGGAGGAGACGGGAACCGGAGTGGAGGACACCCAAGAGCTGGTCAATTACGCCAGAAACCTCGCTGGAGTGGAGGTGGGCGTGATGTTTCGGGAAGAAGGGGATAACGAGATCAAGGTGAGCCTGCGGGCGAAACACGAAGTGAACGTTTCACAGATCGCCGCCCAGTTTGGCGGCGGCGGGCATGCCCGGGCAGCCGGGTTTACGGTGCAAGGCCCCCTGGACAAGGCGATCCGGCAGGTGGTGGATGCGGTGGCAGCCCAGGTGGGGCAGGGGTAAAGGTGAACGGGGTTCTCGTTCTCGATAAGCCCGCGGGGCTTACCTCCCATGACGTGGTCGGACGGGTGCGGCGATGGCTGGGTATACGGCGGATTGGGCACACGGGCACCCTTGATCCCGACGCCACCGGCGTGCTGGTTCTCTGCGTGGGGAAAGCGACCCGAATAGCCGAGTACCTCAGTGGCGAAGACAAAGAATATATCGGGGTTTTGGCTTTAGGGGCGGCCACCGACACCGACGACGCTTCGGGTGAGGTGATCGAGCGCATGCCGAATCCCCCTGCCGATCCCAAAGCCCTACGACGGGCGGCAGCTGCTTTGACCGGGGAGATTCTCCAGCGTCCGCCCGCTTTTTCCGCCGTCCGAGTCGGAGGGAAGCGCGCTTACGACCTGGCCCGGGCAGGGCGTCCGGCGGATTTGCCAGCCCGAAAGGTGCAGGTCTACCGGTTCGATGTCGGCATGCCCACCCCGCGGGGGGAGCTACTCGAAGCACCGTTTCACGTTGCCTGCTCCAAAGGGACCTATGTGCGCAGCCTGTGTCGCGACCTCGGGGCGAAGGTGGGGATTCCCGCCCACATGGCCTCGTTGCGGCGGGTCCGCCAAGGGCCCTTTACGGTAGAACAAGCTTTGCCCTGGCCGGAGGTACAGCGGGGTGGAGAGGAGGGGCGGCTTGCAGAGGCCGTCCGGCCGGTGCTCTGGGCGCTACGCACATGGCCTCGATTCACACTCCTGGCGGGCGAAGTGGATCGCCTACGCCAAGGCCGGGAGCTCATGGCCGACCCTGCCCGGCTTTCCCCGGGGACGTCTCCCCCCGGACTTTTGGTTGCTGCATATCAGGATCAATTGGTGGCGGTGTGTCGCCGCAACGGTGAACGGATTTTCCCGCTTAAAGTGCTTCTTACGTAGGAGGTTCCTCATGGAAACGATCCGCCTGACCTTACATGAGCACTGGTCGCCCCCGAGTCCTTCCGTGATGGCCCTGGGTACCTTTGACGGCCTCCATATTGGACATCAAGAGATTCTGTCCCAAGGAAAAGCCGAAGCCAAACGACGAGGAGTGCCTTTTGCCGTATTTTTGTGCGATCCCCATCCTCGCCAGGTACTGGGAATCGGTGCGGAATACGATGTACTCCTCACTCCATTGCCCGAAAAATTGCGCCTGCTGGAGCATTATGGTGCGGACTTGGTGTATATTCTCATGTTCACCCGGGAGGTTGCCGCGGTGGCCCCGGAACAGTTTGTCCTCGACCTGTTACTCCCCTTGGCCCCCGAGGCGCTGGTGGCCGGTTTTGATTATACGTTTGGAGCGGGGGGCAAAGGGGATGCAGCTTTACTCAAGGCGATGGGAGAGACGAGGGCTCTGCCCGTTTGGATTCTGCCGCCGGTTAACCGGTATGGAGAAAAGGTCAGCAGCTCCCTCATTCGGGAGAGGTTGCGCTATGGGGAGGTCAAACTGGTTCGAGAGCTGCTCGGACGGCCCTACGCCCTCACCGGGCGTGTGGTCAAGGGGGAAGGGCGGGGGATCGGGATCGGTTTTCCCACGGCCAATCTTCAACTGAATGATCCTTTTCTGATCCCAGGAACCGGCGTCTATCTCGTCCGAGCGTTCTGGGGCATGGAAACGGGTCCCGGGGTGATGAATATCGGGGTGCGCCCCACTTTTTACGATCGGGGAACCCTGTCTCTGGAAGTTCATCTTCTTGATCAAAGGGTCGACCTGTACGGGGAAGAGATGAGGGTGGAGTTTCTTGATTATTTGCGGCCGGAGCAACGGTTCGATTCGGTGGATCGGTTGGTCGCCCAGATTGAGCAGGATGTACGCACCGCCCGGAATCTGTGGCGAACCGCCCAAGGAGACGAGTGATTGCTTTCCCGGGAATCGATATGGTATACTTCACCATGGCGTTTTTCTGCCGCTTTCGAACCGATGGCGCGGTTTTCCGTTCTGCCGGCGGATGACTGGGCTCTCGGCGATTATGGTGTGAGGAGGTGAAGGCAGGTGGCGCTCTCCCAGGAGCGGAAAAAGGAATTGATCGACACGTTTAAGGTGCACGAGTCGGACACCGGGTCCCCCGAGGTTCAGGTGGCGTTATTGACCGAGAAGATCAACACCCTCAACGAACATTTGAAGATCCACAAAAAAGATTTTCATTCCCGTCGAGGCCTGCTGAAGATGGTAGGACAGCGACGAAGTCTGCTCAATTACCTGCGCAAGAAGGATGTGGCCAGGTACCGCATCTTGATCGAGAAGCTCGGTCTGCGAAAGTAGAAGCAAGGAAGCGGGAGTCCCCCCGCTTCCCTTTTCGTATTGAATTGTCTTGGCCAAAGCGCGGGCAGCGGGACGGCGGACAAGCTCGCAAAGGCGGGATGGGAAGGAGGCTGGCGTGAATCCATGCCCCATATTTTTGAGACTGTGCTAGGCGGACGGCGTCTCGTGCTCGAGACGGGAAAACTGGCCAAACAGGCCACCGCCGCCGTGACGGTGCGCTACGGTGACACCGTGGTGTTAGCGACCGTAACAATGTCAAAAGAACCCAAGGATCTCGATTTCTTTCCCCTCACGGTCAACTACGAAGAACGGCTCTATGCCGTGGGCAAGATTCCCGGGGGGTTCATCAAACGGGAAGGGCGTCCCAGCGAAAAGGCGATTTTGGCGAGCCGGTTAATCGACCGGCCGATCCGGCCTCTGTTCCCGGAAGGATTTCGAAATGAAGTTCAGGTGGTGGCGCTGGTCCTGTCGGTGGATCAGGACTGCCCCCCGGAGATTGCCGGTATGATCGGAACCTCCGCGGCTCTCACGATTTCCTCCATCCCTTTTGATGGGCCCATCGCGGGACTGGTGGTCGGCAGGGTGGATGGGCAATTCGTGGTGAATCCCACTGTGGCCCAAGCGGAAAAAAGCGATATGCACCTGGTCGTGGCCGGTTCCCGGAGCGCCGTGGTGATGGTGGAGGCCGGTGCGAATGAAGTGCCGGAATCGGAGATGCTCGACGCGATCATGTTCGGGCATGAACAACTGCAGCCCTTGATCGATCTGCAGGAACGCATGCGCCAGGAGATTGGCCAAGAAAAGATCGTGCCCGAGTTGCACCGTCCTCAGGAGGAGATCATTCAGGCGGTGAGGGAATTCGCCACGGAAAAGCTTAAGACCGCCATTCGCACCCCGGAAAAATTAGCCCGGGAAGACGCCATCCGGGCGGTGGAAGAAGAGACTCAGGAACATTTTGCCGAACAGTTTCCGGAAGGGGCGGCAGACATCGCCGAGGTCCTGCACGATATCCTCAAAGAGGAGGTCCGCTCTGCGATTCTCAATGAAGGCATGCGGCCGGACGGCCGGGCTTTGGACGAGATTCGCCCGATCTCCTGTGAAGTCGGCCTCTTGCCCCGCACCCACGGGTCCGGTTTGTTCACCCGGGGCCAGACCCAGGCGCTGTCGGTCTGTACCCTCGGGGCGCTCGGCGATGTCCAGATTCTCGATGGCCTCGATCTGGAGGAGTCGAAGCGCTTCATGCACCATTATAATTTTCCGCCTTTCAGCGTGGGAGAAGCGCGACCCATTCGGGCGCCCAGCCGGCGGGACATCGGCCACGGGGCCCTGGGGGAACGGGCGCTGGAACCCGTGATCCCCAGCGAAGAGGAATTTCCTTACACGATTCGCCTCGTGTCGGAGGTCCTGGAATCAAACGGATCCACCTCCCAGGCCAGCATTTGTGGCAGCACGCTCGCGTTGATGGACGCCGGGGTGCCCATTAAGGCGCCGGTGGCCGGGGTCGCCATGGGTCTCGTGAAGGAAGGGGATCGGGTGGCCATCCTCACGGACATCCAAGGAATGGAAGACCACCTTGGGGACATGGACTTTAAGGTGGCGGGCACCGCAGCTGGAGTGACGGCGCTTCAGATGGATATCAAGATCAAGGGCTTGACCCGGGATATTCTGGCATCCGCTTTGGAACAGGCCCATCGCGGTCGGATGTTTATCCTCGGCAAGATGCTTGAAGTGATCCAACAGCCGCGGCAACAGCTGTCCCCCTATGCGCCCCGGATCATCACCATGCGCATTCACCCAGATAAAATCCGGGAGGTCATTGGCCCCGGAGGCCGGGTGATCAATAAAATCATCGACGACACCGGGGTGAAGATCGACATTGAACAGGACGGGCGGATTTTTATCGCCGCCGTGGATCAAGAGGCCGGGGAGCGGGCCCGCAAGATGATCGAGGGAATCGTGGCCGAGGTGGAGGTTGGACACACCTACCACGGGCGCGTGACCCGGGTGGAGAAGTATGGAGCTTTTGTGGAAATCCTTCCGGGAAAAGAAGGACTGGTCCACATCTCCCAATTGGCGGACGAGCGGGTGGGCCGGACCGAAGATGTCGTCCAAGTGGGGGACGAGATCGATGTGAAGGTGACGGAAATCGACTCCCAGGGGCGGATCAACCTCTCTCGGCGGGAAGTGCTGCAGGCTCGGCGGGGAACTGCGGGTGAGGTGCACCCCCAGGAAGCCGGTCGGCAGGTGGGAAAGGTCGTCGGAGGGGGCACATCCCGGGGAGGACGCGGTCAGCGCCGGCGTTCCTGACGCCAGGTGGTGAGGCCATGAAGCGGGAGGCGGGCGATCCGTGGATATGGCGCCCTCCCGGAGCCGGCACCCATCGTGATCAAGATTTTGAGAGGGATAAGAAAGTAGGCGTGCAACCACGCCTTTTTTTCATGTCTGACTCCTTACGCATAAAGTTTGAATGGTCGGTTGTACCAATTGGCTAATGGCGGGGGGTGAGGGGTTTCTTTTATTGCAAGAATATGATATATATAAGTTATTCCAAGAAGTCAAACTACAATGTCGATAAGGAGGTTATCAAAAAATTATGAAAGCCGCCCGCTTAGTTGAGCACAAGAAACCCCTTCCGGTCATGGAGGTCCCTGATCCGAAGCCAGGCCCGGGAGACGCTGTTCTTCGAGTCGAAGCGTGTGGGATTTGCCGCAGCGACTGGCACGCATGGCAAGGTGACTGGTCTTGGATCGGGCTTTCCCCGGAATTGCCCATCACGCCGGGGCACGAGTTTGGAGGCGTGGTGGAGGAAGTCGGGAAAGATGTGAAAAACTATAAGCGCGGCGACCGGGTTACGGTGCCGTTCCATGCCGGGTGCGGGCATTGCCAATATTGCTTGAGTGGAGTGCCGAACCTCTGCGAGAACTTGCAAATCTATGGTTTGGTTAGCGGATTTGACGGTGGATATGCCCAGTATGTCCTGGTAAAGAATGCAGATTTCAACCTGATTCCTCTCCCGGAGAACGTCGACGGAGTTACTGCGGCGGCGATTGGGTGCCGATATATGACCGGTTATCATGGTGTGGTCCGGGGCAATGTGAAACCCGGAGATTGGGTTGCGATCCAAGGTGCAGGAGGTGTGGGCTTATCCGCCGTCCAGGTGGCCGCGGCACTTGGAGGTCAAGTCATCGCCGTGGACATCGATGACGCGAAGCTGGAGAAGGCGCGGGAAGAAGGCGCTGTAGCGACCATCAATGCGAAACGCGAGAATGTGCCGGAAGCAATCAAAGAGATTACGAAGGGCGGAGCTCATGTCGGAATCGATGCCCTGGGCGTCCGTGACACTGTCCTCAATTCCGTTTTGTCCCTTCGCAAAGGAGGACGTCACGTTCAAGTCGGCTTGACCACCTCGGAAGAGGGGGGCATGGTTTCGATTCCCGTCGATATGATTACAGCGATGGAACTGGAGTTTGTGGGCAGTCTTGGAAATCCCCATCCTGCCTATCGGGGGCTGCTCAGCCTCGTATCCTCTGGTCGTCTGAATCCGAAAACCTTGGTCAACAAAGAAGTAGGACTCGAGGATGTATCACAAACCTTTGAAGATATGAGTAATTTCCGCACAAAAGGCTTTCATGTGATTACGAAGTTTTAAGCTGGAGATAAGCCCAGTACCTTCAGACCGCCTGGGGAGAATAAGACCCTGGGCGGTTTTTTGTCGTTACGTGTTACCGCTACGCGATCATGTCCGAGCACAATCCTCTTGCCTTCATTAAAAAATATGATTATTGCTATTTCAACAGACCGGCCCGGTGGTCTTCATGTATACGATCGGGATCATTGGCCCCACGTTAAAAGCAGATGTCTGTCGTAAAAAGGAGGGGCAAGTCTTGAAAATCGGCAAGGGTTTTATCCCCAAACGTTTTCTCCCGATCATCAGAATGTTGGTCGCCTTTCTTGTCATGACGGGAGCTTCTTGCTGGTCTGTTCGTCCCCCGATACTTGCCGACGTAACTTCAAGTCATTTTGCCAATTCATCTGGGTGGACCCGGGAAGACGTGGAACGTGAAGCGGCAAGGCTCTCGAAACCGCCTCAAAATGCCCGTATCGATCGGGTGTGGAAAGCGATTCCCGATCTCAACGGCATCGAGGTGGATGTCGAAGAGACGTGGAAGCGGGTGCAGTCCGGGGTTAGGGGGGCCGGAGGGGGAATCCCGTGGGTCATTCGTCAAGTTCCCGCCGAAGTCAGCCTCAAAGACCTTCCTCCGGCGCCGATCTATCGCGGCAATGGCTCGAAGAAGCAAATGGCCCTCATGGTCAATGTTTCCTGGGGCGAAGAACACGTCCCCGACCTGCTCCGGGTGCTCGATCGGCACCAGGTGAAAGCCACCTTCTTTTTGGATGGCAAATGGGTTGCCGAACACGGGGATTTGGCGTCCGCCATTGCCAAGGCCGGACATGAAATCGGAACCCACGGCTGGGGCCACCCGGATCTAAGGGGAAAATCTGTGGGACAGATCAGGCAGAATTTGGAGCGGAGCCGGAGGGTGATCGAGGAGGCGTCGGGCGTCCGACCGGTCCTTTTTGCGCCACCAGCCGGTTGGTACGACGATCGGGTCGTGAAGCAGGCCTGGGGCATGGGAATGTATACGATTATGTGGACTTTGGACACGGTGGACTGGAAAAGGCCCCCGGTTCATCTGATGGTTCGGCGGATCGTGGGGCATGCCGAACCCGGGGCCCTGGTGTTGATGCATCCCACGCCTGAGACCCCGGCGGCCCTTGAGGGCATCATTCAAGGCCTTCGGGGCAAAGGATACGATCTGGTCACGGTGTCGAACCTCCTGTCACCGGAACGGCCGCTTTAGCGTACTGGAGGGGTAACAGGGTGCCCGGGGCCTGGTGTCCTCACGGGCGCCTTGCAGTCACTCTGCCCACCCGCCACGTTGTGGTAGGTTCCGGATTCTGTTATAGTAGACGTGAATTGCGACGGCGCTCTAGGAAGCGCCGGTTCTGCGTTAAGGGTAGCGTGGACGAGGAGGATGAACTTGATCGACCGGCAGCAGCTCTCCAACGGATTGACGGTGGTCGTGGAAGAGATTCCCGGCATCCGTTCTATTTCTGTGGGGATATGGGTCGGGACGGGGTCCCGACATGAAACCCCCGAGATCAACGGGATCTCACACCTTATCGAACATATGTTGTTTAAGGGGACGGAGACAAGATCCGCCAAGGAATTGGCGGAAGTGTTCGATCACGTGGGAGGACAGGTGAACGCTTTTACGGCAAAAGAGTACACCTGTTTTTACGCCAAGGTCCTGGACCTTCATTTTAGGCGGGCGATGGAGACTTTGGCAGACATGTTTTTCCACTCCCGATTTGCCCCCGAGGAATTGGCGAAAGAGCGCAAGGTGATTGTCGAAGAAATCCGGATGTACGAGGATACGCCGGACGAACTGGTTCACGATCTCCTGGCCTCGGTGGTATGGGGCGATCACCCGCTGGGGTTCAACATACTGGGAACCGAACAGACATTGCAAACCTTCGAGCGACAAAACCTGGTGGATTATCTGTCCCAGCGATACGTCGAGAGCAACACGGTCATTACAGTGGCCGGTCACGTGCGGACCGACGAGGTGATGGCTATTGTTGAGGAGTTGTTCGGGGGCCCGTGGAATCGCCGGGCCGAACGAGTAATCACCGAGCCGCCGACTTTTATGCCCGAGCGGCGCACCCGGGTGAAACAGACCGAGCAGGAGCACTTCTGTTTGGCCGTACCCGGCCTGCCGGTGGACCACGAGGATTTGCACGCTATGATCTTATTGAACAACGCCCTGGGCGGGACGATGAGCTCCCGGTTGTTTCAGTCGATTCGAGAGGAAAAGGGCATGGCTTATTCGATTTATTCCTACCACACGGCGTACCGGGATACGGGACTCCTGGGGATCTATGCCGGAATGGCGCCCGAATATACCGGTGAGGTCGTTCGGGAAGTAAGCCGGATTTTTGAAGATGTCGCCGAGTCCGGGATCACGGAAGGAGAACTGGAGCGCGGTAAGGAACAAGTGAAAGGAAGCCTCATGCTCAGCCTGGAGAGTACCACCAGTCGAATGACCCGATTGGGCAAGAATGAGCTGCTTCTCGGACGGCACTACACCTTGGACGAGACCCTGGAGCGAATCGATGCTGTGACGTTGGAGGATGTCCGACGGGTGGCGCAATGCTTGCGAAATGCTCCGGCCGTGGCGGCGCTGGGACCGGTGCCCGGAGAGGAATTGGAAAGGTTGTTCGATTGAGGTGTCTAGGGACAGAAGCGAGGTGCGGGCGGTGCAACTCAAGGTGAAGCAGCTGGAGAAGTCGGGGGTGCCTCCGATGCCCGTGGCGTACCAGACCGAAGGCTCTGCGGGCCTCGATCTGGCTGCGGCCATCTCCGAACCCCTGGAAATCAACCCCGGGGAGGTGATTCTCATTCCCACCGGCATCGCCGTGGAGCTGCCGGGGCCGGAGTTTGTCGGCCTGGTGTTTGCCCGCAGCGGTCTCTCGACCCGGGAGCAGTTGGGGTTGGCCAACGGGGTCGGCGTTATTGACAGTGACTATCGCGGCGAGATCCACGCGCCTTTGTATAACTTTGGGAAACAACCGCGTCGAATCGAGCCCGGCCAGCGCGTGGCCCAATTGGTGGTCATGCCGATCTGTCGGGTGGAAGTGGCCTACGTGTCTGAACTCGGGGAGTCCCGGCGGGGAGAAGGCGGGTTCGGGTCGACGGGGCGCCTG
Source organism: Kyrpidia spormannii (assembly GCF_002804065.1). NCBI lineage: Bacteria > Bacillati > Bacillota > Bacilli > Caryophanales > Alicyclobacillaceae > Kyrpidia > Kyrpidia spormannii. The sequence continues at coordinate 1,690,807 of NZ_CP024955.1, read as the reverse complement.
ATTGAGCCGGAGGGGAATGTTCGGTGACGACGCTCCTTATCGACATGGATTCGGTGATTGTCGATTTGATGTCCGCTTGGTGTCGCCGGTATAACGCCGACTGGGCCGATAATCTGACCCCGGCCGACATCTTGACCTGGGAATGGGAAAAATACGTAAAACCCGAGTGCGGGCGCAAAATTTATCAATATCTCAACGAACCCGGCATGTTTTTGCATCTCGATCCCCTGCCCCACGCTGTTGACGTATTGGAGCGCCTGTCAAAACGGTATGAGGTCCTCATCGTGACCAGCGCCCGGCGCAGTGCCATGGCAGAAAAGGACGCGTGGGTGACCCAGTATCTTCCGTTTATTGGGCGGAAAAATCTGATTTTCGCCCACCGGAAAGACCGAGTATGTGGAGACCTTCTGTTCGACGATGCCCCACACAACCTCGAGGCATTCCTGCGATCGGGCAGGAGGGCGGTGGCAATGGATTATGCGTATAATCGCCACGTCCCCTGTCTCCGGGTCAAGAGCTGGTTGGAATTCGAGGAGTTGGTGTACCGGTTGTTTCCCGAATCGGGAGGTGAAGGAGGAGGCGAGAGTGTCGGAGCGACAGAAGGTGGAACTTGCCGTTGTGGGTGCCGGTCCGGCCGGGATCAGCGCGGGGATTTGGGCGAGGAGAGTGGGGCTTTCGGCCGTGGTGATCGAGGCCGGTGAACCCGGGGGACAGTTGCGAGGAGTACGCGGCCCCATTCCAGATTACCCGGGATGGCGGGAGGTCCAGGGCCCGGAACTGGCCCGTGCCCTGGTGGATCACCTCTTGCGCTCGGGGACACCTCTGGTCGATTCGGCAGGACCCGTTCGAGTGGACACCGCCGGGCGTCTGGTTCACACGGCGGCCGGGGAGTGGGAAGCTGAGGCCATCGTATTGGCCACTGGCGCCCGGCCTCGGCGTCTGGGTATTCCCGGGGAAGCGGCGATGGAAAGGCGGGGGGAAGTGTGGTCCGCTTCCCGGGATGCCGGTAGGTTTCGCCATCTCCCGGTGGTGGTCATCGGAGGAGGTGACCGGGCGCTGGAAGGGGCGTGGCTCTTGGCCGAGGCGGGGGCACAGGTGACCATCGTGCATCGGAGGACGTCCTTTCGGGCCCGCCGGGAATGGCGGGAGCGCGTGTTTCGGCATCCCGGCATCACCGTTATGGCCCCGGCCTGGGCGGTAGCCATCCAAGGGAGTGACCAGACCCAAAGCGTCAGGATTCGGCTCGGAGGCGCAGGAGAGATCGAGGTCCCTGCTGCGGGAGTTTTTGTTCGGATCGGTACCGAGCCGAATCTCGAGGGGATCCACGGCCTTCCTCGCCTGGATTCTTACGGCGTAGTGGCGGTGGATCGGTGGGGGAGGACTTCCCTACCCGGCATCTATGCAGCGGGGGATGTGTGTACCCCGGCTCCCTATACGGGTGTCGCTTCGGCGGTGGCCGACGGCATGCGGGCGGTGAAGGCGGCGGTTCAGGACATGGAGGGAGCCAATCCATTCAAAGGTTGACGGAGCGCGCTTTTAGGCACCGGGGCGCTCCGTTCTGTTTTTGCGCGCCCCTGCATATGGGCTAGGCAGGAGGGGATGAGGGTGCGCTGGAGTGAGGTTGTGGGGCGAAAAATTATTGATACGGCAGATGGGCGGTGTCTCGGCGACCTTGCGGATGTCGATCTCATATTGGATGACGACGGGCGGGTCATCGCTTTGCGAGTCCGGGTCCAGGGCCGGTGGGGACGGAAGCGTAGTTATGTGGACATCCCGTGGCAGGCTGTACAACACATCGGGGCGGACGTGTGCCTTCTGGATCGTCGGAGGATTCGGTCGGGGGAACATCGGGACCCCAACCAACCCCTCAACGATCCGAGAATGGACGAAAACCAAGGCGGTTTCACGGGTGCCCAGCCGGATGCATAGGATACTCCCGGGGACGACGGCCGGGAGGCGGATCGCGAATCTTCAAATCTTGCAATTCTGCGCCGATCGCGTAAAATGTGGTGAAAGGAGTCTGCCCGGATGTTGACGGGAAAGAAAGTTGCCTTTGTCGGCGGCGACGCCCGTATCCTTGAGGTGATCCGGCACCTCATCGAACTGGATGCCGGGGCTGTACTGATGGGGTTCGACCGATTGGAAACAGAGATTCCCGGTGCGGAGAAGGTGGGCCTCACCGTCGAAACATTGGCGGATGTGGACGCATTGGTGTTGCCCCTGGCCGGTCTCGACGAGGAGGGGTATGCGGACTCTGCGTACAGCGCGGGGCGGATTCGCCTCCAGGATGAACACTTTTCGGTGCTGCCGAGTTATTGCCAAGTGTTTTCCGGCATCGCGGGTCCTTACCTCGAACAGATCTGCCGACGACACGGACTTCGCTTGGTGAAGTTGATGGATCTGGACGAGGTGGCGATTCTGAACTCCATTCCCACGGCGGAAGGCGCCATACAGATGGCCATGGAGAACACCGACATCACCATTCACGGGTCCCGATCCATGGTTTTGGGATTCGGCCGGTGCGGAATAACCCTGGCCAGGACCTTGGCGGCCATGGGCGCAAAAGTGAAGGCGGGGGCGCGCAAACCGGCTGACCTCGCCCGCATCCGGGAGATGGGGTTGACGGCCTTTCCGATGAAAGATCTGGGGGACCAGGTCGGAGACACCGAGATCATTTTCAACACGATCCCGGCTCCGGTCCTGACAGCTGACATTCTTGCCCGGGTGCCCCGGAACTGCCTGATCATTGACATTGCCTCGAAACCCGGGGGCACTGACTTTCGTTATGCCCAGCGTCGAGGCATTCGAGCCCTGCTCGCGCCGAGCCTTCCCGGCATCGTCGCCCCAAAGACGGCCGGCCAGATCTTAGCGGGAACGCTGTCCCGGTACATCTGGGAATCCGGCTGATGGGGGTATCGAGCTTGGAACTCGAAGGGAAAACGGTCGGCTTTGCCATCACCGGCTCCCACTGCACGTATGATGCCGTCTTTCCGGAGCTTGTTCATTTTGTGGAGAAAGGGTGCCGAGTGGTCCCGATTGTTTCTGGCACCGTGTCTTCTACAGACACTCGATTCTGGGAGGCGTCGTCTTGGCTGGCTAAGATCGAGGAGACAACGGGAACGAAAGTGATTGATCGCATTGTGGACGCGGAGCCCCTCGGACCTTCCAAAGCCCTGGACGTTCTGGTGATCGCCCCGTGTACGGGAAACACGTTAAGCCGCCTGGCCAATGCCATCACCGATTCCCCGGTACTCATGGCGGCGAAGGCCACATTGCGCAATGATCGGCCCGTGGTGGTGGCGGTCTCGACGAACGATGGATTGGGGTTGAACATGGTCAACCTGGCCCGGTTGATGGCGACGAAAAACATCTTTTTTGTTCCCTTTGGGCAGGACGATCCCGATCGGAAGATGAATTCGCTGGTGGCGAGAATGGACTTGCTGGTTCCCACCGTGGAGGCGGCCTTGGAAAAGCGGCAATTACAGCCTGTACTCATAGAACGATTTCGTTATCATTAAAGGAGTTGTCGAAAGATGACCGAGGAACTCACCGTGGCCGTCGTCGGCGCAACCGGCGCCGTAGGGCGGAAGATGATCGAAACGCTGGAAGCCCGACGTTTCCCCGTTAAAACCCTGGTGCCCATGGCCTCATCGCGATCGGCGGGAAAGTCGGTGACGTTTCGAGGAGAGAACGTGACCGTCGTGGAAGCCCAGCCCGAGGCCTTCAAAGGGGTGGATATCGCTTTGTTCAGCGCTGGGGCCAAAACGAGTCGCGCCTTGTCTCCCGAGGCGGCCCGGCGGGGAGCCGTCGTCATCGACAACTCCAGTGCTTTTCGCATGGATCCCGAAGTTCCCCTCGTGGTACCCGAAGTGAACGGCCGGGCGGCCCTTGGGCACCATGGGATCATCGCCAATCCAAACTGCTCCACAATCCAGATGGTGGTGGCCCTTAAACCCATTTACGACCGCTTTGGAATCGAACGAATCATCGTTTCCACGTACCAAGCGGTGTCCGGGGCCGGAGCCCGGGCAGTGGAGGAATTGATGACGTTAACCCGGTTGCAGCTATCCGGCGAGAAGCGCCCGGCGGAGATTCTCCCGGTGTCGAGCCTGCCCGTGCACCACTCCATCGCTTTCAACGTCCTTCCCCAGATCGACGTGTTCGAGGACAATGGCTTTACCAAAGAAGAGATGAAGATGGTCAATGAAACCCGTAAAATCTTGGATGACCCCGAGATCCTCGTCACCCCAACTTGTGTGCGGGTTCCGGTTGTAACCGGTCACTCTGAAGCCGTCTACGTGGAGACCAAGGAGCCCTTCGAGCTCGAAGATGTCTACGGGGTTTTGGAGCATGCACCGGGGGTCGTGGTGCTCGATGACCCCGCTTCTCAAAAATACCCGATGCCCGCCGACACCGAGGGGCGGCCCGAAGTGTTTGTGGGGCGCATTCGCAAAGATCTCGGGCATCCCCGGGGCCTGAATCTTTGGGTGGTATCCGATAACCTGCTCAAGGGAGCTGCGTACAACGCCGTGCAGATCGCCGAACTTCTCGTGGAACAGGGAGGTCTGCGTTGATGCGGATCCTGGTCCAGAAGTTCGGCGGCACCTCCCTGGCCGGCGATGAGCCGAGACAATGGGCGGTGCATCACGTCGAGAAGGCCCTCGCCCAAGAGTTCAGGGTGGTGGTGGTGGTATCGGCCATGGGGCGACAAGGGGCTCCTTACGCGACGGATACGTTGCTCGGACTCATTCCCCCCGGGGCGAGTACGCCCCGGGAAATGGACCTCCTGCTTTCTTGCGGGGAGATTATTTCCGCGGTGAGTTTTGCGGCTCTCCTCAGGACTCATAAGATTCGGGCCACTGCCTTGACCGGGGGCCAGGCTGGAATTGTCACCGAAAGTGAATTTGGTGCAGCTCCGATCCTAGAAGTAAAGCCGGGCCGAATTCTTCGGGAATTAGAACAGGGAAACGTCGTGGTGGTGGCCGGCTTTCAGGGGCGAACCGCTGATGGGGAAATCACCACTCTGGGCCGGGGGGGCAGCGATACCACCGCCGCGGCCCTCGGGGTGGCTTTGGATGCTGAACGCGTGGATATTTTTACGGATGTGGAGGGGATCATGACGGCAGACCCGCGCATCGTTCGGGATGCCCGGCGACTCCCCCAGGCCACGTACACCGAGATTTGTAACCTCGCCTATCAAGGGGCAAAAGTGATTCATCCCCGGGCCGTGGAGATTGCGATGAGGAAGAATATCCCAGTGCGCGTCCGGGCGACCATGAGCGATGACGAGGGGACCCTGGTTACCAATGTTGAAGACGACGGAAGGCTGGAGGGGCGAGACCCCGGCGACCGATTGGTGACCGGCATCACACAAACTTCCCGGATCGTGCAGATTAAGATTGCCCAGCCCTCCGGGGCGCCTCCGGTTCATCGCGCCGTGTTTCAGGCGATGGCTGACGCCGGCATCAGTGTGGATTTCATTAACGTCGGACCGGGGGGGGTGGCGTTCACCGTTTCCGAGGCGGAGGCGGGGCGAGCGGAACAGATTCTTCGGCACCTGGGTGTCGAGCCGGAGATCGTTCCGGGCTGTGCCAAGGTTTCGGTGGTGGGGGCGGGCATCGCCGGGGTTCCGGGCGTGATGGCCCGTGTCGTCGGAGCTCTGGCTGAAGAGGGCGTTGAGATCTTACAGTCGGCGGATAGCCACACCACGATCTGGTGCCTGGTGCGGGAGGAAGACATGAATCGGGCGGTCTGCGCGCTGCACCGCCGGTTTGGCCTGGACGGCATCCTGCGGTGAAGCAACACGATGAACGGATGGGGGAAGAAAAAGTGGATTTTGGTCGCTTATTGACGGCGATGGCGACGCCGTTTACTGATGATGGGCAGTTGGATCTCCCAGCGGTGGACCGGTTGGTGGACCGCTTAATTGAGACCGGGACGACGGGAATTGTTGTGGCGGGGACGACGGGGGAATCGCCGACCTTGTCCCACGAGGAAAAGTTACAGCTCTTTGAACGGGTCCTCGGCCGGGCAAAGGGCAGGGCGGCGGTGATCGCCGGGACCGGCAGCAATGACACCCGGGCGACGGTGGCGTTGACCCGGGAGGCGGAGGCCCTCGGAGTCGATGGCATCATGTTGGTGTGCCCGTATTATAACAAGCCTTCCCAGGAGGGGCTGTATCAGCATTTTCGGGCGGCGGCCGAAGCCACCCACCTTCCGGTGATGGTGTACAACGTCCCGGGCCGCACCGGGGTCAACTTGTCCGCGGCAACGACCCTGCGCCTTGCGGAAGTGGACAACATTGTATGCGTGAAAGAAGCCGGCGGTGACCTGGGGCAGATCGCGGAGATTGTGGAACGGGCACCGGAAGGGTTTCGGCTCTACAGTGGGGATGACAAGCTGTTTCTTCCCACCCTGGCCGTGGGGGGATACGGTGTCGTCAGCGTGGCTTCCCACTTGGTCGGGCGGGAGATGACCCAGATGATTCAAGCGTTTCTCTCAGGACAGGTCGCCGAAGCGGCATCTTGGCACCGGCGGCTGTTGCCGCTGTTTGAAGGGCTTTTTTGGACGTCGAGCCCCGTGTTGTTAAAAACGGGGTTGGCGATGGTCGGATACCCGGTGGGGCCGGTGCGTTTGCCGCTGGTGGAGGCACCCCAGAAGATGGTAGAAGATTTCCGCCGGATTCTCGAGGAACTGAGGTTAGTCTAAGATCCTGCGGGATTTTCGTAATGCGCTGCATTCCATGAAAGCATCCAAATAGCCGGGGGGAACCCCGGTTCGTCGTTCAGGGAGAGAGAAGGGTTGTAGCCGGCCCCTCGGTCATGTATAATGGTCGTGACGGTCTTGGTGCGGCTTTTTTGCGTTTCGTGCTACGCGAAGGAGCGGGAATTATTCGGAGGTGCAGGATTGAGCAAGTCCAATCACAAACTGTCGATCATTCCCCTGGGAGGTCTTGGTGAGATCGGGAAAAACATGACGGCCTACCAGTATGGGAATGATATTGTGGTGGTGGACGCGGGTTTGAAGTTCCCCGAGGAGGACATGCTGGGGATCGACGTGGTCATCCCGGATGTCACGTATCTGGTGGAGAACAAGAACCGGGTGCGGGGAATCGTTTTGACCCACGGTCACGAAGACCACATCGGGGGGTTGCCGTACGTTTTAAAGCATATTAACGTACCCGTGTACGGGACCCGTCTGACTTTGGGCTTGGTGGAGGCGAAACTTCGGGAGCACAACCTTTTGGATGTCACGAAGCTCGTGACGGTCACCAACCGGAGTCAGATCAAACTCGGACAGTTCTTAGTCTCTTTTTTTCACACGAACCACAGCATCCCGGATACTGTGGGGATCGCGCTGGAGTGTCCGGAAGGAATCTGTGTACACACCGGGGATTTTAAGTTCGATTTTACGCCGGTGGACGGGCGAATGGCGGATTATCACAAGTTGGCAGAACTCGGCGAGCGAGGAGTGCTCTGCCTGCTGTCCGACAGTACTAACGCCGAGCGGCCGGGTTACACGATGTCCGAACGGGTGGTCGGCCAGACCATTGATGACGTATTCCGGCAAGCGGAGAAAAGAATCATTTTAGCGACTTTTGCGTCGAATATTCACCGCATCCAGCAGGTGATCGACGCCGCCGAACGGTATGGTCGCAAAGTCAGCGTGGTCGGGCGGAGTATGGTCAACAATATCAATATCGCTGTAGAACTCGGGTATCTGCGGGTGAACAAGGGAACCATGGTCGACCCGGACGACATCGCAAAACTTCCCGCTCACAAGGTCGTCATTCTGTCGACGGGCAGCCAAGGTGAACCCATGTCCGCGCTCACGCGCATGGCCAGGGCCACGCATCGAAAAGTGGAGATCGTCCCCGGGGATACGGTGATTGTGGCGGCTTCCCCGATTCCGGGGAACGAGAAAGACATCGCCCGCACCATCGACCAGCTGTTTCGTATTGGCGCCAACGTCATTTATCAACAGGTCTCGGGGGTGCACGTATCTGGCCACGGCAGCCAGGAGGAATTGAAACTGATGTTGAACCTGGTGCGGCCTAAGTATTTTATTCCTGTACACGGCGAGTTTCGCATGTTGAAGATTCATTCGGAGCTCGCCCAGGCCACCGGGGTGCCCGAGGACCGGATTTTCATTCTGGATAACGGAGATGTGATGGAATTCCAGGGGGGCGAGGCGCGCCAGGCCGGAAAGGTCACCGCCGGGGCCGTCCTGATCGACGGGCTCGGCGTCGGGGACGTGGGCAATATTGTGCTCCGGGATCGGAAACTGCTCAGTCAGGACGGCATCCTGGTGGTGGTGGTGACGATGTCCAAGCAGGATGGAACCATCCTGTCGGGCCCGGACATTATTTCGAGAGGGTTTGTGTATGTGCGGGAGTCCGAAGCACTCCTGGAAGAGGCCAACCGGATCGTGACGGTGACTTTGAAGAAATTGGTCGCCGAGAATGTCAGCGAGTGGTCGTCGATCAAAACGGGTGTCCGGGATGCTTTGGGCCGCTTTTTATACGAGCAGACCCGACGCCGACCGATGATCCTCCCCATCATCATGGAAGTGTGAAAGGCATACGGATGCTAAGTGAAGCAAAAGACCCCGGGTTTCCCCGGGGCTTTTTTTTATAAGTCCACGCCAACTGGATTTGTCGGTTTTCCTCCACTCCTCTATAGGAACGGGAAAAATAAGATTTGACAAGATATATGATTTCGTATATCATTCGATACGAAGCCAGGTTATCAAAAAGGGGAGTGGAACGATGGGGATCCGAACAGGGCAACAGTACTTGGACGATTTGGATCGGAACCCGCGGGAGATCTGGATCGACGGGGAAAAGATCACTGAAGGGATCACCAAGCACCCGGCGTTTCGGAACATCGCCAGAAGTGTCGCGCATTTGTATGATATGCAGAATGATCCGGCCTTGATCGATGAGATGACGTACATCTCCCCGAAAAGCGGAGAGCGGGTGGGCATGTCGTTTCTCCAACCGAAGACGGTGGAGGATCTGATCAAACGGCGCACGATGATGAAACATTGGGCGGACTATTCCGGAGGCATGATGGGGCGGTCCCCGGATTACCTCAACAGCGACCTCATGGCTTTGGCCGCCGCGTCAGACTTTTTCGCCGAAAACGATCCGCGGTTTGGGGAAAATATCCGGGCTTATTACGAGTATGTCCGGGAGAATGATCTGTGCACGACTCATACGTTGATTCACCCCCAGGTGAACCGGGCAGCGGGGGCCGCCGGCCAGCCGGATCCCTACGTGGCCGCCCGGGTAGTGGACAAAACGAAAGACGGGATCATTGTCCGGGGGGCGCGGATGCTGGCTACCCTGCCCTTGGCGGATGAACTTTTGGTCTTCCCATCCACAGTGGTGCGATCCACCGAGGAAGACCGGCCCTACGCTTACGCTTTTGCGGTACCTCTCAGCACGCCGGGGCTGCGGTTCCTGTGCCGGGAAACCTTCGATTACGGAAAACCGGCTTTTGACCATCCCCTTGGAGCCCGTTTCGAAGAAATGGATGCCGTCGTGGTTTTCGACGATGTGTTGGTGCCCTGGGACCGCGTGTTCCTGTTGGACAGCCCGGAGCTTGCAAACCGGATGTACATGGAGACCAACGCCGTGGTCCACATGACGTACCAGGTGATGGTGAAAGACATCGCCAAAGCCGAATTTATCCTCGGCGTCGCCAGCCTGATGACCGACATGATCGGAATCGGACAATTCCAACACGTTCAAGAGAAACTTGCGAAGATCATCATGACCGTGGAGGCCATGAAAGCCTTCCAGAGGGCGAGCGAAGTGGACGCCTCGGTCGATCGCTGGGGGATTATGACTCCGGATTTCAAGCCGCTGAACGCAGCGCGCAATCTCTTCCCCCGGATCTACCCGAAACTGGTCGAGATTCTGCAGTTGCTGGGAGCCGGGGGTCTGATGGCCATTCCCACCGAAGCGGACATGAACAGTCCCATTCGCCCGGATATCGATCACTATTACCAGGGCCGCAACGCCAATGCCGACGAGCGGATTCGTTTGTTCCGGCTCGCTTGGGACATCGCCGTCAGCACCTTTGGAGGCCGGCAGGTGTTGTATGAACGGTTTTTCTTCGGCGACCCGGTTCGCATGGCCGGCGCATTGTACCAGTGGTATGACCACGAAGACATCAAAAAGCGGGTGAGGCAGTTTTTGTATCGCAATGACGACTGACGGGAGGAGTGAACACCGTGAGGGATTTTGAAATCCTGCGAACCGCCCATGTGGAGTACCGCGTGACCGATCTCGACCGCGCCCGGGCCTTTTATGTCGAAACCCTCGGGTTTGTGGAGACGGCTTCGGATGAACGGCGGATGTATTTGCGGGGATATGAGGACCGATTTCATCATTCCCTCGTGTTGACGAAATCCCCATCCCCCGGAGTGTCACACGTGGCTTTTCGGGTTCGCTCGGACGACGAGGTGAGGGCGGCGGCGACCTTTATGGAAGGCCAAGGGCTGACTGTGCGCTGGATGGAGGATGGGGAGGAACAAGGCCAGGGGTTGGCCTTTCGGGTCCAGGATCCCTTTGGATTTCCCGTTGAGTTTTTCGCCGGAATGGAAGAGGTGGAGTGGTACCTCCAGCGCTTCGATTTGCACCGGGGCGCCAATATCCTGCGCATCGATCATGTCAACTTTTTCACTCCAGAAGTTCAGCGGGCCTACGATTGGTACACCGGGGAACTTGGGTTTCAGTGTTCTGAATATACGGTGACCGATGATGACCCGCCCAGGCTGTGGGGAAGCTGGTTGAGGCGCAAGGCGACCTCTCACGATCTGGCGATCTCCATGGGCACGGGACCTCAGATCCATCACGCCTCTTTTGTCGTGGACGGTCGGGAGCACATCCTCCGCATTGCCGATGTTCTCGCTGCAAAAGGGTATTACACAAACATCGAGCGAGGACCGGGTCGGCATGGAACCACCAATGCGTTTTTCCTATATCTCCGGGACCCAGATGGGAATCGCATTGAGCTGTTCACCGGGGATTATTTGATCGCCGATCCGGATTGGCGTCCAGTGCAGTGGAAGATTAGCGATCCCATGCGGCAGACATTCTGGGGAGCGGCGGCCCCGAGGCGATGGTTCAATGAGGCCATGGCGGTGGAATCGGTGCTTACCGGAGAGTTGTTGCCCGTGACGGCTCCGGAGACGATGGTTCTTCCGCCGCAGATCGCGCATGATTGAATCGACGTGATTTTTCATTGACGATCCTATATTTTATCCTATATAATTTGAGATATGAAACAGGGACTTGAAACGGGCGTCAACAAGCAAGAAGTGGCCTATCAGACAATTCGGCAGCGGATTTTGGAAGGGCGGTACGGCCCGGGGCATCGCTTCATCATCGACGAGTTGTCCAGGGAACTCGGAGTGAGCCAGACCCCCGTCCGGGAGGCAATCCGGCGGTTGGAGGCGGAGGGCTTGGTGCAGTACCAACGGTACAGCGGGGTGCGGGTGGCGCCGATCAATCCCGAAGCCTACGTGGAGACGTTGTCCGTACTCGCCGTACTGGAAGGATACGCCGCGTCGGCGGCAAGCCCCCATCTGACCAAAGAAGATCTAGGGCAACTTCAGGAGATGCTCTTGGAGATGGAAAGGGCCTTGGCGGGAATGGATTTTATGGAATTTGGCCGGCTGAACCGGGAATTTCACTGGGTGACCGTTCAGAGGTGCGGGAATGCCTGTCTGCTGGACAACATTCGCAATTTGAGAGCCAAGGTGGACGCCGTGCGCCGCAATATTTTCATGGTGATTCCCGGGCGAGGTGAGGAGTCTTTGGCGGAGCACCGCCGAATCTATGAGCTTCTCGCGGCGCAGGCGGCCCCCGAAGAGATCGAAACCTTTGTGCGCCGGCACAAACTGCGGACTGTGGAAGCCTTTCAGATCTGGCAAAGGGAAGGAGGTTGACCCATGTCCACGGACATCGACAGACTCAAGGGGTCGATCGTCCCTTTGGTTACGCCCTTTGATGAGGAAGGTCGCTTTGACGAGAAAACCTTTCAGAGGCTCATCGACTTTCAGATCGAATCCGGAAGTCACGGAATCTCTTGTACCGGAACCACCGGTGAACCCAGTTCTCTATCCCTGGAGGAGCGGGAATACGTGATCGAGACGGCTATTCGTCACGCGGGAGGCCGGGTGCCGGTGGTTCCCGGGACGGGAACGAACAATTACGAAGAAACCCTGAGACTCACCCGGCACGCCCAGCGACTGGGCGCCGATGCCGCTTTGGTCATCGTTCCGTACTATAACCGCCCGAGCCAGGAGGGACTGTATCGGTATTTTCGGGCGTTGGCGGACGAGGTCGATATTCCCGTCATCATCTACAACATTCCGGGCCGGACGGCGGCCAACATGGAGCCCGGTACCGTGGCCCGGCTCCGGCGAGAGAGCAAGAACATTATCGGGATCAAGGAATCGAACAAGAATTTTGAGCAAGTGAGTTGGGTGCTTCATTTGAGTGGCCGAGACTTTCTCGTCTACTCGGGGATCGAAACCCTGTGTTACCCCATGTTGTGTCTGGGGGGAGCGGGTCACGTCAGTGCTACGGCGAATCTTCTCCCTGGTGAGGTTGCGCGGCTATACGATCTCACCGCCGCCGGGCGCTGGGAAGAAGCCCGGGATTTGCACTACCAGCTTCTCGAATTGAACGACGTCCTGTTCGTGGAAACCAATCCTGGGCCTCTCAAATATGCCATGGGGTTAGCGGGGATGATTCACCCGAGGCTACGGCCGCCTCTGTGTGAACCGTCGCCGGAGAACCAAGAAAAGATTCGCACCGTACTGGCCAAGTACGGCCTGTTGGCGAAGGAACGGAGTGAATCATGAAGCGAGCGAGATTCATAGCGGACGGCCGGATCCACGATGGAGAGTGGAAGGACGGCGCTTTATGGGATGAGGCGGGGCGGGATCACGACCCCGAAAGGGTGGTCTGGCTGCCCCCGGTCCAGCCGAGCAAGATTATTGGTCTCGCACTGAATTACGCGGACCATGCTGAGGAGCTTGGACTGGAGAAACCCCCGGAACCGGTGTTGTTCTTCAAACCTCCCACAAGTCTGACCGGGCACCGAACGCCGGTGGTGTATCCGAGTGGAGTGCGGTTTATGCACTACGAGGTAGAGTTGGGAGTGGTCATCGGACGTCCCGGCCGGAGAATCCCGGAATCTAGAGCCCTGGATTGGGTCGGTGGTTACACCGTGGTGAATGATGTCACGGTGCGGGATTTTATCCGGGATATGTACCGCCCGCCCATTCGGGCAAAGGGATGGGACACCTTTGGCCCGGTGGGACCGTTTCTCGTGGATCGAGAGGAGATTCCGGATCCGAACGATCTGGACCTGGCTGCCTACGTCAACGGGGAGCTGCGCCAGAGCGGCCACACATCCAAACTGATTTATTCTGTGCAGGAACTCATTGCTTACCTGAGTTCGTTCATGACGCTTCAGCCCGGGGACCTGATCCTCACCGGCACGCCCAAGGGGATCAGTCGGGTGGAGCCCGGAGACCGCATGAGATTGGAGATCCCGGGAGTTGGGACATTGGAGAATTGGGTTGTGGCGGAGGAGACTTTACAGAGGGGGGAGCAGCGGTGACCCAGGAGACGATTTTGCCGATTAAGCACTACATTGGAGGCGCGTTTACCGACGGCGTGTCAGGCCGCGTGTTCCCAACAGTCAATCCGGCTACCGGCGAGGTGATCACCGAAGTGGCCGAAGGGCTGGCCGAGGATGTGGACCGGGCGGTGGCTGCCGCCCGCCGGGCCTTCGATGAAGGCCCCTGGCCGCGGCTCAAGGCGGCGGAACGGGCCCGGTTTCTCCGGGCGATCGCCGAAGGGTTGCGCCGGCGCAGCGCCGAAATGGCATATCTGGAGTCTCTTGACACTGGAATCCCGATCCACCAGACGAAGGGGCAGATCGAGCGGGCGGCCCAGAACTTTGATTTTTTTGCGGAAATGGCCGTTCGCATCACCGGAGAGTCATACCCCTTGGACAATCGATTCCTGAACTATACCGTTCGCCGCCCGGTGGGGGTGGCCGGGCTCATTACGCCTTGGAACACGCCTTTGATGCTGGAGACCTGGAAGATCGCTCCGTGTCTGGCGTCGGGCAACACCTGCGTTCTCAAACCGGCGGAATGGTCGCCCTTGACGGCTTTTGCCCTGAGCCAGATCATCCACGAGACGGAGCTGCCCGCCGGCGTGTTCAACATGGTCAATGGGTTTGGAGAAACCGCGGGGGATGCCTTGGTGAAGCATCCTGGTGTTCAGCTTATCTCTTTTACCGGGGAAACGGTCACCGGCCAGTTGATCATGAAAAATGGTGCAGACACGCTGAAACGTTTTTCCATGGAACTCGGCGGCAAGTCCCCGGTGGTGGTCTTTGCGGACGCCGATTTTGACCGGGCAGTGGACGCGGCGATCTTCGGCCTGTTCTCCCTGAATGGAGAGCGGTGCACCGCTGGCTCCCGGGTGTTCGTCCAGCGGGATCTGTACGATCGCTTCGTGGACGCCCTGGCTTCCCGGGTGCGAAATCTTCGGGTGGGAGACCCCATGGACGACCGCACCGAAGTGGGGCCGCTGATTCACGCCGATCATTTGGAGCGGGTGATGGGGTATATCGCCCTGGGGCAGGAGGAAGGGGCGAAAATGTTGGTGGGAGGGGCCAGGCATCCGGGATTCCCCCGGGGGAATTATTTGCAGCCCACCTTGTTCGTGGATGTGAGAAACGATATGAGGATCGCCCAAGAAGAGATTTTTGGCCCCGTTATGACAGTGATCCCCTTCGATTCGGAAGACGAAGCCCTCCGGATGGCGAACGATGTGAAATACGGCCTTGCAGCTTACGTATGGACAAAGGATCTGGACCGGGCGAACCGGATGGCTCTGGGTCTGGAGGCGGGAATGGTGTGGGTCAATTCCCAGAATGTCCGAGATCTGCGCACTCCCTTTGGCGGGAGCAAACTTAGCGGGATCGGCCGGGAAGGTGGCCACTACAGTTTCGAGTTTTACACCGAGTTAAAAACGATTCATGTGGCGCTGTCTGACCATCCGATCCCGAAATTTGGTCAATAGGTCGGGGCGAAGCGGGGAGCTTCCCCCGCTTCGCCCACATCCTGCGATGGGTAGGGGGAGATCAATGTGATCAAAAAATTCCGTATGATTATTCCAACCCTTGCTTTGGCTTTGGGGTTGGCGGGTTGTGGAGGCAGCCCGGCGAGCTCCGGAGGCGGGCAGGGTGCTTCTCCAGGGGGAGGGGCGCCTTCGGATACGGTTAAGATCGGCGCCGAGCTCTCGGTCACAGGGCCGGCCTCTTCCTTGGGACGCCCAGAACGTGACACCCTCCAGATGGTGGTGGATGAAATCAATGCCTCTGGGGGCGTCGGAGGCAAGAAACTTCAACTGATCACCTACGATGACGAGAGTAACCCGACAAAGGCCGTTCTGAATCTGAAGAAACTTCTGGACCAAGACCACGTGTCGGCCGTGATCGGTGGCACCACGAGCGCCATCAGCCTGGGTTTGATTCCCACCATCGAGCAGGCTAAAGTCCCCTTTTTCTCCCTTGCCGCTGATCAGCGAATTGCGACGCCGGTCAAGCCCTGGGTGTTCAAGCTGCCCCAAGGGGACAATCTCGTGGTGGAACGGATCCTCGCTTATCTGAAGTCTCAAAACATCACCAAAGTAGGATGGCTGAGCTCCTCGGACGATTTTGGACAAGGGGGGAAGAACACTTTTGAAGCCCTGGCCCCGAAATTCGGGATCCAAGGGGTTGCCTTTGAAAGTTACGTTCCCACAGATAAAGACATGATCCCGCAGTTAACCCGGATCAAAAACGCGAACCCGCAAGCGGTGATTATCTACGGCATTCCGCCTGGGGCGTCCATTGCCACGAAAAATTTTGCCCAGCTTGGCTTTAAGGTACCGCTCATCCATAGTCATGGAATTGCCAACCAGGACTTCTTGACACAAACCGGGTCGGCTTCCAATGGCGTCGTGTTCCCGGCCTCCAAACTGTTGGTGGCGAATCAGTTGCCCGACACGGACAAGCAGAAAGCCGTTTTATTGAAGTATAAGGACGATTTTGAGAAGAAGTTTGGGTACCCGGCCAATGCGTTCGGAGGCCACGCCTGGGATGCCATCCACATTGTGGCCAAGGCCGTGGGTGCTGTAGGCGGAGATCATCAGAAAATTAGAGACTATGTCGAAAACAACACCAAGGATTTTGTCGGATGTACCGGTGTGTTCACTTTTAACCCCGCCGATCACAACGGGCTCACTAAAGAAGCGTTGGCTTTGATTAAAGTGGTGGACGGCAAGTGGACGCTGCTGCAGGAATAGAGGAGAGCGCGGGGAGGGGTGGCCGGTGAGCGGAGCGTCATTGTTGCAACTGTTTTTTTCGGGTTTGACCATCGGCTCGATTTACGCGTTGATCGCCGTCGGGTTTGTGGTGACCTTCAGCGTGACGGGCATCCTGAACCTCGCCCAAGGGGAATTCGCGGCCGTCGGGGCGCTCACGGCGGCCTCTCTCCACATGCACGGGGCGGCCTTGTGGGTGTCGGTGTTGGCCGGGACCGCTGCGGCGGTGCTCCTGGGCATCGTCATGGAACGAGCGGTGATCCGGCCGGCTCGGCGCATTGACCTGTTGTCGGTGGTGATCATCACCATCGGGGTGGATATTGTGTTTCGGGGCGCCGCCCTGATGATCTGGGGGGCCGATCCCCTGACCCTGGCTCCTTTTACCGATCGGCCGCCTTTACACCTGGGAGGGGCTACCCTCGATTGGCAGACCGTGTGGACTGTGGCGATCAGCGGTGTCTTCTTCGTCGCCCTGATCTGGTTCTTTCAAACGTACCAGGGAAAAGCGGTGCGGGCTGCAGTGATGAACCACACTGCCGCCAGGATCGTCGGCATTCGCCCGTCGCGCTTGTCCTTTTACGCCTTTGCCGTCTCCGCCGGGCTCGGGGGGCTGGCGGGCACCATCGTGGCCCCCATCACCGGCGCCACCTACGACATGGGACTCATGCTCGGGCTCAAGGCGTTTGTCGCGGCGGTTATCGGTGGACTTAACAATGCGCCGGCTGCTGTATTGGGAGGACTTGTAGTAGGACTACTGGAAGCCTTCACCGCCGGGCTTATTTCTTCCGATTACCGGGATGCGATTACATTTATCGTCCTGCTTCTCATGCTCTTTGTTCGGCCGTCGGGATTGTTCGGCCGAACCGCGGGAAAGCGCGTATAAGGAGGGCGTGCCATGATTCGCCGTGGGCCGCTTGCGCAACTGTATCCACCGTCCTGGCCGGCCATTGTCACGGTGGGGATCGTTTTGGCTGTCATTCCTTTTGTTTCCGGGCCATACGTCCTCAGCGTCCTCATTGCTGTCGGACTCTCCGCCATCGTCGCGGTGGGCCTGTCCCTGTTTATTGGCTATGCCGGGCAGATCTCCTTGGGGCACGCCGGATTCTACGGAATCGGGGCGTATACCTCGGCCATTCTCGCCCTTCGGGGAGTTGACGGCTGGGCGACCATTCTCATTGGCATGGCAATCACCGGAGGAGTGGCCTGGCTGGTGAGTCGCCCCACCCTGCGGTTGGAAGGACACTACTTGGCCATGGCCACCCTCGGCTTGGGAATGATCCTGAATATCATTATGATCCAGTGGACTTCTGTGACCGGAGGGCCGTCTGGACTGACCGGAATTCCCCCGCTGACTGTGGGATCCCTCGTCTTTGACGCGGACTGGAAGCTTTATTACTTAATCTGGGTAATGGCACTTCTCGTGATTTGGGGATTTCGAAATTTGGTGCACTCCCGGGTCGGGCGGGCTCTGAAAGCACTGGCGGAAAGTGAAGCGGCGGCTTCGAGCCTCGGGGTGCCGACGGCCCGTTTCAAAGAGATGGCCTTTATCCTCAGCGCCATGGTCGCTTCCCTGGCTGGCAGTCTGTATGCTTTTTATCTGTCCTTTGTCAGTCCTTCTACCTTTGATGCCATGGCCTCCATTGAGTTTTTGATCATGGCTATCGCCGGAGGCGTGCGCAGCGTCTGGGGGGCTCCCGTGGGGGCGGCGGTGGTGACGATTCTGAGTCAGGCGATGAAAAGTGTCGTCCCGGCGCTGTTTCCGTCGGCGGGCGGAGAGTACTCGATCCTTGTCTTTGGTGTGTTGCTCGTGGTTATTCTGTTGTTTCTTCCCCAAGGGATCGTGCCCGGTCTAGCACGGGGCGTGCTCACGATCCGGCACCGCTGGACTCGGCCCGGGGATTCGGGATCGGCGGCTCCAGGAGGGGAGGGGTAAGAATGGCCGAACCGTTGTTGGAGATTCGAAACCTGTCCAAGAGATTTGAGGGCGTCGTTGCCCTGGAAGATATCGGATTTATCGTCCAAAAAGGCCATATCTCCGCCGTGATCGGGCCAAACGGTGCCGGAAAAACAACGTTATTCAATCTTCTGACCGGCATGGTGAAGCCCGACCAAGGCGAAGTTCTTTTAGAAGGGCGGCGGATCGACCGGCTTCCAGCCCACGCCATTGCCCGGGCGGGGATTACCCGGACCTTTCAAAATATCGAGATCTTCCAAAACATGACGGTGGTGGAAAATGTGATGGCGGGCCGGCATTTGAGGACCACATCGGGCTGGCTGACCTCATTTTTCTCCTTGCCGGGCAGACTTCGCGATAACCGCCAAGCTTTCCATCGGGCCATGGAGTTACTGGAAACCTTTGAGCTTACAGACCGGGCCTTTCAACCTGCGGGGATTTTGCCTTATGGCCTGCAGCGCATGGTGGAAATCGCCCGGGCTTTGGCGGCGGAGCCGAAGCTTTTGCTTCTCGACGAGCCGATGGCGGGGCTCAATGCGGGCGAATCTCGAAAGTTGGCGGCCTTCATGCAAGAAATACGGCACACCGGCGTGACGATTCTCTTTATCGAGCACGACATGGAAATGGTCATGGAAACGGCTGACGATATCGTGGTGCTGGATCAGGGGAAGATGCTCGCCCAGGGACCGCCGGCCGCTGTGCAGCGAGATCCCCGGGTGATCGCAGCGTATTTGGGAGAAGAGGTGATCTAGGTGCTCCGGGTGGAGAATCTGCACACGTTTCGAGGCCGTATCCACGCACTCAAAGGAGTCGGGATTCATTTGAACGCCGGGGAGATTTTTGCCGTGGTCGGGCCAAATGGCGCTGGGAAGAGCACCCTATTGGGCACGATCGCCGGGCTTTACCGGTCATCCCAGGGCAGAGTTTGGTTTGAAGGCGCTGAAGTCACTGGAACAGCGCCGGAAGAGTTGGTACGTCGGGGTCTGGCCTTGGTTCCCGAACGCCGGCAGGTTTTCCAAGGGCTCAGTGTCCGGGATAACCTACTTCTTGGCGCTTATCACCGATATCGCCAGCAGCGACAGACTCTGGAAAGGGACACCGAGGACATCCTGACTCTCTTTCCTCGTCTGCGCCAGCGGATCGGCCAGGCGGCGGGGAGTTTAAGCGGCGGGGAACAGCAGATGCTCGCCGTGGGTCGGGCGCTGATGGCGAGACCCAAGCTGCTCATTCTCGACGAGCCCTCCCTGGGCCTTGCCCCCAAGATGATCGCGGAGTTGTTCGAAGCCTTTGTGGATATGCGGAAATCCCGGGGATTGACGATCCTGTTGGTGGAGCAAAACATCCGGGCCGCCCTGGGGATCGCCGATCGGGGACTGGTTCTTGAGCGCGGCCGGGTGAAAGTCGAGGGCTCGGTCTCCGAATTGAAAACTCACCCCCAGGTGGAGGCCGCGTATTTGGGGAGATATGCAGAAGCTTCCGCATCTCCCGGCGGGCCGGCGGGATGAGGCCGGGCCGCCTGGTTGCCACGGCCTTTTTTACGGGTCACCACCCCGGCGGCAGCTGCAAGATCCGTTTCATTTTTTAGCAATTTCAGCTGTGCCCGCCCCTTGTACGTTTGCGGGGTGGGCGTTATAATGAAATTGTGTTACTAAAAAATTGTATGTTTATTGCATTTTTGCTTGGCTATTTGCGTTTTCGATACACGAAGGAGGGTCGAGGATGAGCGAGCCGGCTCTGCAAAGTAAGGATGGAGTCCGGGACGTTGGCGTTCAAGAGGCAGAGGCGCCCCTAAAGGAAGCGAATATTCCGCCCAAGGAGCAATGTGTGGAGATGTACCGGTGGATGGTCAAGATCAGGGCCTTTGACCGGCGTTGTGTCCGCCTTCAGCGCCAGGGTCGCATCGGGACTTACGCTCCATTGGAGGGTCAGGAAGCGGCCCAAGTGGGGAGTGCCTTCGCCCTGGCCCCCGGAGATATGATGTTTCCCACGTACCGGGATCACGGGGCTATGGCTGTCCACGGTGTGCCCTTGGAGCGGATTTTGTTGTACTGGAACGGCCGGGTGGAGGGGGCGGACTATCCCCAGGATGTTCAAGTGTTTCCCCCGGCGGTGCCCATCGGAACCCAGATCCCCCACGCCGTCGGTTATGCCATGGCGAGGCAGTACCGCGGGGACACGGGAATCGCACTGGGGTATTTTGGGGACGGAGCCACCTCCGAAGGAGACTTCCATGAAGGATTGAATTTTGCCGCCGTATTTCGGGCACCCGTTGTCCTGTTCTGCCAGAACAATCAGTATGCCATCAGTGTTCCATTTTCCCGTCAGACGGCGACTCAGACGGTGGCGGAAAAAGCGGCGGCCTATGGCATCGAAGGAATTCGCGTGGATGGGAATGATCTCCTAGCGGTGTACGCGGCGACCCGGCACGCGGTGGAAAAGGCGAGAAGGGGAGAGGGGCCGACGTTGATCGAAGCTTACACCTACCGGTTCCACTCCCACACCACGGCTGATGATCACACCCGCTACCGCGCCGCCGAGGAGGTGGAAATGTGGAAGAGCCGAGATCCCATTCGGCGGTTTCGGGCGTTTTTAGAAGCCCGGCGGTGGTGGGACGATCAGTCGGAAAGGGCTCTCGCCGATGAGGTGGAAGAGCGGATCGAGCTGGCCGTTCAGACCATGGAGCAGTGGGAAGCGGTAAACCCGGCGGACATGTTCAACCATTGTTTTGCAGATCTTCCGGAGGCGTTGCGAGAGCAGGAGGAAGAGCTCTCCGAAGTGCTGCGGGGGGGTGACCGGGCGTGAGAGAGACCCGGAACATGACGATGATCCAAGCCATCCAAGATGGGCTTTACACCGCTCTGGCCGAAGATGATCGGGTTCTGGTTTTCGGAGAGGATGTGGGCCAAAACGGAGGGGTGTTTCGGGCTACCGATGGCTTGCAGGATGCCTTCGGCCCCCGGCGGGTGTTTGATACCCCTCTCTCTGAATCGGGTATTGTGGGCACAGCGGTGGGTATGGCGGCTGCCGGCTTAAAACCGGTGGTGGAAATTCAGTTCATGGGGTTTATTTACCCTGCCTTTGAACAAATTGTCAGTCATGCTGCCCGGGTGCGCACCCGCACCCGGGGGCGACATCCGGCTTCCCTGGTCATTCGCGCCCCTTACGGCGGGGGGATCCGGGCGCCGGAACTTCACTCGGACAGTAGTGAAGCGTTTTTTGTGCATCAGCCGGGGCTGAAAGTTGTGGCGCCTTCCGGGTCTTATGATGCAAAAGGGCTGTTGCTTGCGGCCATCGACGATCCGGATCCGGTGGTCTTTCTGGAGCCGATTCGATTGTACCGGGCGTTTAAGGAAGAGGTGCCCCTGGGTCACTATACGGTGCCGATCGGGAAGGCCAAAGTGGTGCGGGAAGGCGGAGATCTCACCATGTTCGTCTGGGGCGGAATGGTTCCCTGGGCGATGGAGGCGGCGGAAAAGGCGGCTAGGCAGGACGGGATCGAGACCCGGGTGGTGGATCTGCGCACACTCTTTCCCTTGGATGTGGCAACGATCGTGGAGTCAGTGGAGCATACCGGCCGGGCGATAATCGTTCACGAAGCTCCCCGCACGGCCGGGGTTGGGGCGGAAGTTGCCACTCTTATCCAGGAAAGGGCCTTTTATTCTCTGGAAGCGCCCGTGGTCCGGGTGGCTGGATTTGACGTGCCGTTTCCCCTCTTTTCCTTGGAGGATCTTTATCTTCCGGGGGTTGCTCGGATTCTGTCGGGCATACGCCGGGCCGTGGCCGCTTAAAAAAACCTGGGGTAGGACGGCCTTGGAGCGCCCTCGCGCCAGCCGTCGCTTCTACCCGCACACCTCGCCGCCGTCTTTTTGCCGAATCGCCGGATCTCGACGGAGGCTCAGACTCGTTAGGGACGTGATATAATAGATTTCGACTGCACTTGTGCCGGGGCGAGGTGAAAAATGAGTGGGGGAGAAGGAACTTCTTTTCAGAAATATTCAAACATTGATGGAAACCTTAGGGAGGTTGTTGGGAGAGGACTGCGAAGTCGTTTTACACGATTTTGACCATCCGGAACGTTCCATCGTCGCTATTATCAACAACCGGGTGACGAATCGACAGGTAGGAGACCCAATCTCGGAGTATGCCTGGAAAGTTCTGCGCCGCGGGCTCGAGGAGAATGAACACGCCATTGTGTACCGCACCTACACCAAAGAAGGAAAACGAATTCGATCCACCAATGTGTTTCTTCGGGACGCCGGGGACCGGGTGGTGGGCTGTGTGAGTTTCAATCAAGATTTGAGCCGCCTGGAGTGGATCCGGGGTTGGGTGGACAGTTTTCTGCGGGACGACGGGGATTCAGTGGATGAGGTGGCCGATGAGTTTGCCCACGATGTGATGGCAATCCTGAATAAAATGGTAGAGCAGACCATTGCGGGACCGGGGAAAGAGATCCATCGCCTCACGAAAGACGAAAAATTGATGATCATCGAAGAGTTGGATGAGAAAGGTGCGTTTCTGATTAAAGGGGCGGTGGATCTCATCGCCTCCCAACTTGGCGTGTCGAGATACACGATCTACAATTATTTGGATGAAATTCGTGCCAAAAACCGGATGATGTGACGACTGATCCGAATTCAACCGCCCAAAAGGCGGTTTTTTTATTTACACGGGGAAATAAATGGAGTAGAATGCCTATAGATGTAAATGACATCTATAGGCAAATAACCAATCGCGTTTCCGCGCTTGAAGATTATCCAGAGAAAACTTGTGGAGGCGATTCCCATTGATGACAGATAAGGTGGCGGTCATCACCGGCGCGGCCAATGGCATCGGACGGGCGACTGCGCGCCTCTTTGCTGCCCACGGCGCAAAAGTGGTGTTGGCGGACGTGGGGGACGCGGAGGGCTCGGCTTTAGAATCGGAACTCAAGGAAGGCGGGACGGAGGCCCTCTTCCTCCACGTGGACGTTCGCAAAGAAGACCAGGTACAAGAGATGGTGGACAAAACCCTGAAGCGATTCGGACGAATCGACGTCCTTATCAATAACGCCGGGATTACCCGGGATGGATTTTTGGTCAAACTTCCCCTTGTCGCGTGGCACGAAGTTTTGGCGGTCAATTTAACAGGTGTCATGCAGTGCACAAAATCGGCTGCCCCGGTGATGATCCAGCAGGGAGGAGGCGTTATCCTCAATGCTTCTTCGGTGGTGGGCTTGTATGGCAACATCGGTCAGACGAATTACGCCGCCACCAAAGCCGGCGTGATCGGATTGACGAAAACCTGGGCACGGGAACTTGGGGCCAAAGGCATTCGGGTCAACGCCGTCGCACCGGGGTTCATTGAAACCGGCATGACCGCCAAGGTGCCAGACAGAATCTTGCAGACGGTGAAAGAGCGGACACCTCTCAAACGTATGGGGCGCCCCGAGGAGGTGGCGCACGTCTATCTCTTTTTGGCGTCAGATGCCGCCAGCTTTATTAATGGCGCGATCATCCCGGTGGACGGAGGCTTGGTCCTCTAACACATTCGGGATTGACACAGGCGTCCGTATAGATGTAAAATACACCTAGAGGTGAAATGAGATGATGGAGACGCCAATGGAAAGGGGGCTCCTTGGCAAAGCGCCAAAAAATTTTCTCCTTCCGTACATCCTGTTGATCCTGCGGGAAGTTCCGGTTCACGGGTACGAATTGGTTCAAAAGTTGGCTGTTTTCGGTTTTCAAGATGTAGACCGGGGGAACGTCTACCGGATCCTTCGGCAACTGGAAAAAGACCATTACGTACAGTCCGAGTGGAACACGGAGACAGCGGGACCTGCAAAGCGCCTCTATTCCCTCACTGACGCCGGAGAGGCGTACCTGCGGTTGTACGCTGCGGAATTGGAGCGTTACCAGAGTATGTTGGACCAGTTTTTTCGGACCTACAGCAGTATCTTGAATCTGTACAACCCGTTTTTGGGGGTTTCCGGCGGACCTTTGACAGACCCAGCCAATTCAACGAAAACAGGGAGGAGTCACCATGACCCAGGCCACCCCGAATCCAAAGAAACCTGAGAAAACGACCTACCGGAGTGACACCATTCTCGACCCCGCTTGGAAATATTACGAAGACAGGGCCGGCGATTGGCAACGGTTTATCGAAAAGCGGGAAAACGACTATTTGAATGCCGTCGCTGAATCTCGAAAACTACTCGCCACGGCTCGGAAAAATGTAGAGGGATTGACCAAAGATTTGATCCGGGAGTCGGAACAGGTGTGGAAAAGTTTCTTGCCGAAGGACTCAAACCCGGAGGACGCCCAGGAATCTCAGAAGCAGTCCTGGGAGACTTTGGCCCAGAAGGCCCAGGACCTGTGGTGGACGCCCTGGAAGTCGTACATGGACTGGAGCGAAGCCTACGAAGCGCGGTGGGAGGAGCAAAACCAGACTTGGATCCGGCAGGTTCAGGAACAGCGTAAAGTGTTTTGGGATTTCGTCGATCAAAATAAAGATGCGCTGAAAAAAGTCCAGTACCAATGGTTCCATGCCCTGGAGGACGGAGTGCGTCCTTGGTTGAGCGCCTGGGGCAAAGAGAACGCTTAAAGGAATCAGCCGGAACCTTTCCCGATGAAACGAAGAACCGCCCGTTTTTGCGGATTGGCGCAAACGGGCGGTTTTTTGTGAACATCGGATCGGTCGGGAATATTGAAGCGGCGGTAGCGCTATATATCGAAGGTGTGACAACAAGAGATCATCCGAGTCGATGATTTCTTATCATATTCTTAACATAGTTTTCACATGTTCTTCGACATCAGTCGACGATTTTCTCACGTGAGTTTTGGTACACTTGGTCATAGAAAGACCGGCAAGTGATACTGCGCCAGGGAGGTGGGAGCCCGGTCGGGGGTGGGGGGCAATAACTGTCAGTCACCGGTATCCTTGCGGTTAGCATCGAGAGTTTGAAGAAGGAGCGGATGGCATGGCCGTTCAGTATTCAGATCCTTTCGTAGCATGGAAGAAAATCTACGATGAATGGGAACCGCATGCTGCCGAGGCATGGAACGATTTTCTGACGAGCGAAACCTATTCCATCATATCCGCCCAAATGATGCAGGCTTTTCTTCAAATGAACCAATTAATTTCCCAAACGATGAAATCCGTCGCCGAGAAATCCCACCTCCCCTCCATCGACGACATGGCGAGGCTCGGGGAAATGGTCGCAGCGGTGGATGAAAAGATCGATGCCATAGACGAACGACTCATTCGGGTGGAAGAAACCTTGAAAAAGATTCAAGGGGCTCTAGAGAGTCGAACCCGACCTGGCCAAGGAGGCCGGGGCCGGCGGACCGCCAGTCGGGACGAGAGCCCTGAGGATCGGGAGCTCTCGGGGGATGCACCCTCTTCCGGGGGCGAGGAGTAGCTGCGGACATGGCGCATGGGGCGTTTGAATTCGCTTGTTCCAAGATTCACGTGTAATCCATGAGTTTTATGTACGGCAATGACCGACCACGATGGGGAGAACGGGGGAGATCAGAATGGCACTTGCTGAGGAAATGGTCGTTCAAGGACGTGTATTGGCCGGTAAAGTTGCGTTGGTCACCGGGGGCTCTCGGGGTATTGGTGCGGCCATCGCCCGGGAATTGGCCAGTCTCGGGGCGACCACAGTTCTCAACTATTGCCGAAGCGCAGAACAGGCTGAGGCTTTGGTGCGCCAACTCAGCGAGCACAATGATCGGGTTGCCGCCTTGAAGGCCGATGTTTCCCAACCGGAGGAGATCGATCGGTTGTGGAACGAAGTTTCCGACAGATTTGGACCGATCGATATCCTCGTCAACAACGCCGGGATCACCCGAGACTCTCGGTTCCTCAACATGTCTGCAGCCCAGTGGGAAGATGTGATGCACACCAATCTGGACAGCATGTTCCACCTCACACAACGGGTTCTCCCCTCGATGATCGAGAACGGGTTTGGTCGCATTATCAACGTTTCTTCCATCATTGCCCAAACCGGCGGGTTCGGTCAAGTGAATTACTCTGCGGCAAAAGCTGGGATCATCGGATTCACCAAGTCCCTCGCCCTAGAGACAGCCAAATATAACATCACCGTCAACGCCGTGTGCCCGGGATTTATCTGGACGGATATGGTGGCGGCAGTCCCTGAAAAAGTTCAAGACAAAATCAAAGCGAAGATTCCTATGGGCCGGTTCGGCCTCCCTGAAGAAGTGGCAAAAGTTGTCCGGTTCCTGGTGGTGGACGGAGATTACATCACTGGACAATGCCTCAATGTGAACGGTGGCATGTACATGTAACATTCGGAGAAACTCGCCAAGCACGAAAGGGGAGCGATGATGACGGCAGAGAGTTGGCAGACCATGTGGAATGCGATGTTTCTTCAACAGGATGCCCTAGCCAGGATGGGCCACCGGTGGCTGGAACAAGCGCCGACAAGTTGGCGCCGGTACCGCAAAGCTGTGGAAATCCTCAGCCAGGCCGAGCCGCCGACCGGACAAACACCGAAGACCGCAATCTGGCGAAAGAATAAGATGCGACTGTATCATTTCTCGTTACCCGGTGTGGAGCGTGTGCACCAATTTCCGGTACTCATGATGTACGCGATGATCAACAAACCCTACATCCTCGACATGGAGCCCGGACATTCCTTTGTCGAATTTCTTGTACAGCAGGGGTTCTCGGTTTATATGATCGATTGGGGTGTCGCTGGACCTGAAGATCGACACAACGGGTTCGGAGAGTACATGTTCGACTATCTCGACAAGGCCGTGGATCGGGTTTTGAGGCACGCAGGCGCGGACCGAATTCACATGTTCGCCTACTGCATGGGCGGAACGATGGGAGCGATGTATACCGCGCTTTTTCCCGACAAAGTCAAGGATTTGACCCTTCTCGCCGCGCCGATCGACTTTCGACATGCCCCGCTGTACAATCAATGGCTGCGCAAAGAGTATTTTGATGTAGATAAGCTTGTGGAAACATTCGGCAACGTTCCTCCCGAAGTGATTGATTTTGGCAACAAAATGTTGAAGCCCATGAGTAATTTCGTCGATCCCTGGGTTTCGTTGTTGGATCGGGTGGATGACGAAACCTTTGTCCACAGTTGGAGGATGTTGAACAAATGGGTCAACGACGGAACTCCGTTCCCGGGTCAGGCGTACCGCGAGTGGATCCACGAGTTCTATCAGGATAACAAACTGATCGAAGGGACACTGATCCTGCGGGACCGTCCCGTGGATTTAAGTCAGATCCGTTGTCCCGTTCTTCTGCTGACGGCCGAGCGGGACCACATCGTTCCCCCTCCACAAAGCGAGGCGCTGTTTGAACACATCCTAAGTTCCGATCGGACGGAATACCAATTCCCCGTCGGTCACGTCAGCCTCGTGTACGGCGGGACGGCCAGTAAGCGGGTATATCCGAGAACGGCTGACTGGTTGAAGGCACACGACGCAATGTGAACATGGTGTGAGGGACAGGGTCGCCGGACACTCACGTGCACCGGCGGCCCGTCTGTCGTCCCATCGACCGCTCGAACTCAAGGAATCCGGGACGCCGCCGCTCCCCGCTTTTTACCATTGTCAATCGATTCAGAATCAGGTATCCTCAAGAAGGGGGTCGTTGACGCATCAGATATGCGCATATGAATAGGGTATGTGTGTGTGCATAAAGTCTTCGCCCGCGGAACTGCAGAAACGGGCAGTGCGATGTGGTATGATTTTTGCTTATAAAAGACGGCATCCTGAGTTCATTGCTGAAAGGAGCCGTTTACATGGATGAGAGAAAGGTTCTTGACTTCACTGGTCAGGTTCTTGAACTGATCGCGAAAGATCAAATTTCCCCGGAAGAGGCACAATGGGTCACCCGAGAGACGATCGAAGGGTTCCAAGAATATGTAAATCCAGGATTTCTGGAATACCGGAAGTCTGTGACCTCGGGATCCTTGGACGCGGCCGTGGAATGGGCGGACGCGGGGCCGAACAGTTTTCGCGATGTCAACGGGAAGGAATATATCGATTGTCTCGGGGGATTTGGGATTTATAATGTCGGACACCGCCACCCCAAGGTCATGAAAGCGGTGCTTGATCAGTTGAACCGGCAAGCCCTGCACAGTCAGGATCTCCTCGACCCCCTTCGGGCTTTCTTGGCAAAGATCCTCGCAGACATCACTCCCGGCGATCTCAAATATTCATTTTTTACCAACAGCGGCACAGAGTCGGTGGAGGCGGCCATCAAGCTAGCCCGGGCGTACAACCCGTCGAAGCCCACCGTGATTGCGGCAACCCGGGCGTTCCACGGGAAGAGCTACGGCTCCTTGTCGGGCACGGCCAAAGGAGTCTTTCGCCGGCCCTTTGGCCCTCTGGTTCCGGGTTTTCGGCATGTCGTTTTCAATGACCTAGATATGTTGGAGAAAACCATGGAGGCCTGCCGGCTGACCGGGGACGACGTGGGAGCCGTTCTCCTCGAGCCGATCCAGGGGGAGGGTGGCGTCAATATTCCTGACGACGATTATTTGCCGGGTGTCCAGAAGCTTTGCCGGGAATACGGAGCCTTGCTCATTCTCGATGAAGTGCAAACGGGCATGGGCCGTACGGGCAAAATGTTCGCCTGTGAGCATTACGGCGTAACCCCGGACATTCTTTGCTTAGCTAAAGCCTTTGGCGGCGGAATCATGCCGGCCGGAGCGGTGATCGCCACCGAGGAGGTCTTCTCCACCCTGTTTGACAACCCGTTCTTGCACACCACGACCTTCGGCGGCAACCCCCTGGCTTGCGCCGCGGCCATCGCGACCATTCACGTCCTCCTCGAGGAGAACCTCCCCGCCCGGGCCGCGGAAATGGGCGAATACATGCTGGAGGGTTTGAAGCGGGCCGTGAAAGGACACGAGGACAAAGTCGTGGATGTGCGGGGCAAGGGGTTGCTCATGGCGTTAGAGTTTGTGGACGATCACGTGGGATTCGAGGTCGCTAAAGCACTGTTTGACCGAGGGGTTTTGGTGACCGGGACGTTGATCAACGCCCAGGTCATCCGGGTAGAACCGCCGCTCACCATCAAGAAAGAGCAGGCAGATCGGGTGTTCGAGGCGCTGGCAGACGCCCTGGCCCAAGTGCGAGTCGGGGCGGCGCAATAATGCCGACCAGCTCGCCGAGGGAGGCGCAGACCTTGTTCATGAGCCGTGTCCCGTCTGAAAAAGAGATCCCGCGGTTCTGCGGGTGGAACACCTTTATGAAGCTGCCGGCCGGATCCTCCGGAAGGCTCGGAGACTGTATTGGAGTGTTTGGGGTGCCCTTTGACGGGGGTACTTCTTACCGCGCCGGTGCCCGGTTCGGACCCCAGGCCGTCCGGGAGGCTTCCGCCACCCTCTATCCCTACCATCGCCGCCATCACATACATTTGTTGGAATCAGCGGCCGTGGTAGATGGCGGCGATCTGTCCGTGATTCCCACTGATATTGAACAAACCCTGAGATCGATCCACCGCCAAGTGGTGGAACGGGTGGGCCCAGGCGGCCGATCCCTGTTTCTAGGGGGCGACCACTCCGTCACTCTCGGATTGCTCCGAGGGATCCGTGAACTGTGGGGGCCACTCGCTCTTGTCCATTTTGATTCCCATTCGGATTTATGGGATTCTTTTTGGGGCGGGCGGTACAACCATGCGACGACCTTTCGACGGGCTGTAGAGGAGGGTTTGATTGACCCGAATCGCTCCATCCAGGTGGGTATACGAGGCTCTTTGGAAACTCGGCAGGAGGCGGAGTTTGCGAAGGAGTTCGGCATCGCGGAGATCGATGCGCAGCAGTGGCTGAAGACAGGCCCGGAAAAAACGGCCGAGGCGGTTCGCCGGCGGGTTGGCACAGGCCCTGTATATCTCAGCTTCGACATCGATGTCGTGGATCCGGCTTACGCCCCCGGCACAGGAACTCCAGAAGTCGGTGGCCCCTCCTCGGCCGTGGCGATAGAGACGCTCAGGGGATTGGCCGGGCTCAATGTGGCGGCGATGGACGTGGTGGAAGTGTCGCCGCCTTACGACCACGCGGACATCACCGCCTTGTTGGCGGCCACCGTGGCATGGGAAGGGCTTTTCTTGCTGGTTCAAGCACGTTCCCCGGCATGACCGGCCCCGGACGGGGGGTGGGTGCCTCGGCAGACGGAACCGCGGGGCGGGGGCCCAGGATGGAAGGAAGTGAGCACTGTGGAATTCGCCCAATGCCTTCGAGAAGTTCGATGGGTGAGGGGAGATGAAAACGTTCGGCAGATTGAACGGGAGGCCGGATCCCGGGGAGATCGGTATGTATTTTTCAAGGACGGTTCTTTGTACAAAGCCCTGGAGATTCGCATCGGCGCGGAAGCCGGGGCCGACGAACCCGATGGGGCCCTGCGCACCTGTTCCCGAAGTTTTCCCGTGCTCTGTGTCCCTGAACCTGAAGTGCCCTACCGAACTCTGGACCTTTTGTCGGAGCAGGTGACCCTGATCGATACTGATCAGGGCTTGCAGTACGTCGAACGCCAGGACTATCTCGTGTACCTCCTGACCTGCCGAGACTGGAATGTCGATTGGATCCGGCTGCTTCTTCACTCGATCCCCATGGGACTGATCGTATGCGATCGGTCGCGCCGGGTGGTCAACTATAACGCCAAAGCGCTTCGCATGCTGAAAAAATCCGAGGCGGACAGTCTCAACATGGCGTCGATATTCGGCGAGCAGGTCCTGTCCCAGGTGGTAGACCGGGGGGAGTTCGTCTTCAACCAGGTCTATATGCGGGAAGGACTGTTGGCCGATTTCGCCCCGCTCCAGGATCACGACGGTTCCATCAGCGGGCTGGTGGTGGTGCTTCAGGATCTTCCGCACATTGAGGAGATGGCCATGGAGTTGGATAAAGTGAAAAATCTCAACCGCGACCTCCATGCGGTCCTTGCCTCTTTGTGCGATGAATTGTTTGTCATTGATCCCGACGGGGTCGTGATCCGGGCCAGCCAAAGTAAAATCATCACCGCCAACCACGCTGCTGGCTCCGATCCTGTGGGACGCAATTTTTTCTCCGATGAAGCGTTTTCGGATCTACCCACCGATGTGGTGCGCCTGGTGATCGGGCAAAAGCGGCGCATCTCCATGGAATGGGAGTCGGGCCACGGGGTTCATATCCTGTTCGAAGCGAATCCCGTGCTTGATGAGTCCGGGCGTTTGATCCGGGTGGTGGTCACGCTCCGGGATATCACGGAGACTTCAAAGCTCAAAAAAGAATTAAAGGAAGTGCAATCCCAGTCGGTTCGATATAAAAGGGAGCTGGAGGCCCTGAGGAGCCGTCTGGCTCCGGAGCGGGATCCCTTGGTTTGGGCGAGTCCGGCCATGGATCAAGTCATGCGCCAGGTGGAACGGGTCTCGCAGTACCCATCGACGATCCTCCTTCTCGGCGAATCGGGGGTCGGCAAGGAGGTGATCGCCCGGGCGATTCACGAGAGAAGTCCCCGCCGGGAACGTCCCTTTGTCAAGATCAATTGCGCGGCAATTCCGGAGTCGCTGCTGGAGAGCGAGTTATTCGGGTACACTCGCGGCGCTTTTACCGGTGCCAACGCCCAAGGCAAAATGGGCTTATTCGAGCAAGGGGACGGGGGAATCGTCTTCCTCGACGAAATCTCCGAGATCCCCCTCTCTCTTCAAGCCAAGCTGTTACGGGTCATTCAAGAAAAAGAAGTGTACCCCGTGGGCGGCGTTCATCCGCGCCAACTCGACGTCCAGATCATTGCCGCCACGAACCGGAACCTGAGGGAAATGGTGGAGTCCGGACAATTCCGGGAAGACCTGTATTACCGGCTGAACGTGATTCCCATTGAAATTCCGCCCCTTCGCCACAGGCCGGAGGATATTTCTCTCCTGGCTTTGCACTTTCTTCAAGAGCTGACCCGAAAATACGAACGGGAGTTGCGTTGGGGCAAAGGTGCACTGGAGAGCCTCCGGAGATACAACTGGCCCGGAAATGTCCGGGAGCTCCGCAACGTGGTGGAACGCTTGGTGGTCACCTGTGACAGCGATGTCATCGAGGCGGTTCACGTGGAGAGTATGCTCCCCGCCCGGAGGGGTCCGGTCAAAGTTTCGGCGATTGACGACATCATGCCCTTGCGGGAAGCCACAGAAATGGTGGAAGATCAGTTAATTCTGTTGGCGATGAGGCGGTACCACAGCACGACAAAGGCGGCCCGGGTGCTGGGAGTCAGCCAGTCCACGGTGAGCCGGAAATTCCAAAAGGCTATCCAGCGATTTCCCGATCTTTGGTGAAAAGGAACGTCCCCCGTGCCCATCGCGGGGATCATACGCGCGGCGTCATTTTTCAGAAAAAGGAGATGAAATTCATGGAGATCTATCGCATGTGGATCGGCGGAGAATGGGTCCAGGGCGAGGCCGGAGAGGAGAAGGTGATCCTCGATCCGGCGACGGGACAAGAAGTGGCCAAAGTTCCCGAGGCAACGCCTGGAGACGTGAACAGAGCAGTGGAAGCAGCGAGAGCTTCTTTTGAGCGAGGTACCTGGGCGGACGCGGCCCCGGGCGAGCGGGCTGCGGTTTTGCTGAAAGCCGCGGATCTTTTGGAACAGCAGGCCCAGGAATACGCCGAACTGGAAACCCGCCAGACCGGTAAGCCTTTGAAGCTGTCGGCATACTCCGACATCCCCGCGGCCATCGATAACATTCGCTTTTTCGCGGGGCTCGCCCGGCATATAGAAGGAAAGGCCACCGGGGAATACCTTCCGGGATACACGTCTGCGATCCGCCGGGATCCCGTGGGGGTTGTCGCTTCCATCGCCCCTTGGAATTACCCGCTGCTGATGGCGATCTGGAAGCTGATGCCGGCCCTGGCCGCCGGGAATTCTGTGGTGATCAAACCCGCCCCTAACACGCCGCTGACGACGCTGAAATTCGCGGAAATCCTGCATGAAGCCGGCCTTCCCGACGGCGTGGTGAACGTCGTGACCGGCGACGGCCCCACGGTGGGCGCGGCCCTGACGAGCCACCCCGCCGTGAACATGATCTCTTTTACGGGATCGACCCAGACCGGGGCGAAAATCATGCAGGCGGCATCAGATACCACGAAGCGCCTCCATTTGGAACTGGGGGGCAAGGCGCCGTTCATCGTATTCGACGATGCGGATCTCGAGGCGGCCGTTCAGGGGGCAGTGGTGGGCGCTTATGTGAACAGCGGCCAGGATTGTACTGCGGCCACCCGGTTTTATGTGCATCACTCGGTATATGACACCTTTGTGGCACAGTTCATCGATCGGGCCCGGAAGGTGCGGGTGGGACTGCCTGGGGACTGGACCACGGATATGGGCCCTGTGATCTCCCAGGTTCACCGGGACCGCATCGAAGGATATGTGGAGCGGGCCCGGGCGGCAGGTGCCGAGGTTCTGCTCGGGGGCAAGCGTCCGGCGGATCCAAAGTTGGCCGCCGGGTCCTACTATGAGCCGACGATCTTGGCCGGACTTGCCGACGACGCGGAAGCGTGTCAACGGGAGATCTTTGGGCCGGTGGTGGTGGTGATGCCTTTCTCCGACGAGGAGGAAGTCATTCGCCGGGCCAATGGGGTCGTTTATGGACTCGCCTCCTCTGTCTGGACCCGGGATCACCAGCGGGCACTGCGGATGTCGAAGGCCCTCCGCTTTGGGACGGTGTGGATTAATGACCACCTGCCCCTCACGTCGGAGATGCCCCACGGCGGATTCAAGCAAAGCGGATTTGGAAAGGACCTCTCCGCCTATGCCCTGGAAGACTATACCGTGGTTAAACACGTCATGTCCGAACTGAGCGGGCAAGCGGTCAAACCCTGGCATTTTACAATCTTTGGCGACGCACCCCAGGAGTGAAAGCGAAGATGCCTCAGGGCCCCCTCTCCGGTCTCGAGGAGGGGGCTCGTTAGTGGCTGGCCCTTACGAGTTTCCGCCACATGAGCGGACTGCACGTATGCATCCCGGGCCCGGTCCGCCCCCGCGTTATAAAAATCGACAGTGTTCAGTTCGTCCCGAATGGCGAACTTTACTCCTTCCTCAAAGGATGACGGTTCCGGACCGCGTGGTCCATGGACAGTAGCCGTACATCGCCTGGAATCCCCCTTTCTCCCAAACATCTTATGGTCATCCGTCCATGAAGGTGCCTTTCTCCCGGCCACCCAAGGTTTTCCGCCTCATCCGGACATACTAAAGGCAGCGCGGCCCGCCGGGCGGGCCGCGGAATCAGAGCTGCAGTGAGCTGTCGAGGAGGCTCAAACATGGATCAATACCATCGGATACCGTTTGCTATTGCGGGTGAGGGGGAGGAGACACCGGGTGCCCCTCCTCAGGCCACACCGCCCCCTTCCGGCCCTTTACAAGCGTTAGAACGATTGGGGCAAACCCAGGTTCCAGATGTGGACAGCGATCTGTATTGCATCACTATTATCGGGCAGATCGAAGGCCATATCGTTTTGCCCCCCCAGAACAAGACGACCAAGTATGAGCACGTGATTCCGCAACTGGTGGCGGCGGAGCAAAACGACAAGGTGAAAGGGGTGCTCATCGTTCTGAATACCGTCGGAGGGGACGTGGAGGCGGGGTTAGCCATCGCCGAGATGATCGCGACCCTCACCAAACCGACGGTGACTTTGGTGCTCGGCGGGGGGCATTCGATCGGCGTGCCCATCGCCGTGGCCGGGCAGTACAGCTTTATCGCCGAATCGGCGACCATGACCATTCACCCGATCCGATTGACGGGTATGGTCATCGGCGCGCCAGCTTCCTGGGAGTACCTGGAGCGCATGCAGGAACGGGTGGTGCGCTTTGTGGTGGATCACTCCAAGATCTCTGAAGCCCAGTTTCGGGAATTGATGATGAAAACCGGAGAGTTGGCCCGGGACATCGGAACCACCGTGGTGGGCAAAGATGCCGTCCGCTACGGCCTGATCGACGAGATCGGCGGCATTGGTCGGGCGCTCGGAAAATTGCGGGAGATGGTGGACGCCGCAGCAACACGCCAACCTCCCACGGGAAAGCCGGTGATCCAATGATTCTCTACACCGCGGTGCCTCTTTCCCTTGTTTTTGCAGGAGAAGCGCGGCCTGCTGCCCCCAAAATGGAAATCCGGGTCGGGTTCGCCTGCCTGGAAGTGGAGTCCATCGGCGCGGATCGCGTGCGGATCGTGCGTTTAATCAGCCCAAACCCCGCCGATTATCTCCGGCCGGAATACCAGCCGGGCCGCGAACTTTGCCTTTATCCCGGAATCCCATAACAATTTTGCCGATGCCAGCCGGGGCGAAACCGGCCCTGGAACCTCGTCCGGAAGGAAAAGCCGACTCCCTTGGAGAAATGTAGTAGAACGTACAGCGGTTTTTCCGAGGGAGTGGGCATGGCGTGAGTAAGGTCGAGCAGGCCAAGGAATGGATGAAAACGGAGATTACGGGGCTGGTCATTGTTGCGGCCTCCTTGATTTGTCTAGCGCAGCTAGGGTGGATCGGCCGATCTCTCGCTCACCTCGCCATGTGGGTGGCGGGGGGGTGGTATGTCCTCGTCCCCCTGGCCATGCTGTGGGTCGGGGGCTATGTGATTGTCAAAGGCCGCGCCCCTTGTTGGAACCTTCGGGTGACGGGAGTCTTTCTGTTTATCGCCGTTCTTCTCACCTGGGAGCAGCTCAACCTCTACACCTCCCTTATCCGCAGCCATCCTTTGACTCCACCGGATCTGTGGACGATCACCACCCACCGGATTGACCAGTTGTATTTGGCCAGCACCGGTGCAACCGAAGGCGGGCACCCCGTCGCACCCCCGGAGCGTGTGGGGGGTGGGGCGGTGGGGTATGCCCTTTTTTCTGCCACTCACTTTTTATTCGATACTTTAGGCACCGAGATCGTGTTGCTCATATCCGCCCTGGTGGCGATCATTCTGGCCACCGGCCGGTCGGCCCTGTCAGTGTGGGAGACCTTGAAAAGGTGGGGTGTCCAGTTGGCTCAGGGGATTTCCACCCGCATCAAGGCCCTCGCCGACGCCTGGCGGGCGGCTTCCGAAGCGGATGCCCGAGCGGCCGGACGCCGTCGAACACCAAAGGGGGGCCGAAAGGCGTCCGAAGAAGCGTTTCCCATTCGCGATTTTTCCGAGGCCGGGGCGTGGGTCGAGGAGGAAGCGCAACCCGACACCATCGTTGCTCCACCCGCTGTCGATGCGGGGACAGAGGCCGACGAGGACGACCCGGTTGCCGTTGTCGATGAGGCCAAATCCCGGATTCAAGTACGGCTGTCAAAGGGCCGGCCATCTGGAGTTGGGCCGACCCCGGAGGAAGGAATCGTGGTGTCCTCCAGTCCCCTTGGACGCACGTACCACCTGCCGTCCATCGGGCTATTAAACCCTCCGCCGCCGGGACGAAACGGGTCGGATCTGAAGGACGTTGCGGCTAATGCCCACAAACTTGAGCAAACCCTCGAAAGTTTTGGCGTAAAAGCAAAGGTGTTGCAGGCTTACCGGGGGCCAGCGGTTACCCGTTATGAGATCCAACCGGCAGTGGGCGTTAAAGTATCCAGGATCGTGGCCCTGACGGATGATTTGGCTTTGGCTCTGGCGGCCCCGGATATCCGCATGGAGGCTCCCATCCCGGGTAAGTCGGCCATAGGCATTGAGGTTCCCAACCGGGAAATCGCGATCATCCCCTTGCGGGAGGTGTTAGAAACCCCGGAGTTTAGTCAGGCGAAAAGCCCGCTCATCCTGGCTTTGGGCCGGGATATCGCCGGCGCGCCGGTGATGGCGGATCTCTCTAAGATGCCCCATCTACTCATCGCCGGTGCCACGGGATCCGGTAAGAGCGTATGTATCAACAGTTTGATCATCAGCCTGCTCTTTCGCGCCGACCCGGATCAAGTGAAACTTGTCATGATTGATCCGAAAATGGTGGAACTGGGGGTTTACGGGGGGATCCCCCATTTGATGGCTCCGGTGGTCACCGACATGAGGAAAGCGGCCGCCACTTTAAAAAAAGTCGTGGAGGAGATGGAAGGGCGGTACGCCTTGTTCGCCCGGGAAGGGGTCCGGGACATGGAACGGTACAACGAATTGGCCCATCGATTCGGACGCCCTCTCTTGCCATACATTGTAGTCGTGGTGGACGAGTTGTCGGATCTGATGATGGTCGCTCCTGGAGATGTGGAGGATGCGATCTGCCGCCTCGCCCAGATGGCCCGGGCGGCCGGGATCCACCTGATCGTCGCCACCCAGCGGCCTTCCGTGGACGTGATCACCGGGCTCATCAAGGCCAACATTCCTTCCCGGATCGCTTTCGCGGTCTCCTCCCAGGCAGATTCCAGGACGATCCTCGACATGGGCGGTGCAGAAAAATTACTGGGCCGGGGGGACATGCTGTTCCTTCCCGTCGGCGCTCCAAAGCCGATTCGGGTACAGGGTGCTTTTGTGTCCGAGGCGGAGGTGGAACGGGTGGTGGAAACGGTGAAAAACCAAATGCCGGCCCAGTACCGAGAAGATTGGGATGTGCCGGGCGGGGAAGAGAGTCCTCAAGAGGATTTGGACCCTTTGTTCGACGAGGCCGTCGCCCTGGTGGTGGGATCCGGGCAAGCATCGGTATCCCTTTTGCAGAGGAGGCTCCGCATCGGATACACCCGGGCCGCCCGGCTTATCGATCAGATGGAAGGGCGCGGCATTGTCGGCCCCTTTGAAGGCAGTAAACCCCGGGAAGTTCTGTGGACTCCGGCACAGCTCGAACGGCGCCGGGGCTCTCAGCACTCCTGATGCCAGGCATCCGCGCACCCGCTGGCTCAGTTTTCGTAACCGAGGCGTCGGCCTTGTACCACCGGAGCGAAACCGGCGGCAAAGGCGGCACAACCGGCGGCAGTCAGAAAAAAACCGAGGCGAAAGGCGGTTTCGGTGGGCAAGACCAGAGCGCCAGCCATGAGAATCGTCAAAGATCCGAGGCGTCCGGCCGTGAGAAACCACTCTCGCATCAAAAAATATTGTCCCATGTGGGTGTCCGCTTGAGGAAGACCGCCTATGATATCCATGCTCGCGGCCCCGTAGGAGGCGGCAGCAAAGGGCACAGCCAGCGCATTGGCTGCACCAAAGATGTAGAGGGCTACCGAGCTGGGAAACAGGGTGGGCCCGAGCCCGGCTATGACGAGCACCGCAGCGGACAGCCACAACAGTCGACGGCGGGACCGGGCAGTGAGCCATCTTTCCACCAAGAATCCGCCCATCAGCGTCGCAGTGGAAGAAAGGATGAGATAGAGACCGCTGGCCGTCTCGGTGCCGGTGATGACGTACACGAACACGAGAGGGAGAGCGAGCACCAGTGACTCTCGGCTTCCCCACAGGAGACTCGCACCGAGGAGGCCCCGCCAGCTGCCGAACAGGGGAGGTACTTCTTTCCAATCGAATGGCTCCGGCGTTGGAGGGGCGAGACGTCTGGATGTCCGGTATAATAGGACCAGCAACACAGTAACGAGGCCAAACAGGAGAGGGTGTTCCCCTCGCGGCAACGTGCGGAACACCATTTCAGCGGCCAAGGGCGTAGCAATCGAGGCCGTGGAGGCGGTGAAAGTGTGAAGCCGCTGGTAATGGTCCCGGGTGCGGGGGGCGGTGGCCCGTAGCCACTGTTTGTTGAATCCCCACCAGTAGAGGCCGATCCCTGAGCCGTTCAGAAATCCCGCCACGAGGGGGCGGTGCCCCAACCAGTGTTCCGCCAGAGCCGCCCAGACGGCCAGGGCGGCGAGGACCGCCGCCCCGGCGCGCATAGGGATGCCGGGGTCGAAGCGCTCCAGGATCCCTGCAAAAGCAAAACCGAGTCCGGCGAACAGAAACACGGCGGCTTGGTAGGTTAAAAAGGGAACCAGATCTGGGTAGGACGTCCAAATGACCAGGTTGAGCAGTGCCGTTTCCAGTGTGGTGGCGGCGGCAAACAGCCCGCCGACGAGGGCCAAGGTTCGCCCGGGGTTGACACCGCGGTTGCGGGCCATGCCAATCCCCCCTCTCCTTCTTTGAGACTAACCGGATTCACCACGCTTTACACACTGGGGATTTCGGGATTTTTTTGACATGGGGAGGAGCTCGAATTCATGGAGGACTGGTACTTCGAGTACGACATTCACAAGAACCGCCCCGGGCTTCTGGGGGATATTTCTTCTCTCCTGGGTATGCTATCCATAAACATCCTCACAATCAACGGCGTGGAAAACACTCGTCGGGGTCTTCTCATTCAAGTCGAAGACCGGCAAAAGATTTCGGTGCTGCGCCAATTGCTGAGACATGTGAACAGCATCCAGGTCACCGCTCTCCGGCAGCCCACGTTGATCGACCGCATCGCCCTGCGCCACGGCCGATTTATCGCCCGGGAGTCGAGTGATTTAAAAACCTATAAATTTACCCGAAACGAGTTGGGAATCCTGGTGGATTTTTTGGGGGAGCTGTTGAAGCGACCCGGGCATCAGGTGATTGGGGTGCGGGGGATGCCCAGGGTGGGGAAGACGGAGTCCATCGTTGCGGCGAGCGTTTACGCCAATAAACATTGGACCTTTGTCTCGTCGACGTTAATCAAGCAAACCGTTCGCACCGATTTTGACCCGGACGAGCGCAATCCGTCCACCAACGTCTATATTATTGACGGCATTGTGTCCACTCGAAGGGCCGGGGAAGAACACCGCCGGCTGGTTCGAGAAGTCTTGAAAATCCCTGGTCCGAAAATCATTGAGCATCCGGATATTTTCGTGCGCCATTCGGAGTACGGATGGGATCTGTTCGACAGGATCATCGAATTGCGGAATACCCCGGACGAAGAAATTACGTACGAAGAGTTGCCTTGTGTGTTGAGTGATTATGAGTAAAACCACCGCCCAAGGAGGAGGAGCCATGGAGGACGTCGGGCAATTGCTCCGGAAAACCCGGGAGGGCCGGGGGTTGACTCTGGAGGAGGTCGCCGAAGCGACAAAAATCCGTTCAGTATACCTAGAGGCGATTGAACGGGGGGATCTGAGTGCGCTGCCCCCAGGGGTTTATGCCCGAGGGTTTGTACGGGCGTACGCTGAGTTTCTCGGATTGGACGGAAATGAGGTGTTGATCCAGTCGGGACTGTCGGCGCGTGCCGCCCCGCTGTCTCAGGAAGTCTCAGGGAATGGGGACGTGAGTACCCTGTCTCAGCCCGGCCGCATCCGCCGAGCCATCCCACAAATCGCCGCGAGCGCGGCCCTCCTGGCCGTGTTGCTTGGCGGGTACTGGTTTCTCGCAAACCGGCACCCCGGTTCGGCGCCCCCTGCGTCCCAACCGAATGGCACGACCGCTTCACAGTTGCCAGCAACCCCGCCGGCTACCCAACGTCCTCCTGCCCCCGCGGCTCCTCAACCGGTGCTTCAAGTGGTGAAGCGCAATGCTTCTCAATATATGGTGGATGTGGAGAACGTGGATCAATTACAGGTCGTTTTACGGGTCGGACCCCATCCGTGCTGGATTGATGCGGAAGCGGACGGCCACCCGGTCGAGCAGAGGACATTGCAACCGGGGGAAACCAGAACCTTTACAGGAAATCAGGAGGTGAGGATTGTGGCGGGTCGGGCGTCCTCGTTAACCGTCACGGTCAATGGTCAGCAGCTCGAGCCGGTTACCTGGGACGTCCTGACCTATACGGTGAAGAAAAGCTCCTCCTGAGGCACGGCGTCGGGGAGGCTGCGCATAGTTGCGATCGGTGCGGCGATACTAACGGTACCTAGGGTGAGAGGGGGACTGTCATGGATCGCCGTACGTTGATCGCCATGACATTGACAGCGACCATATCGTTGTTTGCAACTGGATGCGGGGTATCCCGAGAGGCCAATCCTGGAACTCCGGCCCCGGCGCCCGCGCCGGCTCCAGCACCGGGGGGTGCTCCGGCTCCGGTGCCCGCGCCGGCACCCCGTGCAATGGGCGTGCGGGTGGCGGACGACCTGGCGCAAAAAGTCGTTCAGATTCCCGGCGTTCGCGCCGCTACGGTCTTTGTGTCCGGAGATACCGCCTATGTGGCCCTGGATCAGGGAACCACCCAAGGACGGCCGCCGGCACCCGGTGGTGTGGCGCCCGGACAGCCAGCGCCCAGTCCTTCACCCAGCGGCGGAGCCACTTACGGACAAACCGATGTGGCGGTGTCCAATCAATTGAAACAACGGGTCACCGACGTGATTCGAAAAGCGGATCCGTCGATTCGCATCGTCCGGGTCAGCGCCAACCCGGCGGTGATGCAACGGTTTCAGACGTTCTCCCAAGATCTTCAAAACGGTCGACCTGTTTCAGGGGTTGCCGATCAATTTCGGGCATTCGTCCAACGGCTGTGGCCGGCACCTTATTATTGAGGCACTACAATCAAAGGCAAAGCCAGATTGGTGATGAATGCTCCCGGTTGACATCGGCGGCTATGCGAACCCGGAAACCACCCGGTTTCCGGGTTTCCTTTTTTCTCCCTGGACTGTGGTATAATATACCGTGGTGATGGGAGGGAGTGCCGTGGCCAAAGAGAATAGTTTTGACATTGTCTCCAGGGTCGACCTCCAGGAAGTGGATAATGCCGTCCATCAAACGATGAAGGAACTGGAGACCCGTTTTGATTTCAAAGGCAGTGTCAGTCGCGTGGAACGCCAGGGGGAGGAACTGGTGATTCTCAGCGACGATGAATATAAACTCCGCAGTGTCATCGATATTCTTCAGGGAAAGCTGATTAAACGCGGAGTGTCGTTAAAAGCGCTGCAATCCGGCAAGATTGAGCCCGCCGCCGGGGGAGCGGTGCGCCAACGGGTGAGTATTCGTCAAGGGATTGATGCGGAAAACGCCAAACGGATCGTCAAAATCGTGAAGGATAGTAAGCTCAAAGTCCAGGCAGCTGTTCAAGGCGATCAAGTGCGGGTTTCCGGAAAAAGCCGGGATGACCTGCAAAAAGTCATTCAATTGGTCAAAGCTGCGGACCTTCCGTTAGATGTCCAGTTTACCAATTTTCGTTAAAATGGTAATCTGGGCGCCTGTACACGCCCAACAGGTTTGGAGTATACTGTAGTGTACATGTCAATCGACGGCGGTTGGAGGATTCGTAATGGGGCGTCGGATTGCGGTGGTCACCCTCGGGTGTGAAAAAAACCAGGTGGATTCCGAGGTGATGATGGGCCTCATGGAACGCTGGGGGTTTCACTTGGTCGCTGATCCCCAGGAGGCCGATGTCATCGTCGTGAATACCTGCGGGTTCGTCGACCAAGCCAAGGCCGAATCGGTGAACACGATCCTTCAGATGGCTCAGTATAAAGAAACCGGTCATTGTAAAGCCTTGGTGGTGGCCGGATGCCTCGCCCAGCGTTATCAGGAGGAACTCATGCGGGAGATTCCCGAGATTGACGGGATGCTTGGAACGGGCGAGTTTCACCGCGTCCCGGAAGTGGTGGAACAGGCTTTGGCGGGCAGGCACCCGATGCGATTTGGAAATCCTGTGTATCTCTATGACGAGGTCACTCCTCGAAAACGAATTGGTCTGCCGTATTCTACCTATGTAAAAATCGCCGAAGGATGTGACCACGGCTGCACTTTTTGTGCCATTCCCTTAATGCGCGGAAAGTTTCGCAGCCGCCCGATCCCGTCCATCGTTGAAGAGGCTCGGCGCCTGGCCGCGGATGGGGTTCGGGAGATCAGTCTGATTGCCCAAGACTCCACCCAGTACGGTTTGGACTTGTACGGTCGGCGAAGGTTGCCCGACCTGTTAACAGCCTTAAACGATGTGGATGGATTGCGGTGGATTCGCCTGCATTATGCGTACCCGGGTTATTTTACCGACGAGTTGATCGACGCGATGGCCGGGTTGCCCAAGGTGTGCAAGTACGTAGATTTGCCGCTGCAGCATTCAGAAGACGAGGTTCTTCGGGCCATGCATCGCCCGGGCCGAAAAAGTCAAGTTCGGAAGCTGTTGGAGCGGATTCGAACCCGCATACCGAACGTGGCGATACGCAGTTCGTTTATCGTGGGGTTTCCCGGGGAAACCGAAGAACAGTTTTTGCGGCTGGCTGATTTCGTAGAAGAGATGGCTTTTGACCGGATCGGAGTCTTTGCCTTCTCCCGGGAGGAAGGTACCCCTTCAGCTTCCATGGAAGGCCAGATTTCCGAAGCGGAAAAGGAGCGCCGGGCAGCCTGGTTGATGGAAGTGGGGCGAAAAGCCTCGGCGGCCCGTGGAGCGGCCCGGGTGGGCCAGGTGATCGATTGCCTGCTCGAACGTCAAGACGACCGGCGCCCGGATATCTGGATCGGTCGCTCCGAGTACGACGCTCCGGAGATCGACGGACAGGTTTTTGTGTCTGGTGTAAACGGGCGGCCCGGGGAATTCGTCAAAGTGCGAATCACCCATTCCTTCGATTTTGATCTGGCCGGGGAGGGCGTCTAGGTGAATCTGGCCAACCGCATCACCATCGCCCGCATTTTCCTGGTGCCGGTTGTCATGTTTTTCCTCTTGGTGCATTATAACTTCGGTCGAGTGTCGCTGGCGGGGCATGTGCTGACAGTCAATGAAATCGTGGCTGCGCTGATTTTTGTCGTCGCCGCAAGCACCGACGGGTTGGACGGGTACATTGCGCGAAAGCGAAGGATTGTCACGAACTTCGGGAAGTTCCTCGATCCCTTGGCGGACAAACTCCTGATTTCGGCGGTACTCATTTCCCTGG
This sequence comes from Kyrpidia spormannii, assembly GCF_002804065.1. Taxonomy (NCBI): domain Bacteria; kingdom Bacillati; phylum Bacillota; class Bacilli; order Caryophanales; family Alicyclobacillaceae; genus Kyrpidia; species Kyrpidia spormannii. The sequence goes on along the minus strand of NZ_CP024955.1, from coordinate 1,646,800 downwards.
TGGAAATGCACCGGGTCGAAGCCTGGGAAGCGATCGTCATCATCAGCCGGGAATTCGCGGTGACGGGATTGCGGTTGGTGGCGGCAGCGGAAGGCACAGTCATCGCCGCAAGTCGGATGGGGAAGTTGAAAACGGTCACCCAGATCGTGGCGGTCGTCGCGTTAATGATGAACAATTTGCCTTTCGCGTACGTCGGCATTCCGGTGGCAGCCTGGATCATGTACCTGGCCGTACTGATCACTGTCATTTCCGGAATCGATTATTTCGTGAAGAATAGACATGTGATCGGGTTTGGGAAAACTTGAGCGAGCATGATGGGAAACTCGAATCACGAGGCGGGGGCAGCGGGATGAAGGCGGAAATCATCGCTGTGGGTACGGAACTCTTGCTGGGGCAGATTGCCAACACCAACGCCCGGTTCGTTTCGGAACAATTGGCTCTGGCGGGGGTTGGGGTATACTTCCACACAGTGGTGGGGGATAACCGGGGCAGGCTGTTGAGTGTGTTACAGACGGCCCGGCAGCGATCCGACCTCGTGATCTTGTGTGGCGGGTTGGGGCCGACCGAGGACGACTTGACCCGGGAGACGGTGGCGGAGTTTCTCGGGCGGCCTTTAGAGCTTCACCCGGAAGCGCTTCGTGCGGTGGAAGGGTATTTTTCTGGGTTGGGCCGGGACATGCCGGAAAACAATCGCCGCCAGGCCATGGTCATTCAGGGCGGGAACATGATTCCCAATCCCCGGGGAACGGCGCCGGGACAGTATGTGGAGGCGGAGGGGCGGCGGTACGTCCTTTTACCCGGCCCCCCCACGGAGTTAGAACCCATGGTCAGGGAATCGGTGATTCCGTTGGTGCAAACCTGGATGGGCGGGAACGAAACCATTCGTTCCCGGGTGCTTCGCCTTTACGGGATCGGCGAATCACACCTGGCGGAACGGATCGCCGATTTGTTGGCCGCCCAAGATAACCCGACGCTGGCCCCTTTGGCCGCCGAAGGGGAGGTCACTCTCCGGTTAACCGCCCGGGCTGCCTCGGAAAAAGAGGCGTGGGAGCGGATCGCGCCGCTGGAGGCAGAGCTGCGTCGGCGCTTGGGGCGATATATCTACGGCGTCGACGGGGAAACCCTGGAGGTGGCCGTAGGGCGAGTTTTACAAGCCCGAGGAATGACCGTTGCCACCGCGGAGAGCTGCACCGGCGGGCTCCTGGGAGAGATGATCACCAACGTTCCTGGGAGTTCCCGGTATTTTGTCGGCGGAGTGATATCGTATAGCAATGATGTGAAGAAAGCGGTTCTGGGCGTTTCCGGGGAGATCCTGGAACGGCTCGGAGCGGTGAGCGAACCGGTGGCCATCCAGATGGCTCAGGGAGTCGCCGAGCATCTCGGAGCGGACTGGGGAATTGGAATTACCGGGATCGCTGGGCCGGACGGCGGTACGGAGACAAAACCGGTGGGTTTGGTGTATATTGCGGTCCATCATCGGAATGCGGATTCTTGGGTAAAAGAATTTCGATTTCGTGGAGACCGCCGCCAAGTGCGCATTCGGGCCGCCAAAGCGGCGCTGTTCGCCCTGTGGCGAAAACTCGGGGCGATGGATGAAGGGTTAAGTCCTGCAGAAAGGTGAGAGAATGACAACATTTACTGATTTTCAATTGAGCCGAAGAGTGCAGCAAGCCATTGATGATATGGGATTCGAAGAACCTTCTCCGATTCAGGCAGCTTGTATTCCTCTGGTGTTGCAAGGAAAAGACGTCATTGGTCAAGCTCAGACGGGAACGGGGAAAACTGCGGCCTTCGGGGTGCCGATTATTGAGATGATGGGTACGGGTCGGCACGTTCAGGCCTTGATCCTCACTCCTACCCGGGAATTGGCGATCCAGGTGGCCGGGGAGTTGCGCAAAATCGCGAAGTATGCCAGAGTGAGGACGCTACCGATCTATGGCGGGCAATCCATTGGTCACCAGATTCGGGCGCTCCAGCAGGGCGTGGGAGTGGTCATTGGAACTCCCGGGCGGGTGTTGGACCATTTGCGCCGAGGCACCTTGAAGTTAGACAAAGTGCGCACCGTGGTTCTGGACGAAGCGGATGAGATGTTGGATATGGGGTTTATCGAAGATATTGAGGCGATTTTGAAGGAGACACCCCAGGAACGCCAAACGCTCTTGTTTTCGGCCACATTCCCCCACGAAGTGAAACAGTTGGCAGTCCGGTACATGAAAAATCCGGAGCACGTGACGGTCAACCGGGGGGAAATGACCGTCCCCCTGATTGATCAGATCTACTATAAAGTGCTGGAACGCAACAAGCTGGAAAGCTTGTGCCGGATCATCGACAGCGAGGACGTGTCGCTCGGCATCATTTTTTGCCGCACCAAGCGTGGGGTGGATGAGCTGACCGAGGCACTGCTGTCCCGGGGGTATCTCGTCGACGGACTTCACGGCGATTTGTCCCAGGCCCAGCGGGATCGGGTGATGAAAAAATTCCGCAATGGGGATATCGAGTTTCTGGTGGCCACGGATGTCGCGGCCCGGGGGATCGACGTGACCAATGTCACCCACGTGATTAACTATGACATTCCCCAGGATCCAGAATCGTATGTGCATCGGATCGGCCGGACGGGCAGGGCCGGTCGGCGGGGACTGGCCATTACCTTGGTCACGCCCAGGGAGTTCAAGTTGCTGAAACAGATTGAGAGGGAGACCAAAGCTCCCTTGGTGGGGCGGGAGGTCCCCACGTTGGCGGATGTGGCGGAACGGGTGGCTGAAAACTGGCGGGAGCGGTTGCGGCGCACGGTCCAGGAGGGCGGAATCGCCAATTACCGCGCCATTCTCGGCTCTCTCGTAGACGAGTTCGACCCGGTGGATCTGGCCGCCGCCGCTTTGAAGCTGGCCAGCGCCGACGATCTGCACACCGGTGAGGAGGAGGACTACGATTTTGGCGAGACCGGGGCATCCCCTGGCATGGTCCGCTTTTTCCTGAACATTGGACGCAGCGCCAATGTGGGACCCGGGGATCTTGTGCGGATGATTTCGGAGGAGACGGGCATCCCCGGTCAGGCGATCGGCAAGATCGACTTGTATGATCGGTTCGCCTTCGTCGAAGTGGAGGAGGAATCGGCACCCTTTGTATTCGAGGCGCTGCGCCAGGCGCGCATCAATGGACTTCGGGTGAACTTGGAACCGGCGCGCCCTCGAAGCCGCCGGGCCTGAAGGCCCGGGCGGTGGATCCCCGCCCCGGCGGGGATTTTTTTCGCCACAGATCTCAAACGAATGTTCGTGATGGTCAAGCTTTGCTATAATAAAGACGCACAAAGGTTAGCAGGAACGGACGGGCCCCGGGGCGAATTAGTCAAGCGAGAAGAAGGGAAGGAGTGGGCAGGGGTGGCGGATCGGAAGGCGGCACTGGACATGGCGCTGCGCCAGATTGAGAAACAATTCGGGAAAGGTTCGATTATGAAACTGGGAGAGGCCCAGGCGAGTATGAACGTCGAAGTGGTCTCTACCGGTGCTTTGGCGTTAGACATTGCTTTGGGGGTCGGTGGATTCCCCCGGGGGCGTGTGATCGAGATTTACGGTCCGGAGTCTTCGGGCAAGACGACGGTGGCTTTGCACGCCATCGCCGAGGTACAGAAGTTGGGCGGACAAGCGGCGTTTATCGATGCTGAGCACGCCTTGGACCCCGTGTATGCCCGCAATCTTGGCGTCAACATCGATGAGCTGTTGATTTCCCAACCGGATACGGGGGAACAAGCTCTGGAGATCGCCGAGGCTTTGGTGCGCAGCGGCGCAGTGGATATTATTGTGATTGACTCGGTGGCTGCGCTGGTTCCCAAAGCCGAACTGGAGGGGGACATGGGCGATTCCCACGTGGGTCTGCAGGCCAGACTCATGTCCCAAGCGTTGCGTAAGCTTTCCGGGGCGATTTCCAAGTCCCGGACGATCGCAATTTTTATCAACCAGATTCGGGAGAAAGTCGGCGTCATGTTCGGCAATCCCGAGACCACCACCGGTGGGCGGGCGCTGAAGTTTTACTCCTCAGTGCGCCTGGAAGTGCGGCGAGCAGAGGCCCTCAAACAAGGGAACGAACTGATCGGAAACCGGACTCGGATTAAGGTGGTAAAAAACAAGGTCGCCCCTCCTTTTAAACAAGCGGATGTGGACATCATGTTCGGGGAAGGAATCTCCCGGGAGGGCAGCATTGTCGATCTGGGAGTGGAGATGGATGTCATCGAAAAGAGCGGGGCTTGGTATTCCTTCGAAGGTGAGCGATTGGGCCAGGGCCGGGAAAACGCCAAACAATTTCTAAAGGAACACCCGGAGATCGCCGATCGTATCGAAGGAAAGATTCGCAGCCTGTGCCACGCCGAGGGCTCGGCGGGGGCCCGCCCCGCATCGGGCTTGATCGGGTCGGACGAAGGTGAGTTTTTCGATGAGTGAAACTACCGGCGAAGTCGAGGCGTGGAACCGCGCGCTCCAATATTTGGCGCGAAGGTCCCGGTCGGCAGCCCAGGTGAGAGAACATTTGCAAAGACAGGGCCATCCGGTTGAGGTGGTGGACCGGGTGATTGACCGCTTGCGGGAGCGAGGGTGGATCGACGACGTCGCCTACGCCCGGCGCTGGCTGGAGATACGCGTGGAGGCGGGCCGGACCAGCATCTGGCGAGCTCGGTGGGAATTGACCCGTCAGGGGGTCCGGGGCGAAGACATCGATCGAGCCCTGGCGGCCATGCCGAAAGACCGGGAAAAACAAGCGGCCATAAGGTGGTTGCGCCTTCACCGCCGCCGGCATCGGAACGACGACCTCACCACTTGGCGGGCCAAGGCGTATCGAGGGTTGATGCAGAACGGGTTTGACCGGGATCTGGCTTTTAGTCTGGTGGCATCCTGGGATGATGAGCAGATGGGCGGTAGTTGACAACTATTGACACACCCCGTACAATAGGTAATGCGTATGAGAAGTTTTCCGGTCTCTGCCGAACGCGGCGGCCGTAGCATACCGATCCGCACCCGGTACAAGGGATGGGTGCCGGCGTGTGTTCTGCGTCCATGCTCAGGTCCGTTATCCTGAGCAAAGGGGCGATGGATCGTGTGGATGTATGGGGTGTCTATCCTGGCCGCATTATTGATCGGGGCCGGGATTGGATATTGGATTCGCCGGGCTGTGGCTGAAGGAAAGGTCCGCACGGCTGAACAACGCGTTACAGACATGTTAGAGGAAGCGGGCCGGGAAGCGGAGCGCACCAGGAAGGAAGCGCTGATCGAGGCGAAGGAAGAAGCCCATCGAATTCGCTCGGAGGCGGAACGGGAGATTCGCGAACAGCGAACCGAGTTGCAGCGGCTGGAGCGGCGCCTTCTTCAGAAAGAGGAACACCTGGACCGAAAAACGGAGTCCGTGGAACGAAAGCTCGAGGCGGTAGCCCAGCGCGAGCGCGAGGTTGAACATCTCCGGGCGGAAGCGGAGCAGATGGTGCACCGGCAGATGGCGGAGTTGGAAAGAATCTCCGGCTTAACCCGGGAGCAGGCGAGGGAGACGATCCTGGGGAGCGTGGAGCGGGAGTGCCGCCACGACGCGGCCATCATGATCAAAGAGATTGAGCAACAAGCGCGCCACGAAGCGGAAAAGAAGGCCCGGGATATTGTGGTCACCGCGATCCAGCGCTTTGCCGCCGACCACGTCGCGGAAACCACCGTGTCGGTGGTCAACCTGCCCAATGACGAGATGAAAGGCCGGATTATCGGTCGCGAAGGGCGAAACATCCGGGCCCTGGAAACCCTGACGGGGATTGATCTGATCATCGACGATACCCCGGAAGCTGTGATTCTGTCGGGTTTTGATCCCATCCGGCGGGAGGTTGCCCGGGTGGCTCTTGAAAAACTGGTGGCGGACGGCCGCATTCATCCGGCCAGGATTGAAGAGATGGTGGAGAAAGCCCGTCGGGAAGTCGAAGAGCGGATTCGGGAAGAAGGGGAGCAGGCGGTGTTTGAAACCGGGGTGGCGGGCCTGCACCCCGATTTGGTGAAGATCCTCGGCCGGCTGAAGTACCGGACCAGCTATGGGCAGAATGTGCTGAAACACTCTGTAGAGGTTGCTCATCTGGCGGGTTTAATGGCAGCCGAACTCGGCCTTGACGTACAATTGGCGAAACGGGCCGGTTTATTGCACGATATCGGCAAGGCGATCACCCATGAAGTGGAAGGGTCCCATGTTGAGATCGGTCTGGATCTGGCCCGAAAGTATAAGGAGCATCCCGTGGTGCTCAACGCCATTGGAGCCCATCACGGAGACACGGAATACACCTCGGCGATCTCCATTCTGGTAGGGGCAGCGGATGCGATTTCCGCAGCGCGACCCGGGGCCCGGAGGGAAAGTCTGGACGTGTACATTAAGCGGCTGGAGCGCCTTGAGGAGATTGCGGAGTCCTTCGAAGGTGTGGAGAAGTCCTACGCCATTCAGGCCGGCAGAGAGATTCGTATTATCGTCAAACCTGAGCTGATCGACGACGCAGAATCGGTACGCATGGCTCGGGAGATATCCAAGCGCATTGAAAACGAGCTCGACTATCCTGGGCATATTAAAGTCACGGTGATCCGCGAGACCAGAGCCGTCGAATACGCAAAATAAGGTAGCCGTCAGGCTACCTTATTTTTTAGAGAGGATGTCACAGGGTGCGGATTCTATTTATCGGGGATATCGTGGGAAGCCCGGGAAGACAGGCTGTGGAGCGCTATCTTCCCCGGGTTCAGGACGTGGTCCAAGCGGATATCGTGATTGCAAACGGCGAGAATGTCGCGGACGGGCGGGGAATCACTCCCAATCTGGCCGAATGGTTGTTTGACCACGGAATCGACTTTATAACCATGGGAAATCACGTCTGGGACCACCCCAAGATTTTCGATTTCATCGATCAGGAGAAGCGCCTGGTTCGGCCCGCGAATTTTCGCCTGGCTCCCGGCCAGGGTTATGCGCTGTGTTCCGTTGGCGGCCGTCAGCTCGCCATTGTCAACGTATTGGGCCGGGCTTTCATGGGGGAATGGGACGATCCCCTGGCGGTCCTCTCCGCGGTACTGGAAGAAATCGCCGACCAGGCGACATGGATCGTGGTGGACGTGCATGCGGAAACCACGTCGGAAAAGCAGGCGCTTGCGTGGTATTTTGACGGCCGGGTCAGCGCGGTGGTGGGAACCCACACCCACGTGCAGACGGCGGACGAGCGAATTCTGCCAGGGGGCACGGGATATATCACCGACGTAGGAATGACCGGTCCCTTTAACGGCATCATCGGCATGAAAAAAGAGCCGATTCTCCATAAAATGATCACCCATCTGCCGGCGCGCTTTGAAGTGGCCGATGGGGATTGCCAGTTTTCGGCGGCGATCATCGATTGTGAAGACGAAAACGGACGCTGCGCGGCAATCCGCAGGGTGTTCATTACCCCCGACCATCCCTGGCCCGATGGGGCGGCCTTTGAACGCCCATGATCCGGGTCGGGTTTCCGGGAGAAGAATTTTTCGAATAATAGCCATTGAAAAAAGGAATTTCCTAAAGGAACCGCGAATATAAGTATCAATGTCCTTCTCAACCCAACAGCAAGGGAGGAACCTCACGATGGAAGTATTAAAAGTTTCAGCAAAATCCAACCCCAATTCTGTTGCCGGAGCCCTGGCCGGCGTATTGCGGGAACGCGGCGCGGCGGAAATCCAAGCGATTGGGGCCGGGGCCCTCAATCAAGCAGTGAAAGCCGTAGCGATCGCACGAGGATTCGTAGCGCCCAGTGGAATCGACTTGATTTGCATCCCCGCCTTCACCGATATTTTGATCGATGGGGAAGAGCGGACGGCGATCAAGTTGATCGTCGAACCTCGCTGAGGCACAGGGACCGACATCACCGATGTCAAGCTGATTATTGGACAACGCCTGTTTGCTCCTCTTGACAAACAGGCTTTTCGTTTGTTGGGATCGAGGGGGGAAAACCGGTTGGAGCGCAGAGTATGGGATGCCCATGCCGATGTGCTGTGGCGGATCGCCGCCGAGCGGGTAGATTTCTACGGGTCGACATCGTCCTTGGCAGCGGGTTGGCACCGCTTAGTGCAAGGTGGAGTCAAGGTTCTGGGGTTTCCCCTGTTTGTGCCCCCGGACCGCCCCGCCGCCGAAGGGTGGAACATGCTCCTCACCCAGGCGGCCTCCTTTCACGATCGAATCGTGGGGGATGGGGAGCGGGTACGTCCCCTTTTGTATCGGGAGGATGTGGCCCTGGCAGAGAAATCTCAGACGATATACGGCTTGTTGTGCCTCGAAGGGTGTTCCGCACTCGAGGGCAGTGTCGAGCGTCTCTCCCTGTGCATGCACCTCGGGGTGCGGGTAGTGGGACTGACGTGGAACGAGGCCAACGAGTTGGCCGATGGTGTCGGAGAACCCCGGGGGGGCGGGTTGACGGCTCTGGGGCGCCGCTTTGTTCGGGAGGTCTGGCAGCGGTCCGGCGTGGTGGATGTGGCTCATCTGGGCGAGGCGGCCTTTTGGGATGTCCTGCGGGAAGCCCGGGGGCCGGTGGTGTGCACCCATGCCGGGATAAAAGCGGTCTGGCCCCATCGCCGCAACCTGTCCGATGGCCAACTCAAAGCGTTGGCCGAACTCGGCGGCGTACTGGGCATAGCCTTTGTACCCGCGTTTCTCGGGCCCAAAGGGGGATTGGATGATCTTCTTCGGCACATCGAGCACGCTCTGGAGGTCGCCGGGGATCGCCATGTGGCCTTCGGATCGGATTTTGACGGGACCGACGAAGTCTTGGAAGGCATGGAGACCGCAGCCCAATATCCGGCCTTGGAGCGGGCCCTGAACGCCCGTTTCGGCGAGGAAACGGCCCGGCGATTATTGTGGGACAACTGGCGGGATCTCTTTGATCAGGCCCTGGCTCCGGGTCCCTCGGGAACGTGAGAACTTCCAGGCGCAGAGGGAGAAGAGCAAGGGACGCCGGTGGGTTGAAAAGAAAGGGGGCGCCGATCTCCGCGGAGGGATCGGCTTTTTTCGTGAGCACGGGGACCACCGGGCCGCAGCACCAAAGGCAGATGCCCCGCATAGAATTGGTACTAAACATGCGCCTGTTTTTACCGTCCTCACCAACCCCGGGCGTTGCAGAGAAGAACTTGGCATAAAGGGGAGGGAGTATCGTGGCAAGCACAGCGAGAGACGCAGGGTGCCGCGAGATCATTACCGATGCTGTGTGCGGTCGAGGCAGCCGGTATTCGCAAATGACGTACACGATTCATCCCACGAACCGACCGTCCACCATCGGGGGATGCTGGGTGATGAATCACACCTACGAGGGTCATTTGATCGGCGACTTGGTGGAAGTTCGAGGGAGAATGGACATCAATGTCTGGTATGCATACAACAACAACAGTGAAACCGCTGTGGCAAAAGACACCGTGTCTTATGTGGAGCAGATTCCCCTGCGGGATCTGGACCCCCACTGTCTGCAGGATCGCCGGGAAGTGATGGTCAAAGTTATTCAGCCGCCCCACTGCCTGGATGCTGTAATTGCCTCCGGCGGCACCGACATTGCCGTCCGGGTGGAAAAAGAGCTTGCAGCAGAAGTAATCGGACGCACGAAGTTGTTCGTGATGGTCTGCGAACCGCCGGGTAAAAAAGATGAAGATGAAGACCTGATCGAGGACGAAGCCGAGGAAATGGCGTGAGCCGGCGCGGGGTGGCGACGGGATGGGGTGTTGCCCATGGTGGAAGGGCCCTTGCGGATCGAATCCCTGGTACACACCCGGGACGTGATTTATGCCGCGGCGCCCCTGCTGCGTCGATATGGTATGCAGCAGGGGTCGTCCGTGCAGATCCGAGCCGGTTTGGGGCCAGTTTGTACAGTTCAGATTCGGTCCCACATTCTCGATCCGAATATCTTGTTGATGGCACGCCCCGTGTTGCGCCGGTTGGGCCTGCAGCGGGGCGACCGAATTCATGCAAAATGGGGCGGGACACAGCTCGAGCTCGGTCCCGTCGTTGCTTTATGGTTGCCGGTTCGCCGTCGATCGCCTACCCCCGCCTTTGGCGCCCAGACTGCTTGGGCTCGGGACGCCCTGGTTGGAGCCAGGGACATGGGCGTCCTCGCCTACGTACTCGATCCCCAATCGTCACCGGACAGCCTTCGGGCATGGGGGTGGTCCAGCAAAAACGGCTGGATACGACGACCGGGCCCCATACCCGATGCCCTGTGGAGGCGGGGAGAACGTTTGGGTCCTCCCCGTGGGTTACGAGAGGCCAAAGAGACGGGTCTCCTAAACCTTGCACCAGATATCGGGGATAAATGGAGAATCACAAAATTCCTCCTTTTACAAGGTTTCGGCGATCACATTCCCTGGACGCGGCCCATGTCTCTCCGCCGGGCGGAGGCCGCTCTTCTTCGCTTTGGCCGGGTTTACGCCAAACCCCGCCGGGGAAGCGGCGGCCGGGACCTCTTGCTGTTGGAGCGGCGGGGGGAAACGATTCGATGGTGTCGGTTCGACCCGAGCCCAGCCCAGGGCATGTGGACTATTCCGCTCCGCCTGTCGGATTGGCGCCGGGTGGCAGGGCACCGGGCTTACATCGTCCAAGAGGCCCGCATCCCCCTGACGGCTTTTGGACGCCCCGTGGATTTTCGCTGGTTCGTCCAACGCGGGGGATCCGGAGCTTGGGATGTCACCGCCGTGGTGGCACGTCTCGCTCCGGAGGAGGATGGCCCTACCAATGTCTCCTTAGGAGGGAAGGTTCTCCCCGTCGACGAAATCCTCCAGGATGGGGAACGGGAACGGGGAACTGCCCTGGCCTTATCGGTGGCTGAAGCAGTGGGCGAGTTGTTCCCCCACCTGGTGGAACTCGGGATGGATTTGTTGCTGGACAAGAGCGGTAAATGGTGGATATTGGATGTAAATCCACGTCCGGGTCGATCGACCCTGAAGCAAATCGACCCAGCCTTGCGCCAATTGTCAATTCGAAAGCCCTTCGAATATGTTAAATACGCAACTGGGTACATGACGGCGGATCTGGCCGAACAGAGAACCGGCCCATCGGAGGAGTGATGACCTGTGGCGCAGGTGACCCGTTTAATGGTGCACCGGGCGGACGGTTTACAGGGGATATTGACCGTTCCGGACACCCTGCTCGGTGGACGCCGGTCGGAGGTGACATTGCGACACGGTCACCATGAAACCATCGCCCGGCTCGTTCCGATGAAGGAAGCGAACGGGGTACACCTGGCCGGAGACATCTGGAAAAGGTTGTCTTTGCCTGATGAAAACGTGTTGGACGTCCATGTTCTGTGGGATGAAGCGGAAAACCTCCTACGGATCGGTCCACTTCTGGCCATCATGGCCCGAGTTCGCCGGAAAAAAGGGCAACTCACCGGGGCTCAGGCGCCAGTTTTTGAACGGCTGTCCGAGGCTGGACGGACGCTGGGCGTCTTAACCTACGTCTTTTCTCCCTTAGAAATTCAATGGACCAAGGGTACGGTCCGGGGAGTTTATTGGAATGACGAACGAAAATGGATCATGGGCACATTTCCCTTGCCGGATGTGGTTTACGATCAGGTGGTTTCTCGCAGATTTGAGGACCGCCCGGATGTCAAAGAATCCAGGAACAAACTCATCCGGCTTTTGTACCCGCGCTATTTTAACGCGGGTTTCTTTGACAAATGGACGATGTTCCAATGGCTCTCCGCCGATGACCGCACCCGCCGCCAACTCCCGGCTACCACTCTTTATCGGGCGCCAGGCCAAGGGACCCAATTTCTTGTGGAATGGGGAGACATTTACATGAAGCCGGCCCGTGGGAGTCTGGGGCAGGGGTTGGTCCGGGTGCAACTGGCGGTCAACGGGCAGGCCTTGTACCGCTGGCGTAAAGGTCCCGGGCGGACAGAGACGGGGGTCGCCAAGGATCCCCGGGCGTGGTTTGAACAGCATCATCGTTTCCTCCGTCGCCGGCGTTATATTCTACAACGAACGATCCCGATTCCTTCCCTCGAAGGCCGGGTGTGGGACGTTCGGGCATTGATGCAAAAAGACGAGTCCCGGGCCTGGAAGCGCACCAAAATGTTCGTGCGCATCTCACATCCCGGGGAGGTCGCTTCCAATCTGGCCGCCGGGGGGCGGGCGGAGCGTGTAGAAAAAGTGCTGTCTCACATGGCTTTGGGTCTTTCGGCGGAGCGAGGGTTGGTGCGGCGGTTGACTCGCACGGCGCACAACGTGGCGCAAGTGGTGGAGGAGAGCTCGGGCCTCCAATTGGGGGAGATGGGTGTGGATCTCGGGGTGGACGACCGCGGCGGTGTTTGGATTATCGAGGTGAATGCAAAGCCGTGGAAATCGCCGGATACCGACGAAGGCGATGAACGGCTGCTCGAGAGATCGTTTCTCCGCCCAGTCGCTTACGCAAAATCTCTCGCCGGGTTTTCTCCCTGACGGCCGTCGATAGGGCGGCCGGCGTTTTGGGCCGGAATGTCCGGCGGACGTGGGAAAGGGGGGAACCGCGTGCCAGTCACCGTTATCCACACCGGCCAGGCTTCGGCAAAACGGCTAGAACGGCTATTGTCACAGAGGTTTGAAGACCGGGAGTCTGTCCGGGAGCCCGACGTGACCATTCGATGGGGCCTGACCGATGTTCCGGACCCTCCGGGAGTCGTCCTGAACGGTCGCCAGGCTTTGGCCGACGCTTCGGTGCGGGAACGGATATGGACGCTGTTGGCCCGCTACGGCATTCATACCCCAAAGGAGTCCCCGGAATCGGAGATCCGGCGGTTGTTGATCGTCAAGTAGAATTGACCCCGGTTTGGCACTGAATTTTGACCCCCCTCAGAAAACGGAAGTCATTGCTTGCCATGTCGTGTCGTCACTCAGGGTTCATCGTCGTCGGCCGTTGTCCCAACGGGCCGAGTGTATCGGCCCTGGCCGCTCCGTCAAGGGACGCTTCGCTCGCCCAAGGGCGCCCTTGACCTCGCGGCTGCGGGCCGATGGGGGGCCCTTAGGGGACAACGGCCACGTGTGCGTGTCGCACACGCACGGACAACATGGGGTACCAAGTCCGCCGGGCTGGTGATTAGGCGGAGGCATCGGCCTTGAGCTTGTCCTTCATCCGGTAACTGTGACCCTGAATGTGAAAAATGTGACTGTGATGCACCAGACGATCAATGATGGCGGCAGAAGCAATTGTATCGCCAAACACCTTGTCCCACTCGTCAAAAGGCATGTTGGTCGTCAGGATGATTGATCCCGTCTCATAGCGCTTGCTGACGAGCTGGAAAAAGAGGTTCGCCCGTTGCTTGTCCATGGGCATGTAGCCCAACTCGTCGATGATCAGCAGGTGGTAGCGGCTCAGCGACGCCAGCTTTTGGGGCGTGGAACGATCCGCTAAACTGGCATACAAGAGATCCGCCAGTTCAGAGGCGGTGAAAAACGCGACCCGGAGTCTGGCCGTGCACGCTTTGACCCCAAGGGCAATCGCTAAGTGCGTTTTTCCAACCCCTGGAGGACCTAGGAAAATAACGTTTTCTTTTCGGTGGATAAAGCCGAGTTCTCCCAATTCCCGAATCTCCGCGGCATGGAGCGAAGGTTGAAACGAGAAATCGAACTCCTCCAATGTACAGATCCGCGGGAATCGCGCCAGATGAATCTTCGTGGCAATGGACCGGTTGGTCTTCTGCAACACTTCCGCTTCCACGAGCCGCGTGAGAAAAGCTTGGTAAGTCAGCTTCATTTTCACCGCGTTCTCAATTTCCCGTTCCACCACCTCCCGCATATACGGCAGTTGGAGCGTTTTGAGATGTTGTTTCAGGGTCTCCATCGCATCTTCGGTCACGGGAACTCCCCCTTGTTAATGCAACAGTTGACTGTAGTAGGACAACGGGCGAATGGTGTCGGCGCGCCGAGATAACGCCTGGACCTCGACGTTTCTCGAAGAGGCGGCCGGTTTTGTCGGGTAGTTGGCCAGCAGTTTCAACACGACCTTCTCGTCCGTGGCTCCGTAAGCCAAGGCCTCCTTCAGGGCCATTTCAATAGACTCGTCGCTATAGGTGCTGCGCATGTCCAGGATGCGGGCGGCATGGTACCGAGCGTTGTGGGCATACCGACGGGTGAGCCCTTGGTAGAATGCCGCACCGCTGGGAAACACCTCGCAGAATCGCTGACGAACCGAGACACGCTCCCGGTGAGGCGCCTGGTGTTCGGGCAGCGTGTGGATCGAGCCGGTGTCTCTCGATTTGACGTGCCGACACAAGAAGGTGCCGTCTGGGCCGTACATCTCGACATATGCCCCCCTGGGTTGCGTCACCCACACCTCCCGGCCGAGGTAGGAGGGCGGGACCGAGTATTCCACGTGATCGACGGAGATGTATCCGTCTCTGCTGACGCGGCGCAAGACGCGCACACTGTCGACATACCTGCGCTCGGGGAGGGGCCGTAAAGCCGCCCGGTCCGCCTCAAACCGCTCCAACGGGGTTTGTCCCAACCGGCGGTGCACCCGCTGATTCTCCGATTCGTCAAAGGACTTCCCTTGGGTAATGAGGTCCTCAAAGTCTTTGAACTCCGTCCCTTTGAGGAAATGCTGTTCCAGCATATAGAAGGCCCGTTCCACTTTCCCCTTCGTTTGGGCGCGGTACGGGGCGCATGCATACGGGTCCATCCGGTACAGTCCCATGACCTTGAGAAATTCCGGGTGGTACCGTACAGCTCCATCCGGCCGATGATCCACGACCATTTGACCGGCATTGTCGATCAGCACCCTCTCAGGCACACCGCCAAAGTGGCGAATCCCGCACTCCAGAGCTTCCAGGACCGTCTCCAGCGTTTGATTCAGCGCAAAGTGCGTGTATCGCATTCGACTATAACTGAGAATGTAACGGTACGCGTATACCTTGACCTCCTTGCCTCCTATCTTTACTGAGTACTCCGACCAGTCGAACTGGGCTTGTTCACCTGGAGCCGTCTCCATCCGCTGAACCCGCACTTCGGTGTGCGGCTGTTCTTTCTTCAGCCGCTGCAGACACCGGTGAACCGCAGAAAGTGAACCTTGGTACCCCATCTTCTGCAACTCCGCATAGATTCGTGTTCCGATCAATTGTTTTTCCACGTACATCTGTCGAATGTGCTCCAGGAATGGGTCTGTTGCCCGAGCCGACGGCTTCTTTCGCACATACTTGGGTGGATCGTCTCCCCGCAAGGCACGACGCACAGTGTTGCGCGAAATTCCCAGTTGCCGCGCAATCGCCTTAATACTGACACCGCGGGCATGGAGTGCTCGAATCGCAGTCCAATCCTCGATAGAGATCAACCCTTTCTCCCCCGCTCCCACTCAGATTAGTAGGAGCGTACCAGTCTATCTGGTGGGGGTCAATTTTCACTGACGATCTGGGGTCCATTTTCAGTGTATATCAACAGCGGTTGAATCTGATCCGCCAATACCGAATTCCGGTTCTCGACCACGCGATCCTGTCTTGTTTTCGCTCGGAAGACCGCAATATCTGGCTGAACAAGCGACTGAGCCGAATCCGGGATGATTATGTGGAAATCCCGGAGGATGCGGACCGAGAGACCATTCGCGCCTGCCGGCTGGCGCTGCGAGCCACCCATGCCCTTGGGTTGGATTTTGGCCTGGTGAGCCTGGGGGTTGGTCCAAAGGGGCGCCTGTTCGTACTGGACGTATCACCTACCCCGGTCTTGACCGGCCGGCTTCTAGACCTGTTCAAGAATGGAATTGCGCGGTATGTAGAAACTCTCGCCAGGCCCCGGGGTTCGGCTCGATTGATGTTGGGGGCGGACCTGGAGTTTATGCTTCGGGGCAAGACGGGCAAAATCGTGCCGGCGTCCCGTTATTTTCCACGAAAGGGCGAAGTGGGATGCGACGATCGCACACTGCATGGAGATGCCAGTCTTTTACCTTTGGCGGAAATTCGACCGCCGGCTGCCACCTCGCCGCTGAGACTCGTCGAACATATCCGGAGTGCATTGACGGAAGCCGCCCAGCTGTGCCCTTCGCGAAAAATTAAGTGGGTGGCGGGATCGATGCCCTTTCGGGGTTTTCCCATCGGCGGGCATATTCATTTCAGCGGGGTGGCGCCCGGAAGCCGATTGGTGCGCATGCTCGACACCTATGTCGGCCTTCCGGTGGCTTTGCTGGAAGAACCTCTCACCGCCCGGGTGCGCCGGCAAAAATACGGGTTTCTCGGGGATATCCGACGAAAACCCCACGGTGGGTTCGAGTATCGGACGCCGGGCAGTTGGCTCGTCTCCCCGGAAATCTCCACCGCCGTGTTATGTCTCGCCGACATCGCGGCTCGGGAGTTCGAGCATTTCACCGAATGGCCTTTCCTCGACCCAGAGGTTCAAGAAGCCTTTTACACGGGAAATCGTTCCGTTCTGAAGCCGGTATTTTTTTCGGTGTGGGAGCACTTAAAACGTTCTTCCCTATTCGAGACCTATGAAGATTATCTGTCGGTCATTCCTTGGATGATTGAGCAAGATCTGACATGGGATGAATCAGTGGACATCCGAGAAACGTGGGATATTTCGATACCAAAACGAAAGGCCCGGGCTAGGGCCGCGGCTCGATGACGGGATCGGAAAAAGGAGGGGGCAGGTATGGGGCATGCGGATTCGGTGATCGTCACGCTCCCGCTCCCGTGGGCACGGGAACTCGGGATCGCCCCTGGGGAGATGACCCAGTTGCGATTCGGCCACTGGCGGGGGCCGGCCCAGGTCGATTATGCCCGCAACCCAGGCAACTCCGTCGAGGTGATATGGAACTGGCCGGATACCCAGGAACGGATCCCCATTCCTTCCCACCATAAGCCCCGGCAAGTTCGAGGGGTTCTGGATCTTGGCCCGGTTCTGGCGGTCCTCATCGGGGCCAAGGCCGGGGACGTGGGCCAGCGGCGAATTCCGCGGTGGGCGCCTTCGCTGTTCCGGGCGGGAAATCAAAAGGGCATGCCGGTCTACGTGTGTTATGCCGATGAAATCGACTGGCAGTACGGCCGGGTTCGGGGCGGGCGGAGGTGGAGACCAGGCACAGGGGTGGATTGGCAGTGGTGGCCCCTGCCCGATGTGATCTATAATCGGGTTCCTCACCGGTGGGAGGAAGATCTGGCACCGGTGAAACAGGTGAAAACCGAAGCCGAGCAACGGGGCATCGCGGTGTTTAATTCCGGTTTCTTAGACAAATGGAGCACGTTTCGAATCCTCCACCGCGTTTCCCACCTTCGTCGATTCCTGCCGCGGACTGAACGAATGGGGGATCCGGGAGCGATCGCCGCTTGGGTGCAGGCCGGTCGAGCGTTTTTTGCAAAACCCGTTCATGGAAGTTTGGGAGAGGGGCTGGTTTTTTGCGAACCCCTTCCCGACGGTTGGCGAGTCGGTACCCAACAGGAAGGCCGGGTCCAGCGGGCCGTGGTAAGCCAGGAACGGTTGATTCATAAATTAACTGCTCTTACCAGTCGCCGGGCGTATTTGCTCCAGGAGAAAATCGAGTTAAAAACTTATCACGGGCGGAAAGTGGATTTCCGCGTGCACCTGCAAAAGGACCGCCACGGGCGCTGGAGGATGGTGGCCGCTGCGGGGAAAGGGGCGCATCCCGAGGCGCTGTCCACCCACGTGCGGTTTGGCGGGACGGTCTGGCCCGCAGAGGAAATACTCAGTCATTGGTTCGCTCATGACAGCGATACCTGGCTGAATCGCTTCTCTGACGTAGGGTGTGCGGTGGCCCGGAGCCTGGAACGGGTTGTGGGAGGGAATTTCGGCGAAATGGGACTTGACATGGGAATTTGTACGGAAGGTCGCCTGTGGATGTTCGAAGCCAACGCCAAACCCGGACATCATATTTTCCATCATCCGGAATTGAAAGGCCGACGCACGCAGTGGGCACAAATGGTCATCGACTATGCCTCCAGGTGGAGCCGGAGCCCGAGGGGGATGACCGAATGAAACTGGCCGTTCTCCTCTGGGAAAGGCACCGGCGGCCCCTCGGCAATCTCCGGCTGTGTCGGGAACTCGCCGTAGCCGGAGAAAAACGCGGCTGGGAAATATCTGTCGTCACTCCTGGGGGTCTGTTGCACTCCTCACATTGGGAGTATCGGTGGAACGGAACAAAGTGGGTAATGCGGTCGTTTCGAGGGGCGGACGCCGTGTATAACCGGGTGCCCCATCGCCGCTTTGAGGCGCAGCCATCTTTTTTTTCGGCATTGGAACAATTGCGCCTGTGGGGCATCCCGGGGTGGAATCCGGGATTTTTCTCGAAGGATCAAGTGATCCGGAGTTGGCTGGCCCGTCCGGATCTAGCCAAGCGGGTTCCCGGGACCCAACTGGACTTTGAGCCTTACCAGTTAATGTCGGAAGGAGATCGCTGGCTCCTGAAACCCTGCGACGGCCGGGCAGGAGAGGGGATCATTGAAGTCCATCGGGTATCCCAGAATACCTGGGCCTGGCGTTGGCAGCGCCGCGGTAGAGTGAGCAAAGATCGGGGAAGCCTGGAGCGGTGCTCCGCGTTTGTACGTCGCTACACCCGGGGAAGACACTATCTCGCCCAACGCCAAATCGCTCTCGCGACCTGGCGGGGACATCCCTTTGACTTTCGCACCCTTTGGCAAAAAGATTCGGCAGGGCGCTGGCGCCTCAGAGGGGTCGGAGCCCGGGCGGCGGGACGGGATCGCATGACCACGCACGTCCCCTGGGGAGGCCGCATTGCTCATCCCCATCAGGCTCTCGAAGATTCCTTCGGTACCCGGGCGGAAGAAATCCTGGATGAAGTCCTCAAGACAGCGGCTTCCGCAGTTGCGCAGCTCGATCGGTCCCGGGCGGGACGACTTGGTGAAATGAGCATCGATCTCGGATGCGACCGGGAGGGGAACGTGTGGCTGTTTGAAGCCAACGCCAAACCCATGCGCTTTGATGAGCCGGAGATCCACCCGGCTTACCTCGACGGAGTTTTTGAAACCGCACGTTGGGCCAAGGGGCATCTCACCGGACTCGGCGAATCTGAAGGTGCCAATCGTCCACCAGTTTCCGGGCGGCCTGCGGCGCGCGGAGTGCCACGATCCATTCGTGATTGACCTCAAACGCCCTCCGGGTCCAATTGGCACTGCCGATAACGAGGATATCTTGATCGATCACCGCAGCTTTCGCATGGAGTCGTTCCCCGGCGCTTCGGTACAAATGCACATCGGCCCCATCCTGGAGAAGACGGCGTTGTGCCACCGCCCGATCGGGCTGGCGGGGATCGAGGAGGACGTGCACCCCCACGCCCCTTCGGGCCGCCTCCCCCAGTGCTGCGAGCAAGGATTCATCGTTAAAGTCGAACATCTCCACATAGATCGAAGAGCGGGCTTCTGAGATCAGGGCGAGCAGCAGGTTCCGAGCGGGTTTTCCGGAATAGGTCCAAGAACCGGCCTCGTCCCGGTGGCCGATCCGTCCCGACCAGTCCCGGTCGAGGTGACTCTTGGACTCCTGGCAGACGGGGTGCTGGGGGTCGCCGATCCACAAGGCAAAATCGTGGTTTGCCCAGGATCCGGGACCCCAGTTGACGCTGCCGATAACGCATCCGCCGTCGGTGACGAGAATCTTGGCGTGATCAATTCCGCCGGACACTTCCGCTTTTCGAAGCTGGACACCGGTCCCTTTGAGAAGTTGCGCGGCCTGCCGGCTGTGAGGTTCACTGGCATCCACGATGACCCTCACCGAAACGCCCCGGGCGGCGGCCTCAGCTAGTGCGGTCACCACGGCGGGGTCTCCGAGCTCATACATTTCGACGTCCACGGATCCTTTGGCGCCGTGGATGGCTCGAATCACGACATCCCGCAATTGCTCTCCCGGCAGTAACTGGGGGGGAGAACCCTGGGTGCCGCAGCCCGGCAAAAGAAATAAGATCATGAGACCCACTAGGGCTGCGACAAGAAGCCGTGGCAAGCGGACTGGGGGCAGTCGGCGGGATCTTCGGAGGAAAAGCTCCCGGTTCACGCGTCGGCCTCCTTCCCAGAGGGGGCATAATCGGCCGATCGCCACATAAAGTAGGAATGTGCCTCGACGTCTTTCTCGCTGTGCCGACTTCCTCCGGGAAGTCGGTTTTTTTGTCGGCCGCTCCCTCTCCCGGAATCATTGGTGAAAAGTCGACAATCCCCTTTGTTTGAACAGCAAGTCCCGGATTTAACGGATAAAAAGGTGCAGGACACGCCTGCACCCTCCCATACCGACACGCTTCGAAGTGTCAGGTTTCCTTACCAGAGGAGTAAAGCGAAGGCCAGCAACCAGGCCCAGGCTATCCACCACCACCACCAGCCGCCGTACCACCATCCGTATCCCGGAGCAACCCACCCTACGGGCTCAGCGTTCAGATAGGTGTCGACGGGCCGGGCCAACGCATGACGAATCTGATGCAACTGTTTGACATCTCCCCCGGACACCGGAGCGCTGGCCCAAGCCTGGGCGAAGGCAAACCGGGGAGCATAGTGACGCGGCACGCTGACCAGAACACCGTGAGGAGAGACCCGACGAATAATGCCGCGGTGCCTGCCCCAGGGTGTGCGGAAGTCCATCCACCGGCCCACATGTCGGCTGCAGACGGCGTACGCTTGAGCAGCAGCCATTCCAAGCACCTCCTTCCGTCGTCCTCTAATAAGAAATGTGGCAGAGAACGCTGCGGCAACGGACAACTGTACGGAAGGCACGGCAGCCTAGTCCCATTCGCCGTTTGGTGCGCCTGCGGCGCCAAGTCCAGGCCGGCCCGGTCAGATGCGGGGCGGTGTCAAATATGGTATGATAAAGACAATGTGCATGTCTGGAAAGGGGTCGTTCGTCATGAGCGAGCTCATTCAAATAAATGACATTGTCCTGGAGCGGCACCGGCCGGGTCCCGAAAGATCGCAAAGGGTCGATTACCGGGCGATGGCCCAAGCGGTCCCCGCCGTGGGAGTCGGAAAGCGCTACTGGATCCGCACCTACGGATGTCAGATGAATGAACACGATTCGGAGATCATGGCCGGCATGTTGCAAGAGATGGGCTATCGCCCGGCCTCGGCCCCCGAGGAGGCCGATCTGATTCTCTTTAACACTTGTGCCGTCCGGGAAAACGCCGAGGACAAGGTGTTCGGGGAGATCGGCCGGATCAAGCCCCTCAAGCGCCGCCACCCGGAACTGTTGCTGGGGCTGTGCGGTTGCATGGCCCAGGAGGAAAAGGTGCGGCAGTTTGTGCGGGACACGTTTCCCTATGTCGACCTCGTTTTCGGAACCCACAATCTCCACCAACTCCCGGAGTTGGTGGTACAAGCCATGGCCAGTCAGGAAACGGTGTTTGCCGTATGGGATCGGCCGGGCCAGGTTGTGGAAAACCTGCCCAAGCTCCGCCAGGACGGGGTGAAGGCCTGGGTCAATATTCAATATGGATGCAACAAATATTGCACGTACTGCATTGTTCCGTTCACCCGGGGTCGGGAGCGAAGCCGGCTGCCCGAGGACGTGGTGGCTGAGGTGAAACAACTGGCCGAAGAAGGGATTCGGGAAGTCACCCTGCTGGGGCAGAATGTGAACGATTACGGACTGGACCTGGGGGATGTGGATTTTGCCGACCTGTTGCAACATGTGGCGCGGATCCCGGGGATTGAGCGAGTGAGGTTCACCACCTCCAACCCGTGGAATTTTACAGACAAACTGATCGATGTCATCGCTGCGGAAGACGCGATTTGTGAACACATTCATCTGCCCGTCCAATCCGGGAATAACCGTATTCTCAAACGCATGAATCGGGGGTATACCCGGGAGACTTATTTGCAGCTCGTCGAGCGGATTCGCAACCGAATCCCCGGGGTCAGCCTCACGACCGACATCATCGTGGGATTTCCGGGTGAAACGGAGGAAGAGTTCCAGGACACGCTGGACCTCGTTCGGACGGTGCAGTTCGACAATGCCTTTACCTTCCTGTATTCCCGGCGACAGGGGACGGCGGCGGCCCGCATGAAGGATGAGACCTCCTTGGAGGCAAAAAAGGATCGCCTGCGCCGGCTCAACGAACTACAAGCGACGATATCTCGGCGGTATCACGAACAGTTGGTGGGGAAGACGGAGGACGTGCTGGTGGAGGGAGAAAGTAAGACGAATCCGGAGATCTTGGCGGGACGGACCCGAACGAACCGTCTGGTCCTGCTTCAGGGATCCCGGGACTTGATCGGTCGGACTATTCCAGTCCAGATCGTCGGGGCACAAACCTGGCTGTTGCGGGGGGAACCGCACCCCGCGATCCGGGAGGTCACAGGATGAGGTGCGAGACGGCGGAGGAAATTCGCCAAAAGGCACAGATCCTGGCCCAGATGATTCGGGAGTCCGAGGAAGCGGCCCGCTACCGGGCCTGCCGGCAGAAGATCGCCAGCAACCGTGAGGTGCAAAGTTTGTTGAAGTCGCAGAAACGCTTGCAGATGAGCGTCTCTGCCCTGAAGATGCGCTGTGCGCCGATGGAGAAAATCCGCGCGGCGGAACGCGCCCTCGAAGAGGTGGAGGGGCGGCTCAGGGCTATCCCGGCGGTGGGACAGTACCAGGCCGCTCAAGAGGAGGTCAACCTCTTGGTGCAAGGGGTGGCCGAGATCATCGCCCAGACGATCTCTTCCCGGTTGCCCGTAGAAGTTTCTGCAGGAGGGTGTTCCGGGGGCTGCGGCGGATGTACCACGTGTGGGGTGCAACCGGTGCCGTAAATCCCCGCCGGATTGGGGATGTCGAGAAAACGGGATAGCCGTCGGCGTGTCGGCGGCTCTTCCATTTTATTGTCGGTTGTGCGAAACAGAGATCACGGAAAGGAAGTCGGGACAACATGTCTTACACCCCGATGATGCAACAGTACCTGGACGTCAAAGGCCGTTGTCCGGACGCCTTGCTGATGTTTCGCCTGGGGGATTTTTATGAATTATTTTTTGAAGATGCGGAAATTGCCGCCCGGGAATTGGAGATCACATTGACCGGCCGGGAAGCCGGGGGTGGTCGGCGGGTTCCCATGTGCGGCGTCCCGTACCACGCGGTGGAGGGCTACATCGCCGCCCTGGTGGAGCGGGGCTATAAGGTGGCGATTTGCGACCAGATGGAGGATCCGGCCCTCGCCAAGGGATTGGTCCGGCGGGAAATCACACGAATCGTAACGCCGGGAACGCTTCTGGAAGACCGGGGGAAAGAAGAGAAGGAGCAACGCCTCATTGGCGCCGTCATTCCGATTCCGGAAGGGTGGTCTGTAGCCTTTGCCGATCTTTCCACCGGAGACCGTTGGGCCGGGGCCGCCCACAGCATTGAGCAGGTGATGGACGATGGGCTCCGGTACCGACCCGCCGAATGGCTCATTCCCGAGGAAGCGGCTGGCGAGCCTTGGGTCACTCAACTTAGCAAGTCCACGGAAGCCATTCTGACACATCGGGGCCACGGAAAAAAAACGTTCACTCGGATGGAGAATGGGGGCTGGGACGACCTTCCGGAAGCCGGTGGGGAAGAGGCCCTTTCAGCCATCGCGTCGTACATCGAGGAGACCCAGCGGCGCCAGCTCGTTCACTGGAAGCCGGTTCAACCCCTCCACGACGCCACCTACATGGCGGTGGACGCCTTTGCCCGGAGAAATCTGGAGTTGGTTCAAACGGTTCGGGAGGGACGGCGGACGGGGTCATTGTTGTGGCTGTTGGATGAGACGGTGACCGCCATGGGCGGGCGGCTCCTCCGGCAATGGCTGGAAAGGCCTTTAATCGACCCTGGCGCCATCGCCAGGCGCCAGGATGGTATCGAAGAGTTGGTTGGGCAGTGGATGCGGAGAAATCAACTGCGAGAGGACCTTCGCTGCGTGTATGACCTTGAGCGGTTGCTGGGCCGGGTGAGCTATGGCAGCGCCGGGCCCCGGGATCTGCGCGCCGTGGCCCAAAGCTTGAGCCAGGCCCCAAAACTGGCCGCCGTGCTGGCCGGCGCCAGATCCTCCATCTTGGCCGATATTGAGAGACGCCTGGACCCTTGTGAAGAAGTGCGGGATCTCCTGGACCGGGCCCTGGCCGACGACCCTCCGGCCACAGCGAAGGAACCGGGCGTCATCCGGGACGGGTTCTCTTCGGAACTGGATGAACTGCGCCGGGCATCTCGGGAAGGGCGAAGCTGGATCGCCGCCCTCGAACAGCGAGAGAGGGAGCGAACGGGAATCAAATCCCTCAAAATCGGTTATAATCGCGTATTCGGCTATTACATAGAAGTTACCAAAGCCAATCTCGCCCTGGTTCCAAGGGAATATGAGCGCCGTCAGACCTTGGCCGCCAGCGAGCGGTATGTGACCCCGGAATTGAAAGAGATGGAAAGTCGTATCCTCGATGCCCAGGAGCGGGCGGAGACCATCGAGTACCAGTTGTTCGTCGAGCTGCGGGGCACCGTGGTAAAAGCGCTCCCCCGCCTCCAGCGTCTGGCCGGGGCGATGGCCGAATTGGACGTCCTTTGTGGTCTCGCCGAGGTGGCGGCAAAACGCCGATACACTCGTCCTGTTGTGGATGACAGTTCGGTCATTGAGATTCGCGGCGGCCGACACCCGGTGGTGGAGGCGGTCCTGCCCGATGGCACATTTGTGCCGAACGACACTTTTCTCGATGGCGACAATCGGCGGGTCGCCCTCATCACCGGTCCGAACATGGCGGGGAAAAGCACCTACATGCGCCAAGTGGCCCTGATCGTACTCCTCGCCCAAGTCGGGTCTTTCGTTCCCGCGGATTCTGCCCGGATTGGCATCGTCGACCGTCTCTTCACCCGAATCGGCGCGGCGGACGATCTCGTGGCGGGCAAAAGCACCTTTATGGTGGAGATGGTGGAGTTGGCGACCATCCTCCGAAACGCCACCCCCCGCAGCCTGATCATCCTCGATGAAATCGGGCGGGGGACCTCGACCTATGACGGGATGAGCATCGCCCGGGCTGCGGTGGAGTATATTCACGATCCCACCCGGGTGGGGGCCCGAACTCTGTTTGCGACCCATTATCACGAGCTGACTGGCCTCGCCGACGAACTACCAGGAGTCCATAATTTTTCCACAGAGGTCCGAGAGGATTCCGGGGGAATCGTATTCTTGCATCGTTTAGTGGACCGTCCTGCCGACCGCAGCTACGGCATTCATGTGGCCAGACTGGCGGGGCTTCCGGAAGACCTGTTGGAGCGGGCTGAAGCCATCCTCACAAGCATGGAGCAGGTACAACAGGGCCTCTCCCAGACGGCTGCGGCTTGTGTCGGGGGAGAAGGGGGCGAGGCTGACCGAGATCTGACGAAAGTTCCGCAGGAAACCGGGGGTCGGTCCACCGCCGATGAAGCGGGGCGGGGACTCGACAAAGCCCTCCTGCACCCGGTTCTCGAACGCCTCCGCAAGGCCCGGGTTCTGGACATGACCCCGATTCAGGCCCTGCAAGAGCTCTACGAACTACACCTTTTGGTCCGGGAGGAGAATGAACCATGAGTGCCATACATATTCTGGATCCCGGCCTGTCCAACCGCATCGCAGCCGGGGAGGTGGTGGAGCGTCCGGCCTCGGTGGTGAAAGAGCTCATCGAAAACAGTATCGATGCCCAGGCCACCCATATTCGCGTCGCCGTGGAGGAAGCGGGGATGAAAACCATTCGGGTGGTGGACGATGGCACGGGCATGGATCGGGAAGACGCCCAGCTGGCTCTGCGGCGGCACGCCACCAGCAAAATCGCTTCAGAACGGGATTTGTTTCGGATTCGAACCCTGGGGTTTCGGGGGGAAGCCCTGCCCTCCATCGCCGCGGTCTCAAAACTGGTGCTGAAGACTCGTCGCCGGGAAGATGACGCCGGTACCGAAATTCGGGCGGAGGGGGGAACCATTGTCTCCACGGCCGAGGTCGGGATGGCGCCCGGGACGGATATTTTTGTCGAGGAGTTGTTTTTCAACACCCCCGCTCGGCTAAAATACATCAAGTCCCTGCACACGGAGGGCGCCCATGTGGTGGATGCGGTGACCCGGGCGGCCCTTGCCCACCCGGAAGTTGCCTTCACCCTTTCCGCCGATGGGCGACCTGTCGCGACAACCCCGGGGGACGGGCGATTGCTCCACGCCGTGGCGGCGCTGTATGGTCGGGATTTGGCGGAAAAATGTATCCCGGTGGAGGAGCGGGGCCTCGATCTGCGGGTCTGGGGGTTGGCGGGGTTACCCGAGATCCACCGGGCGGGCAGGGGGCACGTGATGTTTTTTGTCAATGGACGGCCGGTTCGCAACCCGGCACTGACCCGAGCGGTGCTCGACGTCTACGCGGGAAGACTTCCAATCCACCGAAACCCAGTGGTATTTCTTCATTTGGAGCTGGATCCCGGCCTCGTGGATCCCAATGTGCACCCGGCCAAACTGGATGTCCGTTTTAGTGAAGAAAGGGATGTGGCGGGGGCGGTGGAGAGGGCGCTGGGCCGGGTTCTGGACAGGGCCCGGGCCATTCCAGGTCTGCACTCGCCCACCGGAGGGCCGCGAGAAGTGCGCAATCCCCCTCGCCAAGGGCCAGATGCGGCTGCAGGCGATGCGGCGCAGAAGACTCAGAGAGGCTCCGGGGCGCAGACTCTCCGGGAGAGCCAGATGGCGTTTCGGTGGGACAGTCCCCCGGGAGGAGGGAGGTCCCCTTCGAGTCCGCTGGCCAGGCAGCGAACCCTGGAGGCCCTCGCCCCGATCACTGCTGAAGAACAACCCGAAGCTCCCGGGGAGCGAGAGGGGGAGACCGGATCTTGGAGCAGTCTTGGGCCAGAGGTCCCTGTGGATTCGGAAAGAACGGAAAAAGAGGCAGCGGCTACCGTGGAGCTTGAAGGAGTTGGAGCGGCGGGTGTCCGGCCCCGGGTTCCCGAACTGCGGGCGGTGGCCCAGGTGCTGAACCTGTACATCGTCGCCGAAGCGGAAAACTCTTTGTTCCTGATCGACCAGCACGCCGCCCACGAGAAGATCTTATACGAGCGGTTTTCCCGGCAGATCACCCGGCGGGAAGTGGGCCCCATGCCACTGTTGGTGCCCATCACTGTGGAACTGAGTGTCGCAGAAATGCACCGGTTGGCTCCTCACCTCGACATGATGAAAGAGTACGGGCTGACCGCGGAGCCTTTCGGCGACAATGCCCTCGTGGTTCGCACGGTTCCCGACATCTGGGATGGCCAGGACGTCACGGCTCTGACCCGGGAGTTTTTGACCGAGTACGTCGAGCGGCCGATAGGACAAGATCCCCGAAGACGCCTGGAGCAAGGAGTGATCACCCGGGCCTGCCGGGGAGCAGTGAAAGCTGGACAGCCATTGTCCATGCCGGAGATGCAGGCACTGTGCGACCAACTCCGGGACCTGGACAACCCCTTCTCCTGCCCCCACGGGCGGCCCACGATTCTGCAATGGACCCGACGGGACTTAGATCGACAATTCCAGCGGATTCAGCACTAGGGGAGGGTGACCATGACGGCTGATCTTCACGGGGTTGTGACCACCGCTGCCCGGCCAGACCCCGAACTCCTTCACCGGGCCGGGGAGATCGCCCGACGTCTGGGACTGCCCTTGGTGTCCCGGGACCGACGCAAACTGGACGAGATTTTGGCTGAATACGCGGCATCTTTCTCCGCCGTGGCAACCCGGGAGGGAACATTCCTGTATGCGGACGGCCGGCAGTACCGCTATCATCCGGGAATGGCGGTGGTGCGCCTCCGTCAAGTGATGCGCGGGCATCCCGATCCCCTACTCGAAGTGGGTGAGGTTCGGCCCGGAGATCGGGTGGTGGATGCCACCCTGGGCCTCGGGGCGGACGCGATCGTACTCAGCCACGCGGTGGGCCCGGAAGGGCGAGTCGTGGGCGTGGAGGACCGGCCGGTGGTGGCATTTTTCGTGGAGGAGGGCTTGAGTACATACGCCTATCCGGCACTTCCTGAGCTCGAGGCGGCCATGCGACGCGTTGATGTGGTGTGGGGGGATCACGTCGATTATCTGCGCCGACTTCCCGACCGGTCTGTGGACCTGGTGTATTTTGATCCCATGTTTCGCAAAACGATCTCCGCCTCCCGGGGCATTGATGCTTTGAGGGTATTCGGGGATCCGTCCGCTCTCCGCTTTGAAGCGGTGAAGGAGGCGGTGCGCGTGGCCCGTCGGCGGGTGGTGTTGAAAGATCGCCGGGATGGGGGAGAAATCGATCGCCTGGGATTTCAGCCGGTTCCAAAGGGCTCGGGCAGGATCCAGTTCGGTGTGATCGATGTCGGGGGTGGAAAATGAATCCGGTTCTGTTTATTGTCGGACCGACGGCCACGGGCAAATCGGACGTGGCCATCCGGGTGGCCCAACAGATCGGAGGGGAGATCATCTCCGCGGACTCCATGCAGATCTATCGAGGTATGGATATCGGCACGGCGAAAATCCCCCCCGAGGAGCGGCAGGGGGTTCCCCATCATCTGATCGACGTGGTGGATCCCGATACACCCTTCACCGTCGTGGACTATCAGAGGTTGGCCCTTGAAACGATTGAGAACGTGTCTCAACGTGGAATGCGGGCGATTGTGGTGGGGGGGACGGGATTATATGTGAAAAGTCTCACCCATGGGCTGGATTTTTCCCCGGCCGGAGAGGACCCGGGGTATCGACAAGAACTGCGAGCCCGGGCTGCCCGGGAAGGTCCCGAGGCCCTGCACCGACTTTTGGCCGAGGTGGACCCGGAGACCGCCCGCCGACTTCATCCCCACGATGTTCGGCGGGTCATCCGGGCCTTGGAAATCTACCATCTGACGGGGCTGCCCATGTCCCATGCGGCGGGGCGGCGGGGCTCCCGCATCCCCTTTCTTATGTTCGGCCTCACCATGGAGCGCGCAGCCCTGTATCGGCGGATCAATGACCGCGTGATTCAAATGGTCAAACAGGGTTGGGTTCAAGAAGTTCAGAGGCTTCTGGAGCGCGGATATTCCCGGAACTTGACTTCGATGCAGGCCATCGGGTACAAGGAATTGGCCGATTATCTTGCCGGTGAGATGACCCTGGACGAGGCGATCGAGAGGATTCAACGCGGAACCCGGCGGTACGCGAAGCGACAGTGGAGTTGGTTTCGGGCCCAGCCGGTTCACCAGTGGCTGGACGTTGGAGGGATATCCTTGGAGGAGACCGGTCGGAAAATCGTAGAAGCTATAGGAGGGCGGAAGGGATTTCGTAAGGCGTAACGAATACATTAGGGAAAGATGGGTTAGAGAGGGGCCGTGTAGGTGAACAAACAGACAATGAACATTCAGGACACGTTCTTAAACCAATTGCGCAAAGACAACATCCCGGTGACGGTGTATCTGGTGAACGGCTTTCAAATCCGGGGCGTGATCCGGGCATTTGACAATTTTACCATTGTGGTGGAATCAGAAGGCAAGCAGATGATGGTGTATAAGCACGCCATCTCGACGTTCACCCCCCAGAAGGCGGTGTCCTTGCACCCACCCGCCCAGACCGGGGGAGACGAACGGCGCGACGTCCCTCCGACTGATGCTTCCCGGTCGTGACTTGCAGAAAGGTGGGAGGGATTCGCATGCATTTTGATCCATATGAGCACCCCCACCCCTCTCGGCGAGTGGCCATTTATGCCCGGCGGGGAATGGTGGCGACCTCCCAACCTCTGGCTGCCCAAGCGGGACTCGACATGCTCCGGCGGGGCGGCAATGCGGTGGATGCGGCCATCGCCACCGCCATCGCACTGACTGTCGTGGAGCCGACATCGAACGGGATCGGAGGGGACGCCTTCTCCTTGGTCTGGAGCGGCGGCCGCCTTCACGGGCTGAACGCCAGCGGCCCGGCTCCCCACCGCTTGACCATCGCTGAATTGGAAAAGCGGGGGATACGGAAGGAGATGCCCAGGCTAGGCTTTGCGCCGGTCACCGTCCCCGGCGCCCCCGCAGCTTGGGCGGAGCTGTCGAAGCGCTTTGGCCGCCTGCCGTTCGCTGCGTTGTTTGAACCCGCCATTGAACTGGCTCAGGCCGGATACCCGGTCTCTCCGGTGACAGGGGCGGCATGGGAAGCCGCGTATCGCCGATACGAACAGGAACTTACCGGACCGGAGTTTTCCGCTTGGTTCAGTACCTTTGCCCCGGAGGGAAGGGCCCCTCGAATTGGCGAGATTTGGCGGTCGCCAGATCACGCCGAAACCTTGCGCAAAATCGCCGAGAGCGGGGCCGAGTCTTTTTATCGGGGGGAGTTGGCCGAGCGGATCGACCGATTTTCCCGGGAGTACAAGGGGTTCATCCGCTTGGAAGACTTGGCGGCATTCCGCCCGGAGTGGGTGGATCCCATCCATGTGGATTACCGGGGCTACGATGTGTGGGAGATTCCGCCCAACGGCCATGGCCTGGTGGCCCTCATGGCCCTCAATTTGCTCAAAGGCTTTGACCTATCCGGCCGCAGCCCGGCAGATCGATACCATATCGAGATTGAGGCAATCAAACTGGCCTTTGCGGATGGCCAGCATTATATCGCCGATCCTCGGTTTATGTCCGCCCGGGTGGAGGATCTGCTCTCTGAGGGATATGCTGAAGAGCGCCGTCGGTTGATCGGGGAATCGGCCGCTCGTCCGAGCCCGGGCCGGCCGCAAGCCGGGGGGACGGTGTATCTTTGCGCGGCCGATGGCGAAGGTAACATGGTTTCCTACATTCAAAGCAATTATCAGGGGTTCGGATCGGGGCTGGTGGTACCCGGGACGGGCATTGCCCTTCACAACCGGGGAGCGAATTTTTCCCTGGATTCTGCCCACGTCAACGCCTTGGCGCCGGGGAAAAGGCCTTATCATACCATTATCCCGGGATTTCTGACCAAGGCCGGCCAAGCGGTCGGTCCCTTTGGGGTCATGGGTGCATTCATGCAACCCCAGGGTCACGTCCAGGTATTGGTCAACATGATCGATCTTCATCTCAATCCTCAAGCGGCCCTGGATGCTCCCCGGTGGCAGTGGCTCGAAGGGCGCAAGGTTGCCGCCGAATACGGAATCCCTCCCCATGTGTTGGAATCTTTGTCTCGCCGAGAACACGAAATCACTTGGTCGGCCGATACCGCTTCCTTTGGCCGGGGCCAGATCATCTGGCGCCTCGACAACGGCGTCCTTGTCGGTGCGACGGAACCCCGGGCTGACGGCCAGGTGGCGGCGTGGTGAGAGAGGGTTCAGGAATGATTCGCTGATTGAAAAGGTCATTGACAAAACTCGTTCTATTTTGATATAAGTAGACAAGGAGGAATCGTACAAAAGGGGGTATGTTTCGGGAGGTGGGATATGAAGCCGCGGAGGGATGGGCAGAAAAGCAGTATGTTTTTGCGGCAGGATTTGCTGAACTTCCCAAAGGGACGACCGCGCACGAGGCATACCGCATCGTGGCGTTCGTGATGGTCGTGGATTCACGAACGGACATCATAGTAGATGCGGAATTCTCTTTTGCCTTGCCCCTTACGGGGGAATTTGTTCGGTCATTGGTGATCGGACAAAATGTGATGAGTGGGCTGGAAGAAATTCAAGACAGAGTCCGTACGCGGTTCTTGGCGCCGGCCCAAGGAGCCCTGCTTCAAGCTGTCCGAAGTGCTTTTGACCGGTATCGCGAATGGAAGGTCCAGAAACAATAAATTTTTTGCTGGTTGTTTGCGGGGGATGTGTATCGATGAGGTACACGGCTTCGTAGAGCAAACAGGCCCGGCTGATGATGATTCCCGTGGGGAAAAGGCATTGGCTGGGCTATTGTTTTTCATGTGGTTCGTAATCCAACAGTGGAGGTGTCTGCATGGGGAAAGGGTGGCGTTTTTTCGCGGCAATTGCATTATCCAGTTTTGTGATGACTGCCTGTGGTGCTGCAGGTACATCCACATCCGGGAATAATAACGCAGGAGGGGGAACCTCCGGAAAGGCGTACAAAATCGGGGTAGATCTAGAACTTACGGGACCCTCTAGTGTATGGGGCGAACCGCAGATTCACGCGGTGGAGATGTTGGTGGATGAGGTCAATCAGCAAGGAGGGATCAATGGAACGCCCATTCAGTTAGTTAAATACGACAATCAGTCAAAAGAGACTGAGTCTTTGGTTGTTGCCAAAAAACTTGTTGAACAAGATCACGTACTAGCCATCATCGGGGCGGGGGCGACACCGACGACAATGCCGCTTGTTCCGTATGTCACCGAACAAAGAGTTCCACTCGTATCCGTGGGATCAGGCGACGCCATCGCATCTCCAGCATCGGAACGCAAATGGGTGTTTAAAACCCCGGTTAGCAATCAGAGCATATCGAAAAAAATCAGCGAATACTTAGGGTCTGCTGAACGATTAAAAAGTCCAGTAATGGAAGGGATTTCGGCACTTAACAGAGAAATTAAGTGCGTGGATTTTGCATGAAACCCTTCAAAAACCGTGCACTTGAGGTGTCGACAGGCGTGTACCGAGCGACTGAGCGTCAGATGCTGTTGCCCGATGACTTTTTCCTTCCGTTCGGCGGGAAATTGAATAAAGAGAACCGCTGGGTCAAATTGGCTCAGATGATCCCATGGTGGAAGGTCGAAGAACACTACGGCGAGCGATTCAAGTCTGCCACAAAAGGGCAAAAGGCCTATTCGGTTCGGGTGGCACTGGGTTCGTTGATCATTCAGGAACGCTTGGGTCTGAGTGACCGCGAAACCGTTAGGCAGATCACCGAGAACCCGTACCTCCAGTACTTCATTGGGTTGCCGCGCTTTCAGGAAGAGCCACCGTTTCATCCATCTCTGATGACACACTTTCGTAAGCGGCTCGGCCCAGACGTCATCCAGCAAGTCAATGAATGGATTGTTGCAGAAAAGGACAAACCCGATGACTCGAACGATCCGGACTTGGACAATCACGGTGGAGCCGGATCGGCTCAGCCGGACGACCTTGCAAAGACGCAGACGGATCCAGAAACGCCTTCGAACCATGGCAAGCTGTTGCTTGATGCCACGTGTGCCCCGGCCGACATTGCCTATCCCACCGATCTCACGCTGTTGAACGAGGCACGTGAGAAACTGGAAGCCATGATTGACGTCTTGCATGCCGCGCGCCGGCCAGGCCGACGTAAGCCGCGCACTTATCGATGGAAAGCACGAAAGGCATATCTGGCGGTGGCCAAACAGCGCCGGGTCAGCCCACGGGCACTGCGTAAGGCCATTGGGAAGCAACTGCGTTTTGTGGCGCGGGATCTCAGGATCCTGGCCTCCCTGAGAGACGAAGTGGGTCTGGAAGCGCTCAGCCGGCGACAATACCATGATCTGTTGGTCATTCACGAATTGTACCGTCAGCAGGAAGAGATGTACCGGAAGCGAGCCCGGCGAATCGACGACCGAATCGTCAGCATCTCACAACCTCATGTCCGTCCCATCGTCCGTGGCAAGGCTCGTGCGAATGTGGAGTTTGGCGCAAAAGTGATGATCAGCCTGGTGGATGGGTACGCACGGATCGAACACCTCGGGTGGGACGGCTTCCATGAAGGTCATACCTTGCAGGCCGCGGTCGAAGCCTACCGAGACCGGTACGGCTGCTATCCGGAGGCTGTGTTGGCCGATAAGGCCTACCGAAATCGAGAGAATCTGCGTTACTGCAAGCAACGCGGGATTCGCCTGAGCGGTCCTCCCTTGGGCCGTCCGTCGCAGGCGGACCGTGCAGTGCAGGCACGGCTGGAACGGCAGGACGCTGCCGAACGCAATGCCATTGAAGGGAAGTTCGGCGAAGGCAAGCGTTTGTACGGGCTTGGCTTGATTCGAGCACGCCTGCGGACCACCAGCGAGACGGTCATCGCCTTGCAGCTGTTGGTGATGAATCTGGAGCGCCGGCTGCGCATTCTTTTGTACACATTTTTCGGATGGCTCTTGCGGTTAGGCCCCCTTGCCGTATTCGCCGATCCGTGATTCGTTCAGCAGACCCTACTTAAAACAAAAAGGATGGACCCGGGTGGGCTTTTTGTCGGTGAACAACGCCTACGGCGACAGCGGAAAGAGTGAATTCGTAAAGACAGCTCAATCCTATGGAATACAGATTGTAGCCTCTGAACGGTTCGGCGCGACGGATACCGACATGAAGCCGCAACTGACATCCGTAAAAAATGCCTCCCCAGATGCGCTAGTGGTCTGGGCGATCCCCCCTGCGGCGTCACTGGTGTTAAAGGGATACCATGAACTCGGGCTTAATACCCCGATATTCTTCAGCTCCGGAGCGGGATCGAACAAGTTCGTGGAGTTGGCGGGAACCGATGCTGCTGAAGGTGTTTATCAGCCCCAGAGCAAAATTTGGGTGATCGATCAATTGCTGGACAGTGATCCGCAGAAGAAAGTGCTCCAGTCGTATGCACAGTCGTATAAATCGAAATACAATATCGACGCGAGCCCGATCGATGGAATGGCGTACGATGCAACCCTGCTTATCATCGAGGCATTGAAGACCATCAAAGGCGAAGTGACTCGCGATTCACTTCGGGATGCTATTGAACACTTAAATGGAGTCGTGGGAATAACGGGGATTTTCCACCTGAGTCCCCAGGATCATGTCGGGTTAACCGATAAAGATTTGACCATGCTTCAGTTCCGCAACGGTCGGTGGGTTATCGCGCAGTAAATCGAAGGGTGACGGATATGGCAGACACGCTCCAACTTGTCCTTTCCGGCTTGGCATTGGGCGGCATTTACGCGCTGATTGCTGTGGGGTTTGTGACTGTTTTTAAAGTCTGCGGGCTTATCAACTTCGCGCAAGGTGATTTTGCCACCGTCGGCGCACTGTCGTTGGCAATGTTTTTCGCAATCGGATTGCCGACATGGCTGGCTCTTCTCGGCGCGATCGTGGTGGCGGCGATCGTCGGAGGGGTGTTGCACCGTGTTTTTTTAGACAGACTTCGCGATCAGGCGGAAACGGTTCAGATCATTGCTACGATCGGACTGTCCATCGTGCTGCAGTCTGTGGGACAACTGTTGATGGGGAGTCAACCCCGGGCTGTCCCCCCGTTTCTCCCCGGGCAACCGTATCATCTCATGGGCGGAGCCGTTCCGCGGCAGGACGTGGTCATTCTCGTTGCCGTGGCCGTACTGTTCGTACTTCTGTACTTTTTCTTTGAGAAAAGTTACGCCGGTGCCGCTCTCCGAGCTGTCATGTTAAACCGTGACTCGGCGAGATTGCTGGGTATCTCTGCCCGATCAATGGCCACATTCAGTTTTATCATCGGAGCGTCCGTTGCGGGACTTGGCGGTGCAGTGATCGCCCCGGTGACACTGGTTTCGTATGATATGGGGCTTACTTTGGGCCTGAAAGGATTTGTTGCCGCGGTGGTCGGAGGACTTTCTGACGTCCCTGGTGCGGTTGCCGGTGCTTTTATTCTCGGTCTCCTCGAATCGGTGGGCGCCGGTTTTGTTTCGTCGGCCTATAAAGAGGCCATCGCCTTCGTTGTGTTAATCGTGATTCTTCTGTGGCGACCGAACGGTTTGTTTGGCAAGAGCGCCGATCGCGTGTGAAAGCGTGTAAGCCATGATGCTTTGAGGTGTCAAAAAGAGAGGAAGAATCCCATGCGACGAAAGTCTGTGTACCTGGCGCTCGTTCCCGTGATCGTTGTGGTCTGTCCGTGGATCGTGGGTCCGTTTTGGACACAAATCATGTTGTTGACCGGGCTATATGCCATCTGCATCCTGGGTCTTTCTCTACTGATC
This sequence comes from Kyrpidia spormannii, assembly GCF_002804065.1. NCBI lineage: Bacteria > Bacillati > Bacillota > Bacilli > Caryophanales > Alicyclobacillaceae > Kyrpidia > Kyrpidia spormannii. Next base: position 1,611,154 of record NZ_CP024955.1, on the reverse strand, counting down.
GGCCATGCAGGACTGGTATCCTTGGCCCAGGCAGCCTTTTGGGGGATTGGTGCTTATGTTTCCGCATTCCTGTCCTTGAAGCACGGGTTTCCGACAATTTTGGCGCTCATGTCGGGTTTGGCGGTTGCAGGCATTGTCGCCTTTCTACTCGGTTGGTTGACCAGGCGCCTGGCCGGTCATTATCTGACCCTTGTCACTCTTGGGGCCGGAATGATCATGAATCTCATTTTTGTCGAAGAATCGTGGTGGACTGGTGGAGCCTCCGGACTCAGCGGAATTCCTCACCTATCTCTGGGGTCTTGGGTGATCGATTCGGACCTGCGAATGTATTATCTGGTGTGGGGAATCCTCGGGCTTGTCATGGTATTGATTTGGAACCTCCTCCATTCGCCGTGGGGGCGCACCCTTCAGGCTACCAGGGATAGTAGTACCGCAGCGTCCGCGACCGGAGTGGATGTCGGACGATTCAAGGTCCAGGCCTTCGTGGCCAGTGGTGTCCTAGCGGCTTTGTCCGGAGCCCTCTACGCTCACTACATGACCTTCGTCAGTCCAGAGTTGTTTAGTTTTAAGCAATCGATCCTCTTTCTTCTCATGGCCGTCGTGGGCGGCCCTCTCTCAATATGGGGACCGATTATTGGTGCATTGGTTCTGACCGGTCTAACCGAAGCCTTGCGCAGCGTCATGCCGATGTTCGGCACGGATGCTGTGGGACCGTTGGAAACGCTGATCTTCGGGGTGCTTCTGCTGGTGGTTATTCTGTTTCTGCCTAGCGGGGTCATGTCTCTTCCGGCCAAAGCAAAGATCGTAAGGGGGGAAGGTAAACCGTGGCGCCGATACTCGTGGCCGAGAACCTGACCAAGCGATATGGCGGGATTTACGCCCTTCGCAAGTGCAGTTTCGAGGTAAACCATGGGGAAATCATCGCGGTGATCGGACCAAACGGCTCCGGCAAATCCACCCTATTTAATTGTATTACCGGGCTTACTCGACCCGACGAGGGTGAGATCTTGTTCAACGGCCAATCGCTCATAAATATGCCACCGCATCGAATTGCCGAGCTCGGCGTTGGCCGTACCTTTCAGAACATCAATCTATTTTCAGAACTTACGGTACTTCAGAATGTCCAGATCGGGATCGCTTCATTCCGCAAGGTAAAATTCTGGAAGGCCCTTCTCACAGGTGGAAGGGGAATCAGTCGTCGAGCCGAATCTGATGCCCGATCAACTCTTCAACACTTCGAGTTAGAGTCGCTAGCCGATATACCGGCCAGGGAGTTATCGTTCGGGCAGCAGCGATTGGTGGAACTGGCGCGCGCCCTAAGCCAGAAACCAAAGTTACTGCTTTTAGACGAGCCGGCTTCCGGATTGAATCAGAGCGAACGTGAACGACTACTGGAACTGTTGGTCGACATCAGTCGTCAAGGTATCGCCGTGATTTGGATTGAACATGACCTGGGTAGCGTCATGAAAGTGGCTCACAAAGTGGTGGTTCTCGAATTCGGCGAGCAAATTTGTTACGGAGCCCCGGAAGAGGTGCAAAAGGACCCGAAGTTCATTAAGGCGTATGTAGGCACAGAAAAGGAGCCCTATTTCAATCGAACGATTGAACGTAGTTTACAACAAAAAGAACCTCTGTTGACCGCCCAAGATCTTCACACCTCCCGGGGCACGGTGCGTGCACTGAATGGGGTGAGCCTGAGGATCGGTCAAAGTGAATTGGTCGCTATCATCGGCCCAAATGGAGCCGGGAAATCCACGCTCTTAGGTACCTTGGCGGGTCAGTTTCGTCCTCATCAAGGGCAGGTTCAGTTTCGGAACATGTTGATTACCGGTCTTGCTCCGGAGTCGGTGCACCGTTTAGGAATCACCCTGGTTCCCGAACGGCGTGGCTTGTTCCCGACCATGACTGTAGAAGAAAACTTAATGCTTGGCGCTTATGTAGAAGTTGCATTTATGAGATCGCTGGGTTTGCCGCCGAAGGAGGTGATGCAACGATGTGAGAAGATATACGCGCTGTTCCCTCGATTGAAGGAACGAAGAGAACAACTGGCAGGCACCTTGAGTGGAGGGGAACAACAGATGTTGGCCGTTGGCAGAGGTCTGATGGCCGAGCCCGTGTTGCTGATGCTAGACGAACCATCTTTAGGATTGGCGGAAAAGCTTGTGGAGCAACTGTTTGAAGCCCTGCGTCGACTAGCGGACCAAGGGACAACCGTCCTTTTGGTCGAGCAGAATGCCCGAGCGGCGCTGTCTATCGCGGACCGGGTCGTCGCCCTTGATCGGGGAACCGTTCGTTTTGAGGGCTTACCGGATGAATTCGGGGAAAAGGAGATTCTCCACCTCTATAATGCACGACCGATGGAAATCGGCCTATAAACGAAATGAAGTCGCCGAAGCCGGCGATCTTAAGCTGTCTACCCACGGGGGAAGGGGGAACACCCCGACCTCGGGAAGTGGGTCGGGCGCAGCCATGGATGTTCAGACAAGGCTGTGCTTTTTTGTCGATAAAAATGAAGATCTCGCAGACTTTTGTCCGCGATTCGGGAGGGATCACTGTGAAGTTCAGTTTGTTTACCGTCTTTGACAACTATTCGGAACTTGTTCCCCGGTCGGCGGGTCAATTTTTCGACGAGGTTTTGGAACAAACCATGCAGGCGGAGCAGCTAGGATTTGATGGCGTCTGGTATGCGGAACACCATTTTTCCGAGTACGGGGTCAGCCCCTCGCCGCCCGTCCTCCTAGCTGCTGCTGCCAAAATGACCGATCGGATCCGATTGGGAGTGGCGGTATCCGTCCTGCCGCTGCGGGATCCGGTTCAAGTCGCCGAAGATTATGCGGTGGTGGATGTCCTGTCCGGGGGACGCTTGAACATGGGCCTGGGAAGCGGATATCTGACTCATGAGTTCCACGGGTTCAAGGTACCGATGGGAGACAAGGCGCTGCGGTTCAACGATGCACTGGATGTGCTGCTGAAAGCATGGAGAGGGGAGACTTTCTCCCATGAGGGGCCTTATTTCCAATATCCGGAGATCCGGTTAAACGTGGTCCCGGTTCAACGTCCGCACCCGGAATTGTGGGTGGCATCTCTTCGCCAAGAGGGAGTCAAACACATCGCTCGCATGGGACACCGGATCATGGGCATCGCGTACGTGAACAGCAATTCCCGGGAAGAGCTGGCCGAGGTCATTCGGACGTACAAAGAACATTTTCGATCCCATGGACACGGAGACCCCGAGCAATTGGAACTTCCGGTGGCCTTTCATGTCCATGTCGCGCCATCCCTGGCCGAAGCAGAAGCTAACGCAAAAGAAGCCATCAATCTGTATTTGCGCACCCGCAAATACGGAAAGAACATCCAGTACGAAGATTTGCGGGCCAGGGAACAGGCGATCTTCGGCAGCCCCGATGAAGTCGTTGAACAGATTCAGCGCTATCGGGCAATTGGGGTAAACCACTTTATGGCCCTCATGAATTTCGGCGCCCTGGAACATCGAAAAGTCATGCAATCCCTCGAATTGTTCGCAAAGCACGTCATTCCTGCCCTGCGTTAGAAGACCGTGCAGGAGGAGGTGCAGTGATGGAACTGGATCCCGCGAGGTTCGATCGCCAACACAATTACAAGCTCCTGATCGGAGCGGTGCTGCCCCGCCCGATCGCATTCGTGACCACCAGGGGAAGAGACGGCTTGGTCAACGCGGCACCGTTCAGCTTTTTCAACGTGGCAGCCTCGGATCCGCCCATGATCACCCTTTCGATCATGCGGCGGGGCGGGGTCATGAAAGATAGCGCGCGCAACATTTCAGAGACCGGAGAGTTCGTGGTCAATGCCGTACACCGGGATCTCGTCGCCGTGGCCAACGCCTGCTCCGCGGACTACCCGCCGAACGTCAGCGAGGTGGAGGTGGTGGGAATCGATCTCGTCCCGAGCCGAAAAATCAACGTGCCGGGGATTGCAAAGGCCCGAATCCGCATGGAGTGTCGATTGGAAACCATGATTCCCTTGGGGCGCGGTCCGAATGCCGATTTGATCGTGGGGGAAGTGATCCACCTCTTTGTCGACGATGCGCTGTATCGGGACGGAAAAATCGACCTGCACCGATTTGATCCCGTGGGACGCCTTGCTGGCGCTGACTATTGCCGGGTGGAATCGATTTTCTCGCTGGTGCGGCCGACTCCCCCGCAGGCTGGTGAAGGAGGTAAAGCCCGGTGAAGTTTGTCTCCTATCAAACGGCTCATTTTGCCCCCCTCCGGCCCGGGTGGATACTATCAGACCGGTGGGTGGTGGACATGGAGTTGTCCCTTTACTGGGGCAGGGAGGAAGGTATTGTGGATATTTCCCCGACCATCTTTCCGAAAACCATGTATCAGGTGCTCCAACGTTGGGACCTGTGGCTGCCGATGATCCGGACGATCGACACCCTCATGCGGGAACGCATGGCAAACTGGGGGGCGCAAGCGGAACCGGGAGAGCAGGCGCATCAGTTCCTTGGACCGCTTTTGCATTCTGCGGACACCGTCCACCTCGGCCCTCCGGTGCAACCTTCGACATTTCGCGATTTTTACGCGTTTGAAGAGCACGTGCGAAACGCCCGGGCTCGTCGGGGTCTGGACGTCGTTCCGGAGTGGTACGAATTCCCTGTCTTTTACTTCTCCAATCCGAATACCTTACTCGGGCCGGGAGAACCCGTTCGGCGTCCGCCTTATACAACCATGCTGGACTATGAACTGGAGACGGCCTGCGTCCTGGGGAAAGGGGGGATCGACGTATCTCCGGAAGAAGCCGAATCCATGATCGCGGGCTACATGATTCTCAACGATTGGAGCGCCAGAGACGTCCAGCGGGCGGAGATGAAGGTGGGGCTGGGTCCGGCCAAAGGGAAAGATTTTGCTACGTCTCTAGGCCCGTGGTTAGTCACCCCCGATGAGCTCGAACCATACCGAATCGGCGATCGCTATGATTTGGAAATGACAGCCACGGTCAACGGGGAAGTCTACTCAAAAGGGAATTTGAAAGATATTTACTTCACGTTTCCGCAAATGATTTCTCGGGCCTCGCAGGGCGTGCGCCTGGAGCCCGGAGAACTGATCGGATCGGGCACTGTAGGCTCTGGATGCATCCTGGAACTGGGTCCAGAAACGCATCCGTGGCTGCAAGTGGGGGACACCGTAATGTTGACAATTACCGGACTGGGGTCGCTGAGTAACACCGTTGTTGAATGACGGTTGATTGAAATGAAAGGAAAAGGGGAGAGCCGTGATGCCCTTTTATCACAAACTCGGTATTGTGCCGAAGAAACGCCACATCCAGTTTCGCAATCCCAAAGGAGGTCTGTACCTCGAAGAGGTGTTTGGCACCCAGGGATTTTCGGGGATTCAATCGATTCTCTATCATCTGCACACACCATCGGCAGCGAGAGATTATGAGATGATTGGCCAAGTCCCGATGGATGAAGAGGGCAGCGATCAGCCCGGACACCACCGCCATTTTCGAACGTCGGCGCTGAAACCATCGGGGGATCCGGTTGCAAGCAGGCTACCTCTGTTGTTCAACGATGATGTACGAATTTGCCTGGCGAAGCCCACCGAGCCGATGAACTATTTCTACCGGAATGCCGAAGGCGATGAACTGATCTTTGTTCACCAGGGCACCGGGGTGCTGGAATCCGTATTCGGGGAGTTGCGATTCGGCCCCGGAGACTATCTGGTCATTCCTGTCGGCACCACGTATCGGCTCAACTTGGGCGAGGGCGATAACGTACATTATGTGATCGAGGCCAAGGGTCCCATCGCACCTCCGTCGAGGTACTTGAATCAATACGGGCAGTTTATGGAAGACGCACCCTTCTGCGAAAGGGATATCCGGGTGCCGGATCGGTTGGTGACCCATGATGAGCAGAGGGATCACGAGATCCGCATTCGGCAGAAAGGGAAGATTTTCCGCGCTGTGGTACCCCATCATCCTTTGGACGTTGTCGGCTGGGACGGCTATGTGTACCCTTGGGCATTCCACATTGAAGACTTCGAACCACGAGTAGGGAAAATCCATCTTCCGCCACCGGTTCATCAGACATTTCAAGGGCCGGGCTTTGTGGTCTGTTCATTTGTCCCTCGACTGTACGACTTTCACCCCGAGGCCATTCCGGCGCCGTATTATCACAGCAACATCGACTCGGACGAGGTGTTGTATTATGTGCACGGCGAATTCATGAGCCGTAAAGGCATTGAACCCGGATCCCTAACACTCCATCCCCGGGGGGTGGTTCACGGACCCCAACCCGGAAAAATCGAGGCGAGTATTGGTCAGCGGGAAACGAACGAGCTGGCAGTCATGGTCGACACCTTCCGGCCATTGACCGTCTCTACGCATGCCCGGGAATGCGAAGATTCAGGCTATCCCTTCAGCTGGTTGGCCTGAGAAGACGTCCGACCATCTTGCTCCAGCGGGGTTATACCCCGCTTTTTGCTCTAATCATAAATGAACAGATCAACTGCGTTTTAGGAGGGGTGGTTATGAAAATCTTGCGTCTTGGCCACGCGATGTATGCCTTCGCTACACGAGGCGGAAAGCGGTATCTCATTGATCCGTTCTTCGATTTGAATCCGGGTTGCCCGGAGAAGTACACACAAACGGAATTCTTGCAAAGTGTCGATGGCGTCTTACTCACGCATGGTCACTTCGACCACGTGAGCGGATTGTCGTTACTAAAGCAGGCAAACCCCGAAGTACTTGTGGTGTGCCAATATGAACTCGGGATGATTTTGATACGGGAAGGATTTCAGAACGTTTACCCGATTAATCTTGGAGGCAGTGTGGCGTTGGAGGGTGTAACGGCAACAATGGTTCCGGCTCGCCATACCTCGTCTTACCGAGAAACGGAAGGGAACCCAATTTACGCTGGAGAGTCAGCCGGCTACGTGTTGGAATTCACCGGTGATCATACAGTCTATCATTCCGGTGACACCGCGATTACAATGGACATGAAGCTCATCCAGGATTTATACGAACCGAAAATCGCCATTCTTTCTGCATCCGGGCATTTTACGATGGGACCGAGAGAGGCCGCCTATGCGGTGCGAAACCTTTTGCGGGTCCGATACGTCATACCGAGCCACACGTTTCCGACGGAAGCAACTGCCGCCCGGAAGGACGTGTGGCAGAACCTGGTGCAAAATGTGCCGGCGGTTAACGCGATGATGGGCCGGGACGAGGAGCTCGCCGAACTCCTGCAGGATGACCCCCATACCCGGGTAGTGATTCTGGGCTACGGGGAAGAACGAGATTTCGACATGTCAGACTGACCTGCTGTCGGATCCTCTTCCGACTTCCGTCCGCGGTCCGCGACGGTGGATCTAGGCATTCACCCATCTCCAGCCTCGCGCATACACTGCAGCAACACGCGCGAGGAGGAGTTGCCGTGAACAAGACGGGAAAACGACCGAGTCCTGCCGCGGAACGAATCCTTCATCGGTATGTCCAGGGGGAGTTGGCGCTTGCCGAAGCCCTGCGACAGCTCTATGCGTTCCCGTCCCGTACCCCTGAGCACTTTCGGCCGGCCAAATCGACGACACAGGTCGTCGACCTGGGGCATTCCCGGCTTCAAACGGTGAAAACTGCGGAAGACGGGGCCAAGAGGACATCAGCGGATTCCTACGAAGATCTTTTCCGCGAGATGCTCGACGAGTTAAACCGGTTTATCGGCCTTCACCGCCTCAAAAATGTCCTTCACGAGGCCTTTGCTTTCGCCGAAATTCAAAGGCGCCGGGAGGAGCTGAACCTCAAGGCGGAACCCGTGGTCTGGCACATGATTTTCCAGGGCAATCCCGGGACGGGAAAAACGACCATGGCCAGGTTTATGGCCAAATGGCTGCATCGTTTCGGAATCCTCAGCAAGGGACAACTGGTCGAGGTAGAGCGCGCCGACTTAGTGGGTGAGTATATCGGCCACACGGCCCAAAAGACCCGGGAACAAATCCAGCGCGCCCTGGGAGGGGTACTGTTCGTGGATGAAGCCTATTCCCTGGGCCGGGGAGGCTCTAAAGATTTTGGCCGAGAGGCGGTCGACACGCTGGTGAAGGCCGCGGAGGACAACCGGACTGACCTGGTCGTGGTGCTCGCCGGATACCCTCGGGAAATGGAGGCATTCTTACGCCTGAATCCTGGGCTCCCTTCCAGGTTTCCGATCCAATTGCATTTCGACGATTACTCGGCCGACGAACTTCTCGCCATCGCCGACCGCATGTTGGCCGAACGGGAGTATCGGCTCTCTCCTGACGCCCGGCGCCGGCTCAGCGCCTGGTTGAGCGAACAAACCGCCGTCGGAACGTGTTTTGGCAACGCCCGCTTTGGCAACGCCCGCCTGGTCCGCAACGTGTTAGAACGCGCCCAGCGCCGCCAGGCCCGCCGCCTCCTCCGAGAAGGAATCCCGGACCGGGAGGCGTTGATGACTCTTCAGGCCGAGGATTTCACCTGGGAGGTGGGGGAGAGGTGAGGATACAGGGGACGGTGGTCGGCATCACTGCCGCTGGAAAAACCATGTTCTGGCTACAACTGGGGGCTCTGCTCGCCGGCCGCAAGCTGCCCATTCGCCGGATGGATCAGCAGGGACGCACCGTCAAGGAGCGGTTAGCCGCGGAAGAAGCCCGCCGGCGGCTGTGCGCCTTCGGGCGGCACAAGACCCAAGAACCGCAATGGGTGGACGCCGCGGTACGGCGCTGGCACCCTTGGATCAAATTGCGGCTTGTCGATACGGCGGGTTTGGTGGCGGATATCCATCCCGACACACAACTTCGACAACATATGGGAGAGTCTCTTCGGTGTCTGTCGGAGAGCAGGATCTGGTTTCACGTCGTCGACCTCGGGCGCACCGCGGCCCAGGGCTTTCAACTGAGTGATGTCGATCGTACGCTGATGGAAGTGGGCAGGCAAACGTCCCATTACGTCGTCATCGGGAACAAAATCGACTTGCCTGGCGCGGCCCGGGCGGCGGAGATGCTTCTGAAACACGGGGAAGATATTCCGATCTTCGTGGTGTCGTCTCTTTATCGCACGGGCTTTACACCGGTGGTACAATGGCTGCGAGAGGTCTGTAAACATTCCGCTTGACGGGCGCGAAATGCGAAGACACCTCGTCACCCGTTTATGATAGAATCCGGAACATGGGGCCCGGAATTGCGGAGTTCACGGGCCGCGTTATCAGCAATGAGGTGAGCACCATTCACACAGAAGGTCCACACAGCGATCGCCAGGAGGATTTCACGCGGATCGCAGAAGCAATCGAAGACCGGATTGCCCGGCGCCGCCGCGCCATTGAACGCACGGCCATGATGAATCAAGAGCGGGTACTGGAAGCCTTTCGGCACTACCGCGTCGCCGATGTGCACCTGCGGGGATCGACGGGATATGGGTACAACGACCGGGGTCGCGAAATCCTCGATGGCATTTATGCCCGGGTCTTCGGGGCGGAGGCCGCTTTGGTGCGCCCTCAGATCGTGTCCGGGACCCATGCGCTGGCCCTGGCACTGTATGGCGTTCTTCGCCCCGGGGATCGGTTGGTCTATGCAACCGGAGAGCCGTATGACACGTTGCGCACCGTGATCGGGGAGGAAACCGGTCAAAGTGAGGGTACATTGCTGGAGTGGGGGATAACCTATACACAGGTGGATTTGACATCGGATAACCGGGTGGACCTGGAAGCGTTAGAGAAGGTACTGTCCGCGGCCCCCGTTCGTATGGTGGTGTTGCAGCGCTCCGGGGGTTATTCGGGTCGCCGGGCGCTTTCGGTGGACGAGCTCGAACAGGCCATCTCCTTGGTCAAGAAAATCCAAGCGGATGCGGTGGTTCTCGTGGACAACTGCTACGGAGAGTTCACCGAAACCCGGGAACCCACTGAAGTTGGGGCAGACTTGGCCGCGGGCTCGTTGATCAAAAATCCTGGAGGGGGATTGGCGCCCACCGGCGGGTACGTGGTCGGGCGAAAAGATCTCGTCCATGCGGCCGCTTGCCGCTTGACAGCCCCGGGAGTGGGGGAAGAGGCCGGGCCGACGGGCGTGGAATGGCGCCTGTTTTACCAGGGATTTTTCCTCGCCCCTCACGTGGTTTCCCAGGCGCTGCAATCCGCGGTGTTCGGTGCCGCCCTTTTTGAAACTTTGGGCTTTCCAACCCGGCCCCGGTGGAATGATCCCCGAAGCGATCTGGTCCAGCAGTTCGATCTGCCCTCGGCGGAGGCCGTGCTGACGTTCTGCCAGGCCATCCAGTCCGCATCTCCGGTGGATTCCTACGTCGTCCCCGAGCCCTGGGCCATGCCCGGGTATCCCGACCCAGTGGTCATGGCCGCGGGGACCTTCGTCCAAGGCGGATCCCTGGAACTGTCTGCGGATGCCCCGATGCGCCCCCCGTACCGGGTTTTTGTCCAGGGTGGTTTAACCTACGAACACGGTAAACTTGCTTATCTGCATGCGGCTCAGGCCTTGCGTTCCTCCGGCTTTCTCCCTAAAAGTGAGCGGGCCTAACAGTTACGTTAACTCACATCGAGTTGACAACTTTGCGCCCCTGGGGGTATAATGAATAGGAAAATGAGTGCATTCCCCGTCCGTGAACCCCGTGATCAGTGGTGATCAGTATCGGAAGCCAAAGGGGATGATCGCGTATGTCAGATGATGTGCGGCGCAATTTGGCCCTCTTTCCCATCGGGATCGTACAGAAGTTGACCGAGTTGAGCGCTCGGCAGATTCGGTATTACGAACAGCAGGGATTGATTCAACCCATTCGCACCAAGGGCAATCAGCGCCTTTTTTCTTTCCGGGACGTCGAACGCCTGCTCGAGATCAAGAAACTGATCGATCAAGGTCTGAATATCGCGGGGATTAAAAAGGCCTTGGGACCGGCCGAAAAACCCACTGATGTCGAAGACCTTCCGAAGGAAGAGCGACTTGCGGTGGAAGGGAATCGCAACCTCACGGACCGGGACTTGCACGAGTTGCTGAAAAAAGAGCTCATCGCCCAATTGGAGCGACCGGGTAGGCCGGCGTCGCTGATCCAAGGCGAGCTCTCCCGGTTTTTCCGTTAAAGAGCGAGACGATTCCCTGTCAGAGGGCGGGGAATCGTTTTGTTACATATCTGTGAAGAGAAGAAAGGAGTCCATCGATGCCACGCCAGTACACACGTGAAGACATTATGCGAATGGTCAAAGAAGAGAACGTCCGTTATATTCGCCTCCAATTTACTGACTTGCTCGGTATTATCAAAAACGTCGAAATCCCGGTGAGTCAGTTGCCCAAAGCCCTGGACAACAAGATCATGTTCGACGGTTCTTCGATCGAAGGTTTCGTCCGCATCGAGGAATCGGACATGTATTTGTATCCGGATCTCAACACTTGGCTAATATTTCCCTGGATCGGGGGAGACGGAGGGCGAGTGGCCCGGCTGATTTGCGATATTTACCTTCCGGACGGCACTCCCTTCCCCGGAGATCCCCGGGGAATTCTCAAACGAGTCCTGCGCCAAGCCCAGGACATGGGTTTCTCCACCATGAACGTCGGGCCGGAACCGGAGTTTTTCTTATTTAAGATGGACGAGTCCGGAAATCCCACCACCGAAGTGAACGATCAAGGGGGATACTTTGATCTGGCTCCGGTAGACTTGGGGGAAAACTGCCGCCGGGAGATCGTATTGGCCTTGGAACAGATGGGCTTTGAAATCGAGGCCTCCCATCACGAGGTGGCGCCTGGCCAGCATGAAATCGATTTTAAATATGCCGATGCCGTATCGGCGGCGGACAATATCATGACCTTTAAGTTGGTGGTCAAGACGATCGCCCGGCAGCTCGGTCTGCACGCCACCTTCATGCCAAAACCGGTGTTCGGGATTAACGGATCCGGCATGCACACCCATCAATCCCTGTTCCAGGGGAGCGAGAATGCGTTCTACGATGAACGGGACGAGTTTGGCTTGAGTGAAACGGCGAAACAGTACCTGGCCGGAATCCTCGCCCATGCTCGGGCGTTCACCGCCATCGCCAACCCTACGGTGAACTCTTACAAGCGTTTGGTGCCAGGATACGAGGCGCCGGTTTACATCGCGTGGTCCTTCCAGAATCGGAGTCCCTTGGTGCGAGTGCCCGCTTCCCGGGGCTTGAGCACCCGGATCGAAGTGCGCAGCCCAGACCCGTCGGCCAATCCGTACCTCGCCTTGGCGGCCATGCTGGCTGCGGGACTGGATGGAATCCGCAACCGCATGCCCTTGCCGGAGCCGGTCAATCGCAACATTTACGTTATGACGGAAAGCGAACGCGTGCAGGCTGGGATTTTGACGCTGCCTGCCAGTTTGAAAGAAGCTCTGGATGAGCTGAGCCGGGATGAAGTCATCGTCAATGCCCTGGGGGAACACGCGTTTACACATTTTGTCGAGGCGAAATTGATTGAGTGGGATATGTTCCGCACCGCCGTCCATCCCTGGGAGCGGGACCAGTACTTGAACCTGTATTGATCGGTGCCGTAAAACAAAAGACGTGGAAGCTCGCCCTAAAGGAGGCGAGCCGATGGATTAAACAACCCCTGCAGCACTCTGCAGGGGTTGTTGCCTGTTGATGAAGTTCTGCGTTACTTTTGCTTCGCCAACCATGCAGCCACTTGCTTGACTTGGTCATCGGACTGGAGTCCGCCCTTGGGAGGCATAATCGGTGGATAACCGGCTACCGGCTTCGGATTGTTGATATACTCCACCAGTTGCGCCTCGTTCATCTTGCTCCCGATGCCAAGAAGCTTGGGCCCAGTCTGACCTTCCAAATTCGCTCCGTGGCAACTCGCGCAGGATTGAGAGAAAATCTGTGCGCCCGGGTCGCTCGTATCAACGGGTCCGGAGCTACCCCCTGACCCCGAACCGCTCGCCGTGGCCTCGGTCGACCGTCCCGTTTGAATGGGGAACCAGTTGGCAAATACTCCGATGATAAAAACGAGGCCGAGAACCACCGGTAGGGCAGCCAGAGTCATGCCTTGCCATCTCTTCACACTGACGTCCTCCTGTTCTTAGACTGAGCTGAAACCATCTCTCTTCATTCTACTACTTCATCGAATCGAACGGTAGAGACCGATCACGAGGCCGAGAATTGTCACATTCTTGTAATAGAGTGGGGCCATGGTGGAATTCTCCGGCTGAAGGCGAATGCGATCTTTCTCCTGGTAGAATCGCTTCACCGTGGCTTCGCCTTCATCTGTCATCGCCACAACAATATCGCCGTTTTCGGCGGTGGGTTGCTGGCGAACCACCACCAAGTCCCCGTCAAAAATCCCGGCCTCAATCATGCTGTCGCCGACCACTCGGAGCAAGAAGACGGGGTCTCCCCCGGTCCAAGACGCAGGGAGGGGAAAATAATCTTCGATGTTTTCGACAGCGGTGATCGGCAACCCCGCGGTAACCCGGCCCACCACTGGAGCCATGGTGACCGGCCCGACCGTTTGTGCATCCTCCTCCAGAATTTCAATGGCTCTGGGTTTCGTCGGATCCCGGCGGATGTACCCCATCTGCTCTAGCCGACCCAAGTGACGATGGACGGTGGCACTGGAAGACAAGTTCACTGCCTCGCCGATCTCCCGAACGGAAGGAGGATAGCCTTTCTCTCTCACTTCTTTCTTGATGAAATCGAGGATATCCTGCTGCCTTCTTGACAATTTCACGAACATCACCTCTTCTCATGGGTGGATCCTGCACGGATCTCGCAAACTGGACTCGGAACCAACGCTCACCTTTTGGGGCATGAGCTTTACAGAGTCACGGCGCCCATCTCTCAGCTGTCCCACGATCTTCGGAGGAAGATCCGTTCTGTTTCCGGGTCTCCCACCATCAAAGCGCTGCTCTCCCGTACCTGCACACCGTCGAGACGGATAATCGCGGGTCAAGCGCCTTCGTTCCAGGAACCCCGTCCCGAACCATCGGCCGGTGAATCGATGCCAGCGCGTTGCAAGGGATGTACGGGTGCACTGGCCAAAAACCCGTATTCCTCGCTGTGCCTCCACAGCGTCAGGAGTCTGGCCAACTCTCCATACGACAACAGGGGGTACCCGGCTTTCAGCCGCCTCTTCTGCAAAGTGAGCGCCTTGTTCCAGACAAACCGCGCACATTCCCGGTATCGAGTGAGACACTGGGCCTGTTCTCTTGTCGGTTCCAGTCGACAGTAAAAGGGCTTGAGAATTTTCATGTTTCTATGATACACCCAATCTGCCAAGAAAACAAACGTATATTTGCCGAAAAAAGGAGCGGTCCTGTCTCCTTGATCTGACAGATTATCGAGAGTCAGAGAACACCTGAATGCCGCGCCTTATTCTCTTCCCGACATGATTCGAAAACCCTTGACACAAACGTTTGTTCCATCTACACTAAATACGAACATTCGTTTCGTTCTCGCTGCCGCATTCGAAGCATAGAGATGAGGGGACGAGCTGGCTCTCTGGGCGATTGTCGTCCCAATATGCTGACAGAGACAACAGATACCTAGGGAGAGGGGGGCGAGGGGATGGGTACGCCTCTGAGGAGATCGGCCGAAAACGAGAAGGCGCAAGCGATCCGTTTCAGGGTGGATCAACGGAAGGCCGGGGTGCGAGCCTACCCAAGCCGCCACCGGGGCAGATTGGCGCGGGCAAACCGGGCGTGGAATCGGGCCGTGTTTGTGACGGGGCTTCTTGTTGTCATGGGGCTGGGGACAGCGGGAGGAGTTTTGCTGCACCACCATCCCAGGGCCGAAGAGGGAGAGGACAGAACCATCATGGTATACGAAGGCGACACCCTATGGAGCATCGCGTCACAGTATGCGGGACCCGATGTGGATGTGAGGGAGTGGATCTATCAGTTGCGCCAGCTCAACCACTTGACGAGGGAGGGCACCCTTTATCCGGGCATGATTCTTCACTTGCCCGCCTCGCAATGAAGAACCCGAATCGGTATCTAGGGGCCGTTGAGCGCCAAAGGCGCGGACGCCGCTGACAAAATCAACCTTCCGCTTTCGTTCCGATGAGTTGGATCCATTCGGTCAGCCCATCGGCGGTGGGCAACTGATCAAAGTGATGAACCTCCAACCGGCGGTGATCCGCTTCATAAACCGGGATGGTCCAGATTCGCGCATGTGCCGCGCGCTGGAAATCCGCCTGTAACTGTATGCGATACTTCTCATGATCTAAAGCATTCAAATAGCCATCCCCGGACAGCCCGGCGGCTTCGGCACATTCTGTCAGAACTTTGCGGTCCGACACATCCAATCCTTTCAAAAACCGGGCATCAAAGACCTGCTGGTGATACGGCTCCTCAACGCCCTGTTCCCGGGCGTAATACATACCGGTGAGGGCATCTTGGGTGTCAACTGCCCTCATGAGGCGGATGTCGAGGCCCAAATCTTCAGAAGCCGCCTGGACATAGCGCTTCACGCCCTCCCGGTAGTCATCCGGTTTTGGCGGGGGAGAAGCATCCTCGGGCATTGCCCAGGCCACCCATTCGATGGACACACCGGCCCTGTTTGCGGCCTCCCGCAGACGATATCGACCGATATAACAAAACACGCAATTATAATCGAAATAAGAAGTGATTCGCATGGTGAACATCGCACCCCCGTTTCTGGCTATGCCCCGGGTATACTTAGGGCACTTTCTTCTCGATAGCTTCACTTTACCCAAATTGCGGACGGGTGGCAAGATGGAGCGCAGTTGCCCGACAATAACAACCGGATTGGCAATCCTTGTTCTCTGGCTATTGATCCAGCGGGGGAGGGAAAGGTGAGGCTTTTTTGAAGGCCCATTTTGAGTCCGATAATGTACATTATGTAAACTAAAAAAGCGGGGCAATACGTTTCAAGGTCTTTCACCCATTTTTCGGGTGAAGCGTAAACGCGGCAGATTCGGTTGTTTGACCTTTCACCCAGGTTACATTGACCGGCACTGACCTTGTTTCCAGCGGGAAAACGAGGTCCGGTAATTTCAGCACAACCGGGGAATTGGCGCCGGCGCCTGAAGAGACTGTTAAAGAGTTATCGAAAGTCACCGTGACACCGTGAATAGCCTCGTGACCCGTATACTGGACTTGAAGATCATACCGGCCGTATTTTCCCGGTCGTTGGTCCGGGGAAACGGTCAGCTTCCATTCCGCGTTCTGGACCGTCTGCTCCCAGTCCACCCACGCTTGAGGCCCGCCTAAGAGATTGACGACCGCGGGTACGTCATGCAGCATCATCGTGAAGCAATGTACAGCCCGCTCTGGTCGATCTCACTAACGATATGCCGAACCATATTTGGATCCGTCACTTTTTTCGCACTGACCGTAGGTGAGTGGATATCATATTTTGTCACGACTACGAAAGATGGATGAGAGGGCAACGGCGTGAACGTCGGCTGAGGCCGGGGCTCTTTGATTGTTGAACACCCGGTAAACAGCGAAGCGCTAAGTACCGATAGAATTGCGTGGGCTATGCGTATAAATATTTTCAACTCAACTCCCCCCTCTTGGTCCGTTATACCGAACAACTGAATACGTCGCAACCTTTAAATCCCCCAAATATGGGGTCTGCGTATTTATTCAGAAAACTGTTTCACCGAGATCTATACCACATTTTCATCAAAACATAATGACGCGCCGCCCATCCCCTTCCTTCAGGCGAGGCCGGCGGCGCGCCGTTCTTCATGTTTGGGCTGACTCGTCGACAGCATCGATTTTCTTCAACTCCGACTCCAGGCACCCGACGATGCGTCCGGTGGATAAAAAATAAACCGCATAAACGAGTCGATCCTGCAAAAACCATCCCCGGTCCACCACCACGCCGCGGTCGCCGCGCCGGGCGAGGATCGCTCCCCGGGACTCCATGGGGTACGTCCCGTCATTCCGGATATCCCTTACGCATTCCACGACGTCTTCCAAATTCAAAACCGATCCCATGTTCCATCCCACTCCCTTTCACAGGACCGGCGTGTGATTGCCGTCATCGAATGTGTTCCCAGCGGTGGACGGAGTTCATGGGGCCTGCCCCTGGCGTCTACCGATAACACGCATTTACCGAGGAAGTGGAGCACATCTGAGAGCAGCCGGCGCAACCGGTCCCGGCCTGGGCATCTTTGAACACCGAAAAAAGCCCCGCCTCCTGGGGGGTGCGCATCTGGAGTTCCCGGTAAGCCCGGATCAATGCTTCCCGGTACACCGGCCACCTTTCTTCCCAGCAAAGCGCCGCACACTCCTTCCCCATCTCGTTGAGAAGCTCCCCGTATCGCCGAAGGATGTGCAGTCGCTTCGCCCCAAGTACATTCCGGTCGTAGGCCACATCAAAAAAGGCAAAATAGTCCTCGGCGTCTGTCAGCTGCAAAAACTCCTCTTCGGTCTTCATGGCGTCCTCCCACCTTTGCCTTCAGCTGAAACTTGGTACCTTCCACGTGTGGGGTACCTGCGGGCGTCTAAGGGGCAGAACCGCGGCCACAACGAGGTGTCCATTTTAGTCCTTCTGTTTGGGCCGCGCCTTGAGGCCTAGACCCGCACATGAGGCCGGTCCCCGCATACCGGGCAATGGGGGTTTCTGGCCACCTGGATCGCGTGGGTATCCATATAGAGTAGATGCAAGGAGAACAGCGTTCCCATAGAGAGCCCTCTCCCCCCGCCCGCCACCCGCTTTTGTGTGATCCATTTGACAGCTTCGGAAGCCGCCATGGCTCCGGCTGCCCCGGCTACCGCGCCCAGCACCGGAAACCCAAGGGGCTGCCACGCCTCGGCTGCGTCCCTCGCATGAAGGCACTCCAAACACGGTCCGAGTTTGGGAATGACCCAAAACAGGAAAATCTCCCACCCGTACATGGCCGCTTCCATCATGGGCACGCCCTGGCGGACACAAAGTTCGTTGAGTTTAAACCGTTCTTCCATATCGTACCGGGCATCGATGACCAGATCGGCCTGTTTCAACCAGGGGTCGAGACTCACCTCCCCGACCTTGCCCTGAATGGTCGTCACTTTCAAGTCGGGGTCAAAGGCTCTCAGCGTTTTCTCTGCCTCCTCCACCCTCGGCCGGCCGAGGCTTTCCCAATTCATCAAGGTCTGCCGATTCAGATCGGGCAACTGGACCACGCCATCGTGCAGGAGAATGAGATGTCCAACCCCGGCGGCCGCCAGATACAAGGCGCAGGCGCCCCCGAGCCCCCCGATCCCCGCCACGAGCACCGTACTCTCCTTCAACCTTTGTTGGCCGTCTTCACCGATCAAGGGCAACTGACGGGCGTATCGGGAAGAGGACGACGTCAGGACGGTAACAGATGAGCGATCTTCGAGCACGTCTCCCATCGCGCCAACCCCTCCTTCACGATGGACTGCCCCAAAGCTTCTAACTGGTCCAGATTGTCAAACAGGTACCTTCGCGGGACATCCCTCAACCCTTCGCTCCACACGACAAACCAATCGGTGTAGAGCACGACTTGGCCGAATCCCTCGGGATCCAACTCCATGGCTACATTGATCACCTGGCCATTCTCGATCAATCGCTCCAACCGGCTGGCCACGGCCTCATAAAACAGATGCACCCTCTGGCGAACCGCGTCCGTCGTCTCCAACGCCAATTCTGCCATCAGATCCCTTTTCCCGCCTTTTCGCACATAATCTTGCAGAATATCCGCATCGGGCTTCCCGTCCAGTACCCCGTACGTGTCCCGGGCTCGAACCAACCGAGCCAATTCCGTCACAAATGAGCCCCGCTGCTCTCTCACCACCGCCACACTCCGTCCTCCTTCCTCCTCGCCGCGTGCCGCTACACCCGTTCCCCGCGTGGATAAAGGGGCTTCTCCTCCTGGACGCGGGCAACGAAGGCTTCACTCTTGAATGCTCACGGACCGGACGAATTCGCAGCACCGGCTTCACTCATCAGGATTTTCCGCAACCAAGGCGGAGGGTTGTGGGTGAGAACCCGGTGCATGTCTGCGAGGATCGACACCAAGGGCTCGCCTTCCCGCACCTTGACCGGGTGAATCCGTGCCCGGGTCACCCGGGCTGCCGCCGCCGCCCCGATGGCGTTGACATAGAGGATTGCGCAATCCCGGATGGCCTCGATCCGTCCATCGATTCGCTGCACCTCCTCCTCCCCGTCTTCGATCATCCGCCTTTCCAAAAACCGCGAACCCTCCGTGCCGATTTCGTAAATATCAAAAGACTGTGCATGGCCAAAATGACAATTGACCGTCACGCCATCCTCGGTGGCAAAAGCCACTTTCACGTCCATCACCCCCAAAAGACCCGTTATGCCCTCTGACCCAGGCATCACTCGCTCGGATGCACTTCTTCCCTCTGCATCAACCGGGAACCGACCCGGGCGAGCCACTCCCACAGCCCTCGATACCCCACCGATGCTTCATTTGGAACTCCGAGTCGGTCCCATACCGGCAAACCGCCGGAAAGAAACGGCACCCCCGTCCTCCGGGCAACCCTGGCGCCGTGGGAATTGCTCACCCAAAGATCCACCGAACATCCTTCCCAACGGGCCACACACTCTTCCAAATCCCCGTAATCCCCCTCTGGCCACCATGCTGAATACCCAAAGGCCTTCGGATCGTCCGCCGCCACGGCGGCGACCACCGACGCCCCCATCCCGACAAAGGCCGCTTCGGTCATGCAGAGCCAATCGGGTTCTCCTGCGAGCACCACCCGGATCCCCGAAAATAGCGCGTGCACATCAAGCATGCGGTCCATCAGGCGATCCCGCTGGATCCGCATCGACTCAGGGACCTTGCCGCCGCCAATTCGCAACAGCAACTCCAAGAAATCGTCCACCGCGTCCAGAGTGTTGAGATGCGGGATATTCACATGCCTGCCCTTGGCCCGGGCCGCCACGTCCTCCCCTGCCCGCTGGGCGGTGCGGCCAAAAGAGAACGTATACGCCGACCAACTCATCCGGGCCAGGTCGGACAACGAAGTCCCCCCGTCCAGTCCGTCCAGCTCGCCATCGCCCAAATGTCCGTCCATGGACGTGGAGAGATCCGGCAGAGCGAGGGGCGAAAGCCCCATCGCCGCCACCATGTTCTTAACCTCCTCCACATCTCCCGGCCCATAGCCCGGCCCAAAAATCAAATTGACCTGTCCGGGTATCCAAGGCTGTCCGTCTCCCCGGGGCGGGACACATGCCTTTACCACCGCTTCCACCGCCGCGCGGTACCCCGTACTGAGTCCTCCGCGAAAATCCGGCGCGTGCACCACGACCACCGGCGGACCGCCCGGGCGGCTGACTCCGTATTCGATCACCGCGCCTTCCACGTCGTCCCCCGAGGTTTCCGTCAGTGCGGTGGTGATCATGCCGATCACCGAAGGGTTTTGTTTGCGAATCGTATTGTCCAGAGCTTTAAAGACCGCATCCTGGGCTCCGAGAATCACCGTCTCCTGGGACAGTGCCGTTGTCCCCAGGGGAATCGGCTCCCGAAAATGCCGGGTGAGCACATTTTTTGCAAAAGCTGCACACCCCTGAGACCCGTGCAAGATGGGCACCGCCCGGTCCATGCCGAGAAACACCAGCGCCGCTCCCAGGGGGGCGCTCATTTTCAGGGGGTCGATGGACAGCGGCTTTTTCTTCGCCTGTCCTGGACTCAAACCTTGCATATCGCCCATTCCTCCGCAGCCGATTCCGCCTCCATGCCGCCCTTGCCGAACCGCCCGTCTCCCTCGGCAATTTGACGGTACACCGGGTGGGTCAACTCCAACGCGAGATCCTGGGCGAGCCGGCGCATCCCCTCGTAACCCGCGTAGGGACGGTGGCGCTCTTGATTCACATCGATAAACGGTACCCTTCCCTTCACAGCCGTATACTGATTGCGCCCCCCGGCCAGGAGGATATGGGCCCCGCGTTCCCGCATGGTCTTCAAAATCACCTTGGGGCCACCTTCTTCCATGATCACGCCACTCTCGCCGAGGAGACTTTTCATCTTCGCCACATCGTCCATCGTACTTTTCCGGCTGGATGTGGCCACCACTTCCATCCCCAAATCCTGAAGAGCAGAAATAAACGCCCAGGATTTTACCCCACCCGTGTACAGCAGCGCTTTTTTCCCCTTCAAAATCTCCCGGTACGGCCGCAGGTCATGGTCTAGCCTCGCTTCTTCCCGCTTGATCAAGGCCTCCACCCGTTCAGGAACCTCACCGCCGAGAATCCTCCCGAAATTGCGGAGCGCCTCCCCGGTTTCCCGAATCCCATAGAAGGAGCCTTCAAAATACGGGATTCCATAGCGATCCAACAACCCCTGGGCCAGGTTGATCAGGGCCCGGCCGCAGACCACCATTGTCGCTTTGGCCCGGTGGGCAGTGCGGATGTCCCCAAACCGCCCGTCGCCGGTGATAGAGGCGAGAATCCGGATCCCCGCTTCCTCAAAAAGCGGCTTCACCTGCCAGAGTTCTCCGGCGATGTTATATTCCCCCACGAGATTGACGTCATACGGCGTGGAAACCTCCGGCTCCCGGGTGCCGATCACATACTCCAACAGCGCTTCCCCCGCCATGCGATTGCCGAGATTCTTGCTTCCAATAAAACCGGGGCTGTTCACCGGGACCACCGGGAGATCGAGCTCCCGGGACGCTTTGGCGCACACCGCTTCCAAGTCCTCTCCGATCAGCGCCGTCACGCAGGTACTGTATACAAAGACCGCCGGGGGCGCAAACTTGCGAACCGCTTCGTGAATGGCCGCCTCGAGTTTTTTCTCCCCGCCGAAAATGATCTCTTGTTCCGACAGATCGGTCATGAACCCTCTCCAGGTCATCTCCGGGCCTGCGCTCAGGCTGCCCCGGGCCTCCCAGCTGTTGGCCAGGCAGGCGGACGGCCCGTGAACCAAGTGCAAGACATCGGCGATGGGCAAAAGGGTGATTTGCGCGCCGTCAAAGGCGCACCCTCCCATGGCGCTGCCCGGTTCGGGCTTGGGACAGCCGGCATTGCGCTTTTTCCCCTTCGCCCGGTTGTGCTCACAAGCCGGCTGATCAAAAATCTCGTGAAGCGGTTTCATCCCTCTCCCTCCCCCCGGCGAAGATGTCGGTCTTCAGCGGATTACGTCAAAACTGTGGGCCGGGGCCTTGCGGTCCAACTCTTCCAGGACGGTGTTCACGATCATCTGCAGCAGATTCAAGGCCCCCCGATACCCGACGATGGGATTTCGGTGCAGATGATGCCGGTCAAAGATCGGAAACCCGACGCGCACGAGCGGAATATCGGCCTCTCTTGAGATCAGCTTGAGATAGGAATTGCCAATTAACAAATCCACGGGTTCTGTGAAAACGAGAGAGCGAAGGTGCCACATATCGTACCCGACCCACACTTTGGCGGACTGGCCGTAAGGACTCCCGGCTAAAAGACTCTCCATCTCTTCCTTAAAATCGTTGTCCCCGTTGGTACACACGATGTGAACCGGTTCTGCACCCACCTCCAACAAGAACGCCGTCACACCCAGCAACATATCCGGATCCCCGATCAAGGCCACCCGCCGCCCGTGGGTGTACGCGTGGGAATCGAGCATGGCATCCACCACGCGCCCCCGCTCTTCTTGAATCTGTTTCGGCACCCGTTTTCCGGTCAGCCGGCTCACCGTCTGCAAAAAGGCATCCGTACCCCGAACCCCGATGGGAGAACTGACCACCGCCTCCTGTTTCCAGCGGCTGCTGACCAGTTGCATCGTCCGACGGGTGCTGTATCGTTGGAGGGCAATGGTCGCTCTGGCCCTCGCAGCATTTCGCAGCTCCGGTAGCGGCGTCCCGCCGGGATACATGTGGTATTCTCCAAGGGCCGGAGAATCCAGGGCGTCCGACGTATCTCCCAGGAGCGTGTAGGGAACCTCCATGAGGTCCAGCAGACGCTTGATTTCCCGGAGATTTCCGGTATACGTGTCAAAGCCGGGTATAATATTGATCCGCTCACTGGTCTCGTCCCGTTTTCCTTTCGCTTGGTCGGCCAGAATCGCCCTCATCATGTTGTCGTACCCGATGATGTGAGAGCCCACAAAACTCGGCGTATTGGCCCAGGGCAGCGGCAGGTCTTCGGAGATCACCCCCTCTTCCCGGAAGTCCTGAATAAACGACCCCAAATCATCACCGATCACTTCTGCCATACAAGTGGTACAGATGGCGATCATGTCCGGGCGATAGAGAGCCAACGCGTTTTGCAGCGCTTCCCGCAGATTTTTCATCCCGCCGAACACCGCTGCGTCTTCCGTCATGGAAGACGAAACGGCGGGAAAGGGCTCTTTATAGTGCCTGGAAAAATGGCTTCGAAAGTACGCCACGCATCCCTGGGAGCCGTGCACCAAGGGCAAAGTGTTGCGAAAACCAAACGCCGCCAAGATTCCCCCCAGAGGCTGGCACGCCTTTGCCGGGTTAATGAGAAAATCCTTTCGCTCAAGATTCAGCTCCCGATATTCCCAACTCTTCGTCCATTCCAAAACTTCTTTGACGCGCTCCTCGGGGGTTGCATCTTCAAAATACTTTTTGTCCTCGAACAGTTGCCGGTAGTCCTCGCAACTGAACAGGGTGTTATGATCCCGCACCGCCACTGTGCCCGTTCCCGCCGGGGGAACTCCCCCGGCGGCTGAACGTTCCTGGGCCGCCTTATCTTCGTGCATTTTCGATCACCTCACGACTCAAAGGGCGTTTGGATGAGATCCCAGCTGGGATTGTTGATCGCCATGTCCATGTCCCTCGCAAAAACCGGGAAACCGTCAAATCCATGGTACGGACCGCTGTAATCCCAGGAATGCATTTGACGGAAGGGCAGGCCCATTTTGTGATAAACGTACTTTTCCTTGATGCCCGACCCCACGAGATCGATATCCAGGCGTGAAGCGAATTGTTCCAACTCGTAGGCGGTGGGATCGTCGTAGATGATGGTGGCTTCCTGAACCTCCCGGGCCGTCCGCTCGTAATCGTCTTCATGGGCGAACTCATACCCGGTGGCCACCACTTCCATCCCCAGGTCTTCGTAAGCACCGATCGTATGCCTGGGCCGGAGGCCGCCCACCAGTAACATGACTTTTTTGCCTTCCAAACGAGGACGGTATTTCTCGATGGTCGCTTGCATCATCGGTTCATAGGCTTCAATCACTTTTTCCGTCTGCTCCTGGATCTTATCGTCGAAATACGAAGCGATTTTTCGCATACTTTCCTTGATCTTGGTCGGCCCAAAGAAGTTGTACTCCACCCACGGGATGCCGTATTTTTCCTCCATGTGGCGGCAAATATAGTTCATCGACCGATAACAGTGGATGAGATTCAATTTTGCCCTGGGAGTATGAGCCAACTCCTGCATCGTCCCGTCCCCGGACCACAATGCCACCACCCGCAGACCCATTTCCCGGAAAATTTTGAGCGTCGACCACGCGTCGCCGCCAATGTTGTAATCTCCGATCACCGCCACATCGTAGGGCGTTCCTTCATCGGGAATATCCCGGGAACCGAGCACCCAGTCGCGAATCGAATCGTTTGCGATGTGGTGTCCGAGAGACTGGCTCACTCCACGAAATCCTTCGCAGCGCACGGGGACCACGGGCTTCCCGATCTGGGCGGAGGTCTCCCGGGCCACAGCCTCGATATCGTCGCCGATCAGGCCGATGGGACATTCAGACTGGATCGTAATGCCCTTGTTCAGCGGGAACAGTCGATCGAGATCCTGGATCATCTTTGTCAATTTTTTGTCGCCGCCAAACACCACATCCCGTTCTTGAAAATCGCTGGTGAACTGCATGCTGACAAAGGATGTCACGCCCAGGATCCCGTTGTAATAATTCCTTCGGGACCACCAGCTGTATTGACCGCAGCCGACTGGGCCGTGAGAAATGTGGATCACATCTTTGACCGGGCCCCATACAACCCCTTTGGATCCCGCATAAGCACACCCGCGAATGGTCATGACGCCAGGGCGCGACTTCACATTATTGGCCACGGCACAGGATCCCGCATCTTCCGGATCACTGACACCGATGTGCTTGGCTCGCTCTTCCCGCGTTTTCTTTGGATAAACCGTCAGCACTTCGTCGACGATTTTGCGCTTTTCTTCAATCGTTGTTCCACTGCTCACACTCCGCGCCCCCTTTCCCCTGCGCCTTTAGCTCCATATGGCCCGCATCGTCAGTTGGCCGCGAGTTTTTCCGCCTCTTGTTCTTCCTTCGCCGCTTGCTCCTGCTCCATCTGCTCGAGTTTGCGCAGCTGGGTCTCTTCGTCTTCGATGACGCCGAACTCCAGCAACAGTTCCTCCAGCTCATCCATGCCAATGGGTGTCGGAATCGACAGTTGACGGTTTTTGTCGATTTTCGAAGCCAACTCTTCATACACTTTTGCCTGAGGATGATCCGGCGCGTATTCCACCACCGTCATCCGGCGCAACTCGGCGTGCTGGACGATGTTGTCCCGGGGGATGAAGTGGATGACCTGGGTGTTCAGCCGACGGGCCAACTCCTCAATCAACTCCAGTTCCCGGTCGACTTTTCGGCTGTTGCAGATCAGTCCTCCCACGCGCACCCCGCCGCTGTGGGCGTATTTCAGAACGCCTTTGCAGATGTTGTTGGCGGCGTACATGGCCATCATCTCGCCGGAGGTCACGATGTAGATCTCCCGGGCTTTGTTTTGCCGGATCGGCATCGCAAACCCGCCGCACACCACGTCGCCCAACACGTCGTAGACCACGTAGTCGAGACCTTCATAGGCTCCTTGCTCTTCGAGGAAAGTGATTGACGTAATAATGCCCCGTCCGGCACATCCGACCCCGGGCTCCGGTCCGCCGGACTCCACACATTTGATATCCCGAAACCCCGTCTGCAGCACATCGTCCAGGACCAGGTCTTCCACCGAACCCCGGGCCGCCGCCAGATGCAACACCGTCTCCTGAGATTTTTGATGAAGAATCAGCCGCGTGGCGTCCGCTTTGGGGTCACATCCCACGATCATGATCTTTTTGCCCATCCCCGCCAGAGCAGCGATGGTATTCTGGGAGGTGGTGGACTTCCCGATTCCACCCTTGCCGTAAAATGCAATCTGCCTCATGGATACGACTCCTTTCCTTTCCACCCGGTGTGGTGGTTTTTCGGTCATATGATATCACCATAGTCGTTATATATCATTACATATGAGAACCTGTTTTGTCAGATTTCTATCCTTGTGCAAACAATCACGTGCCTGAAGAATGGCAGTTCTCTCGTTCCAAGACCGATCGACTGAACAGATAGCCGTGGCCATACTTGTTCTCAATCGTACAGGCCCGACCAGGATGTACATGCAATTTTTTTCTCAAGGAGCGGACCACCACGTACAGACCGTCGTATCCCCCCTTGTCGGCACCCCAAATCTCCGTCAACAACGTGTCATAATCCACGACTTGGCCCTCTCGCGCCAGGAGGCATTCCATCAACCGGTACTCCCGGGGAGAGAGATCGATCCGCAACCCGCCCGACCAGAGGCACCGGAAAGACTTGTCGAGGAGCAGCCCGGGGGACAGTTCCACCAACGTGCCCTGCACGCCCATCGCATGAGAAGTATCCGGGGAGGGTCGGCAGGACGGGGGGACAACTTTGACGTTTTCCGCGACGTGACGAACCATATCGAGAAGCTCCTGCGGATAAAACGGATCGGGCAGTACCTGCGAGCCTTGCCGGTTCAGATGCTTCCCCATCCGGGACTCCCGGGAGGGCCCGATGACCACGGTGGGAATTTTTTTCGATCGGGTCAAGATCAGGCAGCGGATGTCCGGAAAAGGACATGTCCCCGGACAGTCAAAAATCAACAAATCAAACAAGCCGTTTCGGGCACTCTTTTCAAAGACGGACCAATACCGGCTGTTGAACACCATGTGCCCGTCTTCCTCTGCCACTGCTGTTACAATCCGGGTGAGAAGACCTCTCGCGCTCAGCAATCCCACATTCACGACCGTCACCCTCGCTTCCGCAGAGATGAACCGAAGAAGGACAGGGTTAAACCCGAACGGCGTGCAAAGTGGCTGCAAATCGTTCTGCGATATCCTCTACAGCGTGACTAGATAGCTCCTGTCCGAAACTGAAGCGAATCATGCCCATCGCCGCATCTTCCGGGAACCCCATCGCCAGGAGCACCGGGGAGGGTTGCCCTTCCCCGGAGCGGCAGGCGGATCCCGAGGACACCTGTAGGCCCCTCTGACTCAAAGCGACCACCAGCCCGTCCCCATTTTCGCCGGGAACCCCCACCGCCAGGATGCCGGGATGGCTCTCCTGCTGGGGAGTGAAGCGCACCAGCCCGAGTTTGCGGATTTTCAGGGCCGACCATAGGCGTCTCCGCGTCTGTTCCAGGTGCACACCCCTGAGTTGGTATTCTCTTCGAAGTCCCCGAACGGCTTCCGCCAACCCCGCAATCCCCGGGACATTCTCGGTGCCCGGCCGTCTCCCGCGCTCTTGCCTCCCAGGACCAAAAGGAAATCGGAACGGCGTGCCCCGCCTCAGAAAGAGGATCCCTGTCCCTTGGGGGCCGTACACTTTGTGGCCAGAAATCGACAGAAGGTCAACCTCCGAACACGCGGCGGCGACATCGAAGACTGACGCGGCCGCGACGGCATCTGTGTGAAACAGCGCCCCCGCCTCTCGGGAAAGGCGTGCCAACTCCTTGATCGGTTGAACGGTTCCCACCTCGCTGTTCACCCACTGCACACTGACCAAAAACGTGTACTCAGACAGGGCTTGCGCCAACACATCGGGGGATACCCGGCCCTGGCGGTCCACCGGGAGAAACTGCACCTCATACCCTTGTTGGCGGAGGGCAGCCGCACAGGCGATGACCGAGTGGTGCTCGACGGCTGACAGCAAAATCTGTCGCCGCCGAGGGTACGCCTCCCGGGCCCGCATTCCCGACACCGTCCCCCACAGGGCCAATTGGTTAGACTCGGTTCCGCCAGATGTAAAGATCACTTCAGAGGGGCGACAGGACAACCAGCCCGCCACCTCTTCCCGGGCTTCCTCGACGATCTTTCGCGCCAGGGCACCTCGCCCGTGCTGGGAAGAGGGGTTGCCCCAGTAAGATTCCATAACCTGTGTCATTCTCTGGATCGCCGAATCGGAGGGAGGCGTGGTCGCCGCATAGTCGAGATAATAGAATACCGACGTTTCCGACATCGTCGTCACGCTCCTTCCGCCCGGGTTCACCCGGCCGTTTTTTCTTCATTCCGAAGCCGGTCGGCCACCGCTTGCCCGTCCTTGGAAGACTTGCACAGTTCGCGGTATAACCGGCACACTGCCTCTTCGCTGAGAAATCGCTTTTGGACGACGGCCAGAAGGCGGATTTCCTCAAGAAGAGCGTCGAGTTGGTCGGCGGTGGGGAGGTACCCGCGCCCTTCCAGAATTCGGCGCAGCCCATTTCGTCCCGAATGTTTCCCGAACACCACCGAGTGCGCCCGCCCGACCCACTCCGGAGGGTAGGGTTCGTAGGTTTCCGGGGATTTGAGTACGCCATCGACGTGAATGCCCGACTCGTGGGTGAATACTCGGTCACCCACCACCGGGGCCTGGAGGGGGATGTGCATCCCGGATGCTGCGGACACCTGTTCGGCCAGGCGGCGCAACAGAGGCAGCCGGATGTGCACCTCTTTGCCCAACAACCGCCGGACGGCCACAGCCACCACCTCAAAAGCCGCATTACCCGCCCTCTCCCCCAACCCGAGCACGGTGGTGCCCACCCAATCAGCCCCGGCTTCTACAGCCGCCAGGGTATTGGCCACTGCCAATCCCAAGTCGTTGTGGCCGTGAAACTCAAGGCTTTTCGCCCCTGCGTCTTTCAACCGCAAAATCAACTCCCGGGTCGAAAAGGGAGTCAGCACTCCCAAGGTGTCGGCCACCCGAAATCGAAGGATGGGGTAGGGCTCCAGGGCCCTGACTACCCGGGACAAAAACAGGGGGTCGGCCCGGGAGGCGTCTTCAAACCCCACCGAAATCTGGCTGTCCCTTGAACAAGCTTCCTCGACGACCGCCAGGAGCTGAAACAGGGCTTCCTCCCGGGACACGGACAGTTTTTTGTGCAGCATGACATCGGAGACCGGCATAGCCATATGGAGGCGGGAGGCCCCGCATCGAAGGGAAGCGGCAATATCCTCCCACCTGATCCGGTTCCAAGCCACCCGCCGCGCTCTGATGGGCAGAGAGATCAATTCTGCCAGGTCCTCTTCCTCCCGTCCGCCCATGGCGGGGACGCCCACCTCAATTTCGTCGACCCCCACTTCATCTAAAAGCTGTGCCAGGGCGATTTTTTCCGCCCGGCGAAAAGCGACTCCCGGGGCCTGTTCTCCGTCGCGCAATGTAGAGTCGCAGAAGTACACTCTCACGATACAACCCCGCCTTTCCCCTATGGCCGTCACCCGGCACCCCTTCAACAGGCCGCCGCATGCTACGCTTCTATCCCAACCTGATCCTGGGCATGCAGATCGGCCAACCGAAAGAGCTCTTGTTCCACCGGCCCGTAGCCCGTAACCACCTGAATCCCCATCTCTTCCAGAGCCGACTTCGGCCCGGGCCCGATTCGGGTACACAACACATATCGGCAATCTGCAATCATGCGAGCGATCTCGTCGATCCGCCCTTCTCCTTCCCCACAGGTTTCGATGCCCGAACAATAATTCCCGACTTTGCGAGCCGTGAGAAACTTGAGCCCCGTAGGCGAGACTTCATAAATTTGAAATTCCTTGGTATGACCGAAGTGCAGATTCACCTTGTTCCCTCCGGAGGTGGACACCGCCACCCGAAACGGCAGAAATTCATCCGTTCTGGAAATCCGCAAATTGGCAGCCGCTGCCCTGCGTGCGGCGGACATCCTTTCAATCCGGCGATCCAGCTCCATGTGCAGTTTTTTACGTTGTTCCGGATCATATTGAGCAGACATCTGACGGAATTTTTCCTTTGTAAATTCGCCGCTGAGGTCTTCTCCCAACAGCCCGACAGCATCCGCCCGGCATTGCCGGCAGTGGCGCATGAGACGATCACCGGCGCCACTCCGTTCCTGGGCCGCTGCCACATCCTCCGGCAGTGCCGCCCTGCGGCCTTCTTTTTGAAAATCGGACCCGTCAGCGATGATCAACGGCATAATGTTGTGCAGAAAAGCTCCGCGTTTCCTGACCTCCGCGGAAATGTCCGCCATATGGACATCGTTCAAACCCGGAATTAACACAGAGTTAACTTTAATGAGAATTCCGGCTTTCACCAGTTCCCTCATGCCCTCCATCTGCCGCTCCAACAGAAGCCGGGCCGCCTCAATACCTGTCAACAACTTGCCCTGCCAGGTTACGTATCGATAGATATGCTGGCCCACTTCAGGATCTACAGCATTAATGGTGATGGTCACGTGGTCGATCCCCAGCTCTCGGATGGTGTCCACGTGGTCGGGGAGCGCCAGACCGTTGGTACTGAGACACAACTTCATGTCCGGCGCCGCTTGGCGGATCAACTCGAAGGTGCGGAACGTCTGTCGGGGATTCGCCAGAGGATCCCCGGGTCCTGCAATGCCCACGACGGTGGTATTGCGGATGACCGATCCCACCGCCAATACTTTTTGCGTCGCCTCTTCCGGAGTAAGAAGTTCACTGGTGACACCCGGCCGGCTTTCGTTCATACAATCGTATTTCCTGTTGCAATATTTGCACTGAATATTGCACGCCGGAGCCACCGCCACGTGCATCCGGGCGAAAAAGTGGTGAGCTTCCTCGCTGTAACACGGGTGGCGTTTAACTTTCTCGATTATCGATTCAGACAGCCCTTCCACCGATCTCCCCCGGGACGCGCTCCCTTCCACGCCGCAGGTTGCCGAGACTGAGCTCCCCACCCTTTCGCACCCTTTCAACGTCATCACTCCCCTGAGATTGGTCTTTTCCACACCTAGTGTTATGTTCACGTTAATTATAATTACTATATCGGGAAAAATCCTTACGTTTTTATTGGCTTATGATCAGACTTACAGTACGATCGCACCAGAGGACCATGATTGTAGGAAAACATGCCAATTTCCTTCCGCCACGGCTCTGTCTCCCGGCGTGGCGG
Organism: Kyrpidia spormannii; assembly: GCF_002804065.1. NCBI lineage: Bacteria > Bacillati > Bacillota > Bacilli > Caryophanales > Alicyclobacillaceae > Kyrpidia > Kyrpidia spormannii. The sequence continues at coordinate 1,580,162 of NZ_CP024955.1, read as the reverse complement.
ATGAGATTTTTGCTGGAGACGACACAAAAATGGGGATAATCCCTGATTTCTTTTGCCACTGCCAGAGGCTATCATCAAGTTGATGTAAAAACGTTGTTGCTGCCCGAGAGGATACATCACAGACGACAATAGGAGAGGAGGCGTTCAACATGGCCAAAGTCGTGATCCTCGGCGCGGGGTTCTCGGGTCAAACGGCCGCATTGTACCTCAAAAAAGAACTGGGCCACGAACACGACGTCACCGTGGTCAGCCCATGGCCGCGGTTCACGTATATCCCTTCCCTGGTTTGGGTGGGCATTGGACGGATGGCTCCCGAGAAAACAATGTTTGAACTCGCGCCCATGTACGACAAGCACGGCATCCATTTTCTTCAAGCCTGGGCGCGGGAGATCCATCCCGACGAACAGTACGTGCTAACCGAAGACAAGGAGGGAAACCTCGAGAAAGTCCCTTATGATTACCTGATCAATGCCACCGGCCCCCACCTTAATTTTGAAGGTACCCCGGGATTGGGACCGGACCAGGGCACCACCCAGTCTATTTGCAACATTCATCATGCCAAGCTCGCCCGGGACGCCTACCTCGAGACGGTGCAGCGGATGGAGAAAGGCGATCGGGTCAAGATTCTGGTGGGGACGGGCCACGGGACCGCCACCTGTCAGGGCGCGGCACTGGAGTATATCACGAACATTCACAATGACTTGGTCAAACGGGGTTTGCGTGATAAAGCGAAGATCATGTGGATCAGCAATGAACCCAAGCTGGGGGATCTGGGCGTAGGCGGAATCACCGCCCGAAAATACGGCTACATCATGGACTCGGAAACCTTCGCCCGCTCGCTATTTGCTGAACAAGAAATTTACTACCAGGTGCAAACCGCGGTCACCCACGTGGAGAAGGGGAAAGTTTACTGGGAGAATTACGAAGGAGAACAAGGAGAAACGGAATACGATTTTGCCATGCTGATCCCCCAGTTTCAGGGGACCAAGGTCAAATATATCGACAAAGACGGCCAAGACATCACAGCGAAGATGACCAATCCCGGCGGATTCATGTTAGTCGACGGGAACTACGGCAAGAACCCCGCCGAAGTCACCGCCGACGATTGGCCTGGCACGTATCAGTCGCCCTTGTACAAGAATGTCTTCGCCGCCGGCATCGCCTTTGCCCCTCCCGGACCGATCTCAAAGCCCTATGTCAATCGCAACGGCGTTCAGATCACCGCCTCACCGCCGCGCACGGGAATGGCGTCGGGCATCATCGGCCGGGTGGCGGCCGAGAACGTCATCGACCTCATCCGGGGCAAGGAACCTTCCCATCACGAATCAATGGCCGAGATGCCCGGGGCCTGCATCGCTTCCATCGGCAAATCCCTGTGGGACGGGTCGGCGGCCTCCATCGTGATGTATCCGGTGGTTCCCGATTACAAGCGCTACCCGGAATACGGTCGGGACCTGGACGTGAGTGTCATGGAAATCGGTTTGGCCGGCGCCTGGATCAAGCGGACTCTTCATACCCTGTTTCTCTATAAAATGAAAGGAAATCCGGGATGGAGCCTGATTCCCGAATAACAAAGGTCGGCCCACCCCGAAAGGAGACGGGCAACCATGGAACTGATCAAAACCATGAAACCGACACGACGAACCCTCTTCCTGCGAAAATGCAAGATCGTGCAGTTCATCCGATTCATCGCCCTGAACCTGCGTATTCTCAAAACGGCGTGGTTCCCGCCCCGGCGGCGGTAACCCCTCTCTGTGCTCACTCCACTCGGCGGGTAGAGGCAGGGATCCCCTGCCTCTCCCATTGTTCAACCCCACCATAAAAAATGATTCGCCCTTCATGGATCACCATCACCCGGTCCGCCAGCCGGCGCACGTCTTCCACATCGTGAGTAACCAACAAGACGGGGCAAGACGCATCACTCAACACGCCGCGAAGGAACTTCCGAACCGCCTCCCGGGTCTCTGGATCCAGGGCTGCCAAAGGTTCATCCAACAAGATATAATCGGGATCGATGACCAGTGCCCGGGCCAGGGCGACCCTCTGGGCCTCCCCGCCGGACAGGTGAGCCGGGAGGCGCCTGGCCAGATGTCCGATGCCCAGCCTGCGAAGTATCTCTTCCACCTTCACCTCTCGCCGGGCCTTGGGGACCCGCCGGGCTCGAAGCCCGTATTCGACATTGCGAAACACTGTCATTTTGGGAAAAAGGGCGTACTGCTGAGGAACATAGCCCACTCCCCGGTGTTCGGGTGGGACGAAAATCCGCCCGTTCGAAGAATACAGAATCCGCTCTCCCAAGCGAATGCGCCCCGAAACCGGGTGAGCCAGACCCGCTAAACATTGCAGCAACGTGCTTTTCCCCGCCCCGCTCGGCCCGAGGACGGCCGTGATCCCGGGATCCACCCGCCCCTCCGCGTGGAGCGTAAAGGAGGCCAACGGCATCTCCAATTCGAATTCCAACATCGTCGTCCCTCCCCTGTCTCCGGGCAATCTGGGTTCCCCGATCCCCCGTCAGGCCATTCGCTGTCCCAACCGAAACAACATCCACAACAACCCGAAGCCCACGATGACCAGAACGATCGCCATCGCCACCGCCGCGTCCATGTCTTTCTCCATCACCGTATAGATCGCCAATGGCATCGTCTGCGTCAATCCTTGCATATTGCCAGCGAATAGCATCGTGGCCCCGAACTCGCCCAAAGCCCGGGCCCAGGCCATCGCCGCCCCGGCGACCAAACCCGGCAGCGCCATGGGCAACTCCAGACGCAGCCAAGTCCTCCAAGGCCCCGCCCCCAAAGTTCGAGACACCTCCGCCAGCTGCCGATCCACTCCGGTGAAGGCCTGCCGGGCGCTCTGTACATAGAAGGCCGATCCCTCAAAAGCCTGGGCCACCACTACAGCCGCGGTGGTAAAAGGCAGTGCGATTCCCCAGTCTGCCAGCAGTCTGCCGACAAGGCCCTCCCGGCCAAAGGCCATGAGCAAGGCCAACCCCGCCACGGCAGGCGGTGTAATCCAAGGCAGTTGCAACAAAGCCTCCACTATGGCCTGGCCGAAAAACTTCCTTCCCGTCGCCAGACGATGCGCCAAGGGAGTACCAAAGAGCACTACGAGAAACAGGGCGATCACGCTGGTGCGGAAACTTAGCCCTAAAGCGTCCCTGACCACCTCCTGCCCCAAGGCGGACACAAACCGGGAAGGCGTCACAGAAAGAAACAGGCTCAGGACCGGAAGGAATAAGAACAAGACCAGGACGAGACCAAAACTGCTCTGGACTGCGGTGAGAGAAGAGATAAGCTGCGGGTTCCAGCGTCGTTTCTCCCCACCGTCCGGGGAGGCGCGCAACTGGGAGTCCGGCCCTTGTGGAGCCGAACCGCTCGACATGAATGGACTGAATTTCATCCCTTGCCCCCCTCCCCTTTTCGCACTCCATCGCGTTATGAGGCCGGAAGAAAATGATGGTTTTGCAGACTGGCCTGTCCTTCTTTCGACAAGACAAAATTGACAAATTCACCGGCCAGATCCGGGTGGGCAGACCGGGTCACCACCGCCATGGGGTAAGTGGCCGTCACGTTCACCGGGTTCGGTACCGGGATAATCTGGACCTTGGAGCCCGCCGACCCATCGACATCTGTGGCGTACACAAAAGCCGCGTCCCCCTCCCCGAGGGCAATCTTGTTCACGATTTGTTTGACATCCGTCTCTTCAGAAACGACGTGCCCAAGCACCGCATTGGAAAATCCCGGCCCGTATACCTTATCCGCTTTTTGTAAAGATTGGCGGCCATAACTCCCGGCAGGCAGATCTTTTACACCCAAAACAACACGTTTGGCTTTGGTGAGATCTTGATACTGATGGATACCGGCAGGATTTGATTTTGGCGTGATCAAGACCAAAGAATTCTTGGCGAAGATTTTGTCCCCCTGCACCAAGCCCTTGCTCTTGGCTTTTTCCATGTTCGCCATGTCTGCGCTCGCGAACACGTCCGCCGGCGCCCCTTGGGCAATCTGGGTCAACAGCGTGGGGCTGCCCCCGAAGTTGAAGTGAACCCGGGTGCCGGGATGAAGTTCTTCGAAGCGCTTTCCGATATCTTGAAACGCCGCCGTCAACGAAGCCGCGGCAAAGACGTTGAGAGCTGCGGCCTGGTTCGAACCGCTCTCCGCCGAACCCGCGGAACTGCCAGCCGGTTGCGCCGAACCGCACCCGGCTACACCGACCCATCCTAAGAGGAGAAGCACCCCTAAGACAAGGCGAATGCCCCCTCTGCCAATTCTCATCATGGACGTTCCTCCCCTGCCTCCATTTCATCCATGTCTCCCAAGTGGGAGACATCATATCCCCACAACGCTTCCATCTGCTGGCGGAACCCGCCACTGCGCAACACATCGACGAGAACGCCGATCAGTGGGTCCCGCAGCCTCGGCCGAGGTACAAGTAAATCGAAATGGTGGACCTCCACGGGGACGAAGGAAAGTCCGAAGACGTGAGCCGCAAAGGAGGTGGTGAGACCGGCATCGGCCATCCCGAAGAAGATCATTTCCGCCACCCGGAGGTGGTCTTCTGCGACCGCCGCCGTCCAGGTCACCGGCTCCCGCCGATCCTCTGTCACCCGGGCGTATACCCGTGCCACAGCAGTTCCCGCCGGCCGCCGCACCCAGCGCAGCTCCGGTCGGAACAAGTCCTCCAGCCCTTTCACCCCGCGAGGATTACCGGGTAATACTGCAATCCCAACCTCCCAGGCTGCAAATCGAATCCGGGCCCACTGACGTGTTGTTCGTAACTCGCCTCTGTGAGCTTCGGCCGATCCCGCATCCAACCCTCCTCCCGGTAAACCGACCTCATCCTGCATGCCCGGCAAGGAAAGGAGATTCCCGGTCCCGTGGGCGCCCGCCACATGCACGCGACCCCCGATAAGCGCTTGCATCGAAGGCTCGCTCCCCCAGGGCAAAGTCGCCACCCTGAGCGGGCGACCGCGATGGGCCACCCAATCCCGGAGCACGGTTAATGCCGGATCACACCCCGCTACGGCCACAGTGTGGTCCGCCGCCTCCACCCACTCCGGAGAAAACGCCTCCGCCCGGCCCGCCGGACTGATGGTGCCGTCCGCCGAAGACGCGGCCTCTCTCCCGTAAAGGGGATAGGCCACGACACGTTCATCGACCCGGGCGAACCGCACCCGGGTTCCCACAGTTGCCCGAACCTCCGGATCGCCCCACACGATATCCCCCGCCTCCTGGGGATCAAACAATGCCTCCACACTCGTGCCCAGAACCCTGGCCAACTCCAGGGCCACGGGCACAGAGGGCCAGCTTCGCCCCGCTTCCAGCGCGCCGATGAACTGGCGGCTCACCCCGAGCCGGTCCGCAAGGAATTCCTGGCTCCACCCCAAGGCTTTACGCCGCTCAGAAATTCGGCGTCCCACCCGCTCCAAATCCCAACGTTCCCTTTCCCTCACCTTTTCCCTCCCCTCCCTTCGATGCAACTATTCCTAGCATCATGGCTACCAATAATAGCATCGCCGTAATTATACTTCAACAATTCGGAGATATTCAAGGGTCCCGGTGAATTTTTGTGCTACCGTTCGGCAGTCTTCCTCAGCGAGGGCATGGGTACATGTTTCTGCAAACCCCGCGCGATAATACAGAGGAAACCCGTCGATATTCAGTCCCATTTTGCTATAATGAAGGTTGCAGTCCACTATAGATCAGGAGGGAACAGCGTTGGCATTCGTCATCACATCACCTTGCATCGACGAAAAGGCCGCCGAGTGCGTGGAGGTTTGTCCGGTGGACGCCATCCACGAAGGGGAAGATCAATATTACATCGATCCCGACACCTGCATTGACTGTGGAGCCTGTGAGCCGGTCTGCCCGGTCTCGGCGATTTATCAAGAGGACTTCGTTCCGGATGATCAGAAAGAGTTCATCCAAAAGAATCGGGATTTCTTTAAGAAGTAAGGGGTCATTGGGCAGCACCAAGAGGGTCTGGCGGGCCTTGGGATGAGGGACTGCCGTGCAGCCATAGCCGGCTCTCGGACAAGGGCATAAGGAGCGGGGAGCGGGCGAAAGGGCACGGGCAGGGGCAACCTGCCGTCACCTGTCGCCCGTTCCGATTCCGCATAAAAAAGTAGCGGCCCTTCGGCCGCCTCGTTTCTTCCCATCATCCCTACGGAGTGGAATCATGGGTATCTCGTTTATACAGCTTGTAAAACGCCTCGTATTTCGACTGATTGCTGTCTGCCCCCGGGCCGAATCCCGGTTCCGCTTTTCGCGCCGCCTTGCCCCCTTCTCTCCCGGGGCGCCGGCGCTGTTGAAACTGCTGGCGATGCAGATGCAAATCCCGGGGTGAGCGTATGTTTTTTTTCTGCCACTCTAAAAGGATCCGGTCAATGTAGCGCAGACTCAGCGTCCCCGACAACACCGCCTCCCTCAAGGCCTCCTGAATCATCCATTCCGGGTAAGCGTCCTGATCGATCCACTGGATCAATTGTTCAATTTCGATCGCAGACAACGGGCGCCCGAACTCCTCCTCAAACAGCCGGAACAATCGGCTGGCCACATCCGCCGTCGCCCACGGCCGGGGCAACTGCTCGACATGGCGCTCCAGCCACAAGCGAGCCAGGCGCATAAAGAGCGGCGACAGGTCATAACTGTCCTGCCACGTACCGGTATGCTCGTCCAGACGGTGCTGCAGATCCAACAGACCGTGACCGATCAACCGCTGCACCATCCCGGCGATCTCGTCCTCCGTGGCGGTCATGCGCCTGGCGAGTTCCGCATAAGTGGGAAATATCGTGTTCTCCCGCTCCTTCATGTAGACCAGGTGCAGGATGAGCGCCAGCTCTTGGTCGTACATGCCGATCTCTTTGTACCACGCCAGTAGATAAACGGGGATAGCCATTGCCGACTCTTGGAGCAACCGAGCGACAGCTCCTACCCCTGTTGGATCACCGCTTTGTGACACGCTGCTTGACCCCCTCTTTGTTCCGCCGCACACTCGTCGCCACTTCAGCATACGACGAAGGAAGGGGGACTGCAAAGTCGTCCCGGAGGACTGGCGGCCTCCGAACGCGGCCTACGTTGACGAATTCTGTCGAAAGGGCGCCCGTCCTCCCATTTCTCCCGGCGCCCGCCAGATGTCAGCCGACATTCGACAGATTCCCTTTTACCTCGGACAAACGTCGCCGGAACAGCTCTCCGTCCAAGTTTTCCTCCTGAACCAGGACTGTGCTCATCTCTTCCAGGATCGTTCGATAGGTCTTTAGAATCTCCCGGGTCTTTTGTTCCCTTTCCGCCAAAATCCGGCGAACTTCCTCATCCAGCAGGTTCTGGGGCAAATTCTCGGCATCCACGATCCCCAGTCCGGACAACCCGCACTCCACTTCGGTTCTTGCCAATCGGGAGGCCTGCTCGAAGTCGTTTTGCGCCCCAGTACTGCGGTTTCCGTACACCAATTCCTCCGCCACCGCCCCGGCGAGGGCCACCATGATCTGTCCATCCAGTTGATCCTTCGTATACAGATACGTATCTCCTTCCGGCACCTGACGCACATAACCCAGAGCATTTCCCCGGGGAGAAATGGTGATGTGGGACACCGAGCCCGGCCGCACCGTTTCACTGACGATGGCATGTCCCAATTCGTGTACCGACACCCGGACCAATTCCTCTCGGCTGGGAATGCGTCCCGTTCTTTCCCCCATTAACACTTTGTCTACGGCATCGCGAAAATGGCGCTGTTCCACCTCATCCCGCCCTTCTCGCAATGCCATGATCGCCGCCTCATTGGCCAAACTTTCCAACTGGGCCCCGCTGAACCCGAAGGTCTCCCGGGCCACCTGTTCGAGGTCCACCGACTTAGCGAGGGGCTTATTGCGCGTCTGAATCCGGAGAATATGCAAGCGTCCTTCTTTATCGGGCATGTCGACCTTGATGATCCGGTCAAACCGCCCGGGCCGAAGCAAAGCGGGATCGAGAATATCCACCCGGTTGGTGGCCGCCATGACCAAGACCAAAGGGTGGGCCGTCGTTTGCATCCCGTCCATCTCCGTGAGCAGTTGATTCAGGGTCTGGTCATACTCCTGGTGGCTGTGATTTCCTCGCCGACCCCCGATCACATCGATTTCGTCGATAAACACAATGGCGCTATCCTTTCCTTCCTTTCGCGCCGACTGCCGGGCCCGCCGGAACAGATCCCGAACCCGTTGTGCCCCTACACCCACGTACATTTCTACGAACTCACTTCCGGAGGCGGACACAAAGGACGAATCGGTATAAGTGGCCGCTGCCTTGGCCATCAAAGTTTTTCCTGTTCCTGGCGGACCGGTGAGCAGAATTCCCTTAAGGGGGCGAATTCCCAGTTGTCGGATCTTGTCCCGGTAGCGAAGAAAATCCAAAGCCTCCATCAGTTCCCGTTTCGCGTGCTCCTGACCGCCGATCTCATCAAAATTCACAGTATGCCGCACCGGGGCCTCCACCCGTCCTGCGGCGGTAGGCCCACGCCGATCCCACAGCAAATACGCCACACTGAGAAACACGCCCAACAGAATGATGGGCAGCACATTCACGCCCAAATACCCGAGAAAGAGAAGAAAGGCAACGCCCGCCCCAATCGCGATTTCCACCAATGTCCCTCACCCCTTTTGCACCGTAGACGGGAGAGCGGTGCCCATCATTCGGTACGGCACCACCTGATAGAGGAACGACCGCTGATCACTGACCTGCACATAAATGCGGTTCGCGTCCATCGTGACCCGGCACTGATAATGACGCCTGGCCGCACTATCCTCAAGGGCCTTTACCAGGTCCCGAAAACTCGATTTTTCGAGATCTTCGTACAGGAGGGGCTGTTGCTCGTCCCACCAACGGTCCAAGGCCGGGCTAGAATGACCCCGCACCTCCACCGTCGTCTGAACTCCGAGACGATCTGTCGCCGTCTGTTCGATCGCCCGGTACGTGGACTTTAAATCGTCCACCGCTCCCAAGGTCACCCGAACCACGGCCCCCTTCCCCTCCAGCAACACCGTCACCTGCTCCACCCCCGGAATTTCTTGCACCTGCTGTTCAACGGGTCGAATCAATCCGTAGGTTCGGTACAGATTCCACCCGGTAATAAAGATCCCGAGGGTCACGACAAAAGCAAGGCCGGCCACAAGAAAGCGAAATCTCGACATTCAGCCGTCTCCCTCATGATGGGTTCCTGGAAATCAACATAGTTAACATAAACAGTATGCCCAATTAGTATATCATATTTAGCCCGCCGCTTCATTACCAATTCGTTACATTCCAGTCCCTGTGATCGCGGCTTTCTACGATTCCAACAAATAGGTCCGCACCACGGCTCCAGTATAAAAATCCACATAAACGTACTCGTAGGCCCCTTGGCGGGTCAGGCCGAACAATTCCCAGAGCACCCGTCGCTGGGAGCTGGTTCCAGGCGGATCCCCCGGTCCAGAAGCTCCCGGCTCCGTCAGGCCAGGCACCGCATGGATCAACTGCACCAAAGGCGGTTGGGCCGCTGCGGCAGCTCGCATCGCCTGGGTCGCACTCAGCCCGTCGTTGGCGTATTGCTTCATCACCGGCTGCCCGCCTTGAACCCAGACGTAGGCCACCCGACCGCTGTCGTCAACGCCGGTATACACGTAAAAGACCGGACCCGCCGAATAATAATCCACGCGATCAATTCGAGAAAGAAGTCCTCTTTTCACCAACATGTCCCCTGCGGCGTGCACGTCGGGCTTGGCAGCCAGGGACTGCCGCTCCGCATACCACAGACCGCTCCCGATCGCCCCGGCTGCGACAATCCCCAAGGCCAGAATCACCACAACCGAGCGTTTCACGTCTCATACACCGTGATGACGAATTGTCCCGGGTGATCCCCCCGGGCCATGCCGAACACCAGTCCGCGCTCCTTAAGGGTGCGGTTGAGAAAATCCACGAATTTATACAGTTCCTCGCCCCCCTCGGTGCGAAACACCCCGATCACCTTCAGTTGGTCTTGATCCCCCATGCTTTCCGCCTCACCATCCAAGCCTGGAAATCAAAATCGACATATCCGCGTCCCAACGAGTGATACTAAACCCACCGGGAGGGGGGATGAAGAAGTGGTCCAATCACCCGTTCCGTCCTCTGAGCCGAGTGGCGCCCCTCCGGCGACCCGGGAATCCTCACAAGAGGGAACACCGGACGCCTTTGACACGTTGTCGTTACACCCGATTTATCACGGGTGGTCCTCGATCTTCGAGGTCAGCCTCCGGCCCCCGGTGCCGGGCACCGCACACCCCCATCGTTCCGATCGCGTATGACCCGCGGGTTCAACCGGGCCGCCACAAGCGGTCCGGCCCCCGTCCTTCAGCGGGTAAATCCTTCAACAATCCGACTTACATGAAACAGGATTTTATCCCGGTCCAAGGTTTGATGCTGGCGGTCGCGCAACAGCCAACGGCCGTCGCACATCACATCTGTGACATCCCCGGACTTGGCCGCGTAGACGACCTGGCTGATAGGATTGTACAGCGGCAACAGATGGGGGCCGGACCCGTCCATGAAGATCAGATCGGCCGGCGCGCCGGGTGCCAAGGTGCCCGCACCCTCTTCCAGAAATAGCGCCCGAGCCCCTTCCCGGGTCCCCAAGGCGAGAGCGGTATCTGCGTCCACCGCAATCGGATCTTCCCCGACCCCCTTATGTATCAACGCCGCCAAACGGATTTCTTCCAGGAGATCGAGATTGTTGTTGCTCGCCGCCCCATCCGTCCCCAGTCCCACCACAACGCCTCGTTGTAACAACTTCGGCAAAGGAGCCACACCGCTCCCCAATTTTAGATTCGAACCCGGGTTGTGGGCCACCCGGACATCAAAGCGCGCCATAAGGTCGATGTCCGCCTCCGTCAGATGCACGGCATGGGCCACCACGGTGGGCCGCTCGAAAAGACCGGCTTCCGCACATACGTCCACCGGGGATTTTCCATGGGAGGCCGCGATCTGCTCCACTTCCGAACGGGTCTCAGAAAGGTGAATTTGGATCCCGACACCCAGTTCCGCCGATACTTCGGCGACCTGGCGCAACACCGCCGGAGGACACGTGTAGGGAGCATGGGGACCCAGCGTCACGGTGATCCGCCCTCCCTCAGCCCCGTGCCAGCGGCTTGCAAACTCCCGGCTTTCCCGGATGGCTCCCCGACCTTCATCGGGACCGGTCCCGATAATTCCCCGGGATAACACCCCCCGAACCCCGGCTTGGGCCACGGCCTCCGCCACTCGATCCATATGAAAATACATGTCCGCAAAAGTGGTAATTCCGCCCTCAATCATCTCCAACAGTGCCAACATGGTCCCCCAGTAGATGTCTTCCCCCGTCAATCGATCCTCGATGGGCCACACCTTTTTCTGGAGCCAGTCCATGAGGGGCAAGTCATCCGCATAACCCCGCAACAACGCCATGGCGGCGTGACCGTGAGCATTCACAAAGCCTGGCAAAACGTACTTCCCCGCCGCGTTTACCACTGCCTCCCCCGGCACCGGAGAACCCTCCCCAGGGCCGACAGCTACAATTCGCCCATCCTCCACCACCACGTGCCCATTCTCATACCACAATCCCGATTCCGTGACGGGGATCACCACCCCGCCTATGATCCGGGTGCGCACCACCATTCCACCCCTTTGTCACCGATGCCCGGCGTACCGTTCACCACCATTGTACGCCCATCGCTGTTCAAATATCTATCACGTTCCGCCCCGCAACAAGCCTTGAACGGCATCAGGAATGGGTGGACGAAGCACTCCCTTTTCTGTGATCAGTGCGTCTATTAACGAATGCGGGGTCACATCGAAAGCCAAGTGCAAAGCCGACGCCCCTGGCGGAGCCATGCGGACTCCAGCCACCTGAAGGACTTCATCCGGATTCCGCTCCTCGATGGGGATGGCCCGTCCATCGGCTAGTGACCCGTCGAAAGTCGACGTCGGGGCAGCGACATAAAAGGGGATCCCATGATACCGGGCCGCGATTGCCAACCCGTAAGTCCCGATCTTATTCGCGACGTCACCGTTGGCCGCCACCCTGTCGGCCCCCACAATCACGAGATCCACCCAGCCTTTTGCCATGAGGGCTGCCGCCGTGGAGTCCGTAATGATCGTCCCTTCAATTCCTTCTTGGACTAACTCATAAGCCGTCAGCCGGGCGCCCTGAAAAAAGGGTCTCGTTTCGTCCACCCAAACCTGGACCTCTTTTCCCTCTTCTCGGGCGGCCCGAATTACCCCCAAAGCTGTTCCGTAGGCGGCCGTCGCCAAAGCTCCGGTGTTACAATGCGTCAGAATACGGGCCCGTTGGGGGATCAACTCCGCCCCCCAGCGGCCAATCCTTCGATTCACCCGCTCGTCCTCACGCATGACCGCTTCGGCCTCGCGCTCAAGCCGAGCCACGGCCTCTCGGCCTTCCCCGGCCACCTCGGCCACTTTCTCCATGCGGCTCAGGGCCCAAAAAAGATTGACAGCCGTCGGCCGGGTGGCGGCGAGCCGCGCCACCGCCTCGCGAACCGCTGCCGAGATCCTGCGACCTTGTTCCACGGCCCTTTGTGCCCCCAGCACCACGCCGAACGCCGCCGCCACTCCGATTGCCGGCGCCCCTCGAACCCGCATCCTTTCAATCGCTTCCGCCACTTCTTCGACGGTGCGACAGTGCACCCAGCGTTCCTCGAGCGGCAAGCGGGTTTGATCGAGAATCAACAGTTCTCCGTCATTCCATCCCAATGCTCGCAACCCCGGTCCCACCTATCTATGGGCATCGCCGATCAGATCCGCCTGTCGAACACATTTAATCAAGGCCACCTATAAAAGTCAAGGACGTCCCTCACGAAAAGCGGACGTCCTTCTTCGCCAATTTCGCAACCCCGATCACCGTATCCGCTCCGCCGTAATAGAAATAGTAGTCATCCGGCATCTCGGCGTGGCCACAGCTAAATACCACATTCGGTATCCATCCCCTGCATTCCCAATCCAACTCCGGTTCAAGAAGGGGGCCGTCCTGGCGGGCAATCACCCGGGTCGGATCTTTTAAATCCAACAACGCCGCCCCCAGTCGATAAACGTTTTGGTCATCCGCCGCATGGTACACCAGGAGCCATCCATGAACCGTTTTGATGGGCGGGCCCGCGACGCCCAATCGGGCCGATTCCCAGGTATGTGAAATCGGAGATAGGATCGAGACATGATCCGTCCAGTGAACCATGTCGTCCGAAAAGGCCAGCCAGATATCCGGAAAACGCCGGTGCAGCATCACATAACGGCCACCGATGCGCTCGGGAAACAAGGAAGCGTCTTTATTGGGCTCATCAAGTACCACCCCGTGGCGCTCCCAATCAATGAGATTCCGGGAAGTGGCGAGGCAGATGCGATAATCCCCTGGAAAACGCCCGCCATACCCGGTGTACATCATGTAAAATCGATCATCGAGCTTGACGATCCTCGGATCTTCCAGCCCGCGCTGCTCTTGCCCCTCTTGAGGATCCAAAATGGGTCGGTCGAACCGCCAAAATGCCAGTCCATCCCGGCTGACCGCATAACCGAGACGAGAAACGTAATCCCCATATTTTTGATGACAGGGCAGGTCTGTGGCACGATAAATGAGATGAATCAGCCCTCGGTCCACCACCACCGCGCAGTTAAACACCGCCGACCGTTCCCAGTCATGATGGGGATTCGGTTTGAGCACCGGTTCTTTGGTCAGGCGTTCGAGCTTCATCGCCATCGCCCCTCAGCTTCCACTCCCATCTCTGTTTCACCTATCATTTGTATGCAGGAGTGACGAGGTTTGTCAAGGACTTCTTTTTGATGATAACTCGTCTAAATGTTGGAGCAACGGCCGAATATCCACTCCAGGATCGAGAACCGGGGCGAATAAATCTCCCATTTTTTGTAGCCGTTTGGCCATGGTCGCGATTGTCCAGTTTTCGGGTGCCATCCCTCGTTCTACCTCTTCCCACTGAAGAGGGGCAGAAACTGCCGCAGTCGGTACGGCCCGGGGGGAATACGGAGCGATCAATGTCTTGTTCGGCGCGTGTTGAAGATAGTCGATATACACTCGATTCCCCCGTGCTCGCACCCGACGTTCTGTCGTGATCAACTCTGGGGCCCGGTGTTCGCAGTACTTGGCAATGGTTCTCATCAGTGGCCGTGTCTGCTCAAAAGTGACGGACCCGTGGATGGGAACGTATACTTGAATTCCCGTGGCTCCGGAGGTCTTGGGGTACGATGGGAGCCCGAGCCGGGTTAGAACATCCCGGATCATCAAGGCCACCCGGCAGACGGCGGCAAATCCTTCCACACTCGGGTCCAAATCAAACACCAAATAAGTCGGCCGGTCTACGGCGGGGAACCGGCTAAAGGTCACGTGGTATTCGATCGCACCGAGCTGCCCCAGCCATAGCAACGTTTCCAGGCGGTCGATAACGATGGCCTCCCCTTCCCCTATCGTTACCCGCGTCACCCAGTCCGGTGTTCCGGGGGGAGGATGTTTCTGAAAAAAACCTTCTTCTTCAATTCCATCCGGGTAGCGAATGACCGTGACCGGCCGATCCTTGAGGTGCGGGATCATAACAGTTCCCACGGTCGCCAAATATTCGAGAAGGTCCCCTTTGGTGAACACACCGGGCCACAGAACCTTGCCCAGGTTTTGAGGCAGAACCGTTTTCACGCCCGTCCACCACACCTTCTCAACATCTGTACAGATCTCCTTGAGTCAGTGACCCGACACAAACCCCTTTAAGGAGGGTTGACGCAGCCGCCCTTCCGGGGTCCATTCTGCATACTCGACGTCCGCCTGAAGCTCCGGCTCCCAAAAAATAATCCCCGGAAGATCCTTTTGGTTCACAAAAGGGGAATCCTTGCGCCACAGATGCCGGGATCCCTGGATCACCACATCGGCGTCCAAGGCCGCCAGCCCGGAGCCTACGTTGCCGATGTAATACAACCGGCCTTGCTCGTCTTTGCGTCCGATACAAAGACTGCGCACCTGTCCCTCGCGGATCACCACTCCCCCTACCCAAACCCGCAGGGTTCGCCGATGTTTCACCTTTTGCCACAAGGGGGATGCCCGGCCGGGCACATACGGACTGCCCTCTCGTTTCACGACGATGCCTTCCAATTCCCTTTGCTTCACCTCGGCCCACAGAAGCTCTGCCCCGTTCAGCCACGCCTGAGCCGGAACCACCCATGGTGACGCGGGAATATTTCTTAAATATTCAAACCTCTCTTCAATGGGTCGGTCCAACAGCCATTGACCTTCCCATCCCAGGACATCAAAAGGGATGTACTGAATCGGAATCACCGGCGCCAAGCCAGCCGCCCGTCGGGGATCCGCCAGGTCCCGGCGGATCAAAGTCGGAAAATCCGGCCGACCCGAACCGTCCGGGGCGATCAATTCCCCATCGAGGTAAAAATCCTGTGCAATCTCTTTCATGCTTTGTAGTTCCGGATAATGGGCGGTTCGATCGCACCCCTTGCGGTTATAGAGGATGACCCGGCCCTCTCGGCTGGCGGCCATGAGACGAACCCCATCGAACTTCACTTGTGCCCAGTATCCTTTCTCCTCCACCCGCGTCCTGTGAACCGGTTCCATCGGCTTGATCCAGGCCACCTGCCCCTCACCTCGTCGGCGATTCCTTGCTTTTAGTCTCGCCGACAGGCACCCAGCCATGCCTAGAAACATATGGCTCAACGAACATAATATGCGAGAGCTTGAAGCTCACTGGTCACGTCTGAATAGCGCACATGTACCGTGGGAGGAGTGCGCAATGTTGCGGGTGCAAAATTCAGAATGCCCACAATACCGGCCTCCACCATGCGGTTTGCCACAGCCTGGGCTTCCGGCGCAGGAACCGCCACGATCCCGATCCGAATCCCTTGCTCTCGAACCCGGGTTTCAAAATCGTCCATCCCCTGAACGGTCAGCCCCGCCACCGCCAGGCCGATCTTGCGGGGGTCTTTGTCAAAAATCGCAGCAATAGCAAGCTCACTCCGCCGGAGTCGGCTATAATTACTCAAAGCAATTCCAAGATGTCCGGCGCCCACCAAAGCCACCGGGAGGTTGCGATCCAACTTTAGGATCTGGCGAATCTTCTCAATCAAATAAGGAACGTGATAACCGATGCCCTTCCGTCCAAACTCGCCGAAATATGCGAGATCTTTGCGGATCTGAGCGGGATTGATATCAAGGTCCCGGCCCATTTCCTGGGAAGACACCGTATCCACTTCACGAGCCTGCAATTGTTGCAAATAACGCAAATAAATTGGCAATCTCCTGACGACTGCTTGGGATACAACCGGAGTCTTCCCTTGCAACACGTCTTTCCCTCCGATATATTGAGCAGTTTTGTGCTTTATTGTATCACAAGCTCCGAGATCTGGAATGAGCAGATTGAACCGGTGGGGGTAAAGCCCCACCGCCGTTCGAATCGGTTTGGTTTACATAATATATATTCTGTTAATACCCGTGTCCACTGGGTTTACTGTCCAGCTCCTGTGGGCCGACTTCCGCCGGCTCGTTCCGACAACTCAGAGAACCCGCCCCCTGGCCTTTGGCCTTTGCGATCCACCCCATCGCAGCATGGGCCGCATTTTTCACCGTCTCATCTTGTTCCGCTCGTTCCAGGTATCGCCAGGCTCCGATCCGGTCCCCGACTTCCAGGGCAGCCCAGCCCAAGTACAGCAAAACCTGACCCGCTTTTCCGTCCAGGGAGGCAGCTTTTTTCCAAGCCCCCCGGGCGCTGAGTCGGTCCCCTTGGCGCCAGCGGGTCCACCCCCAACCGCTCCACAAATCCGGATCCCGGGGTTGAAGCCGCAACAAACGCTTCCATATGCGGGCAGCTTCTTCCAAGCGACCAAAGTAGTCCAACAGGATCGCCAACTCTTTTCCAATTCTCCAGGAATCCGGCAACAACCGATATCCGTGAAGAGCCCAGGAGATCGCTAAGCGGAATCTCCCCAACCGTTTTAGAACGGCGATTCCCACCAACCACGCCTCTTCGTCTCGGGAATCCACTTCCAACACATTGATCAGTTCCTCAATGGCCCTCTCCCAATCGCCCACGCGAATCAAGGCCACAGCCAGATTGTAATGAAGGATCGGGACTCCCCGGCCTCCTTCCACCGCCAGAACCAGATCCTCGGCCGCTTCCCGCCACCGCCCTTGCTCGGCATACACATGAGCTCGGGCGTGACGGACGCTCGTTAGGATCCAAGGACTTTGTTCTGTGGAGAGCAGGATTTGCAAGTGAGGCTCTGCTTCGCGACCCCTCCCCCGAGCGATGTAAGCGAGGGCGAGGTACAGTCGCGCCACGGGAAAATCCCCGGTCTGCTTGAGCACTTTCTCCAGTTCTTCCGCAGCCTCCTGGTACATCCATAGATCAAAAAACCCGATTCCCTTGCGGAAAGTGCGCACGAGAGCCTCGCTGTCCAAGTGAGGTGGGATGTGCCAAACCATGGAAATCCCGTCGCTCCCCTCCGGCTTAGGGGGGTACGGTGCGGGTGAAATGGGTCCTGTCTCCGGTGCCACATTCGAAGGGACGTTCTCGTGGTTGATCGGGCTGGAATCGAGATCCAGATCGAGACCAAACCGTTCGCAGAGCTCGGCAATCCGATCTTCCAAAACGAGCCAGTTTTCCATCCACTCGTCCGCCTGGGCCCGGAGAGCCCCGAGTTCCTCGACCAACTCTGGACCCGGCCCCTCATCGGACAAACGTTGTTCGATGCGCCCTAATTCATCAAAGAGTTCCGAAAAAGACTCGGACATCACAAACCCTCCCCCGGGTGACCATGGTTCCGTAAACCTTAGTGTCGCCCGGGGGGAGGAATTTATCCGAGTCCTTATCCAAACTTCACCGGTATTTCCCCGCCCGCCTCTTCGGCGATCCGCCCCAACACCCGGTTCTCCTCGTCCAAAACGACAACCTTCGGCCGGTGCCGAGCTGCCTCTTGTTCGTCCATCCATCCGTACGCCATGATAATCACCACATCCCCGGGTTGGGCCCACCTAGCGGCGGCACCGTTCAGGCAGATATCTCCCTGGCCTCGGGGACCTGGAATGACATAAGTCTCCAAACGGGCTCCGTTGTGGTTGTTGACCACTTGGACCCTCTCTCCCGGAAGGATTCCCGCCGCGTCCATTAAATCCTCATCGATGGTGATGCTCCCCACATAGTTCAAATTCGCTTCGGTCACCCGGGCTCGGTGAAGTTTACCGATCAACATATGCCGCAACATGCTTCATCCCCTTCCCGGCCTCCAAAGCCACATTGTCGATCAGGCGGGTGTCACCTACCCGGACCGCCGCCAAGAGCCGACATGGTTCATCGATCTGATCCACCTGCCCGAGATCTTCCTCGCGCACCGCGGAGACGTACTCCACTTCCAGCCCAGCCGACGACAATTGCTGCGTCACGGATTGCACCAGTTCAGCAGCCCGGGTCGTCCCTTCCCGGCAACGACGGGCGGCATCGAACAAAGCCCTGGATAAAACGGCCGCTCTCCGACGCTCCTCCGGGCTCAAATACCGGTTGCGCGAACTCATGGCCAAGCCGTCGGCTTCCCGGACCGTGGGACAACCGATGACCTTGACCGGCAGATTCAAATCCTCCACCATGGTCTGGATGATCCTCAGTTGCTGATAATCCTTTTCCCCGAAAAAGGCTTCGTCCGGCTCAACAATGTGAAACAATTTCGCAACTACGGTCGCCACGCCGTCAAAGTGCCCAGGGCGCGACAGTCCGCACAATCGGTTGGCCAAATCCCCCACCCGAAGGGTCACCTGCAAAGCGCG
This sequence comes from Kyrpidia spormannii, assembly GCF_002804065.1. Classification (NCBI taxonomy): domain Bacteria; kingdom Bacillati; phylum Bacillota; class Bacilli; order Caryophanales; family Alicyclobacillaceae; genus Kyrpidia; species Kyrpidia spormannii. The sequence continues at coordinate 1,561,361 of NZ_CP024955.1, read as the reverse complement.
GGGGTACATTTCCTCCACGGAAGGTGTGAATAAAAGATCCACCCCGGTCCCCTCAGCCAGCGCCCGGTCCCGGGCCATGTCCCTTGGGTAGCGATCATAATCTTCCCCGGGTCCGAACTGCAGCGGGTTGACAAAGATGCTCATCACCACCGCGTGGCCGGCCGCCTTCGCCTGTTTCACCAGGGACAAGTGGCCATCGTGCAGAAATCCCATGGTGGGCACCAGCCCAATGGTTCTCCCTTCGCCCCGCCGCTGATTCACCCAGGTCCTCACTTCTGAAACAGACTCCGCCACCTTCACCTGACCGTCGCCCCGCTTTCGGGATCGTAGACGTGGGCGGGATCCGGAAACTGCCTTTCCCGAACTTCTGTCGCATACTGACGCACAGCCCCCACTGCCGCTTCGGCAAAATGAGCGTAGCGCTTCACAAACTTCGGTTTCGGCCCGTAGGACCACCCCAACAGATCATGAATCACCAATACCTGTCCGTCGCAGTACGCCCCCGCTCCGATCCCGATCACCGGTATGGAGAGGGCCCGGCTAATTTTAGCCCCGAGTCCCTCGGGGACGCCTTCCACCACTAACGAAAAGCATCCCGCCTCCTCCAGACGCCGGCCATCCTCGAGCAGCTTTTCCGCGGCCGCCGGCTCCCTGCCCTGCACTTTATACCCACCTAGCTGCTGCACCGATTGGGGAGTCAGTCCAATATGGCCCATGACGGGAATGCCCGCCTCGGTCAGGGCGGCCACCCGATCCGTCACTTCACGTCCGCCCTCGAGCTTCACCGCGTCTGCCCCACCTTCCTGCAGCAGGCGCCCGGCATTGCGCAGCGTCTCTTCCAGGCTCAGCCGGTGGGCCAAAAAAGGCATGTCCACCACCAAAAGCGTATTTTGCAGCCCCCGCCTCACCGCCCGGGCGTGGTGAACCATATCGTCCATTGTCACCGGAATGGTGGACGTATACCCCAGCACTGTCATGCCGAGAGAATCGCCCACCAGGACGGCATCGACACCGGCCTCCTCCGCCACCCGGGCTGTCGGGTAGTCATAAGCTGTCACCATCACCAGGGGAACACCGCCTTTGCGTTTGCGAAATGCCATGGCCAAACCTTCCATACCTGTTCCTCCTCACCTCCGGCCGCCGACGGATCCCCCGGAACACCTCCATAAAAAAACCTTTCGGCCGAGGGCGCGAAAGGTCGTGGATCGGGAATGCCTTTGACACTTTCATCTGTCTCGGTCCGTCTCACGGCTCAGAGCAGATTATTCAGAACACACCATTGCACCGGGAAAGTACAGCCCTTTGGGGTGCCGCCTTTCCACACCCAGTATACCGGTTTACAACGAGGAAATCTATATGCTCCTACGATCCGGGATCAAAAATCACTTCTGCGCTGATAATCTTCTCCAGGTGCCCTTCATCGGTCTCCACCCACAACGCCCCGTCATCGTCAATGCGCCGGGCCCAGCCAATTTTTTGCCCGGACTGTGTCTGCACGGCGATTCTCCGGCCGAGGGAAACGTTCAGCCTCTCCCATCTTTCGCGAAAAGCACGAAAACCTTCATTTTGGTAAATCCGATAATCCGTCTCCAGCCGCCCCAGAAGTCCTTGGATGAGCGCCGTCCGGGAGATCGGGCTGCCAGGCTCTGCGAGGGACCCGGCTACCCCTCGCAGTTCTGGTGGAAAATCTTCCACCCGGCCGAAGACGTTTACTCCAATGCCGAGTACGATAAACCGGATCTCCTCGGCTTCGGCGCTCATTTCGCTCAGGATTCCGCACACCTTCCTCCCGTCCGGCAAAAGAAGATCATTGGGCCATTTGATTCCCACGGATACCCCCGCCCTTTCCCGAATCACTTCGGCGACGGACACCGCTGCCATCAAGGTCAACTGAGGGGCTCGAAAAACTGGAAAAGTCGGCCTCAGAACGACGGACATCCAGATGCCATGGCCTGGGGGAGAAAACCATGGACGTCCTCGTCGGCCCCTCCCGGCCGTTTGCCGCTCGGCCAGCACCGTATAGCCTTCCGGGGCCCCGCCCTCCGCCTCGGCGAAAGCGTAGCGGTTGGTGGAATCCACCGTTTCCAAGACCGTCATGTGCCGCCCGAAAACGTTCGTCGCCAACCCCGCCTGAATCGCCTCCGGCCGGAGCTCCTCTCCTTCTTCCCGCAATCTGTAGCCCCTGTTGCGAACCGCCTCGATCGGATATCCGACTCCCTGTAGCGCCTGAATGTGTTTCCAGACTGCGGTGCGAGAGATGCCGAATCGCTGGCCAAGCTCTTCGCCGGAAACAAAGCGGTCCCCGGCCTGGCGTAATGCCTGCAAAATCTCCCCGCGAATCTCCGTCACTGCCCACCCTCCATCTTCCGGCGCCCCCGGACCCAATGTGCGAGGTACTCCCCGAGGGCCCGGGGGTCATTCGCCACCTGACCGTTCAACAGAGCTTCTCGCAAAGCCCGCTCGGCCTCCCCCCACAGCGGACCAGGGGGGATGTGAGCCGCTCGGCACAATGTCTCGAATTCCGTTGCGAAATCCCGGCGGTCCCAAAGGGGCTGCGCCTCTACAGCCCGGCGAAACGCCTCCCGGCTCGCCATCTCTTCTTCTTCCCCGTATCCCCGAACCGCCTGCACCACCCGCAATCCCATCTCCGCTCGCTCCCGCCCGAGGTGGTACAGCCACCGGGCCCAATCCCCGGGCTCCGCCCGAAGGGGATCAAAATGGCACGCTTCCCACCACGTGATCACATCCCGTTGAAACAGGCGGCTCGCTCTCCAAGCCTTTGTCATCGCGGCCGCATGTTGCCGGGTGCAGCCCAACATCCACAGCAGCACCCCCGTCCGAAGGGCCGAATCCCGGGGGAGTCGGCGGCACGCCCGACCCCACACCGCCGCGACCTGGAGACCCCGATCCCGACCCACCGGCATTCCCGTCCACCACTCCAGAAAGCCGCACGCCGCCAACTCCCGGGCCACCTTGTCCACGTCACCCACCACCAGGCGCCGCCACTCCCCCAGCACCCGTTCCACCGCGACATAGCGAACGTCCTTCACCTGTTTGTTCAGGGCCAAAACCACCGAAGGATCGAGATCGAAAGACAACTCTGCCGCCAACCGCAGGGCCCGGACCATGCGAAGGGCGTCTTCGGCAAAACGCTGGGCAGGATCTCCCACCGCACGGATCTGTCCGGCCAATAGATCTTCGAGGCCGCCAAAGGGATCGATCAGGCGAAACCCCCGACTCATCGCCATGGCGTTAATCGTGAAATCCCGGCGACCCAAATCCTCTTCAAGTTTTGGTGTATACTCCACCTGGGACGGCCGTCGCCGATCCCGATACCCGCCTTCCCGGCGGTAGGTCGTCACTTCTACGCCAATGCCCTGTCGGGGAATGGTCACTGTCCCAAAAGCCAAACCCGTCGGAACCGCTTCCGGGAAAACCTTCATGACAGCCTCGGGCGGAGCGGCTGTGGCGATGTCCACATCCTTGGCCCCCCGTCCGAGCAAAAGATCCCGCACTCCGCCCCCGACGTAAACCGCTTCCCATCCAGCGTCGGTCAAGGCGGCGATCACCTCCTCCGCCGCCCGCCATACCCGGATCCCCGCCACGGACTGCATGTCCTTTCCTCCCCGGATCCCGGCCTCGCCGAGGCTTTCCCCAGATCCCTGGCCGCCTCCCAGCTTTTCTTCAGCCGAGCAATTGTTCCAGCCCATACATCATTCCTACATAACCCATCACACCCCGCACCGCCAGTACCACCCCGGGCATAAAGGAGACCCGATCCAAGGAATCGTGCCGCACCGTCAAGATCTGCCCCGGCCCTCCGAGGATCACCTCCTGGTGCGCCACGAGCCCCGGTAAACGCACCGAATGGACCCTCACCCCCCCGATGGCCGCCCCCCGGGCACCGGGGAAAAGCTCCCGCTCATCCGGCCTGCCGGACGACAAATCGAGCCCGGCTTCCACCAGCTCCTCCGCCGTCTTCACCGCCGTGCCCGACGGGGCATCTAACTTCCCGTCGTGGTGCATTTCTATAATCTCTACGTGGTGAAGATACCGGGCCGCCTCCCGGACAAACCGCATCATCAACACCGCGCCCACGGCAAAGTTCGGCGCGACAATGCCCCCCACGCCCCTCTCTCGGCACAACCCATCCCAGCGCTGCACCTGCTCCCGGGTGACGCCACTCGTCCCCACCACGGGACGAACCCCGAGTTCCAAAGCCTCCTGAACGTGACGCTCCACCGCATCGGGAGTTGTAAAATCCACCAGCACGTCCGGTTCCGCGCTCACGAGCGTCTCGCGTAGATTCGCCGACACCGGGATCCCCAGGGGTTCCATACCCGCCGCCACCCCGGCGTCCTCCCGGGCCCGGGAGGCCACCGCTCCCACCAAACGCAAGCCGGTCTCAGCCACCATCGTGCGGATCACTTCCCGCCCCATTTTTCCCGTAGCCCCGGATACCACCACCCGAATCTCTCCTTCGGTCATTGCGCCATCCCCTCCGATTCCGCCGTCCCCCGATCCACAGGGGTCCACCGATCTTTGTCCCGGGTCCGAAATTTTTCCATCACCGCTCTGTGGACTTCCTCCAGATCGATCTGAAGCGAATTCGCCAAACAGGTCACGACAAACAAGATATCCCCGAGCTCCAAAGCCACACTGCCATCGGCCTCCCCGGGTTTTTTGGGCTTTTGCCCAAACCGGTGATTGACCTCCCGGGCCAACTCCCCTAACTCTTCCGCCAACCGAACCACTAAAGTCATCGGATGAAAATACCCTTCTTGATACTGCGATATGTACCGATCCACATCCTCCTGCATCTCCCGCAGGGTCATCCCGGCCAAGCCGCCTCGCTCCTTCCATCGATAAGCTTGTCTCCCTCGAGGGTACCACAGGCTCTCTCCCTTTGCCCAGGGCCCGGCTCATATTCGGACAACGGCCTCATATGAATGATGGTTGAGGACGCCGGTCGAAGGAGTGAGTTGCGCGTATGGGTAAATGGTCTCCCAATCGAACCCTAACGATCATCCTGGCCATCGTGGTGATCGCTTTAACCCTGGCCCTTGTCGTGTACCCGGAACAGGGATTCAACGCCGGTGTACATGGCATGAAAATTTTCTGGGACGTTGTCTTCCCCTCCCTTCTCCCATTTTTCATCCTGTCCGAAGTCATGTTAGGCCTTGGCGTCGTCCACGCCCTAGGGGTGCTTCTTGAACCCCTCATGCGACCGCTGTTCAGCGTTCCAGGGGTGGGAGCCTTCGCCCTCTCCATGGGGTTGGCCGCAGGTTATCCGATGGACGCGGTCATTACCGCAAAATTTCGGAAGACCGGCATGTGCAGCCGAGTCGAAGGGGAGCGCCTCCTCGCCTTCACCAACACGGCGGATCCCCTGTTTATGTTCGGCGCCGTAGCCGTCGGCATGTTCCACAAACCCGCCGTCGGCGTCCTCATCGCCTTGGCTCATTACGTCGCCTCTTTTCTGGTGGGCGTATCCTTTAAATTCTACGGATTGCGGGAGGAGCGTCTCGGACCGCGGCAAATCGAACCCGCCAAGGGCAAATTGTTTCGACGGGCATTTCAGGAACTGATGCGCGCCCGCAAAGAAGACGGCCGACCGTTGGGACAGTTGCTCGGCGACGCGGTGAATGACTCCATACGCACCCTGCTGATGATTTGCGGATTCATTATTTTCTTCTCCGTTCTTTTGGAAGTGATGAAACTAGCTCAGCTGACGGCAATTCTGGCTTTGCCCATTCGAGGTCTTCTCGCCTTGCTCGGTATCGACCCGGGTCTCGTGGGCCCGGCGCTCAGCGGACTGTTCGAAATCGATATCGGAACGGCTCAGGTGGCGGCTGCCAAAGCGCCGCTCATCGACCAACTGGTGATGGCCAGCGCCATTATTGCCTGGAGCGGCTTTTCGGTTCACGCCCAGGTCGCCAGCGTGGTCACAGGTACCGATATCCGCATCGGGCCGTATTTTGCCGCCCGGGGACTCCACGCCGGTTTGGCCGCTTTGTTCACAGCGGTGTTCTGGCAGATGGGCGTCGGCCGAACCGCCGCCGCGGAATCGAACCCCGTACTTCCCGCCTTCCTCCGCACTTCCGGCAGTGCCAGGGACACCCTCCAGTTGTCATTGGAATCTATCGCCCTCTGGGTTCTCCTGATTGCGGCCGCCATCGCCCTCTCCTTGTTGATCGATTTGCTTCGGCGGATTCGGGTCGTTCTCTGGACTGCGCGTATCAAATAAAAATAAAAAGCCGCGGGGATGGCCGTGCCAACCCGCAGCTTTTTTTGTCACAAGCGGCCGTTCCACTGCAGAGCGAGGACCACCGCCCCGAGAATCCACACATACCAGGCAAAGGGTTTAAGCGATCGGGTGGCGAGAATTTTAAGCATCCAGAAAATCGCCAGGTATCCCGCGATGGCGGCTGTTCCTGCCCCCAGCACCTCCGGCAAGCCGGGCGCGTGCCCCCCCGCCGAGCTGCTCACCCACTGCTGGAGAGCCGCCCCGGCAATGGCGGGAACAGATAACAAAAAGGAGTATTTTGCCGCCTCAGTCCGATCCATTCCCCGCCAAAGGGCTCCGGCCAAGGTCAGCCCGGATCTGGACAAGGCCGGCATGACGGCAAGCCCCTGGCACACCCCCACCCACAGGGCGTCCGAAGTTCGCAGGTTTTCGATCCGCTTGTTGCCCCGGGGCAAAGATTCCGCCAAGTACAACACAATGCCCGTGATAGCAAATTCCCAGGGCAGGGAAGACCCGCTTTGAAAGAGGCTTTCCACGGGATCGTGGAGCAGGTACCCCAACACTCCGGTGGGAATCGTTCCAATGATCAACCATTTCCACACCAGGGACGTCGGATGTGCCAATAAGCTTCGTAAATCCTTCCGGTACGCGATCAGCACCGCGAGCAGAGTTCCCACGTGAAGCCAGATGTCGAAGGTCAGGTTGTCCTCCTCCACACCGAGGACCCGATGAGCCAGCACCAGATGTCCGGAACTGCTGATCGGCAGAAATTCGGTCAAACCCTGAATCGCCCCGAGAATCACGGCCTCCATGCCAGTCACTCTCATCCCTCCCTCTCTACAAACATATTGGGACAGGCAACCCGCTTATGCCCGGTCATGCCAACCGAGCTCGGCCCATAAAGTGAAGTAGGGCGTTGTCCAGACGGACGTGCGGACTTACCATCGAAGGAGCTGTCCCATGAACAGAACACAATGGCGAATGGCCCTGAGTGTGGGGTTTACCTTTATGGGCACCATCGTAGGTGCCGGATTTGCTTCGGGACAAGAAATCCTTGCATTTTTTACTCGTTTTGGGAAGGCGTCTTACGCAGCCATCGCATTGGCAATGGTCCTGTTCGGCGTCGTGGGCAGCCGGATTCTACTCCTTGGGGCCGCCCTGGACGGCCGTTCCTCCCGAAGCTTGACCCTTCATCTCCTCGGCCCCCGAATCGCCCCGGTGGTGGATGCGACCATGGGGCTCATGTTGTTCGGCGTAACAGTGGCAATGCTGGCCGGGGCCGGCGCCCTTTTTGAGGAGCGCCTTCGGCTGCCTTTTTCCCTGGGCGTCATCGTCACTGCCGTTCTGTGCTACTTGACGGTGTTATTTGGTCTCGGCGGCATCATGAAAGCGAACGATATCATCGTTCCCCTGATGATGCTCACCAGCGCATGGATCTCCTTCCATCACTTCGGCCCCCGCTCCATTGCTTTTGACCTGATCCCGCTGTCGCCCTGGTCTTCAGCGACCTCCGCCGTATCTTACGCCGCTTTTAACATCGGCCTGTCCGCCTCAGTCTTTATTCCTTTAGGGCGACAAATCCGGGATCCCCGGGTCCTTCGGGCCGGCGCGTGGATCGGCGCGGTGGGGATGGGGTTTATGCTCCTGTGCGCCAACGCCGCCTTGTCACGATACTGGCCGGGCATCGCGGATCTGGAGTTGCCCATGGGGCGATTGGCCAGTGAGCTGCACCCCGGGGTCCACGCATTTTTCATCGCGGTCCTCTGGGGTGAGATCTACTCCACCCTCATCGCCAACGTGTTTGGACTGATCCACCTGGTACAAGATTTGGGACGGCGGATCCACCCCGGAACCATCGCTGTGCTTTTGCTGGTGGCAGCCTTTTTCGTCAGCCGCGTTGGATTTTCGAATCTCGTGCACGCCTTGTACCCCTTCTTTGGCTATGTCAGTCTCCTGCTCCTGTTCCTCCTCCTCTGGCCGAGGCGATTGCCCAATTCCTGAGGGATCACACCCCCTGACGCCCGGAAACCGGCGCCCTTGTGAGGCCCCCTCCCGCTGTGATACGCTGATCCCGGGTGAGACGAGTATGCAAGCAATGACGTTCAAGTTTGCCGGCATCGCCGCGGGGGCACTGATCTTCTCCATCGGACTCAATAACTTTCTCATCGCCAACCACCTTTCCGAAGGCGGGTTCGTCGGTTTGGCCGTGATCGGCTGGTACCTCTTTCACATCCCGGTGGGGGTGACGTTTTTTCTCCTCAACGGCCCACTGCTGTGGCTGGGGGGAAGGTTGTTCGGCCGGGAATTCGTCCTCAAAACCCTTTGGGGGGTGGCCGCGGTTTCGATTTTTTCAGAACTCACCAAAGGACTTCAAACCCCGGTGGATGATAAGCTCCTCGCCGCCCTGTACGGAGGCGTACTCTCGGGGATCGGCCTGGGGATCGTCTTTCGCTTCGGTGCCACCACCGGGGGCGCCGATGTTATTGCCCGGGTTGTCAAGCATTTTTGGGGAATCAGCATGGGGAAAGTTCTTTTTTCCATCGACCTGGTGGTCATCGCCATGATCGCCGCCCTCATTGGTCGGCAAACAGCGATGTACTCCCTCGTCGCCCTTTTCGTTTCCGCCAGGGTCGTGGACTTCGTCCTGGAAGGCGTATCCGCCGCCCGGGCCGCCACCATTATTTCAAACCACAGTGACGAGATCGCTAAGCGGATTCATCGGGAACTCGAACGCGGCACCACCCTGATCCCTTCAGTCGGCGGCTTCACTGGAACCCACCGAACCATGATTTATACGGTGGTCAACCGAGATGAAGTCATCCGATTGCACCGGATTGTGAAAAGTGTAGACCCCGAAGCGTTCGTCGTCGTCAACAACGTCCACGACGTGCTCGGCGAAGGATTCACCCGCTGACACAAAAAGGCCCGGCGGACGCCGGACCTTCATACCTTTTGCCCTGGGCGGCGCCGACCGAGCCTCCTGACTGCACCTGCCATTACTTCTGCTTTTGTTTCGCCAGCCACGCTGCGACCTGCTTGACCTGATCGTCCGACTGCAAGCCACCCTTTGGCGGCATGATCTGTGGATAACCCGCCACCGGTTTCGGGTTATTGATGTAATCCACCAGTTGGGTCTCGTTCATCTTATTGCCGATTCCCAGCAATTTTGGCCCTACAGCTCCTTCGAGATTCGCTCCGTGACAGCTGGCGCAACTCTGGGAGAAGATCTGGGCACCGGGATCGTTGGGATCGACTAAGGGACCCGCCGTACCGCCGGATTGGCTGCCCGGCGTCTGGGCTTGGGGTCCTTGTTTCGCCAACTCCGCTTGATGCTCCGCTTCAGCTACGTATGTAAGCCAGATCATGAAAAATACCGTCAACACCATCGTTGCTGTGGTGATGGGCCGCTGGAACGGCCGGCGGGTTTTTCTCCGGTCCAGCCAAGGTAGCAACAACAAGCCGATGGTCGCAATGGCGGGGATCACCACCGTACCCATCACCACATATTTGCCGGGAAAATATTTTAATAGTTGGTACAGAAATAGAAAATACCAGTCGGGAACCGGGATATACGAGGTATCCTCGGGATTCGCCACCTTCTCCAACCCCACCGGGTTAAACACCACCCAGAGGATGAAAGCAACGATGAACATGGCGCCGACAATCCATTCCTTGAGGAGGAAGTTCGGAAAAAAGGGCTCCGTCCCCGTGGGAATGTCTTTGTCGCGCTTAAATCTGGGGGTTCCCGGGATGCGTTCCCGATAATTCTCTGCCATATCTGAGACCTCCTTCTTTGCAATCCCCCGCCGCGCCACTCATTATAGCGGACCGGAAATCCCCTGTTTACGGATCATGTAAAAATGGGCCGCCAACAGGATCAGCAAGAACGCCGGGAGGAAAAACACGTGAATCGCAAAGAACCGCGTCAACGTCAACGCGCCGAGGGTGTCGCCCCCCACCAAAAGCGTCCGGATATACGGCCCTAGAATCGGGACAGTAGAGGCGATGTTGGTACCGACCGCCGTCGCCCAATACGCCTTTTGGTCCCAGGGAAGCAGATAACCGGTGAACCCAAACATCATCACCACGAGAAAAATCAGGACGCCGACGATCCAGTTCAGTTCCCGCGGCGCTTTGTAGGATCCGGTGAAGAACACCCGGAGCATGTGCAGGAACATCATGATAATCACGAGGCTGGCGCCCCAGAAGTGCATGCCGCGCACAATATTGCCGAGGAGGACGTCGTTGGTTATGTAATCGACACTCTTGTACGCGTTGACGATATCGGGCACATAGTACATGGCCAGAAACATTCCAGACAGGATCTGGGTTACGATGATCAGAAAGGTGAGTCCGCCAAAGCAATACACGAACGCTGACATCTTGTTCGCCGGATTGACGTGAGCCGGTACGTCGTAATCGGCGATGTCCCGCCAAATCGGCGTCACGTTTAGGCGCTCGTCGATCCAGTCATACAGCTTTTCGAACATGCATTACACCGTCCTCTGATGGATAGGTCCCAACAAGACCTTCCCATTGTCCACTTTAACCTCATATACGTCGAGAGGTCTCTGGGGCGGCGTCGTAGGATCGTTGATCCCGTATTTTGTATAGCGGCCGCCGTGACACGGGCAGTGAAACCACCACTGGCCGTCGGTGGAAGGGACCGGATTGCCTGCGGCATCCACCGTCCCGTTTACTTGGCACCCTAAGTGGGTGCACCTCGGGGACATGGCCAAAACTTCTTGCCCTTTGAGGATCACCCAGGCCGTCATTGTCGCCTCCCCCTGGATCCAGCCATCCGCCTGGGCTACCTTAAAATGAATCTGTTTCGGCAAATCCTGGTTAAATTCCCCGATGCTACCGACCTCCACGAATCGGGAACCAGTGCTTCTGCGCAAGGGATCGAGGGAAAACGTCACCAGCGGAGCGAGAATCGAGGCCCCGATGAACGCACCCGTCCCCCCCAGGGCATAGGTCAGGAACTGGCGCCGGGTCCACTCTCGGCCCCGGTGCGAGTGCACAGCTTCATCCCGCATGCTTCTCGAACCTCCTCAGGATTCGATCCGCACGCGCAGGCTTTCCGGCACACCCACAGAAATGGTGCAATCTCCCTTTCCCATGTTACCGCCGCCGTAATCTGGGTGTCAACGCACCCTCCGGATCCACCCGACTCCTCCCTCGTCCATTATCATTGTAAACGGCGTGTTTCAATACGGGAAACAGGAGGCCGCCACAAGAATATGAACACTTTGTGCCAATCCGCCTGGCGCGCATCTGCTGTTTTCAGGATGTCAGAAACTGCCCCCATCTATGCACCACCGCCTCTGCCAAGCGGCCCTGCCACATTCCCACGGCGTGGTCGAGGCCCCCCGGAGCAGCCGTCTGGGCCAGGACCTGCTCTCCAGTCAAGGAAAGGAGAACCAGATCCCCCTCGTCCTCGGCGTTCACCCCCTCAAACCCCGGAATCTCCACCCCCACCGCCACCAAGGGGCCCGTGCAGCCGAGCCGCTGTTTCCACATTCGGGCCCGCCGCAAAAACTCGCCGCCGTGGACACCGTCTTCGAGCAACATGACCGGGAGCCGGAGCACGCGACCGGACAGACGTTGTTCCAACGCGATGACAATCTCCGACGCCACCCGGGCATAAAGCCCCACCTGCCCACGGGGATCGGTACATAGGGGAGCCCCGCCCACAGCCAGGGTATCGACGAGAGTTTTCATCTCTTCCCAACGCGCCACCTCGATGTCGCCTAAAAGCATCCCTTCCGCCTCCTTGAGTAACCTTGCTCCTTCCTCGCAGTGTACAGAAAAAAAGAGCTCGACAAAAGTCGAGCCCAAACGTTGTCCCGGCACCGGGGTCATCCCTTCTCGGTTCCCGTGGATCTTTAGGCTTCACTCGGTTGCATCACGTCCGCTTCAACCCAGTGAATCGCTCAAATGTTCTCCTCCGTCCCCACTGATCTGATGACCGCGTCCGGGTCTCCGAGGCGGCGCAACTCCCGAGCCGCCTTTTCAAACAGTTCCCGATCACCCAGCTCCAAAGCCCGATCAGCCGCCTCCATCCAGTGCCGATACAAGACCTCCCGATGGATAGCATCAAGAATCCAATAAGCCTGAAGTTCCAGAAAAAACACACTCTGCCGTTGGGTCGGTCGGATCTGTCGTTCCAACACCGCTGCGTATTCCGCGCAGGCGGAGCGATTGCGGAAAAACAGGCTGATGTAAATGTCTTCATTGGGAAACTGCCGAATGTCCCGGAACGCATCGGCGACACTGGTGGTCACCCTTCCATTCTTACAAAACCGAAAAGGGGCCGTGTCCACGCAGGTGGCGGAAATGAGCAACGTTTTCGGCAGGTTTCTCAGGTCGTCCGCAAAATGAACCCGCTGCAAAATGTGTTCCTGGTTAGACAAATACCGAAGAAGCCGCCCCGCCTCTGGACTTCGCAGTTCATAGCGTTGCAGAAACCATTGAAGAAACTGTTTTTTATCGGAGACCCGGATGACTTCCCCCATGCCGATCCCCTCCAATCCCACGGAATCCCCAGAGGACCTTGCCCCTAACACCCCGTGCCGTCCTGTCTCAAAAAGATCAAATATTCGCGCCTTGTATGAACCATTATATTCGACGAAGGCCGTCGATTTTCCTTCTACGACGGCCCTTTCGCCCATTGCAAAATTTGTGTTTCGACGTTGCCCGGAACCTCGTGGCGGCAGTGCCGCCGCAACCAGTTCACCATATCGGCCCCGCTCCACCCGCGATCAACCGCCCCCCGCACACTGCGGCGGGTCAGACGGTACACCGGAAACCCTTCTCCGCTCACGGGCTCGGCAAAGGTACCTAGATCAAGGGCCAGGCGCGCCACCCAGCGAGGCTCGACGAGGATTTCAAAATGCGGCTGAACGACGATACCCCGGCTTTCCTCCGAAACCCTTGGCTCGTCGCCGACCGTCCAGGGGCCCCCGGCCATCTCGCTTCTCCGATACACCCGCCTCCCGTCTTCCCCGGTCCCGCACTGCAAAAGTCCGAAGTGAACGAGCATGGCGTAAATCCTCCGGTGTTTCACAGTCTCGGCATCCTCATAGTAATAACCCTGTACATAAGGAACCAAAAGGGCATCGAGACGATCCTCCCGGACCCACCCCTGGGCGCAAGCTTCGGACAACCAGATCAGTGCCATAGGCAACTCCGGAATCGCCCGGCGATACAAGTGTCGCCAGAAAGAGAACATTTCTTTCCATTTTTCCCCGTCCGACCGGGCCAGCCATTCCCGGGCCCGGGCTCCCAGGGCCAAGCGCTCCGGGCCTTCTTCCACATAGCCCTTCGCGTAGCAGAAATCATAAATCATTGCAAATCGGTCGGGATAGTCGTAAAACCGCCGCCCGTATCCAAAGCGCCATGTGACCGGGGCGAGAGGTTCCTCCCGAATCTCCATCAACTGAAAGATCTGTTGTTGGTGTCTCCGGTACAGCACGCCCTCCCCGGTCAACTCTGGTTCCCGCCGGCCGACATAGGCCAAAAAGACTGCCGTATCCCGAACAATGGCCAAGCTTTCATCCTTCCACACCAGCGGTTCCGGGACATGCTCCGCTCCTTTTCGGCTCTTCTCCCGAAGCCACTGCCTCACCCCGTCCCGCACCTCATCCGGCAGATGGTACAAGACTTGAGAACGCGACGACCGCAGGGGAAACATCCAACCCCTCTCCATCACTCGGTCCGCCACTTCCCGCCATTCCACTCCTTGGCCGAATACCCGGCCCACTAGGGCCCGGAGGTCCTCCGCACTCCATACCTCCCGCTCGCAGGCCAGGGCGACCACCACGTCTTTCATCAACGGGGGAAAATCCTCAATCCGCCGGCAAATCTCTGTCCGGCGACCCATTCCGGCCACAATCCCTTGGATTAGGGACATTTTGGAGCTCGAATGAAAATCCTCTTCGTAATGCGCCGCGATCCGCTGTAACGCCCGGACATCCGATTCATTGAGACACTCCGTCAAACGCATGCTCCACCCCTGCCCGCACCGCGAAGATTCGATATTCATACCCTTGCTCTGCCAAAAACTGCTGCCGGCGAACCGCCGTTTCCACCTCCTCGGTGCCCTCGGTCACCAACATGTACAACCGCGCTTCCCCTCCGTCTTTTTTCGGACGAAGAAGGCGCCCGAGGCGTTGGGCCTCTTCCTGCCGGGAGCCAAAATTCCCGGACAACTCCACCGCCACCCGGGCATCCGGGAGGTCCACCGCCGTGTTGGCCACTCGGGACAAACAAAGGACGGGGATTTCGCCCCGGCGAAAAGCGTCATAAGTCTCCCGGCGCACCCGCTCGGGTGTATCCCCGGTGATATCTGGCGCACCGAGCCGATGGGCCAGTTCCCGGAGCTGGTCGAGATAATGTCCGATCACCAGCACCGGCGTACCCCGGTGCCGGGCCACCAACTCGGCGGCCACCTCAAGTTTTCGAGGGTTTGTCGCAGCAATTCGCCACCGTTCCCGGGATTCGGCCTGGCGGTACGCTTCCTCCGCCGCGGGGTCCAGGGGGACCCGCAATTCGTAACACTCCGCCCTGGCGATCCACCCCTCCTCTTCCACGGTGCGCCACGGCAAGTCAAAACATTTCGGGCCAATCAGGCTGAACACGTCGGCCTCCCGGCCGTCTTCCCGCACCAGGGTAGCGGTGAGCCCCAGTCGCCGGCAGTTTTGAATTCCGGCGGAAAAACGAAAGATCGGGGCGGGAACCAGATGCACCTCATCATAAATCACCAACCCCCAGGGGTGACGGGCGAGTTCCCGAAGATGCGGCATGGCCCCCCTGGGATTCTTCCACGTCATCATCGCGTAAGTGGAAATGGTCACAGGCTTGATCACCCGTTCATCCCCGGCGTAAACGCCGATCGAATCGGGGGCGATCTCACATTTGTCTTCGATCTCGCGCTTCCATTGATAAGCCGCGGTGGTGGTGGAGGTGAGAACGAGGGTCTGCTGGCGATACCGGGCCATCACCGCCAGTCCCACGATCGTTTTCCCGGACCCGCAGGGCAGGACCACGACCCCACTGCCCCCATGGCGACCCTCGTCAAAAAAGGCCTGCACCGCCTCGTCTTGATAGGGGCGAAGAATCACGGTCCCCTTCAGATCAATGTCGAGGGGTTCCCCCGGCGCGTGACCCGCCATGTCCAGCACGGGATAGCCCAGGGATAGAAGCTGCCGCTTGATTTCGCCCCTTTGTCGCGCGGGCACCATCCAGCGGCCGCCCCGCTCCAGGAGGCCGGACTGCTGAAGGGCTTGGCGCACGCCCTCGGACAGGGGTTGGCGAGCCACCAATTGATACCTGCGCCCGGATTTTTCGAGAACGAGCCCTCCCCATCGATTCATGGTGAGTACAATCCACTCCTGCACCGGATAGGGGATGGGCCCCATGGCTAAATCCCGAAGCGTGTCCAGCACTTCCCGGGACCCCCATCCCAAGGCGCAGGCGTGCCAAAGGCTGAGTTCGGTGATCCGGTACTCCCGAACCTGCAGTGGACTTTTGATCAGGTCGGCGAAAATGGCGAGGGCGTGGACAGCTTCTTTCGCCCGGGGGTGATCCATGTAACACCACACCCTGCGTTCGGTCCCAACGACCAAAGGACCCCTCCGCACCCTGATCCCCCCTCACAGTTCCCGTCTTAGGATGGCCCATCCCCGTATGGGTTATTCGAAAATGCCGAATATGGGCGTGATCCGCCGATATGGGACATAAGGCCTACCCCTTGTCTAAATTCGCCCTTTTTCTTATTCTTTCAGCCTCTTACAATGCCTGCACTTTCATCTCCTAGTGCTGTATGATTAGAAATGGTATATGTCAGTATTTCCTTCAAGGGGGTCTCATGATGAAAAAGCCATGGTCAGTGGTCACGGCGCTGCTGTTGGGCAGTGCGCTGCTGACGGCCTGCGGTTCGGGATCGGGCACGACGGGTGCCGAAAGTGGCACCATCAATCTCGGCGCCAATCTCGAACTTTCCGGCCAAGTCTCAGCCTACGGGAGCTCGGCCAAAGATGGCATGCAGTTGGCCGTAGACGAAATCAACCAGGCCGGCGGCGTCCTCGGAAAAAAGTTGAACTTGATCGCGTTGGACAACCAGTCTGACACCACCCAGTCGACCACTATTGCGCAAAAATTAATCGAACAAAAAGTCGTCGCAATCTTGGGCCCGGCCACAACGGGCAACACCATGGCGGAATTGAACGTCGCCACCGACGCCAAGATTCCGATCATCACACCGACCGGAACGGCGGCCAAGATCACCGTGGATCCGAATACGGGAAAGGTGAACGAGTACGCCTTCCGCACCTGCTTTATTGATCCTTTCCAAGGCACGGTGGGCGCTGATTTTGCGAGAAAAGACCTGAACGCGAAAACAGCCGTCCTCTATGTGGCCCAAGACAGCGATTATGCCAAAGGTCTGGCGGACGCCTTTAAGAAAGAGTTCGAGAAGCAGGGCGGCAAGGTGATCGACTCCGAGCAGTATACCTCCACCGACTCTGATTTTCGGGCGACCCTCACCCGGATCAAGAGCATGAATCCAGATCTGTTGTATATTCCAAACTATTACCAAGACGTCGGCAAGATCATCAAACAGGCCCGGGAGCTGGGCATGAACCAGCCGATCCTGGGCGGTGATGGGTATGATTCCGACACCTTGGTCCAGATCGCCGGCGCGAAAAACACCAACAACGTATTTTTCACCAACCATTACTCCTCCGATGATCCGGACCAGAAGATCCAGGATTTCGTAAAGAAATTCCAGGCTAAGTATAATCGGAAGCCGGACGGATTCGCGGCTCTGGGCTATGATACTGTGCGCCTTGTGGCAGACGCCATCAAACGGGCGGGTTCGACCGATCCCGTGAAGATTAAAGACGCCCTGGCTCAGACCAAGAATTTCGATGCCGTGACCGGCACGATGAGCATCGACGCCCAGCACAATCCGGTAAAGGCTGCGGTGGTCATTGAGATGAAAGACGGCAAACAAGTTTTCCGGACCAAGATTCAACCCACTACCTGACCAAGGCACAGCCGGTGGGCGGAATGATCGATCTCGCGCGAGGGGGGGCAATCCCCCCTTTGCCGTGTGAAGAGGGAGGGCAGTATGACCACATTTATCCAACAACTTGTCAACGGTTTATCGGTGGGTAGCATCTACGCCCTCATCGCCCTGGGATACACCATGGTCTACGGGATTATCAAGCTGATCAATTTTGCCCATGGTGACGTGTTTATGGTCGGGGCCTTTGTGGCGTATTTTTCCTATACCGTGTTGCATCTTGGATTCTTGGGGTCTCTCATCGTCTCCATGGCCGCTTGTGCCGTCCTCGGCGTGGTGATCGAGCGGTTTGCATACCGGCCGCTCCGCAAATCGACGAGAATTGCGGCGCTGATCACCGCCATCGGGGTTTCCCTGTTTCTCGAAAATGCTGGGATCATCGCGGTGGGCGCCCAGGCCCGGGGTTATCCCAGCATGTTGCCGAGTCGTTCGATCAACGTCGGCGGGGTCACGATCAGCGTGCAGCAAATCGGCATCATCGTTCTCAGCGTGGTGCTCATGGTGATTCTTCAATACATCGTGCACCGGACGAAGATGGGCAAGGCGATGCGGGCCGTCGCCTACGATGCCGAAGCTGCCCAATTGATGGGGATCGACGTCGACCGCACGATCTCTTTTACTTTCGCCATCGGTTCAGCCCTGGCGGCGGCTGCCGGGGTGATCTATGGGGCTTACTACAGTGCCATTGATCCGTTGATGGGCATCATGCCCGGACTGAAAGCGTTCATTGCCGCGGTGCTGGGCGGGATCGGCATCATCCCCGGAGCGATGGTGGGCGGCCTGGTGTTAGGGATGATCGAGACCCTGGTTCAGTCCCTGGGCTTTTCTCTGTGGCGGGACGCGGTGGCCTTTGCCCTCCTGATCCTGATCCTGCTGATCAAACCCGAAGGTCTTTTCGGCAAACACGCCAGGGAGAAAGTGTAGGTGACGCCGATGCAGGAGAAAAAACGAGGCGCTCTGGCGGGACGATGGTCGTTTTGGGCGTGGATCGGCGTCGGCCTCGTCTTGTACGCAATCATCGGCCTTCTGATCGATAACGGCATCATCGACTCGTATATGGCGCTGATCGTTTACCAGATGTGTTTGAACGTCATTCTGGCGGTCAGCCTCAATCTCATCAACGGATTTACTGGCCAATTCTCCATTGGACATGCCGGGTTTGCCGCCGTGGGCGCTTACGTGTCGGCGGTCCTGACGGCGAAGATGCAACTGCCCTTTTTCCCGGCACTCATCATCGCCGCCCTGGCCGCTGCAGTGGCGGGGCTGCTCATCGGCATCCCAACCCTTCGCCTGAAAGGCGACTACCTGGCGATCACGACCCTGGGGTTCGGACAGATCATCCAGGTTATTCTGATCAACCTGCAGTACGTGGGCGGGGCCGCGGGAATGACGGTGCACAAAGAAACGAATTTCACGTGGCTGTACTTCGCCGCGTTGATCACGGTGGTCGTCATCGCCAATTTTGTCCATTCCAGACATGGACGGGCCTGTATCGCTGTGCGGGAAAACGAAGTCGCCGCCGAAATGATGGGGATCAACGTCACGTATTATAAAGTGCTGGCGTTCTCCATCGGCGCGCTTTTCGCCGGAGTCGCCGGCGCATTGTCCGCCCACACGTTTTACTTTATTAAACCGACGTCTTATGGGTTTTTACAGAGTTTCAACATCCTGGTCATCGTGGTGCTCGGGGGCCTGGGGAGTATCACCGGATCGATCCTGGGCGCCGTGGTGTTGACGCTCATCACCGCGTTCTTACAGGACTACCCTCAATGGCAAATGGTCATTTACTCCCTGATCCTCGTCCTGATCATGATTTTCCGGCCCCAGGGGCTCATGGGAACCAAGGAATTTAGACTCTCCGCCATCGGGCTCGGACGAAGGAGGGACGAACATGCCGCTCCTTGAGCTGGACAAAGTGACGTGCGAATTCGGAGGGTTGCGGGCGGTTTCCGAGGTTTCACTGCACCTGGAGACCGGGGAATTGGTGGGACTGATCGGTCCCAATGGAGCGGGGAAAACCACGGTCTTCAATCTGTTGACAGGGGTCTATGCCCCCAGCGAAGGGCGGATCCTGTTTGACGGTGCATCTCTTGTCGGGTGGGCGCCCTGGCGGATCAATCGGGCGGGGATCGCCCGGACCTTCCAAAATATCCGCCTGTTCAGCGACATGACGGTTTTGGACAACGTCAAAATCGCCTACCACAACCACGTGCGGCACGGGGTGATGTCTTCCATTCTTCGCCTGCCCACGTATTTTCGCGGGGAGCAGGAGATCGAAGAGAAAGCGCTGGCCTTTCTGAGCTTGTTTCATTTGGAAGAGAAAAAGGACGAATTGGCCCGGAACTTGCCGTACGGGGAGCAGAGGCGGCTGGAGATCGCCCGGGCCCTGGCCACGGAACCGAGGCTCTTGCTCCTGGACGAGCCCGCAGCGGGGATGAACCCCCAGGAAACCCGGGAATTGATGGATCTCATCGCCTTTATCCGGGAGCGGTTTTCCCTGACGATCCTCTTGATCGAGCACGACATGTCCTTGGTGATGGGAATCTGCGAACGGATCTACGTCCTCGACCACGGCATGGTGATTGCCCAGGGCAGCCCCAAGGAAATCCGGTCGAATCCCAAAGTGATTGAAGCCTATCTCGGGGAGGTGACCTCGTGATGTTGATGATCCGGGATCTGAACGTGTATTACGGGGTCATTCACGCCTTGAAAAATGTGTCGCTCACCGTGGATCAAGGGGAGATCGTCACCTTGATCGGGGCGAACGGCGCCGGCAAAACGACTCTTTTGCGCACCATTTCCGGGCTCATCACCCCCAGGAGCGGAGAGGTGCTTTTTGAAGGCCGATCCCTGGTCAAGACGCCGGCGAAAGAAATCGTCCGAATGGGCGTTTCTCAAGTGCCCGAAGGCCGACGGGTATTCGCCACCATGACGGTGGAAGAGAATCTCGAGATGGGGGCGTATCTGCGCAAGGACAAAGACGGGGTTCAGAAGGACCTGGAGATGGTTTACAGCCGCTTTCCCCGCCTTCAGGAGCGGCGTCGCCAGTCTGCGGGCACTCTTTCCGGAGGCGAGCAACAGATGCTGGCCCTCGGTCGGGCGCTCATGGCTCGGCCGCGGTTGTTGCTCTTGGACGAGCCTTCAATGGGGCTGGCACCGATCCTGGTCCAGGAGATTTTCTCCATCATCCAGGAAATCAACCAAGCGGGCACGACCATCCTTCTCGTGGAACAAAACGCCCACATGGCCCTTTCCATTGCCAAGCGGGCGTATGTGCTGGAGACCGGACAGATTAAACACAGCGGACCCGCCGCTGAACTCGCCCAGAGCGACGAGGTGAAAAAAGCGTACCTCGGGGGTTAGATCCCCGGGGTACGCGGCACCTGCCCTCTCCCTTTCCAGCCGTCCCCCTCTTCGCTGCTCACTCCTCGACCCGGACCCGGGCTCCCAGTTCCCGAAGTAAATCAACGAATCCGGGGAAGGACACGTCCGCCGCCTCCCAGCCTTCCACCACCGTCTCCCCTTCGGCCACCAGGCCCGCCACGGCCATCGCCATGGCGATTCGGTGATCGCCATGACTGCGGCAGTGGGCGCCCTTCAGCGCCCGCCCCCCCTCAATAATGAGGCCGTCTTCCAATTCCGCCACCTGGACGCCGAATTTGCGGAGTTCTTCAGCCACGGTGCGAATGCGGTCCGTCTCTTTGACCCGTAGTTCCCGAGCGTCCCGAATCTCCGTGGTTCCCTCGGCCGCGGCCGCCGCCACGGCGAGAATGGGAATCTCATCAATCAGCCGCGGGATCAAAGAACCGCCGACCGTCGTCCCGACCAGGGACCCGGACCTGGCGGCGAGGCGGGCGGTGGGTTCACCGGCCTGGGGTTCCCCTTCCTCGATGTCAAACTGGGCACCCATGGCGCCAAGGACGTCGAGAATGCCCGTGCGGGTCGGGTTCACACCGACGTCTTCCAGGATCAACTCGCTCCCTGGAACGATCAGTGTCGCCACCAAGAGAAAAGCTGCGGATGATAGGTCCCCCGGGACCCGCATGTCCATCGCCTTCAACCGCGCCGGCCGACCGATCTCGGTGTAGCCGCTCCTTCTGGAAATCGGCGCCCCGAGGGCCTTGAGCATGCGCTCGGTATGGTCCCGGGATGGTGAGGGCTCTCGTACGCCGGTCACCCCGGAGGCAAACAGCCCGGCGAGGAGAATGGCCGATTTCACTTGGGCACTGGCGACGGGCATTTGATATTTAATCGAATGCAGATCTGCTCCTCGCACCGACAGGGGAGCCAGATCCCCGTCTCGGCGGCCGTCGATCCGGGCACCCATACTGAGCAATGGCCTGGCCACCCGGCCCATGGGCCTCCTGCGGATCGACGCATCACCGGTCAGGCAACTATGAAATGTCTGTCCAGACAATAGGCCCAGCAAAAGCCGAATGGTGGTACCTGAGTTGCCCACATCGAGGACATCGTCGGGCTCCTGGAGTCCATGCATGCCCACCCCGTGCACAATCACAGTCCCATCCTCTATATCCACAGGGACGCCGAGAGCGCGCATGCAAGCCACCGTACTTAAACAGTCCGCGCCGAACAAAAATCCCTCCACCCGGGACACCCCATCGGCCAGAGAGGTAAACATCACCGCCCGGTGAGAAATCGACTTGTCCCCCGGCACCCGGACTTGTCCCTTCAGCGCCCCGGCCGTTTCAACGATCAATTTCATCTAAGCCACCCCCCGTGCCGGTCCCGCCGCCCCGCCGGGGGAGGAACCTCTCATGGCTGTGCTCTCTCACATGCGCGGATCGACTTTGAATCCATGCTCTGCGAGTAGCCGAGCCGCCTGGTCCCGGCCGGCCTCGGTATCGAAGGTCAAACTGAGTTGGCCGTCCTCGTCTTCCCGGCTCTCGAGGATGGCAATGTTTCGAAGGTTAATCCCCGCCTCGCCAAGCAGGGTGGCCACCGTGCCGATGATCCCCGGCTGGTCGGGCACGTCCACCGTACATTGAAAAGCCGGCCGAATCGCCCCCCGCCCCCGCACGGGAAGGGCATCTCGCCACTGGGCGGCCTGGCGGAAAAATGTCTCTAAGGCCTCGCCGTCCCGGCGGTTGATCCATCCGAGAAGCTCCTCAATCTGATCCTTCCACCGCTCAAACAGCGGTCTAAGACGATCCCCGTTTGTCAATAGGATATCTCGCCACATCACCGGATGTCCAGACGCAATCCGCGTAACGTCCCGGAAGCCCCCGGCCGCCAGAACGGCATATAGGGGATCGTCTTCTCCCAACTCGGCTACTTGATGGACCAATTGCGCCGCCACAACGTGGGGGAGGTGACTCACCGCCGCCACCAAACTGTCGTGGTGTTCGGGATCGAGGATCAAGACCTGGGCTCCCGCTGCCTGGACCAGATCCCGAAGTCGCTGAATCATCTCCGGTTTTTCCCCCGGGTTCGGAGTGAGTACGTAAACGGCATTCTCGTACAGCCGGGGCGACGCCGCCCGGATCCCCGATTTCTCGGAACCCGCCATGGGATGGCCCCCGATGAACGATACGCCTTCTGGCAACACCCGGGTCGCTTCTTGGCAGATCGCCCGCTTTGTGCTTCCCACATCGGTGATGAGCGTCCCCGCAGCCGGACGAAAGGCGGCGATCTCCCGCAGTAGGGCCATCGATTCCTTGACCGGAGCCGCCAACACCACCAGGTCGGCCTCTTGCATGGCAGACCGAAGGGTCAGCGCCCGATCGATCGCCCCGATCTCCAAGGCGATGTCCAGGTGCTCGGCCGATACGTCCACCCCGACAATCTCCCGAGCCACCCCGGCTCGCTGCCAAGCCAACGCCAGGGAGCCCCCGATCAAACCACATCCCACCACGGCAATTCGATGAAGCGCCGGCCCCTTTTCCGTCACCGTTTCAATCCCCTCATTTCTCGGCCCTTCGCAAGGGAGCCACCAGTGTTCGGGCAAAAGTCTCCAGATCGTCCAGCACGTCGCCAGCATCTCTTCCTTCTTCGGTGATGGCGGCCAAGATGCGCACCAAGGCGCTTCCCACAATTACCGCGTCGGCCGCCTCGGCCACCGCAGCCGCCGCCTCCGGGGTTCCGATCCCGAATCCCACCCCGATCGGCAAATCGGTGCACCGCCGGATGTCGTCAATGAACCTGGAAAGGTGCTCGGGCATCCGTTTGCGGACACCCGTGACCCCCGTTGAGGACACGGCATATACGAATCCCCTGGCCGTTCTGCAAATCCGTTCGATTCGCCCGTGGCTGGTAGGTGCGACAAGCGGCACCAGTGCCACCCCCGCCCGGTCGGCGGCCTCCCGTAAAGGAGTCGCCTCTTCCATGGGCAGATCCGGCACGATCACCCCGGCATATCCCGCCTTCGCCAGGTCTTCCGCGAAGGTCTGCCATCCCCAGCGGTAGACGGGGTTTGCATAGGTAAAAGCCACCAAAGGCACCTCCCCCGCCGCCTCCCGAAGGATCGGTCCCAGCCGAAACAAATCGGGCATCTGAAACCCGCCGCGCAAAGCCCGCTCGGAAGCCGCCTGAATGGTGGGACCGTCGGCCAGGGGATCGGAATAAGGCATCCCGATCTCCACAGCGTCCGCCCCGGCCCGGACCAATCTCCGCACCGCCTCCACGGTGACCTCCATCGTGGGGTCCCCGGCGGTGATAAAGGGAATGAACCCGGTTTCCCCTCCGCGCCGTCGTCTCTCCAAGGCAACCTGCAAGGAGGTGCTCATTTCGAATCACCTCCAAGGCCGGACTGTTGCCGCATGAGGGTTTCCACATCTTTATCCCCGCGCCCGGACAGGCTGATCACAACCACCTGATCCGGATCCATCTTTCTGGCCAATTCCAGCGTATAGGCCACGGCGTGGGCGCTCTCCAGGGCAGGCAGAATCCCCTCCAACTCCGCCAATCGGTGAAAGGCATCCAGGGCCTGATCGTCTGTCACGCCCACGTACTTCACCCGGCCGGTTTCATAGAGGTAGGCGTGCTCAGGACCCACGCCGGGATAATCTAGACCCGCCGAGATGGAATGGGCCGGTTTAACCTGACCGTAGCGATCCTGCAAGAGGTACGTGAAGCACCCGTGCAGAATCCCGGGCTCCCCCCCCTCCAAAGCCGCCGCGTGAAGACCGGTGGACAACCCCTTGCCCGCCGCCTCGACGCCGAACAAACGCACACCCTCGTCTTCGAGAAACGGATAGAAAATCCCCATGGCGTTGCTACCGCCTCCGACGCAGGCGACGATGGCGTCAGGCAGGCGCCCGACCTTCTCCAGGATCTGGGCCTTGGTTTCGTCCCCGATGACCCGCTGGAAATTCCGCACCATCACCGGATACGGATGGGGCCCGCCCACGGTGCCGAGCACGTAAAAGCTGTCCTCCACATGCTCCACCCAGTGCCGGATCGCCTCGTTCATCGCGTCTTTCAGGGTGCCAGTCCCCGACGAGACCGACACCACCTCCGCCCCTAAAAGGCGCATGCGAAACACATTCAACGCCTGACGCCGGATATCCTCTTCCCCCATGAACACGGTACAAGACAAACCGAGCCGGGCCGCCACCGTCGCCGTGGCCACCCCGTGCTGACCCGCCCCGGTTTCGGCGATGACCCGCCGTTTTCCCGTATAATGGGCCAAGAGTCCTTGACCGATGGTATTGTTGATCTTGTGGGCGCCGGTGTGGGTCAAGTCTTCCCGCTTCAGCCAAATCTGCGCCCCTCCAACATGATTGGTCAACCGCTCCGCAAAATACAGCGGCGTCGGCCGTCCGGCATAATCGGTCAAGAACCGGTGCAGGTCGTTGCGAAACCGTTCGTCATCCTTCCACTTGAGATAATCTTTTTCCAGCGCCTCCAGGGCGGACATCAACGTTTCCGGGACGTACTGCCCCCCAAACCGGCCGAACCGTCCCCGCTCACCGGGTTCCGTCATCCCATTCCCTCACCTTTCGAACAAACTCTTCCATTCTCGCCACATCTTTGACACCGGGGACCCCCGTCTCGATCCCCGAGGAAACATCCACGCCATCCGGGCGGTATCCCCGAAGCAATTCCTGAACATTCTCCGGGCGTAACCCCCCGGCGATCCATAAAAAAAACCCTTCGGCACCCTTGCGCCATTCGGGAATGTCTTGCCACCGAAACGTTTGCCCCCGCCCTCCCCGCTCCCCCGGAACCCCGGCATCGACGAGCACGGCATCGACGGCGCCCTTGTACGCCGCTGCCGCCCCGGGTCTCTCCATCAGAGCCGAGAAGGCCTTGACCACAAACAATCCCTCATCCCGCAACCGCCGGCAATCCTCAGGGGATTCCACCCCGTGCAACTGCACCCCGTCAAGACCCACCCGCCGGGCCGTCTCCCTCACTTTTTCAATCCCGGCGTCGACGAACACCCCCATGCACCGCAGACGGGTGCCAGCCCGCAAACGGGCTGCCTGTTCTACCTCGACCCGTCGCTTACTCGGCGCGAACACCAAGCCAATCCAATCTACGCCCAGCCGTTCCGCCGCCGCCACATCCTCTGCCCGGGTAAATCCGCAGGCCTTGACTGTCGTCACCGGGAACCCACCAGGAACTCAATCCCTTCGATGACATCATGCCGGCGCATCAAACTCTCGCCCACGAGAATCGCCCGGGCCCCGGCTTCTCGAACCCGGCGCACGTCCTCGGGCGCCGAAATCCCGCTCTCACTTATAACGAAGGCCCCTTTCGGTGCCCGGGGCACCAACCGCTCCGTCACGCCGAGATCGACCTGAAAGGTCCGCAAATCCCGGTTGTTCACCCCGATCACATCGGCCCCCGCACCAGCTGCCCGATCCATCTCTTCCTCGGAATGCACCTCCACCAAAGGCGTCATGCCCCACCGACGGACCTCGGCAATCAACCGTTCCAACTGATCATTCGGGAGAATCGCGGTGATCAAGAGAACAGCATCAGCACCGAGGCAACGAGCCTCCCAGACCTGTCGCTCATCGATAATAAAATCTTTTCTCAGGAGGGGAACATCCGCATGTTTGCGGATCTGTTCCAAATACCCCGGGTCGCCCTGGAAAAAGGTCCGGTCAGTGAGGACGGACATACAGTCCGCCCCTCCGCGCACATAATCCTCCGCGATGGCGAGGGGATCGAAATCCTGGCGGATCACCCCTTTGGAAGGCGAGGCTTTCTTGACCTCGGCAATCAGCCCGACTCCGGCCCCCGCCACCCGGCGCATCGCCCCTTGCTCCAGTGCGGCGCGAAAATCCCTCACCGGCGGCGCGGCCGCCAAACGGGGCTCCCAGGCCGCCACGTTTGCCTCCAGGGCCGGGACCTCCTGTTTCTTTTCCTCGACAATCCGCTCGAGGATGGTCACCCCACCACCCCACCTTTCACCGCTGGGGCGCTCTCGTTCCGCCGTCCGGCCAAAGCTTTCGTGACTTCCACCAGCCGATCGAGCGTTTCCTTCGCCCGGCCTTCGTCCAACATCCGCTGGGCTAGAGTCACTCCCGCTTCCAAGGTCGGGGCAATCCCCGCCACGTGAAGGCCGGCCGCCGCGTTCAGAACAACGATGTCCCGGGCTCCACCACGTTTTCCACTCAGCACGTCCAGAATGATGGCTGCGTTTTCCCGGGCGTCGCCTCCCGCCACTTCACTGAGGGGCGACCGGTTCAATCCTGCGTCTTCGGGATTCAAGACAAAGGTGCGCACTGTCCCGTCCTTCACTTCAGCCACGAGGCTCGGCCCGCTCACGCTCAGCTCATCCAGGTGATCTTCCATCCCGTGCACCACCCAAGCGTGGTTCGCACCGAGCCGCAACAGCACCCTGGCCGTCTTTTCCACGAGATCCTGTGCAAAAGTCCCCATCACCTGCCGCCGGGCCCCGGCGGGATTCGTCAGTGGACCCAAAATGTTAAACACCGTCCGGAAACCCAATTCCTTGCGCGGCGCCATGGCGTGGCGCATCGCCCCGTGATAACTGGGCGCGAAAAGAAAACACAACCCCACTTCCTCCAGACACTGGGCCGCTTCCTCCGGGGAGAGGTCCACCTCCACCCCCAAAGCCGCCAAGACGTCCGCACTCCCGCTTCGACTGGACACGCTCCGGTTGCCGTGCTTGGCCACTTTGGCCCCGGCTGCCGCAGCCACCAACGCCGCCGCCGTCGATACGTTGAAAGTCCGGGCTCCGTCGCCGCCGGTACCGCAGGTGTCAATGACCTTATCCCCATCCACGGGAAGGGGCTGGGCAAACTTTCGCATGGCTTTGGCAAAACCTGCTATCTCTTCCACCCGTTCTCCTTTGATTCTCAGGGCAGTAAGAAACGCCCCGACCTGGGCGTTGGTCGCCTTTCCGCTCATGACCTGTTCCATGGCCGCCTGGGCCTCGGCCTCGGACAAGTCCTCCCCGCGGATCAACTGTTCGAGCACATCCCTCATCTCGTCTCCACTCTCCTTCACTTATCTCTGCTGCTCTCCCTCGGCTCACAGACGGCTCGAATCTCACGAACCTCCTGAACTTGGTTGCATTCTACTACGCCCGGGAAACCGCGTCAACCCCGGGAAAAATCCCGGTTCACCCCCGAGGGGGAAACTGCCGCCGATGCCGGTCCAGCACCTTCCGCACCGCCTCTTCCGGAATCCGGGTCACGGCCCGGGCCCGGCCCAGGGTTTCTAGCAAGACGAAAGTCAAGTGCCCCCCGATCATCTTCTTGTCCTTGTACATGGGGCCGATCAGATCATCATCGGTAAATTCAGCGGGGATCCTCACGGGCAGGCCGATTTCTTCCAATAAACAGGCAATCCTTTCGGCGGTCCCGGGTGGGGCTCCCAGCCACTCCTCAGACAGGAGGGCGGCAAACACCATGCCTACCGCCACCGCTTCACCGTGGCGATAACGGCGGTAATCTCCCAATGTCTCCAGGGAGTGCCCCAGCGTGTGGCCAAAATTCAAATGAGCCCGGACGCCGCTCTCCTTCTCGTCTTCTTCCACCACCCGGGCTTTAATCGCACAAGACCGGGCCAAGAGCCGTCCACGGTCCGAACCCGCAAGGTGCAGTAACTCTTTCCCCCGCTCCGCCAGCTCATAAAACAATTCGGCATCTCGGATGCAGGCGTGTTTCACCACTTCCGCCAATCCCGAGGCTACATCCCGAGCGGAAAGACTGTCCAGGGCCGTGGGATCGTAAAGCACCAGCCGGGGCTGGTGAAAAGCACCCACCACATTTTTCGCCTCGGGGAGATTGATCGCCACTTTCCCCCCCACCGCGGCATCGTGGGCGAGCCACGTGGTGGGCACCTGGACAAAAGCGATCCCCCGCATGTAGGTTGCAGCCACAAACCCCGCCAGATCCCCGACCATCCCGCCTCCCACGGCCCAGATGGCCGACCGCCGGTCCAATCCCGCCGCCAGGGCCGCCTCCCACAACCGGGATGCCCATTCCAAGGATTTTGTCGGCTCCCCGGCGGGGACGACCGCCGTCTCCACCCGAACCCCCTCGGCGGTCAAAGCCGCGGCCACCCGCCGGGCGTATCCCGCCCGGTCCACCGTTTCATCGGTCACAATGAGATGAACCGACCCCGGGGATAACCCCACCTCGCGCATCCATTTTCCCGCCTGGTCCATGGCACCGTCCGCAACCACGATGGGGTACCGCCGGTCCCCGAGCTCAACCCACACCACGTCCCATACGTCATCCCAAAGGCTCATCGGCGACTCACCATCTCCATGTACGCGCGGTACTGGGCTTCGACCTCTTCAAAAGAGTCCCCGGAGAACTTCTCCCGAAAGCACAAGGCCAGCACCCAGGCGACCATCGCCTCGCCCACCACCGCAGCCGCCGGCACGGCACAGGTGTCCGAGCGCTCCACACTGGCTTGAAACGACTCTTTACTGTGAATATCCACACTCCGCAGAGGCTTGTACAAAGTCGGGATCGGCTTCATCGCCGCCCGGACCACCACGGGTTGGCCATTGCTGACCCCGCCCTCAATCCCCCCCGCGTGGTTGGTGTCCCGGGTATACCCCTTCTCCGGATCGTACCCGATCTCATCGTGCACCTCGGACCCCGGCAGCCGGGCCGCCGTAAATCCCAATCCCACTTCGACGCCTTTGATCGCCTGAATGCTCATCAGTGCACCAGCCAGACGGCCATCCAACCGCCGATCCGGGTGGGCGTAACTCCCCAGCCCCGGGGGCACTCCCAAAGCCACCACCTCAAACACGCCACCCAGGGTGTTGCCCTCCCGCCGGGCTTGGTCGATGGCCTCCACCATCTTCTCCGCAGCCTCGGAGTCGGCACACCGCACTGTGGACGACTCCGCCGCATCGGGAATCTGCTCCAGGGTTTTCGGAAACTTTTTGGCTTCCACCCCGCCGATCTCCACCACATGGCTAAAAATCCGGATGCCAAAAGGCGCGAGCAATTGCCGGGCCACCGACCCCACCGCCACCAACGTTGCGGTATTGCGGGCACTGGAGCGCTCCAACACATTGCGCACGTCATCGTGGTTGTATTTGAGCACCCCGGCCAAATCCGCGTGGCCGGGCCGGGGTTTGGTGACGGGTTTCGCCTCTGGGGGCGGATCCCCTTCCACCGCCATTTTCGTTTTCCAATTCTCCCAATCTCGGTTTCGGATCCGCATCGTCAGCGGCGTGCCGAGGGTCAGGCCGAAGCGCAGACCACTGGTGATCTCCACCCGGTCGCTTTCAATGCGCATCCGTCCCCCCCGGCCATGCCCTTGCTGACGTCTTCGCAATTGTTCGTCAATCAGCGCCGACCGGATCGGCAGCCGGCTGGGTAACCCTTCAACAATCGCCGTGAGCTCCGGCCCGTGGGATTCCCCCGCCGTCAAAAAACGCAGCATCCTCAAAATCCTCTCCTTCGCGTCGGCGCGGTGGCGCGCAAACTCGTCATCGTCTCGTTTATTATATGTCGAGCTCCATAGGGCCGCAATGGCACTCCAGGACCTATCTCTCGCCAGTGTCCGGGACAAACATCGGACGCAACCGCAGGGCAGCCACCGGGTTGCCCTGGCGCCGCCGGCGTGTATATAATCCGTTACAGAATCTTTTGCAGCAAACGGAGATTTTGCGGCACTTGCCTGGGAACGCGTTCAGGCGCTCATCGGTCCGCATTTTTCCCGACCCTCGTCGACGGAGCCTTTCTACACGGGCTAGACTGGACTTTTACCGCATCGTTTTGGATGTCGCTCATCGCCGCCGTCGTTTCCTTCTTTTTGGGGAAAACCCTATGTGCATGGGGAGAAACGCCCGCGCCGGGAGACGAATTCGCCCGTCCACCCGGTTTCCCGCAGAGGCGCCACGTCAAAGGTGCAAACACAAAGGAGGGAAGCGGCACGCGACCCGCAGCTCGGACCGGTCTTCTTCGGTTTTTACCGCGGGAATCGCTGCCGCCACACAATGCTCGGGAATGATCACCCGAACATATTCCGGTACACCGCGGGTCCTGAAGACCGCGGCCACACTTTAGAAGAAGTTTTGCGCCGGGCGGGGCTGTCCGGCCGCCGGATCCGCCGGTTGGCCCGGGAACGCAAAATTCGGGTCAACGGACGCCCGAGTTTTCTCGCCAAGCCCATGAAGCCCGGGGACCGGGTGGAGGTGGATTTGCGCGAGGCGGTCCGCCGGGTCCCGGGCGGCTCGCCCGGCCCTTCCGGGGTGTCCGGCATCCACACGAAGGCATCCGGCGCCCCCGCGGGCGGGAACCAGGTCTCAGCAGGGACGCATCAAGTCTCGACTGGGACACCACAGCTCCCGGCGGGGACACCCCCCGTCCCGATCCTGTACGAAGACGAGTGGCTCCTTGTCGTGAATAAACCCGCGGGGATCGCCGTTCACCTCCCGGACAAACCGGGCCTTGCGGGTCGCGTTCCCGCCCTTACCTTGGCGGACCTCCTTCGCCGATGGGGGGCGGAGGCCAGCCCTCCTTGGGTCCCCCATTTGGTGCACCGACTGGACCGCGACACCGCCGGCGTGCTTCTCGTGGCCAAAAGCGCCCATGTCCATGCCCGGCTGGACGCGGCCCTGCGGGAGGGGCGCATTCATCGAACCTATGCGGCTTTAGTAGAAGGAGACGCCCGGGACCTGCCGGAGTACATCGACCTCCCCCTCGCCCCGGACCCCCGCCGGCCGGGACGTTTCTTGGCGGCGTCAAGATACCTTTCCCCCCAGGCCGGATCGCGAGCGGTGCCCGTATCCATCCGGGACCCCGCCCAGGAGCCCGGTCCTGGCTCAGGCCTTGGCGCCGGGGGAACTTTGAGTCAGGAACCCAACAGGCAAACCGAATCGGCCGGCGGGAACCCCCAAGCTGCAAAACCCGCGGCGACCCGGATCCTGAGAACCGTTTTCATCCCCGATGGCCGGCCAACCATGGGGTCCAGATCCACGTCGCCCGTTCCCGAGTCCTCTCCCCCGAACAGCCCCCGGGGGGTAACCTTTGTGGAGATGGAGCTCGAAACCGGGCGCACCCATCAAATCCGGGTCCACCTGTCGGCCCTCGGCCACCCGGTTCTCGGCGACCGCTGGTACCGCAGCCGCCACCCCGGGCTTTCCCTGATGCTCTTCGCCCGCCGAATCGTCTTTCCGCACCCTTCGGACGGCCGGCTGGCAGAAGTTTCGGCCCCCTTTCCCGAGGCCTGGAGGCCCTGGCTGGCCAGCGTCCCGGGGGAGAGCGACGAACGGAGGCCCGGGATCACACAATTCCCAGCCGTTTGGTCAAAATCTCATACATAATCTGGGTGGTCCCCCCGCCGATGGACATGATCCTCGCATCCCGCCAGTAGCGCTGGGCGGGATATTCCATCATGTAGCCGTTGCCCCCGTGGATCTGCAAGGCGGCGTCCGTCACCCGGTTGACCATCTCCCCGGCGTAGGCCTTGGCCATGCTGGCCGCCACCGTCACATCCTCCCCCCGGGCGCACAGATAAAGCGCCCGATAGGTCAGGCTCCTGGCCTTTTCAATATCCACCGCCATGTCCACCATTTTGTGCCGCAGCGCCTGAAACGTGCCGATGGGCCTGCCGAACTGGGTACGCTCGCGGCTGTAGCGCAAGGCGTCCTCCAGGGCTTTTTCCGCCGCCGCCACGCTGGAGAGGGCCAACATGATCCGCTCCCATTGAAAATTGATCATAATGTAGCGAAATCCTTGGTTTTCTTCGCCGATGAGGTTCTCCGCGGGCACCTGCACCCCATCCAGGACCAACTCCGCCGTGTCTGACGCCCGCCAGCCGAGTTTTTTCAGCGTCCGCCCGACGGAAAATCCGGGCGTCCCCGCCTCGACGATGAACATACTCACGCCCTGATGCCCCGCCGAGGGATCCGTTTTTGCCGCCACGCACACATAATCGGCCGACGCCCCGCCGGTGATGAACATTTTGCTGCCGGTCAAAACATAGTGATCCCCCTCCCGCCGGGCCACGGTGCGCATCGAGGCCACATCCGACCCCGCCTCGGGTTCCGTGATCCCCAAGGCGGCGATTTTCTCCCCCCGAATCGCCGGAACCAGATAACGGCGCTTCTGTTCCTCATTTCCAAACCGCCAAATAGGCGTCGCCCCGATCCCCGTCGTCGCCGTCAAAGCCGCCGCCACGCCCCCGGACCCGCAGCGGGCGATCTCCTCCACGAAGATGGCGTCGGCCAACAGGTCGTCACTGCCGCCGTACGCTTCCGGAAACTTCAGCCCGAGATACCCCAGTTCCCCGGCCCGGCGGTACATCTCCCGGGGAACCCGGCCCTCCCGCTCCCACTCCTCCACCCGGGGGGCGATTTCCTTTTCCACCCAGCGTCGGACCGCCGGCCGGAACTGCTCGTGCTCCTTGGTGAACAGCCAGTGCTCCATCTCCCATCCCTCCGGTTCAGCCGTCACAGACCCATTTCCTTGCTGATGATCTCTTTCATGATCTCGTCCGTTCCGGCCCCGATGCGATTCAGCCTCACGTCCCGCCACAGGCGCTCGATGGGATACTCGGCCATGTAGCCATTGCCCCCGAAAATCTGCAGGGCCCGGTCCACCACCCAAAAGGCTGTCTGACTGGCCGCCAGTTTGGCCATGGAGATCTCCTTGCTCGGGACCTCGCCCCGGGCAAACCGCCAGGCGACAGAATAGGTCAACTGCCGGCAGGCCTCGATCTCCACCGCCATCTCCACCAGAAGGTGCGACACCACCTGGAACCCGGCTATGGGCCGGCCGAATTGCCTACGTTCCTTCGCATAGGCCAGCGCCAGCTCATACGCGTACTGGGCGGTGGCCACGGCCCCGGCCGCGGCGATCATCCGCTCTCCCTGCAACTCCCACATGATCTGGTAAAAGCCTTTTCCTTCCTCCCCCAGCAAACGGTCCGCCGGCACCCAGACATCGTCGAACACCAACTCCGCCGTGTCCGAGGAGCGCATGCCGACTTTATCAAGCCTTCGACCCACCGAGACCCCGGGCCGGTCCATCTCCACCAAGAAGAGACTTATCCCCCGATACCCAGGCTCATCCGAGGTCCTGGCCACTAATGTGATAAAATCCGCCCGGGGGCCATTGGTGATAAACAGTTTGCGCCCCCGGATCACCCAACCGTCCCCCTCCCGGCGGGCCCGGGTCTCGATCCCCGCCACGTCCGAACCGTGGTCGGGTTCGGTGATGCCGAGGCAGGCCAGCTTCTCCCCCCGCAGGGCGGGCTCCAGAAACTGTTTTTTCTGCTCCGGGGTTCCAAACTGCAGGATCGGCGGCGTCGCCATCTCCGTCTGGACGGCGACAGCCATGGGGAACCCTCCCGCTCCGCACCGGGCCAACTCTTCGGCCATGACGATACTGGAAAAATAATCTCCCCCTTGCCCGCCCACCTCTTCGGGGTACCGCAGGCCCAGGAATCCGAGTTCCCCCATGCGGCGCAGGATCGACTTCGGGAACTCCCCCTGCTCCTCCCATTGGTCCACATAAGGTTTTACTTCTTTTTCGACAAATCGGCGCACCGATTCCCGCAGCCGGTCGTGTTCTTCTGTAAAATAGGGCGGATACGGCATCCTGTCCATCTCCTTCTCCTCGTTGCCCTGCGGCGGGGTGACCTCATCCCCGGCGCAGGATGTTCTTCAGCTCCATCTGTGATCCCCGCACACGATGGCCACTTTTTCGCCGCTGAGTTCCTCCCGCCGGGTCAACCATCGGCCGATTCCCATTGACGCCACAGTCTTTCACCCCCATCACCCGGGTGTGCCACCGCACAACCAGCACCCGGCATATGGCCCAGTTCTCATGAGGATGTTCTCACCCCTGCCCGTGAGACGGGCCTTCGGCGTACAGGTCCCGATACTGTTCCCGCAGCACGTGCTTCTGCACTTTACCGGTGGTGGTCAGCGGCAATTGGTCCACAAGGCGAATCACTTTTGGCACCTCGAAGCCACCGAGATGTTCCCGGCAGTGGGCGAGGAGTGCCTCTTCCGTCACCTGCGACCCCGGCTTTCGCACCACAAAAGCTGTTACCGCCTCGGCCCATTTCGGGTGGGGCAAACCCACCACCGCGGCGTTGGCCACCCCGGGGTGCGCCAAAAGAACGGCCTCCACCTTGATCGACGGTACATTTTCCCCGCCGGTTTTCACCATGTCTTTCTTGCGGTCGACAAAAATGAGCTGGCCGTCGGGATCCCACATGCCGAGATCCCCGGTGTGATGCCATCCGAACTTTCGACTTTCCTCCGTGGCATCGGGCTGTTTATAGTAGCCCATCATCACATTCGGTCCGCGGTGGACCACCTCCCCCACCTGTCCGGGCCCGAGAATTCGGCCCTCGTCGTCCATCACCGCCGTATCGTTGATGATGGTGGACGCTCCCCAGTACGGGCCGAACCGGCGGAGCTGTTCTTCCGGCGCGAAAATCATCGTGCCGGGGTAGATCTCGGTCTGTCCCGTTCCCAGGGCGAAATTCGGGCACAACTCTCCGATGGCCCGGCGGAGAGTCCGCTCATCCATCGGCGCCATGGCGTACAGGCAATAACGGAGGGATGACAGGTCAAACCGATTGCGCTCCGGATGATCAAGCAAGGCCCGGTACATCATGGGCAGGGCAAACACCCAGGTGATTCTCTCTCGCTGCACCGCCTCCATAAACCCCACCGGATCGAAACGCCGGATGATCACGTTGGTGGTGCCGATGTGCAAAAAGCCTGTGGTCATGACGTGCTGGGCACAGTGGAAGAGCGGCATCATCGCCGTGGCGACATCGTCCCGGCGCACGTCCATTTCTACGAGATTGCTCAATGTCGCCACGAACACCGACAGGTGCGAATGCATGACCCCTTTGGGCCGGCCGGTGGTGCCGCTGGTGTACATGATCTGGGCCAGATCCCGGTCCGCAATGTCCACGTCCGGTTCTTTGCCGGGCTGGCCGTCCAGGGTCGACTCGAAGGAAATCCCCGCTCCGCCCGGGTCCAACCCCTCGTAAGGAATCACCAGCAGCCGTTCCACATTCCCGGCGATGGCCTCCCGCCGCCGGGGGTCCGCAAGAATGAGATCATCTGCCACCGCCACCCGGGCTTCGGAGTGTTCCAGGATATACCGAAGGTCTTCCGGCCCGAGACCGGGATTGATGGGCACCCACACCATCCCCGCTTTTTGAATCCCCGAATAAGCCATCACAAAGAGATGGGAATTCTGACAAATCGTCGCCACCCGGTCCCCGGGGGACAGACCGGACGACAACAAATAATGGGCGAATTGGTTGGTCCTCTCGTCCAACTCCCGATACGTCACCCGGGTCTGCCCGTCCACCAGGGCCGCTTTGTCCGGAAACCGCCGGGCGCTCCGCCGCAGGATATCCCCCAGGGCCACCCGATTGACCACCGATACCGCGTCCATCTCACGCACCTCCCGAGTGTTCTTTCAGGAACTGCTCCTTGAGAAGGGCTTTGTGAACTTTTCCGGCCGGGGTGAGGGGAAGCTCTCTTACAAAGACAAATTGTTTGGGTACTTTAAAATCAGCCAGCCGTTCCCGACAAAACCCTATCAATTCCTCCTCATCCACACCGATGCCCGGCTTTGGTATAATGTAATACCGCCCCACCTCACCGAACACCGGATCCGGTACGCCAATCCCCGCTGCCACCAACACGCCCGGGTGAGAGGTCAATACATTTTCCACCTCGACCGGATAGACATTAAAACCGCCCTGAACGTACATTTCTTTCTTGCGACCCATGACGTAGAGGTACCCGTCCGAATCGACATACGCCATGTCACCGGTCCGCACCCATCCCGGACTCGGGAACGCCTGGCGGGTTTCCTCTTCCATCCCGTAATATCCTTTGGCCACACAGGCCCCTCCGATCATCAATTCACCGACCTGGCCTTCGGGCAGTTCATTGCCGTCGTCGTCCACGATCCGGGCCTGGAAATCCCCAATGGCCACCCCGATGCTTTTTGCAACCTTTTCCGCCCCATCTCCCAATCGGGTCAGCACACACGCCCCCGAGGTCTCACTGAGACCGTACAGGTTCGCAACCTCACATCCGGAAAACTGTAGCAGCCCGGCCGCCACCCGGTCGGACCGCTCGTCGACCTCCCGGTAGGAGATGGCTTCATCGCCGAAATATAAAAAGGTCTTGTCCGGCCACTCCGTGGCCGCATCGTGCAGTACCCCGCCTACTGTTAGCATTTTCATCCCCCCTTTCCGTCTTCGGCCCCGGTTGGTTTTTACGTCGGTCTCAAAGAATTGTCGCGTGTTTTCGGGGAGGCAGTGAAATTTTCTTGTCGGTGTAGATTTCAAAATACCGCAACAGCTCGTTCCGCAACTCCCGGGGTGGGATCAGTTCATCCACCACCATCTGCCCCGCCAGTTTGAAAATGTCATATCCCGCCCGGTATTCCTCCCGCAGACGAGCAACTAAGCGCTCCCGTTCAACCGGGTCTTCGACGGCCTGCAACTTATTGAAATAGACCGCGTTGATCGCCGCCTCGGGCCCCATGACCGCGATCTCCGCCGAGGGCAGAGCCAAAGTCAGCTCCGGATCGTAGGCCGGCCCGGACATGGCATAGATCCCCGCCCCGTAGGCCTTGCGAACCACCACGCAGATCCTGGGGACCGTGGCGCAGGACGTGGCAAAAATGAACTTGCGTCCCCGCCGGAGGATCGCATTTTTCTCCACCGCCGTTCCCACCATGAATCCCGGGGTGTCGACGAGAAACAGGAGCGGGATGTTATAAGCGTCGCACATCCACACGAATTCCGCCCCTTTATCCGAGCTCTCCGGAAAGAGCGTCCCCCCTTTCACCGCCGGCTGGTTGGCCACCACCCCGATCACCCGCCCCCCCAGGCGGGCAAAGCCCGTCACCAGTTCATCGGCGTACCCGGCCTTGACTTCAAGAAAACTGTCCTGGTCCACGACAGCATCGATCAGGCGGTGTACGTCGTAGGGGCGGTTCGGGTCGGCGGGAATGATCTCGTCAATATCTGCCGGATCGAGTGCCGGCTCCCGGAACTCCCCTGGAGGAGGCGAATTTTCACTCGAATCCGGAAGATAGGAAAAAATCCGCCGAACCAAGACCCCGGCCTCTTCTTCGCTGTCCACCACAAAATGGGCCGATCCGTTTTTCAGATGAACCTGGGCTCCACCGAGTTCCCGAGGTCCAACCTTTTGTCCGATCGCCATCTCGACCATCC
Organism: Kyrpidia spormannii; assembly: GCF_002804065.1. Taxonomy (NCBI): domain Bacteria; kingdom Bacillati; phylum Bacillota; class Bacilli; order Caryophanales; family Alicyclobacillaceae; genus Kyrpidia; species Kyrpidia spormannii. The sequence continues at coordinate 1,523,385 of NZ_CP024955.1, read as the reverse complement.
GGGGCGATGCAATGGCCATGGCCGAATCGCTCATCATCACCAAAAGATCGGTGAACACCGGAGTGTACGCGGTACCCGCAAAACACGTTCCGTAGAGGACGCCTACCTGGGGCACCGATCCAGACATGATGCTGTGCATATAAAAAAGCTTCCCCGCGCTGCCCTTATCCACGTGATGGCCACCGGTCTCATCGATCCGGGCCCCGGAAGAATCCACCAAGTATAACATGGGCTTTCGCGCCCGCAGGGCCGCCTCCTGGGCGCGGACCAGTTTTTCCCCGTGGTACCGGCCGATGGACCCGGCCTTGACAGTAAAATCATTCGCGGCAAAAAAGACGGTCCGCCCGTCGATCCGGCCGGTTCCCGTGACCACCCCATCCCCCGGCAGCTCTTCGTCCGGCCAGCGGGCGAATTGACCGAACTCCGTATACGGCCCCCCGTCGTCGAAAAACAGGGCTAGCCGATCCCGAACAAACTTTTTGCCCGCTTCGGCCTGTTTCTGATGCCCCCTGGGGGGACCGCCCCGCTGGATTCGCCGCCTCTCTCGAATCACTCGCTGCTCCCGTTCACCCATGCCCTTGCTCCTTTCTCCTCCCATCTTGCCGGCAAAACTCACCTGCCAGCTCGCCGCATACTACGGGATATCAGCCGGATCCATCTCGCCCCCGGAACCCGGGGGTTCACCGGCCCAATGATCGTCACCCTTTTGCCACCAACACTTTCATCACTGCGCTCGCCACCACGTCCCCGGTCTGTTTTTTCACCTCCTGCCGGAATGTCACCACCCCGCCCCTCGCCCCTTTGTCCTCTTTTTCCACCACTTCGGCTTCCACGTGGATCGTGTCCCCGATGAAGGTCGGGTTCACGAATCTTACCCGGTCCATCCCATAAAACGCCACCACCCAACCCGGCTCAAGCCTCGCCAAGCCCGTGGCCACCGACAACACGAGCATGCCGTGGGCGATGCGCTGCTTGAAAGGCGTCTGCTTCACATATTCCACATCGGTGTGCAGGGGATACCAATCTCCCGTAAAGGCCGCAAACATCACCAGATCCGCCTCGGTAATCGTCCGGGCCCGGGACACAAAGCGCTCCCCGATTTCGAAAGCATCAAAGGGTTTATCGATCACCATTCCCCACCCCTCCGATCTCTTGCAGCATCTCGTCTTCCACCTCAATCTCCATCCGCTGGAGGTTCGTGCCAAAACACTTGCCGAGATTGTCCACCCGAATCGACCCCGCCCCCCCGCCGCCCAGAGCCTCCCGGCACACAAAATTCAGAGCCAAGAGGTTGGGCACTTCGTAACGGATTACCTCCCCCTCGATCCACCCGCGAAAATGCGCTTTGACTCGCTCGGGAGTCACTTCCCGGAGAAAGACGCGATACAGAGATTCACTCGGCGCAAATAGCGCAATATTGACGGTGTTGCCCTTATCTCCACACCGCACCTGGGAGACAGCTCTCAGCCTCACCCGGGCCATCTGTCACACCTCCTCGATACGGATCTCCACCCGGTCTTCCACCAGGTTCCGGGGTACAAGACAAGACCACATCCCGAGAAGCTCCCGGGGCGGCATCATGCCCCCGAGGCCCGCCACCGAAGGCGGTCCATCGAGGCCGAGGGGTGGAAACAGCCGCCCAAACTGCGCCGCGTCCCTCAGGGTCTTTGCCCGCACCGCCATGCGCAGGTACACTTCGTTCAATTCTTCTTTGGGTTCAGGGACTGTCGGGCCGTGAAGGGAGTTGTACCCCAGGTAATCCGCCCGCACTTCATCATAGGTCAGACCCCGGCGCTCGATCTGTTTGCGGATGATCTCCTCGGCTTTTCGGGCCTTTCTCAGGGCATCCGGCCAGGAGTACCCGAGAATCGCCTGGCCCATATAGCCGTCCCGGTAACCCATCACCACCTTGAGCGTCTCCGGCCGGGGACGCCCGGTGGCCCCGGCCACCCGCACCCGGTCCTCACCGTCAGTCTCCAGCCGGGCGGTGGTGAAATCCGCCACCACATCCGGCGTGACATAGGCGGCGGGGTCGTGAATCTCGTAAAGCATCTGCTCTTTGACCGTATCCACGCTCACCCGGCCCCCGCTGGTGGGAGTCTTGGTCAGCACGAACTCCCCGTCTTCCCGCACCTCGGCAATGGGATAGCCGATCCGGTCCATGTCGGGAATCTCCCACCATTTGCCGCTAAAATTCCCCCCTGTGGACTGGGCGGAGCATTCCATGAGATGGCCCATGAGGATCCCCTGGGCCAGCGCGTCCCACTCGTCCTCCTTCCATCCGAATTCATAGACGAGGGGGGCGAGAAACTGGGCCGTATCCGTGGTGCGTCCCGTGATCACGATGTCCGCCCCCATCTGCAGCGCCCGAACGATGGGCCGCACCCCGAGGTAGGCGTTGGCGAAAAGCAGCCGGTCGCGCACCGTCTCTAGAGCGGCCCCGGTATCCATGTGATCCAGGGACACCCCGGCGGTCCGCAGTTCGTCGATGCGATCGATCAGGTTGTCGCCGGTGACCACCGCCACCCGGATCCCCGTGACCCCCTTTTCCCGGGCCACCCGGATGACCTCCTGGGCCGCGCCTTCAGGATGGATGCCCCCCGCGTTCGTCAGGATCTTGATGCCCCTTGACTGGACATAGGGAAGAAGGGCGTTCATGTAGAGGGTGATGTCCTTGCACCACCCTTTCGAGGGATCTTTTTGCTTGTCCTTGACGAGAATGGCCATGGTGAGTTCCGCCAGACAATCAAAACAGAGATACTGAACATCCCCGTTTTTCGCAATATCCACCGACGGCTCCACCGCGTCGCCGTAAAACCCTTCCGCCGCGCCGATCCGCACCATTTTCACCGGCGTCCCCTCCCTTCTCTTACCGGCCCTTCCACTCGGGAGGCCGGCGCTCGAGAAAAGCCGTCGCTCCTTCCCTCAGATCCTCACTGAGGAACGAGACAATGCGCTGGGTGCTGAGCACATCAAAAGATTTCAGCAAGTCGATCTGCTCGGTGGTGTAAAAGGCATCCAACCCCAGCCGCACGGCCAGAGGGCTCAGGGAAGCAATCCGCCGGGCCAAGGTCAGCGCTTCTTCTTCCAGTTGATCGTGGGGGACCACCCGGTGCACGAGGCCGATCCGCTCGGCCTGTTCGGCTGTCAACACCTCCGCGGACAGCATCATCTCCAAAGCTTTGCGATGGCCCACCGCCCGCCGGACCCACGGTAGAATCACATAGGGCACCAGACCGAGCCTGAGCTCGGTGGTCCCCAGCGCCGCCCGGTCCGAGGCCAAGGCGATGTGGCACATAGCTACCAACCCGCATCCGCCCCCCAAAGCCGGACCGTTCACTGCGGCGATCAGCGGGGTCCGCACCACCGCCCCCAGTTTGAACAACTCGGTGGACCACAGGCCTTCTTCGTACAACTGAGGAGCCGATTTGTCGAGATTCGTCTTGAATTCGTTCAAATCTCCGCCGGCGCAGAACGCTTTACCCATGCCCGTCAGGACCATGGCACCCACGTCGGGATCTTCGTCCATCCGGCGGATAGCGTCGATCAGCTCCCGGGTGAGGTCCTCCGTCAGGGCATTTCGCATCTCCGGTTTATTCAGCCGGATGACCGCCACCCGGTCTTTGACCTCCGCAAGGATCGATTGATTGTCCAATTCACTCCCCCCTCTGCCCTTTCAATGCGATCAGAGAAAGCAAGTTCTATGCCAACCTCCGCCGGGACCGAAAAATCCGGTCAAGGTCGATGGCCCGGGGAAGGCTGCAACATCATCGAAGCCTCACGGACGTCGAAATCTTAGTCAATATGTACGATAATTACACATATGTTCAGTTATTCGGACACAAGGTCATACAGTGAGCAACCGGTACAGTGTGCGGCCGCACTGTCCCGCTCCCGCCGGCGGCCGCCCGACCCGTTTGCCGTTACCTCGGTGCGTTGACGACATACCAGTGTTGGTCCACCTGCTGCACCGTCACCGGGATCGAAGGGATTTTACTCCAGTCAACGGGGTTTTGAATGTCCACCGAGGTGCGCCAGTCAAATTGAACGGGGAAGGTCCGGGTGCCATCTGCGTTTTGTGTACCTTGGTCGATGCGGAACTCCTTCACCCAGGGGCTGGAGACGCCGGTGACCCAACCCACCTGTTCGAATTCAGCTTTTCTCTGCTCTCTCAGGGCCGGGGCCAGAACAGCATATTGCAGGGCGCCGTTTCGGGTTTGTACCCCCCTCGCCCAGGTTTGCACGGCCTGCTCCGCAGTGTCGGGCGCCAGGGCTTGTTCGAGGAGAGCGATCCTACGGTTCGACGCATCGGATTGAGGAGCGTCGAGGCGGACAGTCTGGGTTTGGTCGTCCCAGGTGACGGTGGCGCCGAGCACCTCGGCGACATCCCGGACCGGGGCCACCACCCGCCCATCCACCATCTGGGGAGACACGGATGGAGAGAGCACTCGGTGATTGACGATGATATGTACGCCTGATCCCGCCAGAGCCGCACCTGTAGACACACTGCTCCCGACAAACAAGGTGAAACTTAAAAGGATGAGTTTTCGATTCATTCCGACATCACACTCCATATTTCGTGTAGGTACAGCTCTAGTATACAGTGGATCGTGAACCCCCGCCACGGGGTTTCCACCTCCGCGCCTGAGGCAGACCGCACCTTATCAGATTGAGCAGAAAATTGTATCTGTCCTCCGCGCGATGATTCGGCTTGTGATTCTCCTTCGTGCCGGCCCGTGTGCTATTCTGGAATTAATCGCTGCCCGGCAGGCCGGGCGGAAAGGAGAGAAAGGCCGTGTGGGGTGGTTCTGTTTTCCAATATGGGATGTGGCGGGCCACCACGTTTGGCAACTCGTACGCTCTCTCCCGGCATGTCCAGCGATTCTCGCTTATTCTCTCGTGTTCTCCGGCGCCCTCTTGATCTTCCTTCCGTTGACCGGGCGGCTCTACGACCGGCGGGGACTCGCCGCGGTGCTCGTCCCCGTCTTGGTGATCCTGGCCGCCGGGTTCGGGGTGCTGGCGGCAGCCAAGGATTTGACGATGTTTCTCGTCGCGGCGTCGCTGACCGGCGTGGGGTATGGGGCCGTCCAACCGAGTCTACAAGCCATGGCCGTGCAGGATGTGGCCCCTGACCGCCGGGGCGCCGCCAATGCCACATTTTATACCGCCTTTGACCTCGGCATCGGGATCGGGGCCATGGGTCTCGGGCAGTTGGTGGGGCGGTTCAGTTATCCGTCGATTTATCTCGTTTCCGCCATCTTGACGCTGGTCGCCCTGGGGATCTGTGCGGTCTCCTTCAAGAGGACGCCGGGCCCCGCAGTAAAGGGCCCGGCTCATTCGCAGGCGATCCCGTCCCCATCGCGATCCAGCTGGGTCCGATACCCCGGATCCCCGCGATGAAGCGGGGCCTTCCCCGCCGCCCTCACCTGGGCGCAGTTGCGGTAGTAGACCGAGGCTGTATTGTCGTTCGGCGCTGGGGCACTGCTTCCCGCAGTGTTCCCCATTGATCCCACAGCGGCGGGATTATAACCCTCATCCGTCACATAGCCCGGAATCGACCAAATGCCGATGCCAGCGCTTTTCGCCTTTTGTTCCGCCGCCAGCAGTTCATCGTAATGTTTGTACGGCGGGTCGTATACATAGGCCACCCGGGCATAGCCCTTCTCGATCTGCATTTTGTTGAACAGTTGGTCCCCAACCCACAGATAGCAGAGGAGCCGGCCGTATTTGTCCCGCTGGGGGCCGTCGAGTTCGAGCTTCACGTCTCGACCGGCGAGAACCTGCTCGGCGTAGGCGGACGCCTCGGGACCAAAGGGCTCCACAGGAGTGTCCGGTTTGTGCGTTTCCGGCGTGTCAATCAAAAGCAAGCGGATCGTATCCTGTTTTCCGTTATACGACACATCCATGGTGTCGCCGTCCACCACTTTGGTGACATGGGCCGTGATCCATCCCTGGGCTGCCCCCGACTGCGGCGACGGAGCCGAAGTGGTCGGCGCGGCAGGTCTCGGGACGGTCGCGGCGGCAACGGGTGTCGAAGAGGTCGAAGGGGCGGAGTTGCCGGCGGCCTTCTCGGTAGACTGGGTGCCCGAGGGCGCTGCCGCGGCGCTGGGTGGTACTGTCGCAGATGGCTCGGCAGCCGGAGCGCCACAGCCGATCAAACCAATGGAAACGAATAAGGCCAACAGGGCGGAGACGAGAGCGGGATACCGTTTTTGCCACCTGTGAACCATGCTCATCCCCCACGTCCACATTTGGTCCTGCGATGATGGTTTTATTTTATTATAAAATCAAGCCTCATTAAACCCTTTAAATCTGACTGAAAGGTAAAATATGCGAGGGGAATGTCTGCCCTCGCCAGGCATTTCCTTGTACAATGGATCCGAAACGGGAGGTGTACCCCGCAGTGCATTTCGTTGTACAATGAGTCCAAGGACAGGCGGAAGGCCCGTTACCGAGGCGTTGGCATGTTCATACATCGGCCGCTGCCTGCACCCAGATGATTACGAAAGGCGGGATGGGGTCGTGGCCGATCGAACGTTGGATATGTTGTTCGACACGGTGAGGGACCTGGCAACAGCGGTGTACAATCTACGACAAGAAGTCAATGCCGGCTTCCAGCGGATGCAGGGGGAATTTGAGAACGTCAATGGAGAATTGGCACAAGTCAAAGGGGAATTGACACAATTCAAAGAAGAACTGGAACAACTCAAAAGAGAATTGGCACAACTCAAAGGAGAGTTTCAGGAAATGCGCAGCGAGCTTCGGCAAATGAACGAACGTCTCGACCGGATCGAGAAGCGGCTGGCCAAACTCGAAGGCGAGTCCAACCACGCGAAGATCCGGCTGTTCGACGTGGAACGCGAGTTGGAGGAAATCAAACGGCTGCACCTCTAACGTTCCCGACGCTATGCACGACACACCCGAGTCGGCGCGGGCCACGGTGCCACCCGCATTCCCTCATTCTTTCTTTAGACTTCCGCCGGGCTCCGCGCCGCGCTCCGCATGCCGTTCTCTCCGAGTATTGACCGATTGCGCCCGGTAGCCATGAAACGGTCAAAGGGTACACCCCTTGGCCCTCCGGCATCCCACCTCTACATACGCCTGAACGACCTTGGAGCATACCCTTCTTTTTTGGAGCGGATGACGGGACTCGAACCCGCAACATTCAGCTTGGGAAGCTGACGCTCTACCAATTGAACTACATCCGCACAGTTCCTTTACGCATTGTTTATGATACACGACTCGCCCGCCCTTGTCAACGGCCGGGCGAGGGTGAGATTTTTTCGTAAAAAAACGTATCGAACACCCGGAACCCGAACCGTTCGGGTTGAAAAATCGGCTCGGTGCTGCCCACAAACAGCACGCCCCCCGGCGCTAGGGCGTCCCGGAACTTTGGGTAGATCCGCATTTTCGCCTCTTCGGTAAAATAGATCATCACGTTCCGGCATACAATGAGGTCAAAGCCGTGATCATAAGGGTCTGCGAGGAGATTGTGCCGCCGGAATCGCACCGATTGTTTCACGATGGGCCGGATCGCCCATCGATCCTCGCCCAATTGTTCAAAATATTTGGCGGCGGTGCCCGACGGAGCGTGCTCCAGGGAGGCAGTGCGGTAAATCCCTTGTTTCGCCCGCTCCATGGCGCTCTCGTCGATGTCGGTGGCCAGGATTTCAAACCGGTTGGGGGAAAGGCCGCTCTCCATCAGCACCATGGCCAGGGTATAGGGTTCTTCTCCGGTGGAACAAGCGGCGCTCCAGCACCGCACCGGGCGGGACAGTTTGAGATACCTGGGCGCCAGCCGACGGCCCACCACCTCCCAACGCCCGGGATTGCGATAAAACTCCGAGACATTAATGGTCATTTTATCGAGGAACTCCTGGTACACCCGGGGATCCCGACGTATGAGCGCAAAAAAATCCGCCCAGTTGTCGCAGTTCCACCTCTGCCTGAGCGACGTCAGCCGCCTCTCCATCTGGGGGCGTTTGTATTCGGTCAAATCCACCCCGATCCACCGCAACACCTGAGCCGCAAACCATAGATATTCGTCTTTCTCTCTCTACCCGATGATCCTCCCCATTGCTTTCCGCCCGGTGCGATGACTGAAGGGAGGGGTGCTCATGAAGGGATACCGGCCGGTCCACCGTCCTTTTCGCCTGGGCTTGGCCTTGAGCGGTGGCAGCCTCCGTGGGGCCGGCCACCTGGGGGTATTGCAAGTCCTTGAGGAACACGGCATCGTCCCGGATATCGTTGCCGGCGTCAGCGCCGGGGCGGTGGTGGCCGCCCTGTACGCCCGGGGTATGCCCGTGGCTGAGATGATTGAAGAAGCCAAACACCTGGCCAAAGCCCGTCTCATCGACTGGGACGTCCCCCTCCGCACCGTTCTGCGTTTTCTCCTCCGATACCCGTTTTACCGCTTGGGACTCTCTCGGAACCCGAAAACCCTTCTGCCCCCGGGCTTGATCCAAGGCGCCCGCCTGGAGGCCTACCTGCACCGCCTGTTCCTTATGTATCCGCGCCGATCCCTGCCCTGCCTGATCTCCGCCACCGACCTGTACCATACCGAGACGGTGGTCCTCGGCTCCCTCCCGTCCCTCTCCCTCTCCCCGGCACATCGGTACATCCGGCTGGGGGAGCACGAATGGCCCCGGGCTGTTCGGGCCAGCTGCGCCCTTCCCGGCGTCTTTCAGCCCGCCCGCCTGCGGGAACGCCACCTGGTGGACGGCGCCGTGCGCAACACCCTGCCCGCCGACCTTTTATTCCAGGCAGGCGCCCGGCGAGTCATCGCCGTCGACCTGCACCTCGGGGAGTTGGTGGACCGGAACATGAAGACCTTTATCGACGTCATCGACCGGTCCCTCACCCTGATGTTCGCCGACCTGGCTGCCCTGCGCCTCTCCAGCTACCCGGAACTCCGGCTGGCGCCCCCCATCCCCGACATTGGGTGGACCGATTTTGCCCGCATTCCGGAATGTATCGAGGTTGGCCGCGCTTACGCTCTTCACCAATTGCCCCTTATCCGCGAGTACCTCCAGAGGCCCCGGACCCCGGCGTAACCTCAAATCCAGCGATCCATGGACCGTTCGTACTTCAGCGGGGTTTCCCCGCCGAACCACAGGGCAATCTCCCTGGCCGCGCTCTCCGGGGAGTCCGAGCCGTGCACCACGTTCATCCCGATGGACAGCGCCAGATCTCCCCGAATCGTCCCCGGCGCCGCCTCCTGGGGATTGGTTTTTCCCATCATCTGCCGGACCACGGCGATGGCTCCCTGTCCTTCCCACACCATGGCGAATACCGGCCCCGATGTGATGAAGGACACCAGTTCGCCGAAAAATGGTTTGTCCCGGTGTTCTTCATAATGTTTCTCCGCCAACTGCCGGGACACCTGCATCAATTTCGCAGCTACCAACCGCAGGCCCCGCCGCTCCAACCGATACACGATATCGCCGATGAGGCCCCGTTGGACGCCGTCGGGTTTAATCATCACAAAGGTCTGTTCCAGTGCCATGACGTTCACTCCTCATCCTGGGTTGAATATCCCCATCTTGTCCAATCTTCTGGAGTACCGCATTATGATACCAAATCGCCTCAGCGGCGGACAAGACGCACCCTCGCCCGCCGCATCCCGGATCACCAAAGGGCCCCCGCCTGAGAAGGTAGCGCCCCGTGGACCACTCCCTACCGGTCTCGGGCGGTCACAAACCCCAGCACCGCCTCCAGCGCCTCCCGTGCCCATCCATCGGGAAGAGCCGCCAAATCCCGCCGGGCCCAGGTCACGTATCGCTCCGCCACCCGCCGGGCCTCGTCGATCCCCCCGGACTCCGCCACCGCTCGCACGACCTCCGCCGCATCCTCCTGGGACATGCCGGGGTGAATCCGACCCGCCAAACGCCGACTGGCCGCCTCGTCCCCCGAGGTCCTCCCGCGCAGCGCGAAAAGTACCGGCAGCGTCAGATTTCCCTGCAGGAGATCACTCCCCACGGGTTTCCCCATAACGGCCTCATCGCCCACTAAATCCAGCACATCGTCGACAATCTGAAAGGCCATGCCCAGATGCCCCCCAAAGCGCCACAGCGCCCGGGCCGTCTCCTCGTCAGCCTCCGCCGCCCGGGCGCCCACCAGGCAGCTGACCGCCATCAGGAGGGCCGTCTTTTGCCGGATGCGACGATAATACCGGAAGAGCGGCTGGTCAATCCGGTACAAGTCGTGCATCTGTTCGAGCTCCCCTTGGCACATCCGGGCGATGGCCCAAGCCGTCACCTCGTGCAACCGCCGGTCTTCCATCTCGGACAAAAGTTCCAGAGCCCGGGCAAACAAAAAATCCCCGGTGTAAAGGGCCAACTGATCCCCCCATGCCGCTTTCACCGTGGGCCGGCCCCGTCGGGTGTCCGACCGGTCGATCACGTCGTCGTGCACCAAGGTGGCCATATGAATCATCTCCAGGGCGGCCGCCGCCCGGACCAGGGCCTCGGTGTCCCTTCGGGGGCCAAACCGGCCGGAGACCAGCACCACCAGGGGCCGCAGGCGCTTTCCCCCCGCCCGAAGAAGATACAAAGAGGCTTCCTGGAGCGCCGGTTCCCGGCTGGCCACTTCCTCTTCCAACAGGTCTTCCACCCGGCGAAGTTCACCCCGCATCGCTCCGTACAATTCCGTTACTCTCATCCCGCTCCCCTCTGTGCCAGGCCCCGCCACCCGCGGACCTTTGTTGTTCTCGCGCGGGAAGTCCCGGCCGATCCAGTCCCATCAAAAATACCGAAGGATATCGTAATAGGTATTGCGCTGGGCCGCCGTCCGCCCGGCGTCCCGGATAAGCCGCACGATGTCCTCCCGGGTCATGCGATAATGCGCTCCCGCCGCCCGTACGACATTCTCCTCAATCATGGTGCTGCCGAAATCGTTTACCCCGAATTCCAGCGACAACTGCCCGATCTTCGGCCCCATGGTCACCCAGGACGCCTGGAGGTTCGGGATATTGTCGATCACCAGCCGGGCAATCGCCACGGTCTTCAAGTATTCCGCCGCCGTGGCCCGGGTCCCCCGGAGCGCCGTGTTATCGGGCTGGTACGTCCAGGCGATAAAAGCCGTGAATCCCCCGGTTCGATCCTGGGCCTCCCGCACCCGGAGCATGTGCAACACCCGCTCCTCGTCGCTCTCCCCGAAACCCACCACCATCGTCGCCGTGGAGGGCATACCCAGCCGGTGCGCCGTGAGGTGCACCTCCATCCAGTCTTCCCAGGTTCCCTTCAATCGGCTAATCCGACGCCGGGTCCGGTTGTCCAGGATCTCCGCCCCGCCCCCGGGCAGAGAGTCCAGCCCCGCATCCCGGAGGGCCCGCACCACATCCTCCAGGGACAACCCAGAGATCTTTTTCAGATTCTGGATCTCCGCCGAGGAGAAAGAATGCATATGCACCGGGAACCTCGCCTTGATCTTCCGCAACAACTCCGTGTACCACTCCAGGGGCAGATCCGGGTGAGTTCCGCCTTGCATCAGGATCTCCGTGCCCCCGAGGCGCACCGTCTCTTCGATCTTTTGAAAAATCACCTCGTCCGGCAGGACATAGGCTTCGGGATGGCCCGGCCGCCGGTAAAAAGCGCAAAAGGTACAATACGTATCGCACACATTGGAATAATTGATGTTGCGATTCACCACAAAGGTCACGACGCCCTCCGGGTGTAGCCTCCGGGACACCTCTCGGGCCGCCCGGCCCAGGGCCACGATGTCCGCCGATTCATACAGCTGAACCCCGTCCTCCAGGGTCAACCGCTCCCCGGAAAGCGCTTTGTTCAGAATCTCCTCCGCCGCCCCCGTCCGCACCAACATCAGAGATCCCCCCATAACTGAACCCGGGCGGCTGTTGGCAAAAGCCCCAGGTCGTGCGCTTCTTGGTAGTACCGATGAAGTCCGTCCAAAAGATCCTCCCCCAGATCATAGGACAGACACCGATAATAGTCCCGCCAAAACTGCTCCTCCCCGCCGCAGCAATCGGCGGCAGCCCGGATCACCGCGTCAATCTCCCGCAGACCCCGATCCCGGGCCTCCCGAAAGGTCCGGTGCACCGAATGGAGCAACTCCGGAGCTTCCTCCGCCACCGCCCTGCGCACCGCCCACACTGCGAACACCATGCCAAGCCCTGTCCATTCCCACCACGCTTCGCCGAGATCCAACATCATCAGACCCCGGGGGTTCAAGGCTGCCTCCAGGGCATCGTCTCCGATCAAAAGAGCGGCGTCCGCCCGCTCCAACATTCGGTCTAAATCTGGATCCATCGTAACATATTTGGGAGCAATCTCAAACCGCCGGGCAAACAAGATCTTAAGTAACCGCACCGACGTGGCAGAACTGGAAGTCAGTGCCACCGTCCGGCCGTGAAGGGACGGAATCGGCAGGGTCGACACGAGAAAAATCGAACCCACCGGCCCCCGGCTGCTCACCGACAAATCCCTCAGCACCACGTAGCGCTCCGGGTGCAGCCCGTAGGCAAAACTGGACACCGGGCCCAGATCCACGGCTCCTTCTTCCAACCAAGCGTTGAGCTGACTGGGGACAGCCGGTTTAAACTCCACCCGATCATGCTCAAAGAAGTGATACACTGGCAAAATGTTCGCATACTGGATGCGACCGATCCGCAGGACCTCCATCACGCCGCCCCCTGTTTTGGACCTTTTAGGTCCCCATCTCCTGCCCACACCGGCAAAAGACCCGTCTCCCGGACCAGCCGTTCCGCCTGGCCGGGATCGCCGATCTCCGGCCCGGATAGGGGTGATGGTTCATCCCAGCACCGCCACGGGGCCCCCGACAGACTGTCCGCGCCAAAGCGCAGGGCCGTTTGGGCGAGTTTCTCATCCCCCGCTCTCCAGGACACCTCAAGATGCACGGTGGGAAAAACGAGCCGGGCTGCGGCCAACGTCAACAAATCCTCCAAACCGGTGGTCGGAGGCAGGTCCAACCGATCGCCCAAGGGCCAACGCACCGGATCCCAAGGCTCTAACCGGACCAACGCTAAGCGCCCTTCCGAAGCCCACTGCCGAAGCCGAGGCCAGGCGCGCACCCGGGCCTCCCGGGTCTCTCCAGCCCCGTAGCGTAGAACCACGTGACTTGCCATTCCCCGTTCGTGCGCCCTTCGGTGCACCTCAAACCAGTCGTCCAACGGGAGGACCCGCCGGCTCCGGCGCCAACCCTCGTCGAGGACCTCGGCATCCTCTCCCCGAAGGAAATCGATCCCCGCCTCTTTCAGGCGGCCGAGCACCTCCGTCACCCGCTGCAGATTCCCTTGTGCCCATCGCCAAACATCCCCGGCCGACGGCCCGCTGAGACTTCCCCGAAACCCAGCCATCCGAACCTCCGCCGAGCGCTTAAGAATCGCAGCCTCTTCTTCCCCGACCGAGTCGAGAACCACGCTCCTGGGGAACTCCTCCCGGCCTTCCGCCGGCACGTACCGGTTCAGTGCCGGTGTCGCTGCCGGTTCGCGCCCCGGTCCTGTGGATATCCAAAAGCGTTCCATGAGGAACACCTGGTCCCCAAATCCCTCGGTTTTGACCCGGTGGGCCTCCGCCCCGAGATCCAGGACATCCCCGTCGAAAAGTGACCATAATTCACGTTCTGTCAACTTCCCCCACCTCCTCCCCGGTACTTCCCCAGCGCCGGAACAGCCCATGCGGCAATCGAAGTTGGTCAAGAATCTTCCCCACCACAAAATCCACCAAATCCATCAAAGTTTCCGGACGGTGATAAAACCCGGGCATCGCCGGGACAATTCTGGCCCCGGCCCGGGCCGCCCGGACCATATTTTCCAGGTGGATCAGATGAAGGGGCGTTTCCCGGGGGACCAAGATGAGCGGCCGTCCCTCCTTCAGGTGGGTATCGGCCGCCCTCTCCAACAGGTTGTCCGAAGCCCCGGTGGCCACCGCCGCCAGGGTCCCCATGCTGCACGGGACGATGACCATGGCCCGGGTCAAATAGGAACCGCTCGCCACCGGAGCAGAAAAATCCCCAAGGTCGTGCACGGACACCCGGTCCGAAATAATTCCGGCCTTCTCCCGGAACAGTGGCCAGTCACCGGCTTTGACCGGCCATCCCATCTCCAGGCGCAGGACTTCCCAGGCCGCTGCGGAGATCAGAAGGTGGACCCTTTGGTTCAACCGGACCAGCTCCTGCAGCAAACGAATGGCATACACCGCGCCGCTTGCCCCGGTTATGCCCACCACCACAGGTAGATCTTCTTCCACTCGCTCCCTCGTCATCCGCATCGCTCCGATTCCCGGCTCCCACGGGGCATCTTCCCTGTCCATTCCACCGCCATCGGCGTGAAGCTCATTTCTCGACATCCGCCGCCCGGGATGGAACTGCGTCTCCCTCCGACTCAACACCCTTCGGTTTGCGCCCGATGTGAAGGGCGGCCACGCCTCCGGAGAACCTCCAGAACCGCACATCTTCAAGCCCGACCTCCCGAAACACTTGGGCCAGTTCTTCCGCCCCCGGAAAATGGGTCAGGGAATTGGGCAGGTACTGATAGGCCGGCGCTCCTTCTCCCACGAGCAGCCGGGCCACAAAGGGCATGACCTTGTAAAAATAGAAGTAATACACCGTGCGAAAAGGCTCCCAGGTGGGCTTGGACAGCTCCAAGGACACCACCAGCCCTCCAGGTTTGACCACCCGGGTCATCTCCCGCAGCACCTGGCGATAATCCTTGACATTGCGGAGCGCAAAACCGATCGTGGCAAAATCAAAGGTGTTTTCCGAATAGGGCAGTTCCATGGCGTCTCCTAAGACTAACGACGTCTGCCGGCCGACCCCTTCCCGGCTCACCTTCTCCTTGGCCACATCGAGCATCTCTCGACAAAAATCGAGCCCCACGACCCGGCCTTCGGCTCCCGCCGCTTTCGCCAAGGCCACAGTCCAATCCCCGGTACCCGCCGCCACATCCAGCACCTGGGCCCCGGGGAACACCGCCATCTGTTTCATCGTAAAGGCTCGCCACGCCTTGTGGCGCTGAAAACTGATCAAATCGTTCATCCGGTCATAGTACCGGGCGATCCGGGAAAAGATCGACTGAACCAGTTCGACTTTGCTCGGCTGTTGGTTTGACTGATTCGGCAATCGTTACCTCTCCTTCGCCACGGGCACCCAGGATGCCCAGGCCGCTTCCCACTCGGAACACATCCTCTCCAACCCCTCGGCCCCTAACCGGGGAAGGGATGCAAGCCGACTCCTAATCGAACTGCAAACCTCCGTCAACTGGTCGGTCACCCAATCCCCGGCATTGTATTTTGCGTAGAGCGCCCGTACCCGACCGGACCCCTCCGACTCCTCAAGGGCTCGCCGTTCCTCCGCTGTGGTGGAAGCCCAGACATGCAAGTCCATCAGAGAGGGCAGCGCCCCCCCGTGTCCCCATTCCCCGCCCCGGACCAGAGCAAAGCCGCGCCCGGCGGCCCGTACTATCTCTGGCCAAGGATCCCGCAAGGAAAGCCCCCTCAACAATCCGCGAACAACCCCGGTTTCGATCTCCGCGCACAAGGCCACATACCCCTCGGGATCCTCCTCCCACCGCCAGGACCGACGCCGCACCTTGAGCTCATTCACCCGCCGCACCCCGCCCGAGAGCACGCCGACCAGAGAGACCAACCCGTACTTCGCCAAGAGAAGATAATATTTACTACTGAAAAAGTCCCCTGCCAACACCGCCGTTGCCGACACTCCACCACCGCCCGGCTGAGCGCGCTCCACCTCGTGCACCTCCAGCCCCCGGTGCACCAGATACACCGCTGCGGCCACCGCCGCCCGAAGCGCCGAACCCAGTCCAGCCGACGCCCCCATGCTCCAGATCAACCAAATCAACGAGCGATCCAACGGCTCCGATGACCACTGGCGAAGCTCAGGGTGATTCATCTCCCGGGCGATCATTTTCTCAATACTGCGCATTTCCATTTCCCAGTCTGTCAACAGCACGCTCTATCCCAACTCCCTATGGTGCGGCATCTCCCGGCCGAAAAGAAAGGCCGCCGGCAAACCGGAGACTCCCATGTCCGACGGCTTTAACTTTATCATATTTATGCCCCTAGGGCTATGCATGGGTTTTCAGCGGACATGCCGAATAATTGAAGCTGAAGAATTATTGTTGATGAAAACGATGTTGTACGAAGGCCGGCACGGCGTCGGTTCCGGGCGGAGGTCCGTGGTCCAAGGCGGGGCGGTCGGCCGTATAGGTGCGCACCGTCCGGCCCGATGCGTCGATCAAGTGAATCCTGGCACGATCCACCCCTTCTGCATCCACCAAAAAGGTGTAAGCCAGCGCGTACACATCCTGCATAGCGGACCCATCCCCTCCTCCGCCGGGCTCTGCCAACTCGACGGAAACGGTACCCGGAGACCAATCTACTTTTTCCAGCCGCCCCCGAAGGACGAGCCCATCCAGACGATCCACCGCCGCCGTCAACGAATCCACCCGGCCCGGCCGATGCCACAGCACCGGAAGAGATCCGTCGGCGAATCGATCGAACGCCCGCTGGGGAATCGCCGCCAGCACCCCCGCCACGGCAAACGCCGCCACCGCGATCCACCACCAACTTCTCATCCCCCGCGTCCCTCCACCTGCCGTTTCGGGACCATATCTATGCAGGTTCCAAGAGTTTTACGATCAACCCTCTTCCAAAGGCTCGATGACGCCAAACTTTGTGTAAATCCGACATTTCCCCCTGACTTTAATCGCCGAGGTGTGTTCGGTAAACTGTGCCAGCATGACCTCTCCCCGGTCCAGGCGTTCCGTGTGGTGAAACCTGGTGTCTGTGCCCCGGGTGAGGCCGATGACCGTCACACCGTTTTCCTTTGCCTGGATGGCAAAATAATCCCCCAACACCGACGCCGCTTCATCGCTGATGATCATCCCGCAGACTTCCCTTCTTCGTGTCGATCCGTCGCCCTTCATTGTAACCGAAACGGTCGAATTTCGACACCGTGCGACGCATGTTTCAAGCCCGGGGCGGCGATTTGTCGAAAGAGGCGATTTTTTTCATTTCCGGGGCAATACCGATTACTCGCTCAACTTACGTTCTCTTTCCTGAGCCCGCAGTTCCACCCGGCGGATCTTGCCGGACGTCGTCTTCGGCAGACCGTCCACATATTCAATCTCCCGAGGATATTTATAAGGGGCCGTTGTGTTTTTCACATGCTCCTGCAGCTCCGCCGTCAACTCCGGGGATCCGGTATACCCTTCCCGGAGCACCACGAAAGCTTTGACAATGTGCCCCCGCTCGGGATCCGGGCTGGCCACCGCCGCGCACTCCGCCACCGCCGGGTGTTTCACCAAGGCATCTTCCACCTCAAAGGGCCCGATCGTGTACCCCGCACTGATGATGATGTCGTCCGCCCGCCCTTCAAACCAGAAATATCCGTCCTCGTCCATCTTCGCCTGGTCTCCGGTGATATACCACTCGCCGCGAAACGCCTTCTCCGTGCGTTCGGGATCGTCCAAATATCCCTTGAACAACGTCGCAGCATCCCGGTGAATGGCGATATCCCCCACTTGGCCCGGGGGCACTTCCCGCCCATCTTCGTCCACCACGGCGATGCGATAAGCCGGGAAGGGCCGGCCCATGGAACCCGGGCGCACCGGGGTATCCACCGTAGTCCCCACCATCAGCGAGTTCTCCGTCTGGCCGTATCCGTCCCGAACCAACACGCCGAAATGCCGTTGAAACGTGTCGATCACTTCGCGGTTCAGGGGTTCTCCGGCGCTCACTGCGCTGCGCAGTGCCCGAGGACGATAATTCTCTAGACCCTGGACCTTGGCCATCAATCGGTATTCCGTCGGGGTCGCGCAGAAAAGCCCGATGGGATACTCGGACAAAAGATCGAGATAGACCTTCGGGTCAAACCGCCCCCGGTACACGAAAGCCGTTCCCCCTTTACCGAGAATGGATACGAAGGGACTCCAGACCCACTTCGCCCATCCCGGCCCCGCCGTCGCCCAAGCGATCTCCCCCGGCCGCACGTCGAACCAATAGGTCGCCGCCACTTGTACATGGGCAGCCGGCCAAGAATGGGTATGCATCACCCCTTTTGGCCCCCCCGTGGTTCCCGAGGTGTAGGACAAAAAAGCCAATTCGTCCGACCGGGTGGGTACGGGCTCAAAGTTTCGGTCAGCCTTGACCATCTCAGCCCGAAGGTCCACCCAACCCGGGGCCTGTCCGAAAAGCAGATGCCGCTCCACCGTCGGGCACTGGTCCCGGATGGCTTCAAACTCGTTCCGAATCCCCTCAAAGGCCACCACCGCCTTGGCCCCGGCGTGTCGAATCCGGTAGGCCAGGTCCTTCGCCCGCAACATCTCCGAACCGGGCATGACCACGGCACCGACCTTCAACAACCCCAGGTACACCACGTAGGCATCCACCGAGCGAGGTAATGTCACAATCACCCGGTCCCCGCGACCGATCCCTTGGGCGGTAAGAACGTTGGCGAACCGATTCGACAGATCTTTCAGACGCCAGTACGGGACGTATTCCTCCTTACGGTCCTCGGTGACGGCGACAATGGCGATCCGGCTCCCGTCTTCTGCGTATTCATCCACCACCGCGGCAAAATTATAAATCTCCGGTATCTCGATGGACGGTTGCATCAATAGACCCCCTTCAGAAAACTTGGCCTGCTTAGATGGATTCGACACACCGCGGCCAAATTCCTTTCCTCCGGCGGGTTTGTCGATCAGTTGACATAAAAAACGGAGAAGTCCACAGACCCCCCGTTTTGCCTCTGCCCCCTCTATCCACGAGTGGCCGGCCTATAGAATGATGGCGATCAATCCCCCGCTGCCCTCGTTAATAATCCGCTCTAACGTCTCTTGAAGTTTATATTGGGCGTTTTCCGGCATCATCGCCAATTTGGCCGAAATCCCCTCCCGGACGATGGCCGCCAGGGATTTCCCAAAAATATCCGACTCCCAGATCTTCAGCGGATTCTCTTCAAAATCCTGCATGAGATAACGCACGAGTTCCTCACTTTGTTTCTCGGTTCCGACAATCGGGGCGAACTCCGACTCCACATCTACCCGGATCATGTGGATGGAAGGCGCCGTGGCTTTTAGCCGGACCCCGAATCGCGAACCCTGGCGGATGAGTTCCGGCTCATCCAGGGTCATCTCCTCCAGAATGGGCGAGGCGATCCCGTACCCCGTCGTCTTGACCATTCTCAGGGCATCCGCCACTTTGTCGTATTCCCGTTTCGCGTAAGTAAGATCTTTCATGAGTTTCAGCAGATGGTCCCGCCCCCGGATCTCCGTTCCGACGATCTCCGTCAACACTTGGTCGTACAGCTCATCCGGAGCTTCTAGATCGATATCCGCGACCCCGTGCCCCATATCCATATGGGACAAGGCTGCTCGGGTGACAAATTCGTAATTTTGAAATTGCCCCACCACCCGGTCGATGTCCCGCAGGCGCCGGACATCCCGTACACTCTCCCGAACGGCCTGCTCAAACTGGGAACGAAGCCAGTGGTCCGCATCCAACACCATCACCCAACTGGGCAAATTGACGTTGACTTCGTGGACCGGGAATTCGTACAGGGCCTCCCGAAGGATTCCCAGGATATCCTCCTGGCCCATGGTGGCACAAGAAACGGCCAGGACGGGGATATCGTATTTTTCCGCCAGGGCGGACCGCAGTGCCCCGGTCTCCGGGTGGTAGGGATGGGCGGAATTGAGAATCATCACAAAAGGTTTCCCGAGTTCCTTGAGCTCCCCCACAATGCGCTCTTCCGCTTCAATGTAGGCGCTGCGGGGAATTTCGGCGATGCTGCCGTCCGTGGTGATCACCAGGCCGATGGTAGAATGGTCCGCGATCACCTTCCGCGTCCCGATTTCCGCCGCTTCCTGGAACGGAATGGGCTCCTCAAACCAGGGGGTGCTCACCATCCGAGGGCCGCTTTCGTCCTCATATCCCCGGGCGCCAT
Source organism: Kyrpidia spormannii (assembly GCF_002804065.1). NCBI lineage: Bacteria > Bacillati > Bacillota > Bacilli > Caryophanales > Alicyclobacillaceae > Kyrpidia > Kyrpidia spormannii. The sequence continues at coordinate 1,503,444 of NZ_CP024955.1, read as the reverse complement.
CCACCGCATATCCCACACAATCCACCAGGCGGACATTGATGTCGAGACCGTCGGCGACGGTGATTTCCACGGCCTGGTTGGGAATGAACTTCGGTTCCGTCGTCATGATCGTGCGTCCGGCGGCGCTCTGGGGCAGCTCGTCGGTGGCCCGGACGCGGTCTGCGTCGTTCTTGATGTTTGGGATGACAATCAATTCCATAAACTTCTTGATGAACGTCGATTTTCCCGTTCGAACCGGGCCGACCACGCCGAGGTAGATATCTCCGCCCGTGCGCTCGGCAATATCTTTGAACACGTCGAACTTTTCCACAGAGGTCCCTCCCTCAGGCTGCCCGTCGATAGCACGGTCTTTGGACGGTACATATTTATGAACCCGAAGGAGAAATATGACCACGAATCCGACCCGGGGCCCAAAGAAGCAAAAAAAACGGCCCGGGCAACCCGAACCGCGTCACTTCCGATAATTCCACTCGTCTCCGAGATATTTGGCCATCAACTGTTCCGCCGTCTCCCGTTCTTGCGCCGTGAGTTCGCCGGGCTCGAGACGGGCGCCCAGCGCCTCCGCAAACCCCTCGGCCAGGGCTTCTTCGACGCGCTCCGCCGAGACCGGCGCCCCTGCAAGATCCCGGAGGGACACCGCGTGCTCCTCGAAGGTCCGCCGCAGCCGTTCCCTGACCCGGTCCGAGGGAAAGCGCAAGACCGCGAAAAGCGCCTCCGGGTCCAGATCCAGAAGAATCGAGCCGTGCTGAAGGATCACTCCTCGCTGGCGAGTTTGCGCACTACCGACCAACTTCTTCCCCTCCACCACGACCTCGTACCAGGACGGGGAATCGAAACAGGCCGCCGAACTGGGAGCTGCCAACCTCTGGCGCCCCTCTTCGTCGGGCCGAGCAAAGTGGGCATCAAAGCCGAGCTTTCGCAAGCCCCGAACCAATCCTTCGCTGATCACCCGGTACGATTCGGTCACCGACCCCGGCATCTCCGGATAAGATTCGGACACGACGACACTGTAGGTGACTTCCTTGTCGTGGAGGACCGCCCGGCCTCCGGTCGGCCGACGCACAAACCCATACCCCCGGGCACTGAGGGCCTCGAAATCCACTTCTTTCCCCGCCCGCTGAAAATATCCGATGGACAAGGTCGGCGGATCCCACCCGTACAGCCGGAGGGTCGGCGGCACCTCCCCTTTGGAATGGGCGATCATCACCGCCTCGTCCACCGCCATGTTGAAAGCCGCCGAACCTTTCCCCGTATGTAGCAGTCGCCAGTTCTGCATCCTCATCGCCCCATCAGGCGTTGATATGGGCGTTGTAACCGTTCGCATCCAATAATGAGGCCACTTCCTGCGGATTCGACATTTCCACGGCGATCATCCACCCATCGCCGTAGGGGTCCTCATTCACTTTTTCCGGGGCATCTCCCAAGTTGCCGTTGACCTCCACGACTTTCCCCGAAACCGGGGCATATAGGTCCGACACGGTCTTCACCGACTCCACCGTACCGAAGGTCTCCCCCGCCTTGACCTCGGCGCCGATCGCGGGCAATTCCACGAACACAATATCCCCCAGTTCCGACTGGGCAAAATCGGTGATCCCGATAACCGCGCGGTTCCCATCAACCCGGACCCATTCGTGCTCCTTACTATACTTTAACTCCTCGGGAATCTGGCTCATTCCGCAACCTCCTCTCGTTGCCCGCACCGCATACGGACGGCGGGGTACGTCTCCATTGTATCAAAGGTCGCCGCCTCGACTCCAGTCCGAAGGTCCTTGCCAGAGGTCGGCCACCCATTCCTGTTTTGGCGTGCGGCCCATGAGTTCCTCCACCGCCCGCCGGGGATTCTCCTTTTCGAAAAGAACCGCGAAAGTGGCCTTTGCGATAGGCATCTCCACCCCGGCCTTTTCACTCAACTCCACCGCCGCCCGGGTGGTATAGACCCCTTCCACCACCATGCCCATGCCCTGCAGCACTTCATCCAAAGGCCGTCCTTCGGCCAGCATTAACCCCGCCCGCCGATTTCGGCTGTGTCGGCTGGTGCAGGTGACGATCAAATCCCCCACCCCGGCAAGTCCGGCAAACGTCAAGGGAACAGCCCCCAGGCGAAACCCGAGCCTTGCAATCTCGTGGAGACCCCGGGTCATCAACGCGGCCTTCGCGTTGTCGCCGAACCCCAGGCCATCGGACAGCCCCACGCCGATCGCGATAATATTTTTCAGACTCCCCCCCAGTTCCACCCCGACAACGTCCGAGTGAGTGTAAACCCGAAACCGTAGATTCATCAAGAGACGCTGCCACACCTCGGCCCCTTGGGGAGAAAACCCTGCCACCACCACCGTGGTCGGCAGCCGGCGGGCCACTTCCTCGGCGTGGCTGGGACCGGAAAGTACCGCCAGACGCCGGTGTTCGAGCCCCGGGCAAGCATCGAGAATCACCTCGGACATCCGCCGTCCGGTCTTGACGTCAATCCCTTTCACGGCATGAAGCACGTAGGCGTCCGGTTCCAACTGACCATTTAACTGGGTGGCGACCTCCCCCACCGTCTGGGAAGGCACCGCCAACACCACGTGGCGAACGCCGTGTACGGCTTCGCCCAGATCCGTATAAGCCTGAACGCTTTCGGGCACCGTACATCCAGGCAGGTACCGTTCGTTGGTGCGGCGCCCATTGATTTCCGCCGCCAGTTCTTTCCGGCGCGCCCACAGGTGGACCCGGTGTCCGTTGTCCGCAAGCACAAAGGACAAGGCCGTACCCCAGCTGCCGGCCCCCAGTACCGCGATGTCCACAAAAAGGCCCCCTTATAATCGACTTTTGCCCTGGCCGAGACGGTGCTCTTCACCCCGGATCAATCGACCGATATTATCCCGGTGGCGCCAGACCGCTAACGCTGCAATGGCGATCGTCAACCAGATTTCAACCGCGGGATAGTGAAACACCACCGCGAACACGGCGGTCAACAGGGTGAAAAGCAGGGAGCCCAGGGAGACATACCGGGTCAAAGCAAGGGCAATCAGGGCAATCCCCCCCGCCACCAGCGCCGGAACCGGCACAAGAGTCAACAAAACCCCAATTGCCGTAGCGATGCCCCGCCCTCCGCGAAACCCGAAAAAAATCGGCCAATTATGTCCAACGATGGCGAATAAACCCGCCACCGCCCACACTCCCGTGCGGTCGGGCGCCAGGGCCATGGCCACGGCGATGGCAATCAACCCCTTTGCAACATCTGCCACCAAAACCGCCGCTGCCGCCCGCTGTCCCAAAACCCGTAAGGTATTCGTCGCGCCGGCGTTCCCGCTCCCGTGTTGGCGAATGTCAATCCCGGCCATCCATCGACCCACCAACACACTTGAGGAGATGGAGCCGAGTAAGTAGCCGATGACCGCAGCGAGAATCCCTTGTCCAATCATATGATCAACCCCTGTATCCCAGACGTGGAGGCAAAACTCTCATCTTGGCGGCCGGGCCCCGGACTTGCGCTGTCGAATGAGGAGGCGAAGCGGTGTGCCTTCAAATCCGAAAGCTGACCTCAGTTGATTCTCCAGGTACCTGACATAGGAAAAATGCATGAGTTCTGGATCATTGACGAAAAATACGAAGGTCGGAGGCTTCACTCCCACCTGGGACGCATAGTACAAACGCAACCGGCGCCCCTTGTCGGAAGGGGGCGGAACTCGCTCGACAGCATCCTCCACCACGCGGTTGACTGTAGCTGTGGACATGCGCATGGCGTGCTGTTCGGCAATCTGTACCACCAAATCCAAGATCCGTCCCACCCGCTGCCCGGTCTTCGCTGAGACAAACACCACCGGGGCCCAGGTCATAAAGGCAAACTCCTGGCGGATCTCCTCTGTCATGCGGACCGCCGTTTTATCGTCCTTCTCCACCAAATCCCATTTGTTCACCACCACCGCCACCGCCCGGCCTGCATCCACCGCATACCCCGCCACGCGTTTGTCTTGCTCGGCGATGCCCTGTTTGCCGTCGATGACCAACAAGCACACGTCACTGCGATCGATGGCCCGCAGCGCCCGAAGAACGCTGTACTTTTCTGTACCTTCCCATACCCGTCCACGTTTTCGCAGCCCGGCGGTGTCAATGAGAATGAACGAATGGCCTTCCCGTTCGAAAAAGGTATCCACCGCATCCCGAGTGGTCCCCGGTATCTCGCTGACCAGAACCCGCTCCTCGCCGAGGAGTCGGTTGACCAGGGAAGACTTGCCCACGTTCGGGCGACCGATCACCGCCACCCGAATCGCATCATGATCCGGTTCCTCAGTATCCTCCGGAGGCAACAGGCGGACAACGGCATCGAGCAGATCGCCAATCCCCAACCCGTGTTCAGCCGAAATCGGGAAGGGCTCGCCCAGGCCCAGCCGAAAAAACTCGTAGTGGGCAGTCATTCGGTCCGGGTTGTCCAACTTGTTGACCGCAAGAACCACCGGTTTCCCGGCCCGGCGTAGCCGCCCGGCGATTTCTTCGTCCGCCGGAGTGACCCCGGAGATTCCATCCACGAGAAAAATCACCGCGTCCGCTTCTTCCAGCGCCAATTCAACTTGGGCGCGAATCGATTCCACGATCGTATCCGAACCGCCGAAGTCCAACCCTCCGGTGTCAATAATGCGAAACCCCCGGCCGTTCCACGACGCCAAAGCGTAGAGCCGATCTCGAGTTACCCCGGGTTTATCTTCGACGATCGCGATCCGCCCGCCCACAATTCGATTAAACAAAGTCGATTTCCCCACATTCGGCCGGCCGACGATCGCAACCAGTCCTCCGGGCATGGCTTTCACACCTTTCGCACCTCTGATCCATCTGGATTATGACAGAAGCGGCGCCGGTGCGTCAATCGCAGCCTGCCGCTCCGTTTCCCGCACCCGGTCGACAAAAGACCGCATCTCATCAATACGTCGGGCAATGGCCCAGGCACTCAGGGGCCGCCCCCACTTGACCATCCCGTACCGCCGGGACAGGGCCCCTCCCATACGAGCCACCGGCCCAATTTGAGACAGGGCCTCTGCAAAGAGGATCGGCACCGTTTGAAACCCCGGGAGCGCCAAAAGAGCAATCACCGCCTCTAGAGCCGCCTTGCGCCGCGGACCCAAACCAAGGGTATACACGGGGTGGCCCAAATCATCCACGCCCTTAAAATAGACCGTTCCAATCGACCAAGGCTCAGTGGCGTCATAGTCAGCAAGTTGGACAATGTCCCGGCCCCGGACCCGGTTCCCGGTTAAGCGCCCCAAATGTATAGCCGCACAGACGATCGAGGAATGAGCACTGCCGTAGCAATAGTAGACCACCCGGAGACCTGGCTCAGCCGGGCCAGACGGATAGACGAGCTTGATGCCAGAGTTCGACATGTCCCACCGCCTCCTTGGCCGCCCGATCGACCTCGGCCCTCTCCCGCCATGCCCGCTCGGCCCGGCGCCACCGCCGCGTACGGGGCACGGAGACGGGAAGAAACACCACGGAATCCTGGGGGCGGGGGGAAAAAGCGAGAAATTGACGCCAAGCCCGCACGATCACCGGGGCATCTGGGCCGAGTCCGCACCAATACGCGACACCCCGGCGTCCCCGAAGGGAAAAAATTCCCGAACCCGGACACAAGGTTTGCAACAGGTCGCGAACCGCCGCCTCGTCCCAGGGAAGATCTTCGGGAAACCGCCCCACGTCCAGCGCCGCCGTCAATGCCGCCCCAAGGCCTGCCCCTTCGTCATAAAAGAGGCGGAAGACCGGCCTGGTTTCCATTCCGTCAGGGGGACCCGTCCACCGTTCCCGGACGCCTACCGGCACCATGTAACAGCCCCCCCACAGCGAGATGGATCGCCAGCGCTATCCACCCGGCCGCCATCATTTCGTCCACGAGGTCGGTATCGAACCACACGATATCCCGCAACACGACATCGTATTGAACCATCAAGACCTCGTAGATCCCGCCCACGACACCCCAACCAGCACAGGCGGCGGCAAACAAGGACGAAGGTGCAACAAGCCCCGCCACCGCCGCCCCGATCCCGGCACAGACCAGATCTCGAAGTGGCCATGTCACCAAAGGGGTATAGGGCATCCCCGCCCAAAGAACGGCCATGGTGGCCGTGGTGAGGACCATGCCCGCAATTTGCCGAATCCACCCTCGCAATCCCAAAGGCGAGGACAAAAGGATCGCCGTCGCCAAAACCATCAAAACCAATCCGCCGGCGTTTGCGCGGATTCCGAACATTCCGATGAGACAGCGATTTAGGAACCAAGCCATCCCCAAGCCAATCACCAAGGCCCGACGACCTGTTCTCGATGGAACAACCCGGCGGTTTCCCCAGCCGGTGGCTAAGAGAATCGCCCCGACCGCCATCAGCACATCCGCCAGAATTCCACTGGCCACGGGCATGAACATCACCTTCCGTGACACTAGTGTCGCCGCCGAGACGGGCCGGTATACCTTGAACCCTTCTCATCAAGGACACAAAAAACAGCGCCCGGGGTCTGTCCCCGGGCACCGATAGACGCGCCGCCTGTCGCCTGCGGCGAGAGAATTCCATTAATGGCGGTTCTTGAACAGATCTCCGAACATCTCCCCAAGCGTCACTCCAGAACCGGTGGACGGCCCCTGGCGCTCGTTGTACCGTTCTACATCCCGACGATTGCGATCTCCCTCGGCCTCGCGGATCGACAGGGAAATCCTCTGGTCCTCCTCGTTGACGTCCAGGATCTTCACGCGAACCTCCTGTCCCGGTTCCAGTACTTCTTGGGGCGTGCCGATTCGCCGGTTGGCGATCTGGGAAATGTGCACCAATCCTTCCACACCTGGCTCTAACTCCACGAATGCCCCGAAGGACACCAAGCGTCGGACGGTACCGGTCACCACGTCACCCACATGATACCGCTCGGACACGCCGGACCATGGACCAGGGGTCGCCTCCTTGATCGAGAGAGACACCCGCTCCCGCTCCGGGTCCACCTTAAGGACCTTGACGGTGACTTCATCCCCTTCTTTGACCACTTCGGAAGGGTGTTCTACCCGGTGCCAAGCCAATTCCGAGATGTGCACGAGCCCGTCGACGCCGCCGACATCCACAAAAGCCCCGAAGTTCGTCAACCTCTGCACTTTCCCCGTGATAATATCCCCGGGTTGCAGGCGATGGAGCACCTCTTCTTTCTTTTGCTGATACTCCTCTTCCAGAACTGCCTTTTGAGACAAAATCACTTTGTTGTCCGAACGGTCGAGCTCCGCCACCTTCACCCGGAGAGTCCGCCCTTTATATCCGGAAAAATCTTCGACAAAATGTCGTTCAACCAAGGAAGCGGGGATAAAAGCTCGCACCCCCACGTCCGCGACGAGCCCGCCTTTGACCACATCGGCGACCTGGACTTCGAAGGTCTCCTGACTTTCAAACAGTTGCTGCAGTCGTTCCCATGCTTTCTCGGCATCCACCGCTTTCTTGGAAAGCACGAGCTTGCCCTCTTCATCGTTGATGCGCTGCACCCGGACCTCCACTTCGTCCCCCACCTGAACGACATCAGAAGGCGATTCTACCCGGAGTGCCGACAATTCGCCGATCGGAATGACCCCGTCGAACTTGTAACCCACGTCGACAAACACTTGGCCATCTTCGATCTTGGTGATTCGGCCCTTCACGACGTCCCCTTTGTGCAACGCCACCAAATCGGTCATGTCGCGCATTTCATCCATAGGAAAAGACCTCCCTGTTCCTCAGACAGCGACCCTGGTCAACCCCAACCGGACGTTAGAACCCTCTATCCTTCACCCGGTTATTCCAACTTTCCGGGGTCCACGTGACTGGCAAATTCTTGCTCATGTTCAGTATGACTACCCAGCATCAAAACCATGCAAAACGGTGGGTTTTGGCTACCCAGACCCCACCTTGGTGACAGGCGGGCCTTCTTCTGGCAACCGGTAGACCGCGTCCATGATCGCCCGGGCCACCTCCGCATACTCCCGAGACGATAGCCGCAGGTGGACCCACGGTGTCAAATCGAGGGGCAGGCCGATGCGAACGACGACAGGCGACCTCCACCGGTAGTCGGCGTCGATATGAACGGGAATGACCGGTACCCCGCTTCGCAAAGCGACCATGCCCGCACCGGGCATCGGGTGAACTTCCCGTCCAGGCCGCCGCCGGGTTCCTTCCGGGAATAATCCCACCACTCGACCTTCCTCCCGGGCCAGATGAACCGCTGTCTTCAGGGCGGCGCGATCCGCCGTACCCCGGCGCACAGGAAAAGCCCCCAAGCCCCGAATCAACCAGGAAAGACCCGGGATCCGAAACAACTCTTCCTTTGCCATAAAGTGAATCGGACGGAGGACACTCAGACCCAACAACACCGGGTCCCAATTACTGCCGTGATTCGCGCAGATTAACACCCCACCCCGTTCCGGTATCCGCTCCCGACCCATGACCTGGAGGGGAAATGCAACCCGCAGAGGCTCCCGGATTAACACCCGCGCCACACGGTATACCCGATCTGCCATCCGCTACTCTTCCCCCTTTAGGAGACGGGTTCGGCACAAGGTCAGCACTTCCTCCACCACACTCTCCACGTCGCGCCCCGTCGTATCGATCACCCGGGCATCCGGGGCCTTCACCAAAGGCGAGAATTCCCTCGCTGCATCGGCCCGGTCCCGTTCTGCCAGTTCCCGCCCGACTTGATCAGGGTCGATGCGGTGACCATATCCCCGAAGCTCCTTCACACGCCGCTTCGCCCGTTCCTCCAAAGACGCTGTCAGGAAAACCTTGACTTCAGCATCGGGCATGATCACCGTCCCGATGTCCCTTCCATCCATCACCACTCCGCCTCGGCGAGCCAAATCCTTCTGCAACTCCATCATGCGCATCCGAACAGCCGGCACCCCGGACACTGCGGGTACCGCCCGGCTCACCCGGGGATCCCGGAGAAAAGGCGTTATATCTTGCCCATCGATCCACACCCGTACCCCGTCTTTCTCCGGACGCAGTTCCACGTGGACATCCCTGGCCAGATTCGCCAAAGCGGCCGCATCCGCCGGATCGATGCCTTTTTGCAAGGCGACCCACGTGATCCCCCGGTACATGGCCCCGGTGTCCACATACAGAAGGCCCAACGCTTCGGCCACTCGCCGCGCAATGGTGCTTTTCCCGGCCCCGGCAGGACCGTCAATCGCTACTCGCAATCCCTTCATTCACGCCCTCCCTCACCGTGCTCCATCATGGCCAAACATATAAAAAGCAGGCAAGAGCCCGCTTTTCCTACGTGCAGATCTATTCAGGCCAGGGAAAAGAGAGGTCGCTCACCGTCGCATCCATCACGCAATCCTGTGACTTCACGTTGTCGGACATCGGCGCATCTTTATCTGTGTCGATCTAGGAACATAGTACCACAACCCTCTAAAACGGCGCAAGGGACGGATTCTGTCGAATCTTAGGGGTTTATGGCGATAAAATGGACCTGAACGGCGGGAGATTTTTTTCCTCCGTCGACATCCCATTCCAGTCCTGCGACTGGAGTCAGCAGACTGGGGGATTCGTGGTCGATCAGAATCCTGCGGCTGCCTTGGGCCTTCGTGGCATCCACCTGCACCGTGTCGCCTTCTCGAACGGCGAGCCATACCTGGGCCTGGCCGAAGGCTTCCACCGGTTTCCCATCCACCGTCACATAGGCCCCTGGCCAAGCATTGGCCCCCTCCAGACTCAACGAAATCTGCGCTTGTTGAACGGGGGGCATCCCTTGTACCGGCACTCCCTCTAGCCGTTCCACCGGTACCAAAACGGCCCTGGCCTGGGGCACTAACAGCAGCGCCTGGACCGCGGTAAGGGCGAACAGCCCGAAGACTGCCATCCGAAACGTCCATTCCGCACTTTTTTCAACAAGATGTGCCAAAGGATTCTCGTTCCGTTCCACCCGGCGCATTCCTTCGCCTCCTCTTCCTCCAGCTTACGCCAATCCTGTCCCATCCATGCCCCACTTCGCGCATGCTGAGTTCTGCCCTCGCATAGACATGGGGGAGAACATGGATGAGGACGGGGATGACGTGCAGTGAGAAAGAGAAGAGCGACTTTGATCGTGATTCGTCCGCCGTGGAGGCGCTGGGCCGCCGCCGTCGCCCTGCTGCTTCTGTGCGCCCTTCTCCTGCTTCCGGCGGCCGGCCTGCCCATTGGCGCCCCCGCCTGGTGGCCCACTCCCGTCGTGGTCATCGATCCGGGACACGGCGGTTACGACCCCGGGGTGGAGACCGACTCGGGAATCTCTGAAAAGGACATCACCCTTCAAATCTCTCAGACCCTGGCCGCTTCCCTGAGGACCCGAGGGTACACTGTCCTTCTGACGCGCACAGACGATCGGGACTATGCCCTTCCGGGACAACGAGGCCGCAACGCTAAACGCACGGACCTCGACGCCCGGATTGCTTTGGCCGAAGCTCACCGAGCGGTGGCGTTTATCAGCATCCATTGCAACAGTTCACCCGAAGCCACCCGGGGCGGAGCAGAGACCTTTTTTAATCCCTCTCTAACCGGGTCGAAGACCCTGGCCCAGGCCATCCAGACCGAGCTTCGGAAGATCCCAGGGATGTCCCTTCGGGAAGCCCACGATGGATCCGCTTACTACCTTTTACAACATCTGACCATGCCCGCCGTCATTGTGGAGGCGGGGTATCTGCTCATCCCCTCGGACCGGGTGAAACTGGTCAACCCCGCTTACCAACGCCAAGTGGCCGAGGCCGTGGCCGCGGGCCTGACCCACTTTTTGAACAGCTGGTCCGGAACTTCGTGACCGGGGCGGCTTCGTCCTCCCCGAAACTACCAACTCTGAGCCGTTCCAGACGGCTCCCGGCGCATTTTTTCTACCCCTTCTTCATCTCCGTTCTGAGCGTTGATGTAGATGCGATAGGTGTCCCGATCGATGGTACCTAGGAATTCGTAGGCCAAAACCTCTTGCTTTTCATCATTTGGAATCAAAGCCAAATGATGTTCATGCACGGTAACATGGGGACTCAACCGTTGTTGAGCCTGGGCCAAGGATAAGGTCGGTACCGGAAGGTTTCGAGGACGGTGGTGATAGACATAATCTTTGGCGGACAAGCCGATCACCTCGCCGTTGTCCAGAGCGACCTTCACGGTCACCTTATCGGGATACAAACGAACCCCGCGCTCCACCGGAATAAACTCATAAACCCCAACATTGTCCGTCTGGTCCGCTTGGATCATCTCCATCACCGGGTACCCGTGGGCCCGAAGCCAACTGGCCGCTCCCGCAGCCCCCGTGGACAAATCCACCTTCTCCCCGTTCACTGCCCGATCATTCATGTACCACAGAACATGGCCACCCTGTTTGGTGACGTCCAAGAACATGTGACTCGCCTGACCGTCCTGGACGGTCACACTATAACTGGGAGTGGGGTTGCCTTTGCCGTTTTCCTGGACCTTGACCGTCTCTTTACCCGCCAAGCCTAAGAACTGCTTCACTTTCGCAGCGACTTGTTGCGGACTAGCTGCAGGGCCAAGGGCTTGCATCGGTTGTTCCTGTATGCGCGATTCCAGTGTCCGGTTGGTCGGGCCAAAGGAGACCTCCGGGAACTCTGTCACCTGCTTCTCTAATTTTTGAAATCCGTCGATGATCTGGTTATCGCCCTTTTTCTGGGTGTCGGATATGGCCATTTCCGCATCCATCCAACGAAGGTTGTGGCTTAACACGTTACTTTGAACCTGGCGCAGGTCCGTTTCCACCTGTGCCGCTTGGCCATAGAGATTTTTCAGCGTCGCCCAATCTTCGGCCCCCAGGGGCTTTTGCGGATCCTTCACACCCAACCGATAGCTGAACTGGCCGATATTGTTCAGGAACTCCTGGGTCTTGTGAAAGGGCATTAAGGTGAGAGGCAACTGACCGACGTCCGACTGAGCCGCGAAAGCGAGGCGCCAAATGTTCGTCATGCAAGGTGTCTGTTGGCGGACACTGTTGATCGCCATCGCTTTGCCCAACTCATCTTGCAGTTGGTCAACGTGGGTCGTCAAATCATGAAAAGCCCGCTGATACTGGTTTTCGGCTTTCAGGAGCACCGCTTGTTTTTGGCGGTGTTCCCGGTATCCCCAAAACCCGGTGACGACGAGGGCCACGGCGAGGATTGGCGTCAGGACTGCAGCCACGCGCGTGTACATCGTGTTTCGACCTCCTCTGACCACGCCTTACCGGCAGAAGATGTGTTTCCCGATCTTTTTAATTTGAGGCCTGGACCAAATCCATTTTGACGTCGCCGTCGCAGGGTTAAAGTAATACACCGCTCCGTCAGTGGGATCCCATCCTTGAATGGCATCCATGACGGCTTTTCTCGCTTCGGGCTTGGGCGTCAGCCAGATTTGGCCGTCCGACACAGCGGTAAAAGCGCCAGGTTGAAAAATGATCGCGGGGATGCTCTTCGGAAATCGCGGATCATCCAATCGGTTCAGGATGACCGCAGCCACCGCAACCTGGCCGATGAGAGGCTCACCCCGAGCCTCTCCGTAAACGGCGTTGGCCATCAGTTTAATGTCGTTAGCCGAGAATTTGCCCATCCCGCCTGCCACGTGGGTGCTACTGTGATGCCGGGGTTTGTACGCTTTTGTCGCTTCCAGCAAAGCCCGGCGCGTACGATCATCCACTTGGCCGGTAGCGGAGAATCCGTGACCGCTCTGAAACGAACGGACTGACCAATAGGTGTTCCAGCCGAAAACACCGTCTACGGCACCGCGATAAAGTCCCAGGAATTTTAAGCGATCCTGTAATTCGTAGACGTCTTCTCCCCGGCTGCCTTTCATCAAAGTCTTATCCGACATCGCCCATACTGCAGTTCCGGGGGCCAGCAATGACCACGCCACCACTGCCGAGAGGATGAGATGCATTAGCCATCTGGCGCTCTGACTCGGCCTTGCCATAAGTGCCCACACCTTCCCCTCAAAAGTCGGTTCTAGTCTGCCTGGGAAGAATGGTTTTTATGTCAAGGCGCACAAAAAACACCGGCCCATGAAGAGCCGGCGCTCGGTCGATCGCCCCCGTGATCAGTCGATCGTTTCAATGTCGAAATCCCGATCGTTGTCGCACAGACAACGTTTAAAGCCCGTATCGATTTCGCCGCTTCGTTTCCGTGAACCTCGAAGGATGAAACTTTCACCGCAGTGGCGACATCGAATGTGCACTTTGATGCGACGGGGTGTCTGCAGCGGCATATGCTCCACTCCTTGTGGATGTCCACTCATGTGTCCGCTCATAATATGCCCCCAAACTACCGTCCATTGTCCCCCAGTATATACCCTCTCGCCTGGGGCTATGCGGCCTTGTCGATCCGCGTGCCCGTACCGGAATCGTTAGAGTAAACCCCGGATGCGAATCGCTTCGGCCGTTGGCTTGAGGCCCACCATGAAGGTGGCCAAGCGAGGATCTCCGCTCGCCTCCGGAAGGGACTCCTTTAGGCGATGGTAAGAGTCGATCATGCGCTCTTGTAGGAGCATAATCAGGTGATCCGGAGCAAAGCGGTATCCCTCCCGGTTTTGCACCCACTCGTAATAGGACAAAATGACCGGGCCGAGGGAACTGAGAACTCCCGGGATCGTCAAAATCCCCTTTTGACGCAGGATGGGATACGCCCCAGGATCCACCGCTCCGGGCACAGCCTCAAACACCAATCGACCGCCCAGGGCCCTTGCCCCCTCTTCCCCCAGGGAAGGGGCGACAGTGGCGCCGATAAACAGGTCGTGGGGATGGTTTAAAATCTCGTCGTGACCCATTCGCGTGCGAAAAAGCCGGGTCACGGTGCCGAAAGAATCCCTGCGGTCCAACAGCGTTTCGACATCCAGGCCCTCCTCCTGGTACAGCGCACCATATCTGTCCGACAGGCCGACAACCACGCCACCGCTTCGGTGAATCTCCCCGGCCAGGTATGCGCCGAGTTCCCCGAACCCCCGAAGGATCACCCTCAGACCCGACATGGATCGACCCGAATCCCGCACCGCCTCCTGGATCAAGATCATGACACTTTGATATAACAGCTTCTCCCGGTCAGAGATGCCACCGAGAACTTCCGGTTTCCCGGTGATCACCGCCCGGGCGTCTGACTCCCGCAGACGGCTATACTCATCGGCCATCCAGGCCATCACCCGGGAATTGGTAAAGCCATCTGCGGAGAGGATGTCTTTCGCTTGTCCCACCGTCTGGCTGACGGCCCGGACATATCCCCGGGCTAACCGTTCCAGTTCTCGGAAGGACAACTCCCGGGGATCACAGACAATCCCACCCTTCGCGCCGCCAAAAGGAACTGCGGCGAGTCCGCACTTCACCGTCATGATCGCGGCTTCCGCCTTCACGTCTTCGAGACCGATCTCGGGATGCAGTCGAACTCCGCCTTGGGTGGGACCCACCGCCATGTGGTGCTGCACCCGATAAGCGGAAAAGATGCGCACGGCGCCGCTGTCCATGGTGACCGGAATCTGTACCGCCAGGCAGAGCTGCGGCTCAATCAATTGCTCAACGATAGCCTCTCCGTACCCCAAACGGCTGAGAGCCGTCCGAATCCAATCTTGTGTCTGTTGTATCTCCATCGCCGCCCCACCTCGTTCGATTCACACACCCTGACTATAACGGTTCGCCGCGTCGGCCGCAAAATCCTTTTTTCGTCCGCCGGCCCCATCCGCCCATGAATTCCCCGCTGATCCCCGCCCATCGTCTTTGGTATGCGAACGTCTATCGCATATTCATAGCACTGCGGGACGACACTACCCAAGGACACGCGAGAGAGGTGAAATTCGGTGGCAGAATCGCGAAGCCCGGGGGCGGGAGCACTGTGGGCGATCAGTTCAGTCCCTTTCATTATGGTTTTGGGGAACTCGATGTTGATCCCGATCTTACCGACAATGCAGTCCGTCTTGGGGATTAGCCAATTCCAGGCCAGTTTGGTGGTAACTCTCTTTTCCGTCCCGGCGGGACTCATTATTCCTCTGGCAGGTTTTCTCTCCGACCGGCTCAAGCGCAAATGGATTATTATCCCGTCTCTCGGCCTCTACGCCCTCGGAGGGCTCGTGGCGGCCATCGGTGCTTGGATCGGCCAACGGGTGTTTCTCGTCATTCTCATCGGACGGGTCATTCAAGGGTTCGGTGCAGCCGGCACCGCGCCCATCGCCATGGCCCTCGTCAGCGACCTCTTCCAAGGCGGGGAACGGAGCCGGGCCCTTGGACTCAATGAGGCGTCCAACGGACTGGGTAAAGTGGTGAGCCCCATTCTCGGAGCCTGGGTGGGCAGCCTCTTGTGGTACGGGGCGTTCCTGTTATTTCCGATTTTGACCATCCCCGTCATGATCGGTTTATGGCTGGCGGTCAAAGAGCCTCCCCTTCGAAAGGGCATGTCTGCGACCCGCTACTGGCAGTCCTTTGTAACAATTTGGAAAAGAGATGCACACTGGCTGTTAGTCGGGTATTTTAGTGGGGCCACGGCTTTGTTTCTTCTTTTTGGCGTCCTTTTTTATGTTTCGGAAACCTTGGAAGCGGTCTACCACCTGGGGGTGTTCGCCCGGGGCACAATCCTGGCCGTCCCACTCACCGGCATGTGCACCGCCTCGTATCTGACTGGGCGCTGGATCAAAAAAAATCGCCCCTTGATGAAGGGAGCGGTGGTCGGTGGGCTCGGGGTTGTAGCTGGGACGTTATTTCTCTTGCCATTTCTTCGCTCCCCGGGGTGGCAGCTCGGTGATCTCGTACTCTCCGGCATCGGCACGGGGGTGGTCCTGCCTTCCCTCAACACCCTGATCACTGGCACCGCCGAGCGGGAAGAACGGGGTATCATCACCTCCTTCTATGGGAGCGTTCGCTTTCTCGGCGTGGCCGCCGGGCCACCGGTTTTCTCTCAACTGATGAAGCTGCCCCCCATCTGGATGTTCGGACTCTGTGCCGGTTTGGCCGCTGTAGCCGGGGGGTTGGCCTTATGGTTTATCCGCGTTTCCGGCCACCCACCCTCCCGCCGGAACACCCCCTTCCCTCGTCCCTGGGGAACCGCCCAAAAGCAGCGGGCATAAAATGATGACCGTGAGGCGGCGATCATGAGGGGAAGGGAGAGATTGCGTCACGATGACACCGTGGATCGACATTGTAAGGGATCCGCTGCCAGGACGACGGGGCAAACCCAGGACCTCCGGCTTGACGATGGTGATCGACACGGGGCTGGCGCCGGGCACAGTCCGGGATATTGTGGAATCGGCGGGCGACTGGATCGATTATTGGAAGTTCGGATTCGGGACATCCGCCCTTTACTCGTTGGATGTGTTACGCTCAAAAATGGATGTTCTTTCCACCAGCGGCATCGTTCCTTATCCCGGGGGAACTCTTTTTGAAATCGCGCTCCACCAGGGACACGCAGACCGGTTGTTAGAGAAAGCCCGGGAACTTGGTTTTAAATGTATTGAAATTTCCGACGGTACCATCGAAATGGATGCTCCCATCCGGCGCAAGTGGATTCGGGAAGCGAAACGCCGGGGTTTTTTGGTTTTGACGGAAACCGGAAAGAAGCGAGCGGGATTGACGATGAGCGTCGAACAGTATGCCACCCAACTGGCGGAAGACTTGGCATGCGGTGCGGATTACGCCATCTTGGAAGGCCGGGAATCCGGTCGCAATGTCGGGTTCTATCGTTCGGACGGCAGTATCCTGGAAGAAGAGATCGGCCGCCTGATGGAGCGTCTTCCTTCCCCAGACCGGGTGATCTGGGAGGCACCGCAGAAATCACAACAGGAATTTTTTCTCCGCAAGCTCGGGGTCAATGTCAACCTCGGGAACATACCTGCCACTGAGGTGATTGCCCTGGAGGCCCTGCGCCGGGGCTTGCGCAGTGACACTCTTCGCCTGGTGTTGGAGCCGGACGGACGCTCGCACAGTCCCCTCATGGCTGGGATTCAGTTCTAAATCCACAGAGGTCCTCCTGCACACGCCTGCGCCCTCCCTCGGGGTTCGCCACATGATAATAACCGACAGCTGGGATAGCGATGTCCTCCCGCCCATAAGCATATACTGTCCTGTCGGACAGGGCGGGGGGAGATCGAGGTGCTAACCGGTGAATTGGTATTGGTGGTCCTGATTGTAATCGGCCTGATCGGGCGTTCCCACGTACTCACCACCGCAGCCTGTTTCTTGCTCATCCTGAAACTCTCTCACTTAGAGCGATATTTTCCCACCCTGGAGCGAAGGGGCCTGGAGTTGGGGCTCCTCTTTCTCATGATTGCCGTGCTCGTTCCGCTCGTGGATGGCACGCTGACCGTTTCAGATCTGGCTCGGGTGTTCATCAGTCCGGCCGGCATCGCCGCGATGATCGGAGGCTTGGTCGCCACCTATCTCAACGGCCAGGGGCTGCATCTGCTGCGCCAGGATCCTTCACTCATGATCGGTCTCGTTCTCGGCTCGATCTTCGGGATCGTCTTCCTCCGCGGCATTCCTGTCGGGCCACTCATGGCTGCAGCTATCGCCGCCATATTGGTGGAAATATGGCAATGGCTGCGGTTTCTCTCCCGCTGAACGTGAAAAACCCCGCCGATGATGGCGGGGCGTTTATAACCTTCTGGCAGGCCCGTTCCTTCACTCTGCGAATGGGAATTTCGAGCACAACTGCCCCACTGCTCTCTCCGAAAAGACCTCAGTTCCATACTCTTCCAGAACTGCCGGCGTCGTTCGAGCGCGTTCTCCGTATTCCTCGGCCAAGGCCGCCACAGATTCTTGTTCCGATTCCGTCAGCTCGTCCGCCGGAAAATAAAAATAGAACCTGGCGTTGTAGGCAAATAAACGCCCTTTCTCTGAAAACTTCGGGCACAGGGCGTGGGCCGCTCGTACCGCGTCTTCAAAATCGTGAAATGCGAAACAGAGTTCGGCTGGTTCGATCTCCTCATCTATCGCGGGTTCGGCTTCATCGTCTTCTTCTTCCTCATCGGTGACCGAGGAGACCTGGCTCACAACCACCACCACGCCCTCAGCGGGCATCGTGAAGGCCTCGACGGCGATGGGCCCAACCACCTCGAAACCCACTTCTACGTAGGCTTTCTCCATCATGTCCCAAAACAGTTCCTGGATCTTGCGGCCGTTTTGCCAAATCTCTTCCCGGCCGATTCCCCTTTCCTCAAGGTCATCGTAACTGATAAAAATGCGTACCTTGGTGTCACTGATCCGCTCAATACGCATGCCCATCACTCCTCAACGGAGAAGGGGAAAGTCGACCACGAACCTCCCCCGAGGTTAAACCTCTATCTCTATCCTAATACGAGACACTCGGCGAAATCAAATCGAATCTCGCAATGAAAAAAGCAGGACAACGGTCCTGCTTGCCACAACCGTGCGGTCTTCCCTTTCAGTGGGTCTGGAGCGGAAGACGGGATTCGAACCCGCGGCCCTCGCCTTGGCAAGGCGATGCTCTACCCCTGAGCTACTTCCGCGAACCATTGCCGACAACCTTTTGCTTGCCGACCTGTCCTTGATCCGGTCTGACAGCTATGGAGAACGCGCATGGAGCTCCCAACCAGGCTCGAACTGGTGACCTCATCCTTACCATGGATGCGCTCTGCCAACTGAGCTATGGGAGCAGATGGTGGAGGTAAGCGGATTCGAACCGCTGGCCTCTAGAGTGCGATTCTAGCGCTCTCCCAACTGAGCTATACCCCCAAACCGCGACCTCTGGTCGGAGCAGGGGGATTTGAACCCCCGACCTCTTGGTCCCAAGCCAAGCGCGCTACCAAGCTGCGCCATGCTCCGCTGTGGCGTGCCCGGAGAGACTCGAACTCCCGACCTTTTGGTTCGAAGCCAAACGCTCTATCCGGCTGAGCTACGGGCACTCGTGTCAGCGGGCCATGATTGGTGCGGGTGGAGGGACTTGAACCCCCACGGTTGCCCGCCAGAACCTAAATCTGTAAATCGCTTCAATCGCCTCAAAATCCGCGCCATTCCTGGACTTTTTCGTTTCCCCGTTGGTCCAGCTAGACCATATTTTTTGCTCAACGCATGACCAATTATAAGCCTGTTTGGTGTGTATCGTCAAGCGATTATACGCAAGCGAGATGAGACCCTCGCTTTTCCAAAAGTTGTAAGAAAGTTTCATAGACCAGTCTCCCGGACACAGTTCAGTCTCTTGGGGGGATTCGGAATAGTCAGATAATTACACTCGGATTTCCATATAACGCCAAACCAAACACAAAAAGCCATGAATACGACGTATATCTATACGCTAATAATGCCTATTTCATGCGCTCCAAACGTCAATGCCTCGAAACCCGCGTCATTACTGGCTTTTCTCCATTTGAAGAGTTTACATAATAGATATTAACGGACTGGTGCCTTTTCCCAGCGTAGAAATTTGTGAAGAGTTGAAATTTTCTCAAGTGTGCACGTATGGCCGGGCCGTGCGGATGTATGATAGCACAGTATTTGACGCTTTGGCAACGTATTTAGATGTTCATCTAATTGTTTTTGTAAATCGTAATAATTCCTACTAATAACTGTTCCGTATCGCGGAACAATAAAGCCCCTAAAAAATTGTTAACCTTTATCTAATTTTAAGTTAACATTTTCTTAAAAAGAAAAAAAACAAAATTAAAACAATTTAATTCAACTCAAACGTCACTCATCCCCTACTGCCGGTAGTACTACTACTAGACGTTTATAAACGTAATACCAAACTATCGTAGGTTTCATACCCGGGAATATTTCGATGGGAAAAACTATTTTTTCAAAAAGTCAAAATCAACTCATCTAATCCACTCAACGCCATATCCTCATCATATGTATTCAGCCACGCTACGATATAGCGTAGCATGGCATTCTGATATGGTATGTCGTGGTAGGGTACGCATAATGTGCGTATCCCCTATGGTCACTCACAATGTGAGTACCCTTTAAAGGGTGTGCGTTGAATACACACCCTTAATAACGCAAAGGGTGTCGCCAATACCTACACCCTTTTTTTCGACCGGAATACTACTCCACTCATCCAACGCCAAGGGTATACACACTGTGTAGGGATGTTCCAACTTGGTACCCCCTTTCACTCCTGCGTACTATTCGCTTGCTGTTGCTGACGTTGATACAGGTTTTTTAAGTTGCTCCAAACCATGAGGTTTTCAGGATTCGGACGTTGTTTCGCTTGTTTCTCTGCGGCCTTAACCTGTTCCAACGTCACTTTTGGCGTTTCAGGCTCCAATAGCTCAGGAGCGTTCTGCATCATCCATGCGTTTTTGAGCTTGCTAAACTCTGCTAGGTTTTCAATCGTCGGATTTTGTCTAACTCTTTCCTGTGCGGCTTTTAGCTCTTCATCAGTCACGCGGATAGGCTCAGGCTCTTTCTGCTGTTCTTTCGTTTCCTGTTGAAATTTCAATTGTCTCAACTGTCCGAACAATAGTCTATGCTCTTCCCTTCCCACAGTCTGAACCAGATGAGCGGCTCTGTCAATGTCTTCCTGTGTGATCGTATCGCCTCGATCAAACTTTTCCTGCAACTCTCGATATTCATACATCCAATGTGCCGTATTCATTTCAATCGCTCCTTTTTTTCTGTTGGTTGGAATATCTAACCAATAAACGTCGATACAACGCCACATTCTCCGGCGTTGGAATCGCTTTTGCCAACTCCAACGCCAAGAGAACGTCCGAATAGTTTACTGTTTTACGCAACTTAGACAAAAGATACTGTTTCACGTCATGAAGCAACGTCACTCACCAGTCTTTCGACGTTCAACACCAGACGGGAGTTCATTTCGTTCAATCAACGCAAGGTCTTGTCCTGAAATATATGGAATCTCACTTTGCCTGTAGTCCACAGGATTCATGACAGCGACATAGGCACCGTCTACCTTCGTCGTCCTGGAAAGATCATACATTTGAGTGCGTAGCGGAGCATATTCGCGCTCTTTTTCGCGTAAATCCATAAGCGAGTTAAGATACTCAGCCCTCGCCTGTGCCATACGGTCTAGGATAGGCTTTACTTCGCCTTCCCAAACACTGGGAACAAACTCGTCTCGATACGACCGTAGAACGTCCTCAGCCGTTACGCCGCTCGATTGACGTTTTTCAGTTGTGTAACGCAGGCATTCCTCATACTCCGCTTTAGCCAACGCAAAATCCTTCTCAGCACTGGAAATATCGTCTTTGAGCTTGTTTTTCGCTGTCGTGGCGTCCTTTCCACTACGGAATTCGTCTGCAATCGTCGCTTGAAGTTGAGCTTTCAAGTCTTCAACGCGCTGTCCGGCGTCATTCATCTTTTGACGGTATTGAGCTTCCATTTTTTGGAGATCAATATCTTGATTCTTGAATTGAGTGAATTTTGCAAACTCTTTCATTTCGTGATTCCTCCCGTTAGTTTTAGTTTTTTGTGACCGAAATAATTTCGGTGGCAAAAGATGGCATAGACATTGTCGATGTCATAAGACGGCCTAGGTTAGGCTTAGGCTCCAAAGTTGATATGCTAGGCTCCAAAGTTGCTCCAAAGTTGGAAATAAACTTTGGAGCCTTTTTTTCCCATAACGACGCGGAATTTTAGACTAGGCTCCAAAGTTGCCAAAGATTTTGCATTAATTATATATATTGATACATCATATACACACTTTTTTATCCTACTCTCTTCCCTCCATCCTCTCACTCTACCATCAAAAATTTCCCGCATTAATAAAAAAAGTTTGGCAAGATTGGAGCCTATGGTAGGGTCTGCTGAACGAATCACGGATCGGCGAATACGGCAAGGGGGCCTAACCGCAAGAGCCATCCGAAAAATGTGTACAAAAGAATGCGCAGCCGGCGCTCCAGATTCATCACCAACAGCTGCAAGGCGATGACCGTCTCGCTGGTGGTCCGCAGGCGTGCTCGAATCAAGCCAAGCCCGTACAAACGCTTGCCTTCGCCGAACTTCCCTTCAATGGCATTGCGTTCGGCAGCGTCCTGCCGTTCCAGCCGTGCCTGCACTGCACGGTCCGCCTGCGACGGACGGCCCAAGGGAGGACCGCTCAGGCGAATCCCGCGTTGCTTGCAGTAACGCAGATTCTCTCGATTTCGGTAGGCCTTATCGGCCAACACAGCCTCCGGATAGCAGCCGTACCGGTCTCGGTAGGCTTCGACCGCGGCCTGCAAGGTATGACCTTCATGGAAGCCGTCCCACCCGAGGTGTTCGATCCGTGCGTACCCATCCACCAGGCTGATCATCACTTTTGCGCCAAACTCCACATTCGCACGAGCCTTGCCACGGACGATGGGACGGACATGAGGTTGTGAGATGCTGACGATTCGGTCGTCGATTCGCCGGGCTCGCTTCCGGTACATCTCTTCCTGCTGACGGTACAATTCGTGAATGACCAACAGATCATGGTATTGTCGCCGGCTGAGCGCTTCCAGACCCACTTCGTCTCTCAGGGAGGCCAGGATCCTGAGATCCCGCGCCACAAAACGCAGTTGCTTCCCAATGGCCTTACGCAGTGCCCGTGGGCTGACCCGGCGCTGTTTGGCCACCGCCAGATATGCCTTTCGTGCTTTCCATCGATAAGTGCGCGGCTTACGTCGGCCTGGCCGGCGCGCGGCATGCAAGACGTCAATCATGGCTTCCAGTTTCTCACGTGCCTCGTTCAACAGCGTGAGATCGGTGGGATAGGCAATGTCGGCCGGGGCACACGTGGCATCAAGCAACAGCTTGCCATGGTTCGAAGGCGTTTCTGGATCCGTCTGCGTCTTTGCAAGGTCGTCCGGCTGAGCCGATCCGGCTCCACCGTGATTGTCCAAGTCCGGATCGTTCGAGTCATCGGGTTTGTCCTTTTCTGCAACAATCCATTCATTGACTTGCTGGATGACGTCTGGGCCGAGCCGCTTACGAAAGTGTGTCATCAGAGATGGATGAAACGGTGGCTCTTCCTGAAAGCGCGGCAACCCAATGAAGTACTGGAGGTACGGGTTCTCGGTGATCTGCCTAACGGTTTCGCGGTCACTCAGACCCAAGCGTTCCTGAATGATCAACGAACCCAGTGCCACCCGAACCGAATAGGCCTTTTGCCCTTTTGTGGCAGACTTGAATCGCTCGCCGTAGTGTTCTTCGACCTTCCACCATGGGATCATCTGAGCCAATTTGACCCAGCGGTTCTCTTTATTCAATTTCCCGCCGAACGGAAGGAAAAAGTCATCGGGCAACAGCATCTGACGCTCAGTCGCTCGGTACACGCCTGTCGACACCTCAAGTGCACGGTTTTTGAAGGGTTTCATGCAAAATCCACGCACTTAATTTCTCTGTTAAGTGCCGAAATCCCTTCCATTACTGGACTTTTTAATCGTTCAGCAGACCCTATGGTAAAAAAGCCAGTAATGGCGCGGTTTTTTAGGCTCCAAAGTAGGCTCCAAAGTTGTTTTTAAGATTGGAGCCTGCGCCTCAAACTTTGGAGCCTGCACCTTAAAACACAGCTGTTGGATCGTCGTCTTGATCCTTCGCTAATCCGACGCCAACCCAGCTTCTGGAATTACTTTTGATACGTTTCTCATACAATCCGGGAATCAAGTCTTGGAGACGTTTGTTAAATCTAATTTTTCCTAATGGTTTTAAGTTAGAATCAGCGCACCACTCCGCATACGTAGAATAGAGTAAGTCTTTTCCGACCGTTTCAGTTGGTTCTATAACGCACATATCGTAAAGGAAAGCGCTTACGTTATCCGAGCTTCGTTTGAACTCGTCCAACGCCTCTTGCATACTCTCACCAATGGTAAAACGTCCGTTGGTCATGAGGCGCTTCAACCCTTCCAACGCCATGTTCAAAAGTCCTGAAAGCTCTTCAGGAGTCGTTAACTTTTGCGTCAAATTCGGATCGGCTTTACCGGCAGGGAATTGGTTCGGGAATCGTACCACAATCCAGCGATCATGATAGGCGTCGTCGCTTTCTAGATTCGTTGGAATGGTATTTGCGCTAAACACTAATTTCGACGTTGGTTTAAGCGTGAAAGGATCACCAAACTTACGTTCAACTTGGACTTGATCATCTCCCGTTATACACTTGAACAGGTTCGACGATGGTACAACTTTGCTGGGCAAGTCTGCGAATGAATTCAACAGCTTTCCGTCTAACTCCGCAAGCTGGAACCTGTTCGTTTCAAGCGCATGTAGACTGACGTGGGAACAGTTACTTTGCCCGACGAAGTGTTCCATTAGACGAATCATGACGGACTTACCATTATTTCCCTTACCAGTGAATATGAGCGCCTTTTTAAATTTCACTGTTGGTAAAAGCATGTAGCCAAACCATTCCTCAATGAATGGAATAGCGTCAGCAGGCAAGACAGCTTGGAAAAACTCCCTTATCCGCTCTCCCTTCGCGTTTGGATCAAACTCCACAGGTATTTGAATCGTCGAAAGACGTTCGGGAGTGTGTGGGTGTAGCTCTCCCGTCGTCCAGTCAAGTAAACCATTCTTGACGTTGATATAGTTGTCCAGACGGTTCACGTCGTCAGGATTAACTTTGCTCCTAATCTTTATATATCTGGTGATTTCGTCCAAATAGTGCGCTCGATAACGTTCCCCCAAGTAGTCCAACGCCAAACGCTGGGCAACGTCTTCACCATCAGGACGATAAACCCCGTCTTTGTAGGCGTACAATCGTCCGTTGAAGTTAATGAACGGTTGAACGTCTAAAATGTCCTGCGCCAACCGCGCCGGGATGAACGTTTTTCCGTCGAAGTATCTAAGCGCAGGCTCAAGCACTCGGACTGTTCCAGCTGGATAACGACAAGCGCTTTTTGCTATCGTCATTAACTCCGAATCGTCCAGCGGAGGATCACACCGTCGTTTATTCTCATCCCTGAGCGCTTCCAGAATGTCCTCAAACTCTAGTCCCTGCGATCTTAAAGACGATGCTAAACGAAATAGATAATCATTTCGCTGCCCCTCTGGAATAGGCTCATCAATACGTTTGACCAGCGAGACAGGCGCGGCTTGACGTTTTTGGCCGTTCGTTATGACGTCAATCAGCCATTGAGGCATTGGAGCTATTGGCGTTTCGTCGGGATGCGCCGATAACTCCCATTCGTAGCGTCGTCCAGACTTATGCCTAGACGGTGGCGCTACTGCATATCCTCCATTGGCTCGAACGTCAATCCCTGGTAAAACGCCTATTTTACTGCGAATGTCAACACCAATAGGATATGCAAAGTATATATGACGCCCACCACTGCCAGTAATCGCCTCGACCGTATCAGGCAACGTCCCATATCGTGAAACCAAGTCCTCAAAGCTTTCATTTCCTCCTTTATCGGGATCAATGTCGATAACGACGATTCCAGACGTTTCACCAGTCGCTAAGCCTACATTGGCGTCCGGCCAACGTTCCCACCATTGGCGAATGGTATCAATGTCGGTTGTGGCGTCCTTTACGCCATGTTTTGTTATCGGATGCTTACCAGCGCTTGAACACTCTTCACGTCCGCATGTGCAACGTCCAGAATCGTCAATACCATAGACAGGAAATACGTGCCAACCTCGATTAGCGTATTGAATGACATATTCTACCATCGGCGTCATTTCGCCTATGTCCCCTTTCATAAATCATATTAAAATACTTGGATTTTAGTATTTTGGTAGTCTAACGCCAAGTTAGCCAAACGTTCACAACCGTTATACAAATATTCTGGCTTGCAACGATAGGAAACGTTTGGCAACTCTTTTTGAGGGAATATTTGGTTATTTCCTTTTATTTGCAGATAGTCGTTAGGGAAATATTGCCTCAACGTTTCTACAACTGTGTAAAGAACCTCTTCTTTTTCCAGTTTTTTAGGAGCGAAGATAGATCCACGAAAGAACAAACGTTTTTCCAACGTTGGCAAATAACCTTCGCAACCAATGCCAGTAGCGTCATTTTGCCAAATAAAGGCAAGTCTAAAACGCCTCGTTTCCATAGTTTTACATGTTTCCTCCCATAGTTTTACTCTGTTCATACGCCACAAGACGAATATCGTCCCATTGGCGGAGTCTCTATATATTACTTTTGGTCAATTGGAATCGCTTGTAACACGTTGGTAAATTTTTTGAATCTCTCGAATCGTCTGATCGTCAATGCCAAGCGCTTGCCTCAGCTTTGGTTCCATTCTCTCTGTTATCCGACATGCGCCTGCCTCGATGTAGGCAACCATTCGTTGGCTAATACCAGCGGTCTTGCCTAACTCCGCTTGCGTCATGCCTTTGAATTGGCGTACGATTCGGACTACTTCAGGCGTCAAATGTGTCATTTAATCACTCCTTTCAATCCATTGAATGAAATTTAAGAGTAAAATAAAATGAGACACTCCCGCCTAAAATTAAAACATCGTCCATATCGGACGACGGTACAACGGGGAGTTGCCTGGTATTCGTTTGTGTGGCGGGAGTGATACTTATGTATTTGACTAATTCTAAATTTTTATCCCTCTATATATAATAAAAGATATTTTCCATAATGCGTTAATAGTTAGATTGTGAATAATTTATGAAAATTACATTCAACAGAATGAAATATGTCCCTCTATATATAGTAATAGTTGAGAAAGGCAAAAATTCACTAGTAAATTTGTGACAATTTTATGACACTTACATTCAACAGAACGAAATAGTCCCTCCATAATATGTAAATCGTGAGCAAGGCAAAAATTAACTAGTAAAATTGTGAATATTTTATGAAATATACGCCAACTGCTCTGCCGCTTTGATTGAAAGTTTTCCTTGGTCTACGAGAGTTTGGAGGGGTTGGATTAGTTCGTTGAGTTTGTCGAGACGACGAATATGTTGCTCGCTAATGTCATAACTCTTCGATATTTGCTCTGACCAACGTCCTTCCAACTTTGGCTCATCATGAGCCGAAGTTAAATCACTTCTTTGTCCTTGTCTGTTCCCAATCAACTCCTTTTCCCTGCGTATTGCTCGTGCCATTTCCATATATGTACTCTCAAACGCTCAAAATCGCCCTCTGAGCGCCCTAAAATCGACGCCAATACATTTATATCCCCCCCAACAAAAAAACGTCTCCTAGAGGCTTCTAGGAGACATATATTTCGTATGCGAATGATTGTCTTAGCTAGTTTTCTCTTTTCTTCGTTTCACTTCCTCCAGCGCTTCTTCCAGCTCTTGAACATGAAAGTTCAGGATACGTATGGCGTATGACAGGAGCGTAGCTATCTCATGAATGGTTAGATCATCATTATTTGAATTTTGAAAGTAGACTTTTTTTAACTTTTTCAGCATAGCGTCTTCATCATCCGACAGGACTAGATGAACGTCATACGTCTTTGTCATGAGTGTATGCCTCCCTTTTGGGTTGAGTCCGTTTTTCGTACGTAACTCCCGACGTTTTTTCGTCGGCAATCCCATCATTGATTTAAGCCCTCATTTCAAATGAGACCCTTTCCTTCTCCCTCTAGGAGAACGCAAGTGATCTGTGTTTAATACAGACCCTAATGGTTCGGTGCAGTACACCTATCCTTCATTTTCGTACCTTCCGCACTCTCTTAGACTGTTGTACAAGTTTCATAGCAGGAGACGCCATGTCATGCTGTTGGCGTAAATCACCATCTGTCAAAGCAACGTAACGTTTGGTCATAGACAGGTCACTGTGTCCCATCTGTTGATATACACTGAAAATGGACCCCAGATCGTCAGTGAAAATTGACCCCCACCAGATAGACTGGTACGCTCCTACTAATCTGAGTGGGAGCGGGGGAGAAAGGGTTGATCTCTATCGAGGATTGGACTGCGATTCGAGCACTCCATGCCCGCGGTGTCAGTATTAAGGCGATTGCGCGGCAACTGGGAATTTCGCGCAACACTGTGCGTCGTGCCTTGCGGGGAGACGATCCACCCAAGTATGTGCGAAAGAAGCCGTCGGCTCGGGCAACAGACCCATTCCTGGAGCACATTCGACAGATGTACGTGGAAAAACAATTGATCGGAACACGAATCTATGCGGAGTTGCAGAAGATGGGGTACCAAGGTTCACTTTCTGCGGTTCACCGGTGTCTGCAGCGGCTGAAGAAAGAACAGCCGCACACCGAAGTGCGGGTTCAGCGGATGGAGACGGCTCCAGGTGAACAAGCCCAGTTCGACTGGTCGGAGTACTCAGTAAAGATAGGAGGCAAGGAGGTCAAGGTATACGCGTACCGTTACATTCTCAGTTATAGTCGAATGCGATACACGCACTTTGCGCTGAATCAAACGCTGGAGACGGTCCTGGAAGCTCTGGAGTGCGGGATTCGCCACTTTGGCGGTGTGCCTGAGAGGGTGCTGATCGACAATGCCGGTCAAATGGTCGTGGATCATCGGCCGGATGGAGCTGTACGGTACCACCCGGAATTTCTCAAGGTCATGGGACTGTACCGGATGGACCCGTATGCATGCGCCCCGTACCGCGCCCAAACGAAGGGGAAAGTGGAACGGGCCTTCTATATGCTGGAACAGCATTTCCTCAAAGGGACGGAGTTCAAAGACTTTGAGGACCTCATTACCCAAGGGAAGTCCTTTGACGAATCGGAGAATCAGCGGGTGCACCGCCGGTTGGGACAAACCCCGTTGGAGCGGTTTGAGGCGGACCGGGCGGCTTTACGGCCCCTCCCCGAGCGCAGGTATGTCGACAGTGTGCGCGTCTTGCGCCGCGTCAGCAGAGACGGATACATCTCCGTCGATCACGTGGAATACTCGGTCCCGCCCTCCTACCTCGGCCGGGAGGTGTGGGTGACGCAACCCAGGGGGGCATATGTCGAGATGTACGGCCCAGACGGCACCTTCTTGTGTCGGCACGTCAAATCGAGAGACACCGGCTCGATCCACACGCTGCCCGAACACCAGGCGCCTCACCGGGAGCGTGTCTCGGTTCGTCAGCGATTCTGCGAGGTGTTTCCCAGCGGTGCGGCATTCTACCAAGGGCTCACCCGTCGGTATGCCCACAACGCTCGGTACCATGCCGCCCGCATCCTGGACATGCGCAGCACCTATAGCGACGAGTCTATTGAAATGGCCCTGAAGGAGGCCTTGGCTTACGGAGCCACGGACGAGAAGGTCGTGTTGAAACTGCTGGCCAACTACCCGACAAAACCGGCCGCCTCTTCGAGAAACGTCGAGGTCCAGGCGTTATCTCGGCGCGCCGACACCATTCGCCCGTTGTCCTACTACAGTCAACTGTTGCATTAACAAGGGGGAGTTCCCGTGACCGAAGATGCGATGGAGACCCTGAAACAACATCTCAAAACGCTCCAACTGCCGTATATGCGGGAGGTGGTGGAACGGGAAATTGAGAACGCGGTGAAAATGAAGCTGACTTACCAAGCTTTTCTCACGCGGCTCGTGGAAGCGGAAGTGTTGCAGAAGACCAACCGGTCCATTGCCACGAAGATTCATCTGGCGCGATTCCCGCGGATCTGTACATTGGAGGAGTTCGATTTCTCGTTTCAACCTTCGCTCCATGCCGCGGAGATTCGGGAATTGGGAGAACTCGGCTTTATCCACCGAAAAGAAAACGTTATTTTCCTAGGTCCTCCAGGGGTTGGAAAAACGCACTTAGCGATTGCCCTTGGGGTCAAAGCGTGCACGGCCAGACTCCGGGTCGCGTTTTTCACCGCCTCTGAACTGGCGGATCTCTTGTATGCCAGTTTAGCGGATCGTTCCACGCCCCAAAAGCTGGCGTCGCTGAGCCGCTACCACCTGCTGATCATCGACGAGTTGGGCTACATGCCCATGGACAAGCAACGGGCGAACCTCTTTTTCCAGCTCGTCAGCAAGCGCTATGAGACGGGATCAATCATCCTGACGACCAACATGCCTTTTGACGAGTGGGACAAGGTGTTTGGCGATACAATTGCTTCTGCCGCCATCATTGATCGTCTGGTGCATCACAGTCACATTTTTCACATTCAGGGTCACAGTTACCGGATGAAGGACAAGCTCAAGGCCGATGCCTCCGCCTAATCACCAGCCCGGCGGACTTGGTACCCCATGTTGTCCGTGCGTGTGCGACACGCACACGTGGCCGTTGTCCCCTAAGGGCCCCCCATCGGCCCGCAGCCGCGAGGTCAAGGGCGCCCTTGGGCGAGCGAAGCGTCCCTTGACGGAGCGGCCAGGGCCGATACACTCGGCCCGTTGGGACAACGGCCGACGACGATGAACCCTGAGTGACGACACGACATGGCAAGCAATGACTTCCGTTTTCTGAGGGGGGTCAAAATTCAGTGCCAAACCGGGGTCAATTCTACTTGACGATCAACACCCATCATCCTTTGCAACGCCAGTGCGTGGCCTCCATTACGCAAGAAGTACAATGCGAACGTATGGCGGAGGTCATAGGGACGGATATGGACGCCTAGACGTTTGGAATACATTTCTAGCCTGTCTCCCCAAGAATTCTTGGTCAGTGGCGTTCCGTCTGCTGAGGTGAATATTGGAACATCATCTTTCCATGCTGGATGTCTTGCGTTTATGAGTTGTCGAATGGCCTTTACGGTCATGGGCGATATAGGCAACGTCCGGCTTATCTTTGTTTTTGATACGTCCGCTCTGACGTATACTTCACAGGAGCGCAGGTTAATGTCGTCTTTGGTCAGTTGGAATGCCTCTCTTGGCCTGATTCCTGTGTCGAGTGTCAATAAAAACAACGCATAATCCCGAAGTCCTGCAAACGTACTTTTATCAGGCAATTGTAATAACTTTGTCATAATCGTCTCGTCAAGTTGAACAATCCGATGGTCAGTTTTGCGCTTTTTGAAGCGTTTTACAGGATTTTCTTGGAAAAAGCCTTGTTCAATGCACCAGTCAAAAAACGATTTCAAATAGGTTAAGCGGTAGTTATATGTGGAGGGTTTGATGTCCTCACTCAAAAACTGTAGGACGGCCTTTTGCGGATCATTCCAGGCTTCAGGATAACGTCGAAAGAACAACGCTAATGTTTCCCTTTGCGCTTTAAGTGTGCTTTCCCGTAGCCCGTCCGCTTTTCGATACAACAGGTATTCCTCGACGGCCTGTTGCCATGCGTTAGCCTGAACAGAATGCTTTGTGGATCGAATACGTGGCAATAGAAAAACCCCTTTCCTGTTTGGAGTAGCTGGACCAACAGGAAAGAGGCCTTTTTCGTCCAAGAATCTTGCGAGTCTGGTGCGGTACTGTAGACGAAAGAAACGTCACTAGACTTGTCTCTTTGCGTATAATTTCAAGGGTTTTTTGGTGCGGGTGGAGGGACTTGAACCCCCACGGTTGCCCGCCAGAACCTAAATCTGGTGCGTCTGCCAATTCCGCCACACCCGCAATTCTATGGTGAGCCATGCAGGACTCGAACCTGCGACACCCTGATTAAAAGTCAGGTGCTCTACCATCTGAGCTAATGGCTCTCATGGCTGGGGAGGAAGGATTCGAACCTTCGCATGACGGAGTCAAAGTCCGCTGCCTTACCGCTTGGCTACTCCCCAATCTTGGGGTGGGTAGAGGGGATCGAACCCTCGAATGCCGGAGCCACAATCCGGTGCGTTAGCCACTTCGCCATACCCACCACATTGGCAGGGGTGGCAGGATTCGAACCCACGACATGCGGTTTTGGAGACCGCCGTTCTACCAGCTGAACTACACCCCTGCGTTATGCGGTTTTACTTGTTCCGGTGGGAACCTCGCTGTGCGGTCGTGGTGGAGGGGGTAGGATTCGAACCTACGAAGGCTACGCCAACGGATTTACAGTCCGCCCCAGTTGACCGCTTTGGTACCCCTCCACACCGTGGAGCCGGCGACAGGAATCGAACCCGCGACCTACTGATTACAAGTCAGTTGCTCTACCTACTGAGCTACGCCGGCAGATTCGGCCACGGAATTCCGGATCCGCTCCGCGCTTCAACCCACCCCTGCTTTACAATGCAATCATCTCTAGTATATACCCTGCGACCCTCTTTTTGCAACCCGCCTCCATGCGGCGGCAAAAGTTACTGTACCACATCCTCACTCCCGGCGCAAGATCTTTCTCAGGCCTCTCCACCGACTACCCGGCAATTTTTGTTCCGCTAAACCCGCCTCGGCCAGAAAGCGACTCATTCGAGTCTCCTTTCCCTCGATACGCGCCGGAACCAAGATCACCAACCGCTCTCTGGCCCGGGTCATGGCCACATAAAACAACCGCCGTTCTTCCTCGACAGCCGAAGCCTCCAGCTCCTGATCCCGTTTTTTGCCCGGGGCGCCGGGATAGTGCGGTGCAGACCCTTCCACGGCATCGAGGATATACACATGGTCGAATTCCCGGCCCTTTGACCCGTGGAAAGTCAACCAACTCACCCCATACCGATGCTCTCCGCCTCCCCGGCCCAACGCCCTCTGCAACTGTTGGTGAGTCCGGGCCAGGACGGCAGCCGTTCCCTGGACGGCTTCCTGAGCCAACACCCGGTTTAACCAACGGTCTTGTTCCCATTCATCGGGAAAAAGCCTGACTTCGGGCCCTGGGCCTTGGCGCAACGCCCGGATCGATTTACCCCGGGCATCCCCGTTGTTGGCGATCAAACGGTTGCAGGGTTCTACGAGTCCCTGATGGGACCGGTGGTTGATGGACAGGTAAAAGACAGCGGTGTCCGGCCGGCTGAGATGGCCTTGAAAATATATTGGAACCGCTCCGCGAAATCTATAGATCGACTGGTCATCGTCGCCGATCATAAAGAGTAGCCCATCTCGCGCCAGCCCTTCCACCAGGATACTCTGTACTTCATTGAGATCCTGGGCTTCGTCCACCAGGACCGCTTTCCAAGGCGGTCTTCGACCTTGTTCGAACAAAAGTTCGTGGACGTGTATGAGAATGTCGTCAAAATCCCATGCGCCGTACCGCCGCAGTTCACTTTCATAGATCTCCCAAAGCATGGTCGGCACCTGGTCCCGACCTGGGCGCCGGGACTTGGCCACTGCCAGGGCCGCTGCGGCCTCCTCCCCGGATGTCCCGCATCTGCGGGCCGCCTTTTCCACTAACCGCCTCTGCTCCTCTGGAGTGAGAAGTCTCGGGACTTGGCCACTCTCCCGAACCCACCACCGCAACATTCGAGAATGGAGGGTTCCCATCTCCATCTCAATCAAACTCCGGCTGGGGAGCCAGGGGCGCAATCTCTCCTTCAGCTCCGCAGCCGCCTCCCGGGTAAAGGTGGTCACCAAAAGATCTGCCGGGCGCATTCCCAGAACCTGGATCAGAAATAAGACCCGGGCGGCCAGGACCGTGGTTTTCCCTGTTCCCGGTCCAGCATACACCGCGATGCGGCGATGGGGGGACTGAACGGCTTTCCACTGCTCCTCCGTCAATGTCCATCCGGCAGCCGCCATGCGCCAGTGCCAACGTTCCAGACCTTCCACCGCTCTGGGTGGGTACACCTCTCTAGCCATCGCCCCCCCTCCCGCCCACGGACCGGGACCCGCCTTCGGCCCACCGCTGCACAAAAGCCTCTAAAGCCCGCCGCCGGCGGCGCAAGGTCTGCATCTCCTCCATGAGCCGACGAATCGCCGATTCGTCTCCCCGTTCGAACAAATCCTGAAACTCTTTTCCCCGTTCCGCCTCCCAGGTTTCCCACGCCTCGATGACGGCGCGAAGTCGGGCAAATCGTTCTTCGATCATGGCCGATCGTCCCCCTCAGGGAGCCGTACCCACCGCCGCTTCGTCGGAGGCGGGGAGATCCTCCGCCACCCCTTCGAGCTTGTCAATTAGATTCTTCAGCGATCGCCGCTCCCTCATCAGCCGCTCGATCCCCGACAAATCTTCTTGATAAAAACAGTCCAGGGCCTCTCGAGAAATCGCCTGCTCCCGTTCCCGAAGCAGCGCCAATTGATCGCGAATCATACGAACGGTTTGTGTCACCAACTCTTCCGTCGCTCCACCGCTCATCGTCGTCCCCTCCCCCTGCGCCATCTCCGCGCCGGCCGCCACTTCATCCTGGCTCTCCATGGTTTCCGGCCAATCGGTCAACACCCATTCTCCAGAATCCAATCTGGCAAAACGCGGATCCCCGTCCAGATCCACCCTGGACATCAGTTCCCCGCGGCTGCGCCGGGTGACCGATTGCAAATGGCGCAGAATATCGCCGAATTTCATCGGGTGCCCCGCCTGGCGAAGAAACTGCAGCGCTAAATCCCCCAGCTCCGACCCGCCGTCCTTTCGCAATCGCCAGGCGCCGTCTTCAAACTCAAAAGCCCCCGCCGCCGTGGTTAAAGCCGCTTGCAATCGGGCCTGCAAATCTTCGTCGGATAATTCACTTCGCCCCAGCGCCTTGACCGCCGCAGATAGTTCACCCATCGTCAGAGGATGTCCGGCCAGAAAGAGGGCCCGCTTGAGGCTGCCCTCAATACTGTAGCGATACGAACGGGCCGCCTTGTCCGCCATCGTTCTTCCTCCTTCCCGCTGGTGACTAGTTCGACATGAATCGCCAAAATCCTGTCGACCGCCGAGGGAATCCTGTGTCTTGCATTTCGGAATGAACTCGTGTACAAATAGAACGTGCCAAAGCCGGGTCCGGAGGATGGAAACCATGCGCATTTACGCGATCGGCGATCTTCACCTTTCTTCACACACTCCCAAGCCCATGACGATTTTCGGGGAAGCCTGGGCAGAACACCCCGACCGCACCCGTCAGGCCTGGCTGAGGTCCGTTGGTCCCCAGGACTGGGTTTTGATCCCTGGGGATATCAGTTGGGGGATGCGCCTGCCCGAGGCCCTTCCGGACCTGTTGTGGATCTCCCGGCTGCCTGGTCGAAAAGTGCTTTTGAGGGGCAATCACGACTACTGGTGGCCGAGCATCTCCCGGCTCCGGGAGGCACTGCCTCCGGATATGTACGCCATTCAGAACGACAGCGTCATCCTCGGGGACAACATCGCCGTCTGCGGCACCCGGGGCTGGACGTGTCCGGGAAGCCGGGATTTTTCCGAACATGACGGGCGGATCTTTCAGCGGGAGATCGCCCGGCTGGAGCTCTCCCTCCGTTCGGCGCCATCAGGCAGTCGGCTGTGGGTGATGATCCATTACCCTCCTGTCAACGAACACCATGAGTCCAACGATCTGATTGACCTCATGGGCGACTACGGTGTTGACAAATGTATCTACGGACACCTTCACGGCCCCGGACACCGCACCGCCCTCACCGGCAGAAAGTTTGGGATCGATTTTCACCTGGTGTCATGGGATTATTTGAGGGGCATTCCCCTCCAGCTGTACCCGGAGCCCTGACCACCACAAAAAAAAGGCGCCTTGAGGCGCCCCCTGCCGATCTGCCCTTACCGATGGCCGATCAGGCGGAAAACCTCTTCCCGGAGCTTTCCGTCTTCCAGAAATACCCCGCGAACGGCGCTGGTCACCGTCTGGCTTCCAGGTTTATTGACTCCACGCATGGTCATGCACATGTGTTCCGCTTCGAGAACCACCACCGCACCCCGGGCTTCCAATTTCTCCATAATCGCGTCGGCCACCGTCGAGGTGATCCTCTCTTGCAGCTGAGGTCTGCGAGCCACCGTCTCCACCAATCTCGCCAGCTTACTCAACCCCGTGACTCTCCCTCCCCGTGGGAGATACGCCACATGGGCTTTGCCGAAAAAAGGGACCAAGTGGTGTTCACACATCGAATAGAACAAAATGTCCCGCACGAGGACCAATTCTTCGTGTTCAATATTGAAAATTGCATTCAGTTCTTCCCGGGGATCCTGGTGCAATCCCCGAAACACTTCCTGATACATCCGCGCCACCCGGCCGGGGGTGTCCTTTAACCCCTCCCGCTCTGGATCCTCCCCGATCGCTTCAAGAATCATGCGGACGGCCGTCTGAATCTTATCTACGTCAAAACCCATCGATGTCGTTCCCTTCCCTTCTCCGACTCCCGCCACCCGCCCCGGTCGTGAACCACTATAACATAAGAAACAGAAAAAATCCAAGCCGTCCAACTCCATGGACCGGCCTGGACTCTCCCGCGGCCCTGAGCGGGGAAGGGGCCGTCGCCCCCACGCCCCAATCCGGCCTACACTCTATGAACATCTCATTGGAAGACGGTGGACGTTTGGGGCGTCCCAGGCTGATTTTCGATCGGATTCGTGGGTTGCCCTCCGGAAGCCCCGCCGCCGTTCTCACCGGTACTCCCGTGATTCTTTTTGTCCTCTTTGGGAGGCTTTTGGGGCTTCCCGCCGTTTCCGGTGTCCGTCTGGGATCGACCCGGGGGCTGCTGGACCGTTTCGGGAATCGAAACCGTCACGGCATTGGACCGGTTCACCTCGTTCCCCGATCCGTCCACCGCTGCCACGACGTACTCGTACTGACCACCTGGCGTGACCTGGTCATCCGTCCAGGACCCGCCTGTCACCGAAGCAACGAGGGCCTGGGTTCCCCCATTCTCCGTCCGGTACACCCGGTAGGAAACATCCCCTTGGATGGGCGTCCAGCGCAGATCCACCTTGCTGCCATCCGAGGACACCGTGGCTGCCAGGTCGGTGATCGCCTGGGAAGGCGGAGTTTGGTCCGGAGGCGGCGTTGGGGTGGATGTCCCTCCGAGGACGGGGAAAGGTTTGGGCGGTAGATGCTCGGTTTGAATAATCCTCGTCATCATCGACTGGAACACCGCCGCCGCCTTTCCACTCCCGTACTCACCTTGCTGACCGGGACTCAGCGGGATATAGTTCATTCCATCGGGAGGACCCATCCAGACCGCCCCGACATAATCCGGAGTGTAACCCACAAACCATAGATCGGTGTTCTGCCCTTTAATGGGCGCATATTCCTGGGTCCCCGTTTTCCCAGCCACGGCGTAGCCCGGAATCCGGGCGGCAGCCCCCAAACCGTGATCCACCACGCTCTTGAGCAAATCGGTCATCGTCGCCGCGGTGCGGGGCTGCATGACCTGGGTGGGCGCGTAATCGGGCTGCACCAGCACCCGGCCGTTGCCGTCCACGATCTTCGTGATGGCGTGGGCCTTGATGAATTGGCCCGCATTGTCAAAAGCGGCATAGGCCTGGGCCATGATCAAGGGCGAAGCCCCCTTGGACGTGGCCCCGAGAGCTACTGCCAAATGGTTGTAATCGTCCGGAGTGACGGGTAGCCCGAGCTTCTTCGCGAAATCGAGACCCGTTTTGATGCCAATTTGATCCAGCAGCCATACCGCCGGAGCATTCTCCGACAGCTCCAGTGCCGCGCGAAGGGTCATCGTGCCGCGGTACCGACCGTCCCAGTTGTGGGGCGTATAAGCCCCGGCACCCGATCCATACGTGATCAGCTGGTCTTTCAACAACGAGTTGGGGCCGTACCGCCCGGTTTCAATGGCCGGCCCGTAATCCACCAAGGGCTTGATCGTCGACCCTGGGCTCTGCCCGTTGCCTCCCGTCATCGTGAAGTTGTTCATGGTGGCGTAGTTGAACCCCCGGAAGGTCTTATACTGCATGCCTCCGATAATCCCGGCGATGCCTCCCGTTTTCGGGTCGAGGACGACGGCTGCACTCCGGGGGAGCTGGCCATTGGGCAATTGGAACAAGGACGTTTTCTCGTAAGTCTGCTGCATCGACTCCTGAACCTGCGGGTCCAGGGTGGTATAAATCCTGTACCCGCCCCGCATGATCTCGTCCGCACTTATGCCGAGATTCTCCGCTTCTTCCAAGACATAATCGAGGAACCACGGATACTTGTTGCTATCATCCACCGGAAGCCCCGTTTTCGGCGGGGAAGTAGGGACCGGTTGCTGTTTGGCGGCGTCCATCTGCTCTTTCGTAATATATCCATTTTTGTACATGTTCTCCAGGACGATGTCTCGGCGTTCCTTGGCCGCCTGGGGATGCACAAAGGGATTGTAGTAAGATGGCGCCTGGGGAAGACCCGCGATCAACGCACATTTTGCCAAGTCGCCGATGGGATCTTTTTGACCGTTTAAGTCTTTAACCGATACGCCAAAATACTGCCGAGCCGCCATCTCCACCCCGTAGGCTTGGCCGCCAAAATAAATTTTGTTGAGATACATTTCCAGGATCTCGTCTTTGGTGTAATGGCGCTCCAACTGAGCAGCAAGAATGATCTCTTCGATCTTGCGTGAAAACGTCTTCTGGTCGTTGAGGAAGACCCACCTGGCCAACTGTTGGGTGATGGTGCTTCCCCCTTCCACCTTGCCTCCCGACAGGATATCCCGGACCAATGCCCGGGCCATGCCCCGTAGGTCGATACCTGGGTGTTCGTAGAAACGACTGTCTTCGGTGGCAATCACCGCATTCCTCAAATTGATCGGAATGTCTTGCAACGGAACTGGAATGGATTTACTCGGCCTGAGGGTGATGGCCGGTTGCCCATATCTGTCATAAATAATCGTTTCTTGGGCGGGATCCAGTTTGCTGGCGTCAAAGGCCGGCACCGTGAGCGTACACCCGACCGCGGCGAACACAAAGCCCGCCAGAATCACAAACAAAAGGATGTACGCTTTGAATCGTTTTCCCATTCACCCACCACCTCTCCTGCATTCTACTTGACCGCCGGCCAATTGACGAGCCACTCCCATTCCCGTAACTAGAATTGAGGGCAAGAAGGTCGCCCGCTGAACTCGCCCAGCGCCGAAGGTCGGCTCTTAAGCCCTCATATGCTTGAATAAGGTTAGAATTCGTTCCTTGGCTCCGTCGCCCATCGGAATAATCCCCTTCACAGCCGGGAAAACCAGCCACCGGCATAACAAAAAACCTCGAGGATATACTCCTCGAGGCCGTATCCGCGTTGAAATCGATCCTGCTTCACTAGGAGATTTCCGCGTTACAGTTTGACGACGTTCGCGGCTTGGGGACCACGAGCACCTTCCACAATGTCAAACTCCACCAACTGTCCTTCTTCGAGGCTTTTAAAGCCCTCCTGCTGGATCGCGGAAAAGTGGACGAACACGTCGCCCCCGTCCTCCCGTTCGATGAACCCGTAGCCCTTTTCCGCGTTAAACCATTTAACCCTTCCTTGCATCGGAAACCTCCTAGAAATCCATTTGGCCATTCAACCGCTTTTATCATACTGCTTTCTGGGCCCAGAGTCAAACGAAAACATTTGCCCTGCGAAAAAATTCTCAGGGGCCCTCCTCGGGCCCCCTTTTGTTCCCACTCATTCTGTGGCGATGTCTTGGTCGGTCTGCTGACGGCTTGGCTTGATCATGACAAAGTGGTTTTCACTGTGGTCGAGTAGCCGGCGCACCGTATCCGCCTCTTCATATTGCTTCGTGCGCATGAGCTCCCGGAGGTACAGATGCAGCAGTTCTTCGACGTCCCGCTTCCCTTCCGGATCTAAGGGCTGCATCGACACCTTGGCGCCCTTGGCAATCCGCCGTTTCAACGCTTCTTCGGTTAGTCCCATCTCCGGCTGTACCCGCAAATACACAACGCCCCCGGTCATCCCCGAACAAATCCACGGCCCTGGGTCGCCGAGAACCAGCGCCCGGCCATTCGTCATATACTCAAAGGCAAACCCTTTCAAATTCGCCCGGGCGCCAATGAGACCCAGGGAATCGTTCACAGGTTCCCGGAGCATGCCCCCGATGATCACGTCAGCGCCGGAAAGGCGAATCCCAGCCCGGGAATCGGCATCTCCCTGGACGATGAACAAGCCCTTTTGAGCCCCGTAGGCCAACCCCTTACCCACAGACCCATCCAGGCGCTCGCCTCGGCGGTTCAGCCCTTTCATCACGACAATCTTACCGCCCACAGCGGTTTTTCCCACCCCGTCCTGGGCGCCGCCTTCAACTCGAATGTGGACGCCCGGGGCATTATACGCACCGAGGCCGTTTCCAGCGATCGATCCGCCGTTGAAATCGAGATTCGCTTTTTTGAAGCGCTTCATCTCGCCCCGGAATCGGCCCCGGGTTACCGAACCTGCCAAGAAACTGCCCAACACCCGATCGTGGGCGGTGACCTGGTCCACCTGCTGGACCACCGTCTCGCTACCCGCCGCCACCTCCAATGTCGCCTGGGCTGCAATCCGCTCGGTCAACGAATCGACGCCAACGCTGCTCAGGCGAACTTTGGGAGCGCTGGCCAGGGCCACCTTCCGGGTGCTCACAATGGTGGGCACCAGGAGCGCTGTCACATCGACCCGATCCAACTCCCGAACCTGTTCTAGAAGGTCCGTTCTGCCAACCAGATCCTGAGTCCGTCTCGCCCCCAGCCGGGCCGTCCATTCCTGAACCTCTCGTCCCATGGCGCGGAACAGGGTCACCAAGTTCGCCACCGCGGTGTCGAACTCCCGGGGCACGAACATCTTCAGCCCCTTTTCCTTCGCCTCTTCTGTCGATTCGATCTGGGTGGCGATCCCGACGTGGCAGGTGTCTTTGTGGCAGGCCCGGCAACTCGTGCACCCCACCGCCACCATGGCCAGGGTTGCAAAACCGCAGCGATTCGCTCCGAGCAGGATCATTTTCACCACATCGAGACCGCTTTTCAGGCCGCCGTCCGCCCAGATCTCCACCTGATCCCGCAACCCCGCCTCTGTCAGCGCCACATGGGCGTGGCGGACGCCGATCTCCACCGGCAAGCCCACATGCTTAAGCGCGTGGGCCCTGGCGGCACCCGTCCCGCCGTCATATCCGCTCAGGGTGATAATATCGGCGCCCGCTTTGGCGATGCCCACAGCAATGGTGCCGATGTTGGGCACCACGGGCACCTTGACCGACACCCGGGCGTTCGGATTGGCCGTTTTCAACTCATCGATCATCTGGGCCAAATCCTCGATCGAATAAATGTCGTGGTTATTCGAAGGAGAGATCAAATCGATTCCCGGTTGCGCATTTCGCGCCGCCGCCACCTTCGCCGAGACCTTGGAGCCGGGCAGGTGACCGCCTTCCCCTGGCTTTGCCCCCTGACCGATCTTGATTTCAAGGATGTTGGCCGCATTGCACAACTCGATGTTCACTCCGAAGCGCCCTGACGCCACTTGCAGCCCCCGGTGTTTCGGGTACTTGCCAATCATGTCTTTGATCTCGCCGCCCTCGCCGTTCATGGCCACCATATCGAGCTGTTTCGCCGCTTCAGCATAAGCCCGGTACGCTGTCTCATTCTGAGATCCGAAGGACATGGAAGAGATGAGAAAGGGCAGGCTGTGTTCCCCTACCGACAGGTCTACCTCGTCCGGGTCAACACCGCTCGCTTCGGATTCTTTCAAATCCATGACGTGCCGCAGGGAAATGGGGTGGCTACGCTCCATCTCCGCCAGCTTTTCCACGTATTCCCGGTATGGTCTCACCCCTTGGGCCGCATCCCCCGCGGCTTTCCAAATCCGGGGATAATAATTGTACTGGCGAACCGGGCGTGCGGCTCCCTCCCCGTTTGCAATCTCATACCGTCGACGAGCCTCGGCTTCGAATTCCCGCCATCCGAATCCCGCCGTTTCAGAACCGCAAAATCCCGGTGTCTCTAACACGGGGTGCAATTCCGGTTTTAACCCGATGGAAGAAAATAGCCGGTCATAGCCCCGCAGCTCGTGAATGCCGAGGGTGGAAATGACTTTCTCCAAGCCCTTCTGAAGCGCCGCGTAGAGATTGCCCACGGACACCGCAGGATCTCCACCGGCGAGTTCCCACATGAGATACGGGTTCAAAGCATCCGCCCCAAGCCCGATGGCGGTTACGAGATCATGAAGATTTCTCAGGGCACCCGAGCGCAAGACCACGCTGACCCGCCGCCGGAGATTGTCCGCCCCGGCTTTGGGCGCCCGATTTTTCAACGCGACATGAACTGCCGATACGGCCAGATGCGGGTCGATCCATTGCCGCCCGTCTCGGAAGGCCCGGTCGTCATCGATCACCAAGAGGCAACCGCCCGCCTCGACAGCATCGGCCGCCTCCCGGCCCAGGCGAGCCACTGCTTCTTTCAGCGTTTCGTCTTCCGCAAAGGTGGCGTCCAACACATAAACCGCTTCGGGTGAAACGTCGAATTCCCGCAACAGGTCTTCGAAAAGGTAAGTCCCCAGCTGGTGCGCCAGCCCCCGGTACTCTTCAGCCGGTAACACCGATCGGGTTCGATGACCTCCGAGAAGAAGCGGCGTCTGGAGTTCCACCCGGCGCCCTGCCCTGGCCGCGCCGCCAGCCAACGACGGCCTGGGGCCCAATACAGTCCGGGTGGAGAAGTGTTCGATCTCCCGTTCTCGGTCGATGGCGGGATTCGTCACCACCGCCACCGTTTCTTTGTAGAAATCAGCCAGGTTTTGGCGTTCCCGGGACAAAGCGGCGAGTGGCCCGTCATAGCCCAGGGAGCGGATTGGTTCCGCCCCGGTGTGAGCCTCGAACTCAAGCAACTTGAGATCGTCCGCATCCCAACCGAAAGCGGCCACCAACCGATCCCGGAGCTCCGGCCGATCGGGAACATTCCGCAGTCCCTCAGACACCCCGGCATCCAGGGCCACCCCCGGCATGCCGAACTGGAGCGATCCCCGGAAGTGATCGAAAGCAAATCGCTCTTTCGCCCGTTCCAAAACCACCCTTTGATATTCGTGGTAGGGATGGATCTTCAGACCCTTGCCCCGAAGAAGCTGCACGCCGATCTTCTCACCGGGTGCCAGTGGTTTGGGATCGGCGACCATATCCGCCAACTCCACAATTCCCTGTTCAGAGGAGAAAAACAAGGCGCTTTCCGTTTGCAACATCCACAAAGGGCGAAGCCCCAAGGCATCTACGCTGAAGACACATTCGTCTCCGTAACGAGAAACGATCCCGGCCGGCCCTTGGGCAAAGGGTCCCCAAGCCGAACGGAAAAACATGTATAAATCCTGCAAATCGGGTGAAAAATTCTTAATTTCATTGATGATCGGTGGGAACACCAATTCCATCGCTTCATACAGTGTCAAACCGAACCGGTGGATCAACCCTTCCAGGGTTCGGTTCAAATCCTGGGAGTCACTCGCCTCCCGAACCAAGGGAATCCCCAACATCTCAGCCTCTTCTCGAAGCTTCGCGATGGTGTTGATTTCCCCGTTGTGACCTAATAATGAAAACGGCTGAACCCGTTCGAACACCGTGGATGTATTGGTAGAATACCGGTTATGTCCAATGCTCACAGCGGATCGCAGATCCCGGCTCGCCAAATCCGGATAATAATCCGGCAGGGTACCGGCTGACCCGCGGACTTTGTACACCACCGTCTCGGTGCTCAGGGACACCACGTGCACCGGGGTCTGGGCTTCGACGGCCAGCTGCAGCTCAAACAAAACCCGCCCCGCCCCTTGGGCATCCTCCACCAGACCAGCCACCTGCCAAAAGACCGGTTCATCCGCCCGGCCCCGGGGCCCCAAGGCCCTGGAATTCACATTCCCTTCTTCCTCGATGAGAATCTCCAGGCGGTGCTCCCCGAACAATCCCCGAACTTTGGCCTTCCACTTCTCCCGCGACTCCTCCGACTCCCGGGGGATGAAAAAATGTCCCACAGCAAACCGGGGATCCTCAGCGAGCGAGCCGGGATGGCCATGATGGACGAGTTTCTTCGACCATAACTTTCGAGGAAGATCCATCAAAATCCCGCACCCGTCTCCCTCCCCGTCGACGAACCCCGCCCGATGCTGCATCTGAATCAGAGCCTTAATGACGCTCTGAACATTCTCGTTGGAGGGAACACCGTTTCTTTGCACGGCGGCGACGATTCCGCACGCATCGTGTTCCGAGCCCTCCCACATGCCCAGCTCGTTCTGCATTCGGTCCACCCCCTGCAAAATCCGCTCCACCGACCGCCCCGGGCCTGTGACGTCCTCTACGGAACGACCCGGCGAGCATCCCTCATGAAACCAGGGAACCTGTCCGCCGGGTCTTTTATCCCTTCGGTGTGGCCCTGAGGCCTGCACCGCTCGGTCCTGTCCATTTACTCTGGCCGGATCCCTAGGTGCACTTCCGCTGTCGCATTATACTATACTACATTGACTCGTGAAACACAACACATAGTTCACCATATGGCATAACGCGAAAAAAGCCATATACCCGACATCATTGAAAGCGGATCGCTTTTGGTAGGGGCACCGCATTCTTCGGACCACGTACCACCGGTGGTAAGGAGGGGACACCAGATTGAATTGGAACCCATTGTGTACAGTCCAATCTGTTATAGCCCACCCTGAAGCATGCGGTGGAACAGCGCGCAAAATCTGCTGCCGCCTACTCGGGTAAGCCGAGGCGCATCTCTCTCAGGGCTTTGCGCACCACATCCACCGCGATAGCAAAGCCGATTCCCTGGGAACTCTGGCTGACCGCCGTGTTGATCCCGACCACTTTCCCCCGCAGATTGATCAGAGGTCCTCCGCTGTTGCCGCGGTTGATCGCCGCATCCGTTTGAATCAGATGGGGATATTTGCGATCTCCGATCGCCATCGGCC
Organism: Kyrpidia spormannii; assembly: GCF_002804065.1. Lineage (NCBI taxonomy): Bacteria > Bacillati > Bacillota > Bacilli > Caryophanales > Alicyclobacillaceae > Kyrpidia > Kyrpidia spormannii. Next base: position 1,459,171 of record NZ_CP024955.1, on the reverse strand, counting down.
GTTCCTTAGCACTAATCACCCCGACGGTGACGGTGTGGTCCAAACCAAGGGGGTTGCCGATGGCCACCACCCACTCACCAACTCGCAGGTCCCGCTTTTTGGCCAATTGTAGAATTGGAAGTCCAGGAGGCTTGGGCACTCGGAGGACCGCCAGATCCAGTTCATAGTGAGCTCCGACCACCTTGGCCTCCACCACCCGGGTACGCCCCAAAAGCCGCACCAAAATTCGAGAAGCGCCGTGAATGACGTGTTCATTGGTTAGGATCAGCCCCCGGCGGTCGAAAAAAAAGCCGGAGCCGATATTGAGCTGATGCAGTTCCCGATCCTCTCCCCCCTCATCTGGCGGGGGCAACGGCCATCCCGGGATCCGAGAGACCGCAGACCGAGGAATATCCTGCACCACCTCGATATTGACCACTGCCCCCTTGTATCGCTCGACAACGTCCGCGATGCGATACACCGATCGGCCGGGTGCTTTGGGTCTTGTCTTCATACCCGTCCCCCCTCGCATCCCATGGGGATGGCGTCTTATAGAATATGACAGGGGAAGAAGACGGGTGAACCCAAAGGAAAAAGGCCGGGAACGATGTGTGCCCATCCCGGCCCTTGAAAGCCTTGGGGAAATTCAGGATTCACCGGACGAGGTGTCGGCAGTCCCACTGTTGAGAGCCATGGCCGCAGCTGTTCCCGGGATGGGCTCCCGGCGGAAGAATGGCTGCATGCCCCGCTCTAATTTCAGGTACAGATCTCGGGCGTTCCGTCCGTGAACAATGGCGTTGTTTCGCAGGACAAAGGGCACGTCGGTACACAGCCCGCAGACATCGAGGCAGTCCGAGACTTCGATTTTTAGGTCGGGGTACCTCTCCTGCAAGGCCCGCAGAACATCTCCGGACTTCTCAAGATTTTTTTTGCAGAATTTCAAGGATAACGAATTCATGCCACTCAATGCACATTCCCCTTTCTCCCGGGGCAACTCACCGGGACATTCCCTCACCCCGCTACGGTGTCCATCTCCGCCAGAGCCTGTTCCGCCCGTTCCTCCACAATGAGAGCCAGCCGGGGATCATAGCCCAGATGCCCTCCGAGGCCGATCTGGATCCCCGGATGCCGGCGTCCAGCTTCCTCAATGATCCGGGGGAGATCGCGAAGGACGTGCTTTCCCAGGTGGAGAAAATACGGTACAATCACCACTCGGCTGGCCCCTTGATTGATGCAGCGTTCTATCCCTTCCGGAATGGACGGCGGGGTGATCTCCAAGAAAGCCGCTTCCACGATGTCCCATCGACCTGATCGCTTCAAATCGTCCATCACCCGATACATATCTTCAGCGGCCGTCTGAAGCTGACTGCCGTGTCCAATCAACAGCACCGCGGTTCCCGCCACATTCGTCGCCCCCTTTCTCCCTAAAACACAACCCTATCGGGGATCAAACCCCGCAGCCCCGAAGGGCTTCGGGGCGGCCTGTACCCCTTCGAACACAAAGAGCCACCCGCGCTCCGCCCGGTAAATTCTCATTTCCACATGCTCATCCAACATCAGCAGATGAAAAAGATTCATATCCGATTTTATATAAGGGCTGAGATGTTCATCGTGGAAACGCATGGCCAACACCCGGCCGCGTTCATGCTCGGGAACTTCCACGCCTGCCCACCCCTCGATCTCGCCTTCGCGAATCGGCGGCAGCAGCCGGGAAGTCCGGGACTTCAACGTCTCATAGAGATCCTTTGCGGCCCGGGCTTTGCGACTGCCCTGGGTGATCATCACGTACATAACCGTGTACACTCCTTCATCGCCTGAAACAAGCGTTGGCCCAAGGCCGAGAATCCGGACTCGCCAGTTGTCATGCGCTTGCCAGCCGGTTCACCGCTTCGGCCAACAAGCGGACGCCGAACCCCGTCGCCCCGGCGGGCAGGTAACCCTTCGTTTTCGGCGTATCCATGGGTCCGGCCATGTCGATGTGCGCCCAAGCGACCCCTGTCGGGACAAAACGCTTCAAAAACAAAGCGGCCGTGATCGCACCGGCGTATGGCCCCTCGCTGATATTTTTGAGATCGGCATAATCACTGTCCAGCAAGGACTCATACTCTTCCACCAGGGGCATGGGCCAAACCCGATCCCCCACCTCTTCCCCGACCTCCTGCAGCAGTTTTCGCAGCCCTTCATCGCCGAAAACACCCGCGATCTTGGGACCCAGGGCCGCAGCGCACGCACCGGTTAAGGTGGCGATATCGATGACCGTGCGCGCCCCGCGTTTTCCCGCCAGAATCAGCCCATCCGCGAGAATCAGACGTCCTTCTGCATCGGTGTTGGCGACCTGAACGGTGGTCCCGTTCGCGTAACGAATAATGTCTCCGGGCAACATGGAATGCGCCCCGGGAAGGTTCTCTGCAGCCGGTACCAGTCCCACCACATGCACCGGAAGACGCAACTTGGCAATCACGTCCAAGGCCCCGATGACCGCAGCTGCACCCGCCATGTCCATCCGCATGTCGCTGATGTCCCGCTGGGTTTTCAAACTGATGCCACCGGAGTCAAAGGTCACGCCTTTACCGACCAGGGCAATCAGCGGTTTGGACGAATCCCCGGTATAGTGCATTTCGATGAGGCGGGGACCATAGCGGCTACCCTTCCCCACGGCCGTCAGACCTTGAAGGTCCATCCGTTCCAATTTCACGCCCCCGTACACCGAGACTTCCACCGGAGTACCTGAAAAATGCTCTTGTACCCGGGAGGCGAGCAGATCGGGCCTCAGGTGATTGGCCGGCTCATTGGCCAAATCCCGCGCCAGACACGTCCCCGCTGCATCCGCCTCACCCCGGCGAATCCCTGCAAAAAGTGATTCGGACTCGCGAGTTCCCCGAAGCACGTCCACCCTCCGCAACCTTTGCGTCTGCGGGTCCGACCGATAGCGATCAAACCGGTAGGTGCCAAGCACGAGGCCTTCAACCACAGCCCGACCCAAGGCGTCGGCCGGAAGCGGAAGCTCAGGAAGGTGTACCGCCACCTCCTCCCATCCTTCTTTCACCGCCATCCGGCCGGCTTCCCCCATCGCCTGCCGAATATGTTCCGGTTGAACTTCCCCTTCAGGACCGATACCCGCCGTCAACCATAGCCGGACCCCGTCCCCATTGCGAAAAAAGGGGGTCACTGTGCCTTTTTTGGCATGGCGTTCGCTCACGGGCAAGCCTAGAGGTGAACCCGCCGCGAACTCCGGGGTCAGGAGTACAATATGGCAACCCAAAGGGGAATCGGACTCTACTCTCCACTCCACCGGGCACTCCTCCATTCCTTCCCTGACGTGCGGGTCGTGCCGCCTTCAGGCTCCATTATACCGAACTGCAGCAGGGCCGACCAAATGGCTTTGAGAAGAACAAGCCAATCACCGGAATTTGACATCTTTGTGAACCCGCATTGCATACTTTTCTGATCCGGTGGTAAGATGACGGAGGAAGAGAGTCGGACAGAGGAGGATCCGCCATGTTTCGCTACTATTTTGGCATTGCCATTATGTGTGCGGTCTTTGCGATTTTTACGCTGTTTCTCGGAGAGCGGGCCCCGGAGGCTTTAGCCACCATTTTCATCGGTTTCGCCGGAGCTTTCGCCGCCATTGCCTTTATTACCTCCGGCCCGGAATCCCGCTGGTAACACTCGCCCCGGTGCCCCGGTGCGCCGCCGGGGCCTAGGCTCTGCCCACCAGAATGGGCACCAACACCTCCGCCCGGCGGTTGATGCGGACAAGTGGAATCCCTTTTCGATGCGCGGCCAAAGGGATCTGATTGATGGGAGAGACGTCGAGGCGGGTGCCGATGGCCACCAACAGGTCCGCATCCCCCACCCAGTCCATCACCGTGGCGAAATGTCGCACCGGTTCCCCGACAAACACCATGTTCGGAGCGAGCAGGCTGTTGCACCCCGGACAGCGCGGCACATCCTCTCGAAACGCCAGCCGCGCCTCCAAGATAAGCCCACACTGCCGGCAGGCCAGTTCAAACAGCCTTCCGTGAAGTTCCACACAACCGCTTGACCCCGCTTTTCGGTGAAGACCGTCAACATTCAAGGTGACCACCCGCCCACCCCAAGCCGCCAAAGCCCGATGGGCCGGATTCGGCTCAGCCCGTCCCCAGTTCCATAACCAATCCCGGTAACAATCGAAAAATTCCTTCGGCCTGCTCTCAAATCTGCGCCGGGTAAACAGCGTACGCAGGGGGATGCCGTTCCACCTCTGGCCCACCGTGGGCAGCCCCGAAGCGACGCTGATCCCCGCTCCGGACAACACGAGAGGGCGCCGGGCGTTGCACCACAATCGCCCCCAAAACTCAAGGTCTTGCCGGTCCTCTTTTGCAACCTGCTCACCCACCGCCACGCCGAGTCCCTCCTTGAGGATTCGTTTTCCCACCCCGGGCCCGTTCCATGCTGACAAAAAAAGCGGGGGTGGGTCCCCCGCCTCGGCACTCGGTGCCTGAGCTTGTCAACAGCAGCGCGTCGGGCTGCCGCTGTCGTACCGATCTTTGAGATATTGGGTGTAGAATTCTTGCCTGGACAGCGGAGGTTTCTCCGGGTGAACGCGCTGATGGCGCTCCAGATACGCCTCGTAGTCCGGCATACCGAAGACTGTTTTCACACTCGTGCGCAGTTTACAGAACCAGCCCTCCACCGAGGATTTCACGACCTCATCGCCTCCTTAAACGCACCCTTTCATCCATTGAGTCCAGGGAAGGAACCGGGACCGGCATCAACCCTGAGTGCTGGAAGGCACAAAGGGCGTTTCCTTTAATTCCGGTTTACGCTTCTCGATCAACACTTGGTACCAAACTCGCAGTGCATCGAGGAGTACGCCCACCACAACGATGATGAATATCGCAGTCATAATCGCGTCCACCCGGTCGTTAAACAGCATTTTGTTCATGTCGGCCATGGACTTCGCGGGTCCGATCAGTTTCCCGGCCGCTATGCCGTCGGCGACCACCTGGGCGTGGGCCAGAAATCCGACCGCTGGTTTGGGGTCAAACAGTTTCTGCCACCCCGCCGTCAGGGTGACCGCCAAGAGCCACGCGAGAGGCAGGAGTGTAATCCAACTGTACCTCGCCTTGCCCATCTTGATCAAGACCGTCGTGGCAACGATGAGGGCGATGCCGGCCAACATCTGGTTCGAGATGCCGAACAGGGGCCACAACGTGTTGATGCCTCCCAGCGGATCCGTCACGCCCTGATAGAGGAAATAGCCCCACCCCAAAGCGATCACGGCGCTGGCAAATACATTGGCGCCAAAAGACTCCGTCCGCCCAAGGGGCTTCCAGACATTGCCCAGCAAATCCTGGAGCATAAACCGTCCAACCCGGGTTCCAGCGTCAATAGTGGTCAGGATAAATACCGCCTCAAACAGGATGGCAAAGTGGTACCAGAATGCCTTGAATCCACCCATAAACTTTGAAAAGATGTCCGCCATGCCCACCGCCAGCGTCGGAGCGCCACCGGTGCGGGACAAGATGGTGTGCTCGCCCACGTCTTTGGCCCACTGGGTGATGGTGGCAGCATCCACGGTAAAGCCCCACTGACTGATCTTCGCCGCTGCGGTGACGGCGTCCGTCCCAATGACCGCAGCCGGCGAGTTCATAGCAAAATAGACCCCCGGGTGCAGCGAGGTCGCCGCCACCATGGCCATGATGGCCACGAAGGACTCCAGCAACATCCCGCCGTAGCCGATCATCCGGGCCTGGGACTCTTTTTGAATCATCTTCGGCGTCGTCCCAGAAGAAACTAAAGAATGGAAGCCGGACACCGCGCCGCAAGCGATGGTGATAAACAGGAATGGGAACAAGTTCCCGCTGAACACCGGCCCCGTCCCGTCCACGAACCGGGTGAGCTTCGGCATGTGGATCGGCGGCAGCACGATGAGGATACCGATGGCGAGAAGAACGATCGTTCCGATCTTCAAAAACGAACTGAGATAGTCCCGGGGCGCCAGCAGCAGCCAAACCGGCAAGATGGAAGCAATAAATCCGTACAAGATCAGCCACTTCGCCAGGGCAGTACCACTGAGGGTGAAGACGCCCGACCAATACGGGTCAGCCGCCACGTACTGCCCGGCCCACAGGGCCAACATCAACAGGAAGATGCCGATAATGCTGCCTTCCAACACCCGGCCGGGCCGGATGAATCGCATATAGATCCCCATGAGCAGCGCGATGGGAATGGTCATTACGATGGTAAAGGTTCCCCACGGCGAACCTTTCAGGGCATTGACCACGACCAACGCCAGCACGGCAATCAAAATGATCATGATGGCGAGCACGCCGATGGAGGCGAGAATTCCGCCAAAGGCGCCGATCTCATCCCGGGCGATCTGCCCCAAAGACCTGCCGTCCCGGCGCATCGAAGCGAACAGGATGACAAAATCCTGAACAGCTCCAGCCAGCACAACTCCGATGATGATCCACAAGGTCCCCGGGAGGTACCCCATCTGGGCGGCGAGAATCGGTCCCACCAAGGGGCCGGCTCCGGCAATCGCCGCAAAATGGTGACCCAGAAGTACCCATTTGTTGGTAGGCACGTAGTCTTTCCCGTCGTTGTGGATTTCCGCCGGCGTCGCCCGGCGATCGTCCAGCCCAAAGGCTTTGTGCGCCATGAATTTACTATAAAAACGGTAGGCAACGGCGTAGGTGGCCACTGCGGCGATGATCAGCCACGCAGCGCTGATCGTCTCCCCGTTACTGATTGCTAATACGGCAAAAGCCGCAGCGCCCACAATGGAGATGAGCGTCCACAACAGAATGGAACCCAGCTTCTTCAAACTCGATCCCCCTTTTGAAATGAATCATTATTTTTTATATATTTCTGACGGGGACCCCGGCCCCGGTCCCCACCCCATTGTACACGATCCCATTCAAGATTTCATCAAGATTTTTCAACACCCAAGATCCTTGACAGGTTGGCCGACCCAGTGCTACAGTTACGACAATGAAGGCATCATTTTATTGGTGAAGGAAAAGCGATGAGGGAGTCCCGACAGACAAAGAGCGGTACAGAGAGCCGGTGGATGGGTGCAAACCGGACCGCGTGTCTAGCCGGCAGCGCTCCCGAGTGCCTGCGTGAAGCGCCGACGAGCGGCGTGGGTAGCGGGGCCGGCTGACTCCCGTTAGTGAGTCGGGTGACATGGTCACCCAGCGAGGGCGATGCTGCGAGGCATTGCTGAAAAAGGGTGGTACCGCGAAAGAGGACCTTTCGCCCCTTGCGCCGCACGCGCAGAGGGTGGAAGGTTTTTTTGTTTGACTCCGCCCGACTCGCCAAGGGAATCATCGCACGCCTAGGCGTGCAACAAGAACATCCGGGAGGTGCCCTACCGTGTTCAAGATTCTTGTCAGTGATGCAATTTCCGAAGAGGGGCTCAAAAAACTGATGGACGCCCCCGATGTGCAAGTGGACATTCGCCCGGGGCTACCCCCGGAAGAACTCAAGGCGCTGATCGGCGAATATGACGCCCTTTTGGTCCGGAGCCAGACCAAAGTCACCGCCGACCTGTTGGCCAGCGCCCGCAATCTCAAGGCTGTGGGCCGGGCCGGAGTGGGAGTGGACAACATTGACATCGAGGCGGCCACCCGCCGGGGGATCATCGTGGTCAACGCCCCGGACGGGAACACGATTTCTACAGCGGAACACACCTTTGCCATGCTGATGGCCTTGGCGCGAAACATCCCTCAGGCCTACGCATCAATCCAATCGGGCAAGTGGGACCGGAAGTCTTTTGTCGGCGTAGAGCTCAGGGGGAAGACCCTGGGGATCGTTGGCCTCGGTCGCATCGGCACCGAAGTGGCCAAGCGGGCCATGGCCTTCGGGATGACGGTGCTGGCCTACGACCCGTTTCTCACCCGGGAGAGGGCCGATCAACTGGGCGTCGAATCGGTCTCGGTAGACGACATCTGCCGCCGGGCGGATTTTATCACCGTCCATACCCCCCTCACCAAAGAAACGAGGCACATGATCTCCGGGCCGCAGTTCGCCTTGATGAAAAAGGGCGTTCGCATCCTCAACTGCGCCCGGGGCGGGATCATCGATGAGAAGGCGCTGCTCGCCGCCTTGGAAGACGGAACCGTGGGAGGTGCCGCCCTGGACGTTTTCGAAGAAGAGCCGCCGAAAGACAATCCGCTTCTGGCGTCAAACCGAGTCATTGCCACCCCTCACCTGGGAGCTTCCACGGTGGAGGCCCAGATCAACGTGGCCATCGACGTCGGGGAAGAAATTTTGAATATCCTGCACGACCGGCCCTTCAAGAACGCGGTGAATCTCCCATCCCTCCCCGCCGAAGTGATGCGGGCCGTTCAACCCTACCTGACCCTAGGGGAAAAACTGGGCCAATTGATCAGCCAGATCGCCGCGGGTCGCCTTTCCGCCATCGAAGTCACCTACGGCGGCGCGGTGGCAGAACGGGAGGTCGCCCCGGTGTCCCGGACGATCCTAAAAGGAATTCTCAGCTATCATCACGGGGACGAAGTCAATTACGTGAATGCCCCCTTTATCGCAGAGACCTTGGGCATCAAGGTGACGGAGACCAAAACCGGCCGGCACAAAGTGTTCAACGACTGGATCTCTGTCCAGCTCACCACAGACGAAGGCACCCACAGTGCCGCCGGGACCTTATTTAACGGACTCGGGCCGCGAATCGTCCAAATCGATGGTTATTCCGTGGACGTAGCGCCCCAGGGAACCCTGCTCATCACCCGGCATATCGACCAACCGGGCATCATCGGCCAAGTCGGCAGCCTTCTCGGCGCCGCCGGCGTCAATATTGCTGCCATGCAAGTCGGGCGCAAAGAGCTCGGCGGACAGGCGGTGATGGTCCTCGCCGTGGACAAACCGGTGGATGCGGAGACCCTGGCGAACATCGGCCAAGTCCCGGGTATTCTGGCGGTGCGGGACGTGTCCTTGTAATACCTTTGATCACCCGTAAAAAAAGCCCCGCCGAATGCGGGGCATTTTTTTACGTGCCGGGCCACCTCACCGGCCCACCATGCCTTCCACTGGACTGCTGGCGCTCGCGTACCGTTTCTTCGCCACTCGACCGGCCAGATACCCCTTCCGGCCGGCTTCCACCGCCAGTCGCATCGCTTCGGCCATCAGGACCGGGTCCTGGGCCCCGGAGACGGCGGTGTTCAACAAAATCCCATCCGCCCCCAGCTCCATCGCCAAGGCCACGTCCGCGGGGGAACCGATTCCGGCGTCCACGATCACCGGGACCTTTGCCTCCTCCACGATGTAGCTCAAGTGATACGGATTCAGAATCCCCAACCCCGTTCCAATCGGGGCCGCGCCGGGCATCACCGCCGCCGCCCCCACTTCCTCCAGGCGCTTGGCCAAGATTGGATCGTCCGATATGTAGGGCAGGACGATAAACCCCTCTTTCACCAGCACTTCGGTCGCCTTAAGTGTCTCCACGGGATCCGGGAGCAAGGTCTTGGGGTTGCCCACCACCTCGACCTTGATCATGTCGCACAGCCCCGACGCCTTCGCAAGCCGGGCGATCCGCACCGCTTCTTCGGCGTCCGAGGCCCCGGCGGTATTGGGCAGCAGGGTGAACCGTTGGAGGTCGAGCCGTTCCAAAAAATTGGGTTCATCCGGGCGATCCAGGTTCAACCGCCGCACCGCGAAAGTCAGGACTTCAGCCCCCGAAACTTCCACCGCCCGACTTTGTACATCTAAGTCCGAAAATTTTCCCGTCCCCAAAAACAGCCGGGAGCGAAAGGTCCGTCCTCCGATGATTAACTCGTCATTCTCCACCTGCGTCTCCATGCCGGCCTCTCCTTTCCCTTTTAACCCCCACCTACAAAATGAACGATTTCCATGTGATCGCCGTCTCGCACCGCCTGGATATCGTACTGTTCCCGGAGGATGATCTCTCGGTTGAGCTCGACCACCACCATGCGGTCAACGAGGTGAAAATGATGCAGCACGTCGGCGACCGTTCTCACCTCGGGGATCTCTTTCCACTGCCCGTTCACATGCAGCCTCATCCTCCCCCCTCCCTCCTTTGTCGGCCCCTGAGGATGGCCTGCACAAACGCTTTGGCTCTTTCCAGAATATCCTCCGCGTCGACAAGCCCTCGGATGACCGCTAAACCATCCGCCCCGGCCGCCGCCAGCTCCTCGGCATCCTCCAGTCGAATGCCGCCGATGGCGATGATGGGAAGATCCACCGCCTGGCGGATACGGCGTAACCCGGCGATCCCCACCACCGGCTTGGTGTCCGTTTTCGTGGCCGTCGCCCGCATCGGACCAACCCCGATGTAGTTCGCCCCCTGAATCGCCGCCTCCCGGGCCTCCTCCACATTGTGAGTGGAGATCCCGATGATGCGGCCCTCCCCCAGAATCTCCCGGGCCGCTCGGATCGGCAAATCCTCCTGGCCGAGGTGGACCCCATCCGCCTCCAGGGCCACGGCCACATCCACCCGGTCATTGACGATCAACAGGGCACCTGCTTCCCGGGTCATCCGCCTCAGCACCCGTCCAGCCTCCAGCAACTCCCGAGTGTTCAGATCTTTTTCCCGCAGCTGAATACAGGTCACTCCGCCGGCCAACCAATCCCCTGTCACTTCTTCCAAGGACCGGCCGCGATAAAATCGCCGATCGGTGATCGCATACAGGCCGTGGATCTGTTTCACCTTCGCTCTCCCCTCACCCGCCCCATTGAGTACCGCCCGCCTATGGGAATGTAACCCTGCATCCGGGTCCCGGGAGGATTCAAAACTGCCGTTCTTGATGTATAGACCGGGTCCATTCCGGTTATGCTGATAACAGAGCCGAGGCGTGCAAACCTCAGCTTCTCCTCTCTCTCTTTTCTTGAGGCGGCCGGTCGATCCGGACGCCTCCTTTTTTGCTGAGTTCGGGTTTTGCTGAGGTCGGGTTTTGTCCCCGTTTCTCGCCTTCAGAGTTCCGCCCCACCTAAAAGTCGCTGGTGTTCGATCTTCATGCAGCGGTCCATGACCACCGTTAAACCCGCGTCCTGAGCCCGCTTCGCCGCCTGCTCATTGACGACTCCGAGCTGCATCCACAGCACTTTTGCGCCGGCCTGCACCGCTTGGTCCACCAGTTCATCCACCTCTTCACCCCGGCGGAATACATCCACAATATCCACCGGACCCTCCACCTCCCGGAGGGAGCGATGGGCTTTCCGCCCCAGACTTTGGCCGATTCGCGGATTAACGGGAATGATCTCATAGCCTTGGGACTGCAGATAAGACGCGACCTCATAACTTGGCCGATCGGGGTTATCGGACAGTCCCACCACTGCCACGGTCTTCGAGGTCTTCAACAAATTCGCCAATTCTTGGTCCGTCGGATTCTGAAACACCGGCCACCCCTCCTAAGAGGATCGATTGTTGGTCTTCGATCTGCCCGGGACGGAGGGTTTCGTGGGGAGGAATTTCACGCCAAAACGCCCCTGGGGTGTGCGAAAAACGGCGACATAATCCGGGTAGTTCCGATCGCCGCGCCACCCTTCTTCTCGCAGGCGGGCTGCATAACAACCTGCCTGAAACTCATTGTCGAACAATCTTGCACAATAGATCCACCCCATGGCGTCCTCCAACCCATCGTCCTCATTTCGCAGTTTATCGCGACACGGCAACCCGCGTTCCCTTTCAGTATATCCCAGTCTGCAGTGACAACCAAGCATGCGGCAACGTTGGATTTTTGACACGGCCTGTATAAATCACCCCGCCCTCCGGCACACTAGGTCCGAGGTGAACCGGAATGCCTTGGAACGCATCCCTGAGAATGTCCTTACCTCTGGCTGTACTCATCGCCAGCGTTGTATCCGGATGTGCACCTTCCGCTGCCCCACCCGAATCCCCTCGGGACACGGGCCCCCGGGTGACAGAGGACGGGACTCAGCGACCCGAAGAGGTACAAACGCCGCCGGGGGAGCAGGTCAATAAAGCCCCTGCTCCGCGACCGCAACAGGCCCCTCAGCAGGCCGGAAAACCCGCGAGCCCCGCACCCCCGGACACGGTGATGCGCCAGATGAACGACGCTGCCCGCCGGGTTCCCGGCGTCGAGGGCTCGACCGTGGTGTTGGTCGGGCGGACAGCCCTGGTTGGCGTCGATCTTGATTACAAAATCACCGGCTCCAAAATCGACTCTATTAAACAGTCCGTCAAAGAAGCCGTGGAACGAACGGACGGCGGCTACCGGGTGGCGGTCACCGCCGACGTTGACTTGGTGGCCCGGCTCCGGGACATAGCGAGCGGTGTCCGACAAGGAAGGCCGGTGTCGACCTTCACGGACGAAATCGCCGACATTCTCAGCCGCCTGCTGCCCGAAACTTAGCCCTGGCGCTGCCCTTGGTAAAGGGGCAACAAAACGGTGAACGTCGTCCCCTTTCCGAGCCGGCTTTCCACCGTAATGTCCCCATCGTGCTGAAGGACGATATTCCGAGCGATCGCAAGCCCCAGGCCCGTGCCTCCTCGATTCCGAGTACGGGCCTTGTCCACTTTGTAAAACCGCTCCCAAATGTAAGGAATGTCCTCAGGGGGGATCCCGGCCCCTTGGTCTTCCACCGCAATCCTCGCCGTGTCCTGGCTCACACTAAAACGAATCGTTACAGAGCCCGGAGGCTGGGTGTGCCGAAAAGCGTTGTCGATGAGGTTGGTCAGGACTTGTTCCAATCGATCCGCATCGGCATCGACAATCACTGGGTCATCCACCTGCATTGCCAATTGAAAGGACAGTTTCCTTTCCTGAGCCAGAGCCGAGAACTTCCGCCAAATCTTTTGGACCAAGGGCCGCACGTCCACGGGTTGTCGTTTCATCACGAACCGCCCGGACTCCAGTTGGGCGAGATCCAGCAAGTCGTTCACCAGTCGGCGCATGCGCAGCGTTTCTTCCAAGATGATTTCCGCCAGTTCCCGGCGTTGCTCCGGGTCGTCGATAAAATCATCCACCAACGCCTCGCTGTAGCCTTGAAGCATCGACAAAGGGGTGCGCAGTTCATGGGAGACATTGGCGACGAAATCCCGGCGCATCCGCTCAATGTTCAATTGCTCGGTGATATCCCGAAGCACCGCCACCACCCCCCGCAATGCGTGGGATCCCGGCTCATACAAAGGGGCCATGGTGACGGCCATCGTTCGGCCTTGTCCCACCACCTCCCGCTGCTGCGCTTCTTTCGTCTCGATCACCTTTTGTTCAACCTCGAACAGTTGACTCGGCAAGCGGTTCTCCGAAGGCTGGCCTTCTTCTGCCATCGATAACGCCCGCAACCACCGCCGGGCTGGGGGATTGGCCAGCAGCACCTTCCCCGTCAGATCGGCCGACACCACCCCATCGGCCAAACTCGCCAGGATATTGGCCAACTGTTCCTTCTCCTTGGACAACGCTTTTATATTTTCTTCCAGATCGTGCGCCAATTTGTTGAGGGTCAGGCCCAAACGGCCGACCTCATCCCCGGTGACAACCCGGACTTTCCCGCGAAAATCCCCCCGGGCCATCCGCTCGGCCACCTCATTCATCTGGACCAGGGGGCGGGAGAGATTTTTCGAGATGACAAAGGCAAAACCCGTGGTCATGACGATGGCCAGACCCCCGGCATAAAAAATCGAATGCTGGATCTGGCTCATCGCCTCCTGGCTGGGGGCCAGAGGCTGGGTGAGAAGCATCAACCGAACCGCATCTCCCTGACGGGCCAAGGGGACGACGATCCACAGATTGTTCGAATGGCCGCGAAACTGCGGAACGTCCTGAAGAAACGATCGGCTCGGGGGGATCACATCCCCTCCGGTCAACAATTTCGACCGCTCATCTACAGTCAAGCGACTCCACACCGCCTCGGCGGCGGGATCTTGATTCGGCGTCCCCAGCACGTACAAGCTGGCCCCCGCCTGTCGGGCCAGGTTTTCGGCCACCACCGATGCTTCGGGACTGCCCGTGCGAAGGGTCGAGGCAATATAATCGGCGCGATTCTGAAAAGCCTGGGCTTGCACCTGGTACAAGTAGGTGTCAATCATCTGTTCCAGGTACATAGACAAGAGCCCCAGCACCACCACCACCAAACCGGCAATGGTGAGCCAGAGCTTGGAAACAATACTGTTGCGGATCACTCTGCCACCTCGAACTTATAGCCTACACCCCACACGGTGACGATCATCGCGGCCGCCGGCTGAGACGCCTTCCCGAGCTTTTCCCGGAGCCGTTTGATATGCGTATCCACAGTGCGTTGGTCCCCGTAGAACTGATAATTCCAGACATCCCGGAGCAGTTCTTCCCGGGTGAACACCTTTTCCGGCCGCTGGGCCAAGTAACACAGAAGCTCGTATTCTTTCGGCGTCAGGCTGACATCCTGCCCGTCTGCCGTCACTTTCCGGGATTCGAGATTGATGGTCAAGTGCGGGAATGTAAACACCTGGGTTAGCTCATGCTCGGCAGGTCCCTGGTGTACCCGCTTGATCAGCGCCTTCACCCGCATGACCAATTCCCTCGGACTGAAGGGCTTGACCACATAATCGTCCGCACCGAGTTCAAAGCCGTGGATGCGATTCATCTCGTCCCCGGCGGCGGTCAGCATGATCACCGGGGTATCCTTTTGTTTGCGAAGTTGCGCGCAGACCTCCCGTCCATCCAACTCCGGCAGCATCAGATCGAGGACAATCACCGCGTAATCGTTGGCCAATGCCATCTCCAGGGCGGTGCGGCCGTCCTCCGCCTCCTCCACTTCGAATCCGTTTCGCTCCAGATACATCCTCACGAGACGACGAATCCGCTCCTCATCGTCCACCACAAGAATCTTGACCGGGTTCATTCACACATCTCCTTCCGACGCCGGCTCCGGCTACCCGCGCATCGCTGCGCCCCCCGCTTGGACAATGACTGTGGCCGCTCGGGTGTACACTCTCATGGTAACCAACGGACAGCCGAGTGACAAGCGATGCGTTACACCGCCGCCGCAGAGATCGAGGATCACCGGGGTTCCCGCCCGTCAGCGACCAATTTCCGCAAAGTCCTCTCTTCCTCCTCGGTCAGCGGACGAATCTCCCCGGGCGCAAGCCCATCTATTGTAAGATTCCCATATTGGACCCGGGTCAACTCCAAAACCGGGTGCCCCACCGCTTTGCACATGCGCCTCACCTGGCGATTTCGCCCTTCATGCAGGGTGATGTCAAACTCCGACCTCTCCCTCCCCCTCCCCCGCAGCCGCACCCGGGCCGGCGCCGTCCTTACCCCATCGAGGACAATGCCTGTCTCGAGCCTCCGTATCCCTGGATTCTCCAGATACCCTCTCACCACCACCCGGTACGTTTTCTCCACCCCGAATCGCGGATGCATCAGACGGTGGGCCAATTCCCCGTCATTCGTCAATAACAAAAGCCCGGAACTGTTGATATCCAGACGCCCGACGGGAAACACCCGTTTGGGAAGATCGCGGACATAATCGGCCACCGCCGGCCGGCCCTGGGGGTCGTGCAAGGTGGTGACCACCCCGATCGGTTTGTAGAACAAAAAACAGACCGTATGGTCGGGGATGGCCACGGAACGCCCATCCACTTCGATGCGGTCCACTTCCGGATCCACCTTGAACCCCTGCTCCACCACGACCCGACCGTTCACCCGCACCCGACCCTGGGCAATCCATTGCTCCGCCTTTCGTCGGGAGGTTAACCCCGCTCCGGCAATCACCTTTTGTAGCCGTTCTTTCACCCATATTCCCCCTGGCCAAGGGCCCGCGATGATTTCGCCATCGATTCTACCTCATGGACGGGACCTCCACCAGTCGAGCGGCCGTTCCCCGACATCCCCGTCATCCCGGCGGTCCAAAAACCAACCAGACGGCCACCGCCGACGCGGCAGCACTGACCAGATCGGACAACAGCCCCACCTTTAGGGCATAGCGAACCTTCCGGATCCCCACGCTGCCAAAATACACGGTGATGACGTACAAAGTGGTATCTGTGCTCCCTTGAATGGTTGAAGCCAACCGGCCTACCCACGAATCCCCGCCATGGGTGCGCAGCACATCAATCATATAGGTGAGGGAACCCGTCCCTGAGATCGGCCGCAACAATACCATCGGTAACACTTCGGCGGGGAAAATTCCCGATATCCACTGGGCCACAAGACCCGTGATCCACTCCAGGGCCCCGGAATCGCGAAACACCCGGATGGCCACCATCATGCCGACGAGATGCGGGATGATGCGAACCGCCGTCTCGAATCCATCTTTTGCGCCCGTCACAAAAGTTTCATACACCGGCACCCGGCGCAGGGCCGCCCACAGGACCGTTCCCACGAAAAAAGTCGGCAACATCCACGCCGAGATAGCGAAAAACACGTTCACTTTTTCGCCCCCCTCCTACCCCGAGCCTCCCGGCGGCGGTAATAGCGATCGAGAAAGATCGCCGCCGCCGTCCCCACAGCGGTGGCGAGAATCGTAGGGGCGACAATATCCGTGGGACTGGTGGCGCCGTACTGCATGCGCAGTGCGATCACCGTCGTGGGCAAAAGGGTCAGGCTGGCGGTGTTGAGGGCCAGCAAGGTGCACATGGCGTCACTCGCCTGCTCCTTGTCGGGATTGAGCTCCTGGAGTTGCCGCATGGCCTTGAGCCCCAAGGGCGTCGCCGCATTGCCCAGACCGAGAATATTCGCACTCATGTTTGACAGGATGGACCCCATAGCCGGGTGATCGGCGGGGACCGAGGGAAACAACCATCCGGCCAAAGGCCGCAGCAGCCGGGCCAGGGCGGCAATTAACCCGGCCTCTTCTGCGACCCGCATCACCCCCAGCCACAGGACGAGGATACTGATGAGGCCCAGGGCGACGGCCACGCCCTCCTCCGCTCCCTTGAGCATACTCTGAGTCACGATGTCGATTTTGCCTTGGAACGCCGCCGCCACAAACCCAGAGATCAACAATCCGAGCCACAGCGCGCTGACCATCCCCATCCCTCTCTCCCAAAGCCCCGAACGATCGGATCTTTGTCTATTTGGCCCGACCGGGGCAGTTTGATGCGGAGGCTCGTGCCGCTACAACCACAAACGGCGAAGGTCCCACCAGGGGCGCCGATCCACGGGTTGCATCGCTACAATTGCATATCGATGAACCTCTTCCCCCACCTGAATCCGCAACAGGCCTGCGGGTTCGCCCCGTGAAACGGGCGCCCGGAGTCTTGGCTTTAGTTCCCAGTCCACGTGAAACTTTTCGTCAGCCCGGATGGGAAACCGGTCCGGGCCCTGTACCCGCACCGGAACGGTTGGCACCACACCACCCCGAACCGGCACCGAGGCCGGTCCCCCTGGAACCGGCACCCACTCGTAGGTCTGAAATACATGATCGAACAACCGAGCCGTATCCGCCCAATCGTCCGGATCCTTCAAGACCACCACCACCACCTGATGCCCATCCCGGGTCGCCGAGGACGCCAAGCAACGACCGGCCCGCTTCGTGTAGCCCGTTTTCACGCCGTCTGCTCCCGGGTAGCGCCACAACATCTTGTTCTTATTGCGCATCACCCGGTCCCAGGATTCCCCCGGCCAGGGCATTCGATGGTATTTGGTGCGAACCACCGCCGCGAACTCGGGATTCTGCAAGGCTTTCGCCGTCATCATGGCCAAATCCACCGCAGAAGCCCCATGTCCCGGTGCGTCCAACCCGTGAGGATTCGCAAAATGAACATGCCGCAGCCCCATTTCACGAGCCTTGGCATTCATCAGGGCCGCAAACCGACCTTCAGATCCGGCCAGGTGTTCGGCCACGGCAGTGGCGGCGTCGTTCCCAGAGCGCAGCATCATGGCATACACGAGATCCCGCAACGTGTACGTCTCCCCGGCCCGAAGATACACCGATGACCCTTCTTTCCGGGCGGCATTGGCGCTGATGGTCACCCGCTCGTCCAGGCGTCCCGATTCCACGGCGAGCCACCCGGTGACAATTTTGGTCAAGCTGGCAATGGGCATCATCTGGTTCCCATTTTTCTCGTACAGGACCCGACCACTTCCAACGTCCACCACCGCCGCCCCTTGGGCAGAGATCCCATACACATCCGGGGAGTGCGCCGAGGCACCCCCCACACCTGGAAACAGAACCATCGTTACCGCGACAACCCCTGCCAACACCCGCCCCGCCATAATGACCTCCCGCGTCGTATATGTATGCTCGTCTTCCCGAACTTACGCCGCCCGTCCCCGTGAAAAGCCGAGGCCGGGCAGGCGCTCGGTTGCTCACATCACCGTATTGGCAGAACCCCCAGTCCCAGAAGCGGTGGTGGTTTGCGTATTTTTTCCCATCATCGCTTGAATCCGGTCGAGGACCGAGGGAGCCATTTCCAACAGACGGTCGTACAGTTGCGTGGGGCTTTGGGTGGATAAAATTTTGACCGTACCGTGGCTCACGACCAAAAAACCGATTGGGGTAATGGAAACCCCCCCGCCCGCGCCGCCTCCGAAAGGCAGGTTATTTCCTCCCCCCGAGTCTTTGGCGGCATCCTGCCCTTTTGGACTCACCGCGTCAAACTCGCTCCCTCCGGCGGCGAATCCGAAACCCACTCGGGAGATGGGAAGTATCACCGTACCGTCCGGCGCTTCCACCGGATCCCCGATAATTGTGTTTACGTCCACCATGTCCCGAAGATTCTCCATAGCGGTCTGCATCAAGTTTTGGATTGGGTGATCCGCCACAACAAGCCCTCCTTCCATAAGGCAATGGCCATCGCAACCCCTGCGCGGATAGCCTGCCCCGCCCGGAACTGGGCTATTCCCTCGAACTCTACTTCGATCAGCCGGCGCTGGAAGTCGGGATCCACTCGGGCCTCGGGTGAAACAAGACGCACCCGACGGGCGAGAAGTGCCGCCATCACATAAAAAAAGGACCAGAGAACGCCGACCACCACGCCGGTGGATGCCGCTTCCCCAGTACCTATCCGCACATTTGCCCGCCAAGTTTTAATATGCACCCTCTTTAAAAAATTCGTCAGTGCGTGTCGGGCCCCTTCCTGGGTCCTCCAAAGCCGGGCGATCCGCTTTCCAGTGTCAGCATATCTCCTCCAAGCCCACAACCCTTCTTCAGGGCCCGCCTTTGCCGGCTCGGAGGCTCCGGGCCCTTCGTCCAGCTTTCGGGCTCCTTCCACCGCCCGTTCCACCACGGTCTGGAGGGCTTCTTCACCTCCCAGCACCCAATGTTTCGTGATGATTCCCCACAATCCTTGAAAATCGACGGTCACTCGATCTGCTCCCTGATGGTGCACGTAGTGGAGCTGTACGACAACCGGCGAAATGGCAGCCAGCCCAACGACGACGCCTATAATGAAGAATGCCCCGAGGATCCAAATCCACGCCGACATGAAAAGTGTTCCTCCATCACCCGAAATTCACAGGATAATATCCCCTTCAAGTTCCGGTTTCATCCGGATCATCGGGTGATTCTTCGTCCTCGGCAAACAGTGGAAACCCTTCTTCTTCTTGTGTCGTCGCCAACTCTGGAAACGGCAGATCTCCCAGTTCTTGCAAACCGAAATACTCCAGGAAGTACGGGGTGGTGCCGTAGAGGATTGGGCGTCCCGGGGCATCGGCCCGCCCCGTCTCCCGGATCAATCCACGACCCAACAGCGTTGCCAGCGCCCGCTCGGACTTGACCCCCCGAATCTCTTCGATGTCGATTCGGGTCACCGGCTGACGATACGCGATGATGGCGAGTGTCTCCAGGGCGGCCTGGGAGAGGGGGGGCAGGCGCGGACTCTCACTCAACTGTTCGAGGAACGGGGCGTGCTCGGGCCGGGTCGTCAACTGGTAGAGATCGTCCAGTCTCCGGAGCTGAATGCCCCGTCCCGCCTCATCCAGGCGTTTTCGTAACTCCTCGCACCGATTCCGGACCTCCTGGGCCGAGAGCCCGGTGTACTGGGACAACTGCCGCTCATTCAGTCCTTCCTCACCGGCGGCGAACAACAGCCCTTCAATCACCGACGTCCAATCGAGTTCCGTCCTTTTCTACCCCCTCATCGATCCAGGCGATCCAGATGTCGCCAAACACCACTTCCTGAACACATCGTACCCGGCGCTCTTTCATGAGTTCGAGAAGAGCCAACAAGGTCACCACGACCCGGGCGCGGTTCCGCTTCTCACCAACAAGATCAGCAAAAGTGAGGGCCCTCGCCCGACGGAGCCTGGCTGTAACCGCCCGCACCCAATCTTCAATCCGCAGTTCGTCCCGGTCCACCGTCGCCGGTCGGTTTTCGGCGAAAGCCCTCCACAGCACCCGTTGCCAGGCCTCGATCAGTGCGTCCACCGACGAGACGGGGCCGGCTGGCCGCAGGATTTCCGGGGATTTCACCGATCGAGGTCGGGTCCAGACCGGTTTCCGTCTTTCTTCGAGTTCAGACAAATGACCGGCTAGATATTTGAAGGCTCGATAAACCGCCAAGCGCTGGGAAAGGGCCAGCCGGGGGTCGGCTTCTTCCGCCTCCGCTTCCCCGGGTTTCGGAGAACGGGGCAGCAGCATGCGGCTCTTGATTTCCAGGAGCCTGGCGGCCATCACCACGAATTCGCTGGCCACCTCCAGAGATAACTTCTGCATTTGCCGAAGATAGTCTAAATACTGTTCCGTAATCTCCGCAACCGGAATATCCCATATATTGAATTTTCTCGTCTCCACAAGATGCAGTAAAAGGTCTAGGGGCCCCTCAAAAGACCCCACCCGCACGTCATAGGCCACCCTTCCCCCTCCCCGTCGCCCGCACCTAAAACGTGTAACCCGTCCAGGCCGCGAACAAACGCAGTCCTCCAAACACCCACGGAACAATCACGTATTGGCTCAGAGGTGTGATGACCACCAACAGAAGGACAAAAGGCCCGATTGTCGCAAAGGTATGCCAGGCCCTCCCGAGCCGCCTGGCCACCGCCAACTCCAGCAGCCGGCCGCCGTCAAGAGGTGGTACGGGGATCAGATTAAAGAGGGCCAAGACCACGTTGATCAGTACCGAATATCCGAAAACCCCGGTCAAAAATGTCCCCCATAATCCCGGCAGGGACGCGGCCGCCCCGCCGGTCATGTTCCACACGAGGGCCAGTGCAACGGCGATAACCAAGTTTGCTGCCGGGCCGGCGGCGTACACCGCAGCCAAAGCCCATTTGCGATCCCGAAAGACCAGGGGGTTGATGGGGACGGGTTTGGCCCAGCCAAAGGGTCCGAACAGAATCAACAACAACCCGATGGGATCAATGTGAGACACCGGATTTAACGTCAAACGGCCGGCCCGGCGGGGCGTGGAGTCCCCGAACCGATCGGCGACATAACCGTGGGCGAGCTCGTGAAACACGATCCCGATCAGAAAAGCGATCAGCCGAAAGATGAGATCCTCACTGTTCCACAACACGGTGCCCGTCCTCCTCGACGGCCCGGGATAATCGGCGCATCAGGTCGGCCATCTCCACCGCAGACACCGCCGCATCCCAACCTTTGTTGCCTCCCTTGGTTCCCGCCCGTTCCACCGCCTGCTCAATGGTGTCGGTGGTGAGAATGCCGAAAATCACCGGCACCCCGGTTTTCAAGGCGGCCGCGGCCACCCCTTTCGCCGCCTCCCCGGCCACGTAATCAAAATGCGGGGTGGCGCCGCGGATCACCGCCCCCAAAGCCACCACCGCATCGTAACGCCCGGATTCCGCCATCTTCTGGGCTACAACGGGGATTTCAAAGGCCCCCGGTACCCAGGCCACATCCACGTCTTCCTCCCGCACGCCGTGTCGCCGCAGAGCTCCGAGCGCGCCTTCCAGCAGTGGCCGGGTGATCAGTTCATTAAACCGCGAAACCACCAATCCGAACCGAGCTCCTTCGCCGGACAATCCACCTTCGAAAATTCGTGCCACCCCTACGCCTCCCCGCCCGTGATCACCGGCCCGGGTCCGGGGTATGGGACCAACCCGGCCCGGCACCAGGAAGCTCACACGTTTAAATAATGGCCGAGCTTAATCTTCTTGGTTCGCAGATAATCGATGTTTTCTTCTGTGGGCGGGACCTGGATCGGCACCACCTCCACCACTTCCAGGCCATGACCTTCGAGCCCCCGAATCTTTCGCGGGTTATTGGTCAACAACCGCAACTTGGTCACCCCCAGATCGCGCAAGATCTGGGCGCCGATCCCGTAATCCCGGAGATCCGGGGGGAATCCGAGCTTTTCATTGGCCTCCACGGTGTCGTAGCCCTGATCCTGAAGCGCATAAGCCCGGATCTTGTTCACGAGGCCGATTCCCCGCCCCTCCTGACGCATGTACAATAGCACACCCCGGCCTTCGGCTTCAATCCGTTTCATTGCCGCGGCCAATTGTGAGCCGCAGTCACAACGATGGGAACCGAACACATCGCCAGTCAAACATTCGGAATGGACGCGTACCAGAGTGGGCTCTTCGGGGTGGATCTCCCCTTTCACCAGGGCGACGTGCGCTTTGTCGTCCAACGTACTCGTGTAAACCACGGCGCGAAACACCCCGTAGTCCGTGGGCAGATCCGCCTCAGCCCGGCGCTGAATCAACCGCTCCCGGGCCTTTCGGTAACGGATCAGATCGGCGATGGTGATCATCAGCAAGCCGTGCCGCTGGGCCACTTTTTCCAAATCCGGCACCCGGGCCATCGTCCCGTCCTCTTTCAGCACCTCACAAATCACTCCCGCGGGGTACGCCCCCGCCAATCGGGCCAGATCCACCGCCGCCTCGGTGTGTCCCGCCCGGCGCAAGACGCCTCCAGGCTTGGCGATCAACGGAAAAATATGCCCCGGCCGTCGAAAGTCCCCCGGGGTACTTTGGGGATCGATGAGGGTCTTGACGGTCACCGCCCGTTCCACCGCTGAGATCCCCGTCGTGGTGCCGTTGCGGGCGTCCACGGATACCGTAAAAGCCGTTTCGTGGTTGTCGGTGTTGTTCCATACCATGGGGTCGAGATCCAACTCCCGAGCCCGTTCTTCGGTCAGAGGGACACACACCAACCCCCGGCCATGAGTAATCATGAAATTGATCACTTCCGGGGTAGCGCGCTCAGCCAGGGCCACAAAATCCCCTTCGTTTTCTCGGTTCTCATCATCGACGACAATGACGACATGACCTTTTTTCAGTTCTTCGATGGCCTGCTCGATGGACGCAAACATAGCCGTCTCCTCCATTTCTTCCTCGCTGCGCGCCACGCGCTGTCCTGTCCCGACCGATCACTTCACTTCGTGGCCTCCTCGCAACAATCGCTCCACATACCGCGCCACCACGTCCACTTCCAGATTCACCCGGCTGCCGCTCCTCAGTTCGCCGAGAGTGGTCTCTTTTTGCGTGTGGGGGATCAGGGCCACGCGAAAACCTTTCTCGGTCACACCCATCACCGTCAAGCTCACTCCGTCCACCGCTACTGACCCCTTTTCGGCGATATATTTTTGAAGGGGTGCCGGAACGCGCACCTCGACCACCGCCGAGTCACCTTCAAATCCCACCTCCTCCACGGTGCCGACCCCATCCACGTGCCCGGACACCAGGTGGCCGCCCAGCCGAGTCTGCAGTGTCACAGCCCGCTCCAGATTGAGTCTCGCCCCGGGAGAAACCGCCCCCAAGGTGGTGCGGCGAAGCGTTTCCGCCACCACGTCCACACGAAAAGCCTCCGAAACCAGATCCACGACCGTGAGACAAACACCGGAAACGGCGATACTGTCCCCGATCTTCGCATCCTCCAGAACCCGGTGCGCTTGCACCGTGAGTTCAACCCCTTGATCCGTGGGACGAACTTCGCGAAGGATCCCGATTTCCTCTACAATTCCGGTAAACATGCCTCGTCACCTGCCTTTTTCCGCCCTCCGGACCAAGGCGGTCACTTTCAAATCCTCCCCTACCGCCTCCACCCCAGTGATCTCCAGTTGGGCGCTCTGGGCCAGCCGTTCGACGCCCTCCCCGGCGAGGGCGGGGATTCCACTCCCCATCAACAGCTTCGGCGCCAAGAAAAACACCACTTCATCCACCAAGCCGCTGCGAAATACGCTGCCTTGCAGCTGCCCGCCGGCCTCCACCAGCACGGTGTTCACCCCGGCTTCACCCAGACGCCCGAATACCTGGTGCAGATCCAAACCCCCTTCGGAATCCGGATCGATCAGCCAGACATCCACCCCTCTCGCGGCAAGTTCAGCGATGCGCTCGGCCGGCGCCAACCCTCGGCCAGCGCACACCACCGTCTGCGCTGAAACAGTGCTCAGGATCCGCGCATCCCCGGGGATCCGGAGCCGACTGTCCAGCACCACCCGCAGGGGTTGCCGTGAGAGTCCCCCACCTGGAGGGCGGGCGGTCAATTGCGGATCATCCGCAATCACCGTGCCGACCCCCGTCACCACGGCGTCCACCCAGGACCGAAGCTCATGCACCTTCTCCCGGGCCTTCTCCCCGGTAATCCACCGACTCTCACCAGTCCGGGTCGCAATCTGAGCATCCAACGTCATGGCGATCTTGGCGATCACCCAAGGCCGGCCACTGGTCATCCGTTGAATAAACCCCCGATTCAGGGCTCTTGCATCCTTCTCCAAAAG
The DNA here is from genome assembly GCF_002804065.1 of Kyrpidia spormannii. Lineage (NCBI taxonomy): Bacteria > Bacillati > Bacillota > Bacilli > Caryophanales > Alicyclobacillaceae > Kyrpidia > Kyrpidia spormannii. The sequence goes on along the minus strand of NZ_CP024955.1, from coordinate 1,434,660 downwards.
GCCGACTTCAACCTTCACTCCGGCTTGCCGGAGACGCCGGATACCCCCTCCCGCCACCAACGGATTCGGGTCCACCATCGCCACCACCACCCGGGCCACGCCGTGCTCAATCAGCGCCCGGCTACAGGGTGGCGTACGCCCGTGGTGATCACAGGGTTCTAGGGTCACGTAAACCGTGGCCCCCCGGGCCTTCTCCCCGGCCATGCGCAAGGCATGCACCTCTGCGTGAGGACCGCCAGCCTTGAGATGGGCCCCTTGGCCCACGAGTTCTCCGTCCTTCACGATCACCGCGCCGACCAAGGGGTTGGGGCTGGTCTGTCCCCGGGCAGAGGCGGCTAACTGCAGAGCCCACCGCATCCAGTCTTCATCTTTCAACCCCATCCCCCCAAATGAAAAAACCCCGGAATTCCTCCAGGGCTAAGAGGGAACGGCGAAAAAAGCCTTACCGTTTTCACGGTCTGACCCACCCGTTCATCCTGTTCCTTCTCCCATCCGGACTATACCGTCGGTACCGGACTTTCACCGGTTCCTGCGGACTCAACCGCTCGTGGACTTCGCCTTGTCGACGTCACCACCGGTCGGGAATTGGGTTGCCCCTCACCCTGCCCTGAAGGAATTCGATGTCCAATTGTGGTTTCAGTATACGCCCTTCGCCTATTTCTGTAAAGGCTAGGGAGCGGCGCCGGCCGGCGATGCCAATGCCCGCCAGGCGTCTACTGACGGAGCTTGGGACTTTCGGCCGTTGCACCGAGGTTGGCCTGTACATTAGAATGAGTAGCGTATGTGTGCCTATGACAGATAGCGCTTGAGAACAGGGGAGATACGAGGCATGCGCATCGCCGTTCGATGGATGACGATCCTAGCATTGGTCATATGGGTATGGAGCTGTCCCCGAGGCGCAGTGCCGGCCAGGGCAGATCAGGCCGACGGTCCTCCAGATCTCGCGGTGCGTTCCGCTGTTTTGATGGACATGAAAACCGGCCAGGTTCTTTATGCCAAGAACCCCGACGAACCCCATTATCCAGCCAGCATCACCAAAATCCTCACCGCCATCGTCGCCCTGGAACGGGGGCGCCTGAACGACCGAATCACCACCAGCCGTCTGGCCACCCTACAGGATGGCAATCGGATTTATTTAGTTGAAGGGGAAGAGCACAGCCTCGAAGAACTGCTGTACGGCATGATGCTCAACTCCGGCAATGATGCCGCTGTGGCCATTGCCGAACACTACGGTGGCTCCGTGGCGGACTTCGCCGCGATGATGAACGCCAAAGCTAAAGAAATCGGCGCTCTCCACACCCATTTTACCAATCCCAACGGTCTCCATGACCCGAATCACGTCACCACGGCCTATGATATGTGCCTCATCGGGCGGTATGCGATGCAGAACCCGATCTTCCGCCAAATCGTGGCCACCAAGACCTATCCGTGGCACGGCAAGGAATGGGAATCGGAACTGGTCAATATTAACCGAATGCTGTGGACATACCCCGGGGCTACAGGAATCAAAACGGGGTATACCGACCAGGCCCAACAAACCATGGTGGTGAGTGCCACTCGGGGCAACGAGTCCTTGATCGCCACCCTGATGGACATCCCCGGACAGGAAGCTATGCGTGAAGAGGCCACCAAACTGCTCGACTGGGGTTTTCAACACTTTGCCACCCAGCGGTTGGCGTCCGCCGGAGAAACCGCTGAAACCGTGCAATTGCCGGGTCATCAGACCGCCAACGCTCTCCTATCGCGCAGCGTATGGTACACTTTCGCTCAAGGGACATCCCCTCAGGTCACCCGCAACATTGAGCTCATTAAACCGAAGCTCCCCTTGCAAAAAGGTGCCATCTTGGGACAAGCTGTTTTCTCGGTAGACGGACGGACCATCGCCACCGTTCCTCTGGTGAGTGACCGCGCCGTCAATCCGCCGCCCTGGTCCTGGTGGTGGCTGTTGGGGGCCGTTCCCGGGATACTCTTGATGATCCCCCTGTGGAGACTCCGGAGCCGCCAACGAAAACCTCTTGCCCGTCCGTACCGCCACCTGTGAAGGTTACCTCCATCGGGTCTGAGGCCCTCGGCCTTCCCTCCGGACCGGGAAGGCCGAGGGGAACCCCACCAACGCGAAGCCCGTCAAGACACCGGATGCTGTTCCTTTCTCATCCGTTCGGGGATCTGGTCGAGCCGAATGAGATCATCCAAAGTCTCCCGGCGCACCACCACGTCCGCCCGCCCGTCTCGCACGAACACCACCGCCGGCCGGGGGGCGCGATTATAGTTACTCGCCATAGAATACGTGTACGCTCCGGTGCCGAAAACCGCCAGGATATCCCCGGGCACCGCGCGCGCCAGGGGCGTGTCCCAGATCAGCATGTCGCCGGTTTCGCAGAACTTCCCCGCCACCGCCGCCAACTCCTCAACGGGTTCCCCGGCCCGGTTGGCCACCACAGCCTCGTAACGAGCTTGATAGATAATGGGACGCGGGTTATCCGCCATCCCTCCGTCCACGGCGATATACCGGCGCACCCCGGGGATCTCTTTCCGCGCCCCCACTGTGTACAACGTGGTGCCCGCCGGCCCCGCAATCCGCCGCCCGGGCTCCACCCACACCTCGGGGACCGCCACCCCGCGCCTCAGGGCCTCCCTTTTCACGGCATCGGCGATCGCCGCAACGTACGCCTCCACCGGAAGGGGCCGATCCTCTTCCACATACCGAATCCCGAATCCGCCCCCGACATTCAGGATTCGCAGCGACGCGTCCCACTCATTGACGGCCCGGGCGTAGAACTCCATCATCCGCTCAACAGCGAGAACGAATCCTTCAGTCTCAAAAATCTGTGAGCCGATATGACAATGAAGGCCTACCAAGTTCAACCCCCGCGCCCTCTGGGCGCGGCGGACCGCCGCTTCAGCTTGTCCGCTCGCCAGGTCAAAGCCGAATTTCGTATCCTGCTGTCCCGTCTGGATGTACTCGTGGGTGTGGGCCTCGACGCCCGGGGTCACCCGCAACAGGATGTTCGGGCGCTTCCCCTGGCGCTCTGCCAATTCCGCCAAAAGATCGAGCTCATAAAAATTATCCACCACAAATCCGCCAATCCCGGCCTTGAGGCCGTAGATCAGTTCATCCCGGCTCTTGTTGTTCCCGTGCAGATGAATCTTCTCCGGGGGGAACCCCGCGGTCAGCGCCGTATGCAACTCCCCGGCCGACACCACATCGAGGTGAAGGCCTTCTTCCTCCACGAGCCTGCACATGGCCTGGGTACAAAAAGCCTTCCCCGCGTAAGCCACCTGATAGCGCAATCCCGCCTTGCGAAAAGCCGCGTGAAACTCCCGACACGTCTCTCTCAGCAGCGCCTCATCAAAAACATATAACGGGGTTCCAAAGCGCTCGGCCAATTCTACCGTATCGCACCCGCCGATCTCCAGGTGTCCCCGATCGTTTACCCGACGCGTACCCAAAGAAGGCACCAATGCTTTCTTCCCCTCTCCGAATCACAAAGGCAACCGGTTTATGGCCGGCGCCGGTTAGGCCGATTATATCACGGGTCACTACGAGGTACAACGATCGGTATGGGGAAAAACCCCGCCTCACCGGGTCTTTTCCAAAGGACAGATTCGTTTCCGCCGGGTGGCCACTAACCTTTCGGCTTAAACACCAAGGCCGCAAGGAAACTGAAAACAATGGCGGCGGAAATGCCGGCGCTGGTCACCTCGAAGATTCCCGTGATGACCCCGACGATCCCGTGTTGTCCCGCTTCCATCAACGCTCCGTGGGTGAGGGCGTGACCAAAGCTTGTGATGGGGACCGTGGCCCCGGCCCCGGCGAGCTGGATCAGCGGATCGTACAGGTTCAACCCGTCCAAGATAGCTCCACTGACCACCAGGATTGTCATGGTGTGGGCCGGAGTCAGCCGGCCCACGTCCATCAGCAGTTGTCCGATCACGCAGATCAGGCCGCCCACCACGAATGCCCAGACATAAATCATCGGTCTCCCGCCTTTCGCTATCACCTGAACCCGTCCGTTTCCGGACCCGGGACGTTACGGATCAATCCTCCCGCTCCAAAACGACCGCGTGACAGATCGTCGGAATCGTTTCCCCCTGCTGGGCCGATACCGTCGAATGAAGGGCTCCGGTGGCGGCAACGAGCACCCGCCGCAGTTCCCCCCGACGAAGCCGACGGACCAGGTGGCCAAAGGTCACCACTGCACAACAGGCCGATCCGCTGCCCCCATTAAACACTTCGGGCTGGGTCGGTGAGTAAATCAGGGCGCCGCAATCGGCGTACCGATCCCCGAGATCGTAACCGTACCGGCCGAACCATTCCCGAAGCACCGGCATGCCATGAAATCCCAGGTCCCCGGTGACGATGAGATCATAATCCGAAGGCCGGCGGTTCAGGTCCGAGAAATGTGCAGCTAACGTATCGGCGGCCGCCGGGACCATGGCCGCGGCCATGTCCGTCGGATCCTTCGCGCCCAAATCGATCACTTTACCGAGGGTAGCGAAAGTCAATCGAACCCTGCCGGGACCGCCCGCCGAGTTCCGGGCCAGGAGTGCCACTCCGCCGCCGGATACCGTACAGGGGGCAGCGTCATTTTTCTGGGCTCCGTATTCAGTCGGATACCGGTACTGCCGCTCCGCCGTGGCGTTATGGCTGGCCGTACCCGCGGCCACCAGAGTTTCCGTCTCGCTATCCACCGCCAAAGCGGCCACCGCCAAAGCCTCGCCGATGGTCGCACAGGCGCTGAACACCCCAAGATAGGGTATGGCAAGGGAACGGGCTACAAAAGTGGAAGTGGTGATCTGATTCATGAGGTCTCCGGCAACGAACAATCCCACATCTTTTTTGCGCTTCCCGGCCTTCTCCAAGGCTTGGTCGAAGGCGTATTGGAGAAAAGTTTGCTCGGCTTTCTCCCAATTCGGCTGCCCGGCATGGGGGGTGGGAAAAATCCCGTCAAAATCGTCCCTCAGCGGCCCCTCGCCTTCCTTCGGCCCCACCGCCGCCGCTTCCCCGGCCAGGAACACCCGATCAAACTGCCACGTCTGACTCCCCACCGACCGGGCCACGGTTCCCGCCCCCTTTACTCGAAAATCGGTGAACGGACCCGCCTCCTGAAACTCGTCACCCGAAACGGCGGACCCACTGCCTGACTCGGTGGCCTATCCCAGGATCCGGGGAAGCACCGCGCGAATCAAGGTGACAAAAAACGCCGCCACCACGCCAAAAACGATCACAGGCCCCGCCACTTTGAACATGTTTGCCCCTACTCCGAGCACCAACCCTTCACTTTTCGCTTCAATCGCCGACGAGGACATGGCATTGGCAAACCCCGTGATCGGGACTGCCGAGCCCGCCCCGGCCCATTGGGCAAAGCGATCGTATAACCCTAGGCCGGTCAGTAGAATCGCGACAAAGACCAGAGTCGCCGCTGTGGGATTGGCTGCCGCTTCTCGGTCAAATCCCCCGACGCGCATGTACAAATACTGGATGAACTGGCCAAGATCGCAGACCAATCCCCCCACGACGAAAGCCCGAAGGGCATTGCGCGCCGCCGGTACAGGAGGGCGGTGCCGTTTGACGACCATTTGATACTCTTTCTGCAATCGCTTATCATCCGGCGTTCCGACGCTCATCCAGATCTCCTCCATCCCCTGGTACCCCATGTAGCATGCACAGACCCAAGCGGCACTATGCCTCGTCGCCCTAGGGCGACAACTCCGGAAATAGAAAATTCACAAGGCACCCCATCATCTTGCCGATGACCATGGCCGAGACCAGAAGCGGCAAAACCGGCTCCAGGCGAAGTCTCCTGGCCAGGATCGGAAGCACATTCAACACCTCGGTCAGCGCCCCGGCCACCATCCCCACGAATACCCCGGCAAAAAGACCCCATGCCGCGGCCATCCACCGGGATAGGCTCATGGGCATGGGGAAAATTTCCGATAACGTGCTAATAAAGGCACCGGCGATCAGTGCCCACTGATAGGCCAACAATCCCCCCTTAAACCGGGTTAACTGAACGAGCCTCGGCACCACGTCCAATACGGACAACAGCGCCAGAAACCCACTCCCCACCGTCACGCCCCAGGCCAACCCCACCGCTGCCGCCATCCCCTCACGAACCATGGGCCTCACGCGGGTCCGGCACCCGTTCCTGACGACTCCCCTCCCGGGTGATCACATACTGATTGATCATCTGCTCGTACTGAAAAACCTCCACCTCGAGAGGGCTGGGTTCATTTTCGTTGATTTTCCGCCGGAGCAGATGGTTAAAGAACAGGGCCATCCCCAGTCCAACCCCAAAGGCATAGGGGATTTGTAAAATATAAGGATGGGCCTTGTATTCACCGGTGATCAGGTGATATACCCGCTGGTGGACCCGGACCATGCTCACGTCGGCGTGGAAGTTCATGATCGTCAATCCGGAACCCACGAAAAGCAGGAGCCACACCGCCGCCACTTTGAGCCATGACGGCTTCGAGCCGCCAGGCTCCTCCAGATCGACAATCGTTTCCGTCGGCCCGATCAAGTGGACATTGACGTGGGGCAGGCGCCGCTTGATGGCCGCCACCAGGTCAATCGCCTGAACCACCCGCACACCCCCCTGCCGGGGACTCCAATCCGAAACGGGGATCCCCACAACAACCCGCCTCAGGTCTCCCCCGCCGGAATCCACCGCCACCACCTCCGCCGCCTGGCCGACGGTCAGGTGCTCCCCGGGCCGCAGACTCAACCGTTCCTTCGGGCGAATGTAGACATCAACCTCCGGCGCAAACTCCAAGGGAATCCGCCTCCTCCCGGTTCCCCGTTAGTATGCCCAATTTTTCCCGCCCGTCCAAAGTCCTTCATCCCCGCCGGTGCCCCCGGCCCAGAAGGCCAAAAAAAGCTCCGCCCTCCCTTCGGGCGAAGCCCTACTCCTCATCCTCGCCGAGAAGCTGCCGGCGGATCCGGTTCAAGATCTTTTTCTCCAAGCGACTGACCTGAACTTGAGAAATCCCCAACACTTCCGCCACTTCCGATTGGGTTTTGTCCCTGAAAAACCGAAGGAACACGATCAGCCTCTCCCGTTCGGGGAGCCGGTTTAACGCATCGGTGAGCGCCAGACGATCAAACCATTTCTCTTGTTCCTCGTCGGCGATCTGGTCCATCAGTAAAATCGGGTCCCCGTCGTTCTCAAACACCGTCTCGTGAATCGAAGCCGGAGCCCTCATGGCGTCCTGGGTGAACACCACTTCCGCCGGGTCCATCCCCAGTTCCTCGGCAAGCTCATTGATATGGGGTTGCCGCCCCAAACGTTTCGCCAACTCGTCCCGGGCCCTGCGGATATGCCGGGCGGTCTCCTTGACCGATCGGCTCACTTTGACGGTGCCGTCATCCCGCAAAAAGCGCTGAATTTCACCGATGATCATCGGAACGGCGTAAGTGGAGAATTTTACGTCATAACTGAGATCAAACTTGTCGATCGCTTTCATCAGCCCGATACACCCGATCTGGAACAGATCCTCCGGCTCATAACCCCGACCCAAAAAGCGCTGAACCACCGACCAGACCAGCCGCTGGTTAAAGAGAACCAGCGTCTCCCGAGCCCCCGCATCCCCGGATTGACTTTGCGCGATCAGTTCCCTGACCTGTTCATCGGTCAGTTTCGCCTTTGTCGAACCAAAATCCCTCTCCGGTTGCATGATCTCACCTAGTGTTCCGACGTCGTCCGGCTCTTCAACCGCTTGACCAGGCGCACCCGGGTACCTTGGCGGGGGCGGGACGTGATTTCGACTTTGTCCACGAAATTTTCCATGATCGTAAAGCCCATGCCCGACCGCTCCAAATCTGGGCGAGAGGTATACATGGGCTGGCGGGCCAACTCGATATCCTCGATGCCCACTCCTTGGTCGTCTATCATAATCTCCACCGTGTCTCCCTCAAGGGTGCAGGTGATGCTCACCATCCCTTCCTGGTCCCCGTATCCGTGAATGATGGCATTCGTCACCGCTTCCGAGACGGCGGTCTTAATCTCGGTGAGTTCCTCCACGGTCGGATCAAGCTGAGCGACGAATGCGGCAACGGCCACCCGAGCGAAGGATTCGTTTTCCGATCGACTGGAGAATTCCAATCGCATCACATTCCGTGTCGCGCTCATCCTAGGCCTCCCTCAATGCGGCGATGCCGCTGGACTCGTCCTCATACACCGGCACGATACGCAGCACCCCGGACAACTCCAACAGTTTCCGCACGGGTGCTGTCAAACCGCAGCAGGCCATCTTCCCGCCACCCTGGCTAATCCTGCGATACCGGCCCAGCAGCACCCCGAGACCTGAACTGTCCATGAAGGACAAATCCGACAGGTTCCACAGCAACCGAATCGAACCGGTCTCTTCCAAAAGTGCGTCTACCTTGGTCCGCACCGCATCCGACGTATGATGGTCCAACTCCCCCCGCAACCGGGCCACCACGACCCCCGACCGATGCACCGCCTCCACCTCCAGAGACATGCCCTTCCCTCCTCCCGATCTTCACCAGCAATTCGCGATGCGGGCCGGGAAATCCTGCCCATCGACAAAAGAACAGGAAAATCGAGGGAATCCGCCACGGTTCGACCCTTACGGCGCATCCTCTTCCCCTTCAAGATACAGGCGCCCTCCCTGCTCATCATAGCCGAACAGTTCCGCGTAGCGCCCCCAGTCGATGAGAATATCCAGTTGCTTGGCCGCCTCTTCCGGACTGAACCTCCGCTCGAAAATCTGCAGGAAAAATTCCCGGGCAATCTGCTTATTCCGTTTTGACTGAAGCACCCATAACATTTTCTCCATGGTCGGGACCTTTTTTAACACCAGATCGCGAAAAATTTCCTTTCTCTCCAGCACGCTGGCGTCGGCAAACCGCCGCCCGACGTCGGTCAGTTCAATGTCGCCGTGCTCCACCTTGACCAACCCCAAAAGTTCGGCCCCTTCTACAATGGGCAGAAAATCTTCCACATCCAGCATCAGGTTGTCCGCCAATTTATACAAATCCGTGCGGCTTTCCAGATCATCCAAAAGCTCCAGCAGTCCCGTGAGGGCACCCGAGCGCACCTCCGGCACCCGGGTCATCGATTTTGCCGCCGCAGGCACCGCTTCTGCCACGGGGGTTCGTCGGGTGATAATGGCATAGAGTTGATCGACCAACGAAAGAAAAGTCGGGGACTGTTTATCCCGCCAGTGCGGCAGAGTGATTCGGATGTCCGTCACCACCTGGGCCGGGTCCCGGGAAAGCACGACGGCCCGGCTGGCCAGGTACACCGCCTCCTCAATACTGTGGGTAACGAGGACGATGGCCTTGGTCCGAATCTTTTTCTCAAGCCACAATTCCAACAGATCCCGGCGCAGATTCTCAGCGGTCAACACGTCCAGGGCCGAAAAGGGTTCATCCATGAGGAGGATATCGGGTTCGGCCACCAGTGCCCGGCCAAAACCCACCCGCTGTCTCATGCCACCGGACAACTCCTTCGGAAACGCCGTCTCAAAGCCGTCCAAGCCCACCATATCGATGACTTGCAAAGCCCGCTGCCTTTTTTCCGCAGGTGGCATGTCAGTCCGCTCTAACCCGAGCTCGACATTCTCCAACACCGTCAGCCACGGAAACAGGGCAAAGTTTTGAAAAATCATCGCCACTCCTGGCGCCACCCCATCCACCGGCCGGCCGTGGTACAAGACCTGACCCTCGGTGGGGGGAATCAACCCGGCGATAATCCGCAATAAGGTCGATTTGCCCGATCCCGAAGGGCCGAGGAGGGCGACAAAATCCCCCTCTTCCACTTTGAGCGAGACATCTTTGAGGATCGTCGTTGTAGTACCCGGACCCACTTCCCAGTCCTTGGACACGTGGCGCAATTCTAGAAGAGCCATCCCTGCCCCCCCTCTCACACTTCCAACCGGTACCGGTTTTCAGCCAACCGATACAAACGCCTCCACAACAGGCGGTTTACCGCGACGACAAAAGCGGCCATCACGACAATACCCCAGACAATCGCCGGCCAATCGCCATTGGTGGTCGCCCGGGTGATGTACGCCCCGAGCCCGGTGGCCGCCAGCTGGGTCCCCTTCCAGGAAACCACCTCGGCGACGATGCTCGCGTTCCAAGCCCCTCCGGCCGCCGTCACCAGCCCGGTGACCAAAGACGGAAAAATCACGGGCAGAATGAGCAGCCTCCATCGGCGCCATCCGCCAAGGCGCATCAAATCGCTCGCTTCCCGGAGGTCGCCCGGAATGGCTGACGCCCCGGCGATCACATTGAATAAGATATACCACTGGGTTCCCAGCATCATCAGTACCACCGATCCCCACTCAAGGCTTACGTGCAAGGACAAAAAAGCCGCGGTAATCAGCGGAAAAAACATATTGGCCGGAAACGAAGCCGCCACCAGAACCGCCGGTTGGGCCACCCGGGACCATTTCGGGTGCGTGCCGATCCACACGCCCACGGGGATCGTCCACAGCGCTCCGAGCAGCACCGCCGCCGCCACCCGGAGAAGAGTGAGTACGCCATAAAGCACCGGGGAAAGGAGTTCTCTCCACCCCAGTTCCCTCAGCATCAGCCCGCCCCGGATGATCCAGTACACCACGACCACAAACACCGCGGCCCAGATCATTGCGGAGACGACTTTTTTGGCCACCGAAGGCTTCCGGATCCGAGGCGCCCGAGGGGGCCGCCCCGCAATCATCCACGACCAGGCCGGTTCAAAAAACACCCGGCGGGCCCACTCGGCAATGTGGGAACGCCGCAATAGCGTTAACATCCACGAAGTGGGCAGATCCAGACCCGCCGTCTGCTCCACTTTGAAGCGCTGGGTCCATGCGACCAGGGGACGCCAGAACAGTTGATCCACGACAATAATGACGATGACCATGGTGACCATGGCATACAAAAGAGCTCGGACATCTCCCTCATCCATCGCCGCCGCCATGTACGATCCGATCCCGGGTAAGCGGATATCCCGGTGCAACACGGTGATGGACTCGCTGACGGCGAGAAAAAACCATCCTCCCCCAAAGGACATCATGCTGTTCCAAACCAACGGCACCGCCCCGTACGCAAAATCCAACACGAAAAACCGGCGGATCCCGCCGAGCCCGTATAGCCGACTCGCCTCCCGGAGTTCCTTCGGGACTCCTGTAATCGATTGATAAAACCCAAAGGTCATGTTCCACACTTGACCGGTAAATATCGCAAAAATCGAAGCCAATTCCGGTCCCAACAAACTCCCCGGAAACAGTGCCATAAACCCGACCACCGTCACTGACAAGAACCCGAGCACCGGGACCGATTGCAGAATATCGAGCAGAGGGATCAGAATGCGTTCCCCCAGCCGGCTCCGGGAAGCCAGGCGGGCATACAAAACCGTAAACACCACCGAAGCCCCGAGAGCCAAAAACATCCGCATTAAGCTCCGTCCGGCGTAGTATGGGAGGGCCGCAGGGTCGAGGGAAACGGTCATCGACTGGGGCGCATAAGGTTCTACCATCCCCTTCCCCACCTGCACGATGCCGTACAGGAGCCCCAGCACCCCGGCCAATAACGCCGCATCCACCCACCAAGCCGTCTTTTTTCGGACCTGTCCGTAGGCGGGCATCTCCGTCTCCCCCTTTCTTCCCACAGGATGGTCTTTACTCCACAAAAAAACCCCCGAAGCCGGGGGAAACCATGCGCAAAACGCACACCTTCCCCCTGGTTGAGCTTCGGCAGTGTACAACGTAGAGCCCGGATGCTCAGCCACCTTAGGGAAAGCCTTAATCCGGCAATCCCTGGTCTACCCATTGGCGTCTTTCGACGTTTCCGGGCAGTGGCCTGTGTTTGTACACACGCCTCACCTAACGAGGATGGTGAAATCTTCTTGTTTGGCCATGGCGATTGTAGCACGTTCAGGATCGGTCATCAAGGGGAAGCCCATCGACCACCTCGGCGCACCGCCGACACAGGTCCGGGTGACCCTCCACCGTCCCGACCTCAGGCAACACCATCCAGCAACGCTGACATTTTTCACCTTGAGCGGGGGTGACTCTGACGCTGACTCCTTCAAATTCCAAGGCGTCCGAAGGGACCGTCTCTTCCGGTCCGTGAACCGACACTTGGGAAACGATGAGAATCTGGGGCAGCTCCTCGGCCATTTCCCGGATGTCTTCAAATCTCGGACCGAGCCACACCTCCACCGCCGCCCCGAGGCTATTGCCGATCACCTTCTGTTGTCGGGCTGTCTCCAACCCCTTGGCCACCTCGTACCGGAACTCCAGAATCCGTTCCCACTTGCGCATCAGGGCGTCATCTTTCCACTCGGACCGCACCTGGGGCCAGTCCTCCAACTGGGCGCTCGGCCCTTTTACCCCCGGAATGTAACTCCACACTTCATCAGCGGTGTGACTGATGATGGGAGCCACCAATTTCACCAGAGTCACCAGGATCTCGTACATGGCCGTCTGGGCCGACCGCCGAATCGGATCCGCCTCACGGCTACAATACAACCGGTCCTTGAGCACATCGAGGTAAAAAGCGCTCATCTGAACGGCGCAAAAATTGTGCACGGCGTGAAACACCAGGTGAAACTCGTAATTCCGATACGCGGCACTCGTCCGTTCTACCAGCCGTTGGAGTTGATCCAGGGCCCAGCGGTCGAGTTCTGTCATATTTTCGTAAGATGTGCGGTGGGCGGCCGGATCAAAATCGTTCAAGTTCCCAAGCAAAAACCGGAAAGTATTCCGGATCTTGCGATAGACCTCGGCGACTTGCTTCAGGATGGCGTCGGACACCCGGGCATCCGAGCGGTAATCCACCGACGCCACCCAGAGCCTCAAGATATCCGCCCCCAGGCGATCCATCACCTCCAGGGGATCCACCACATTCCCTAGACTCTTGGACATCTTGCGCCCTTCGCCGTCCAACAGGAATCCATGGGTCAGCACCGCCCGGTAAGGAGCTTGTCCCTTTACCGCCACAGCCGTAGAAAGGGATGAATTGAACCATCCCCGATGCTGGTCCGATCCTTCCAGGTACATGTCGGCGGGCCAGCGAAGCTCCGGCCTCCGCTCCAACACCGCCATATGGCTCGACCCCGAGTCAAACCACACGTCCATGATGTCCGTTTCCTTGCGGAACGAATCGCCGCCGCATCGGCACCGATAGCCCTCCGGGAGCAAGTCTTTGGCCTCCCGGGCAAACCACACCTGCGAGCCGTGCTGCTCAAACAACCGAGCCACATGGTCGATGGTCTGGTCGTCGATCACCGTTTCCCCACAGGTTTCACAATAAAAAATCGGGATCGGCACCCCCCAGACCCGCTGGCGGGAGATGCACCAATCCTGGCGTTCGGCCACCATGTTGTGAATCCGCTGTTTGCCCCAGGAGGGAATCCACTGGACCTTCTCGATCTCGTCCAGCATCTCCTGACGAAACTTGTCGATGGAGGCAAACCACTGTTCCGTGGCCCGAAAGATAACCGGATTTTTGCACCGCCAGCAGTGCGGGTACTGGTGGCGGATTTCCCCCTCGGCCACCATGGCCCCTTCCCGGCGCAAAAGATCGCACAAAACATCGTTGGCCTTCGCGTAGAATTGTCCCGCCACCGGCTGACCGGCCTCGGTAAAACGGCCTCGGTCATCAATCGGAGCTTCTAACGGGAGGTGGTACTTGAGGCCGACCAGATAGTCCTCCATGCCGTGGCCCGGAGCCGTATGAACGGCGCCGGTACCTGCATCCAGGGTGACATGATCGCCCAGCACCACCGGAACCTGCCGACCCTTATGGAAAGGATGCTGGAGAATCGCCCCCTCTAGCACCCTGCCGTCGAATTCCTTGATGACCCGCCCTGCTCCGGGATCCCGCCCCGCGGCTTTCAGCACGTCTGACAACCGGTCTTTGGCCACCACCCATCGCTCACTGCCCACTTCCACCAAAATATAGCGAAAATCCGGGCCCAGAGCCACAGCTTGGTTCGCCACCAGCGTCCAGGGCGTCGTCGTCCAAATGACCACCGAGGTCCCCGCTGCATCCACGACCCCCTGACCGTCCACAACGGGAAATTTTACATAGATACTCGGTGACACCTTGTCGCGGTATTCAATCTCCGCCTCGGCCAGGGCCGTTTCACAGGACGGACACCAGTAGACGGGCTTGAGGCCTTGGTAGATATAACCTTTTTTGGCCATCTCGCCAAAAATGCGGATCTGAACGGCCTCATAACCCGGCTCCAGGGTCATATACGGATGATCCCAATCCCCTCGTACCCCCAGACGCTTAAATTGCCCCTTTTGCCGGTCGATGTACTCCAAAGCGTATTGCCGGCACATCTCCCGGAACTCCAACACGTCAATTTCGTGGCGATTGAGGTTCTTGGATTTGATAATCGCGTGTTCAATGGGCAGACCGTGAGTATCCCACCCGGGTACATAGGGGGCTTCAAAGCCGTCCATCGTTTTGAATTTCACGATCATATCCTTCAAAATCTTGTTCAAGGCGTGGCCAACGTGGATGTTCCCATTCGCATAAGGCGGACCATCGTGAAGAATGAACTTCGGCCGTCCCCGCCGCATCTCCACCGATCGGCGGTACAGACCGATCTCTTCCCAACGCCGCTGGATCTCCGGCTCCCGCTTTGGCAAATTCCCCTTCATGGGAAAATCGGTCTTCGGCAGATGTAACGTATGGCTGTAGTCCATGAGGCGTCCTCCTTTCCACCCGACAAACAAAAAGCCCCCATCCCCGCGCAGGGACGAGAGGCCGTCACCTTTCGCCGCACAACCCTCTCCTGACTCCCGCGGCGCCGCACCCACCGCCCGGCGACGCCAATCCGCACCACCAGTATAGAGATTGCCAGAAAGCCTGTCAAATCGGGCTCATCACCGACTTCCGGTCCCGGACTCCAGTTGCCCCGCCTGCTGCAGGTCTTCTGCCAGGTCATCCCAGTCCCGGGCTTCGATCATCTCCAATTGGGCCTGAACCAAAGAGCGCAGGCGAGTGCGGAACACGGAGACCTGTTTTTGGATTTCTTCCATCTCCATCAGGATCTTTCGAGATTTCATCAACGCTTCGTTGACAATCCGGTCGGCGTTTTTTTCCGCTTCCCGCACGATCAACTGGGCCTCTTTGCGGGCGTTGGCCTTGACCTCCTCCGCCGCTTCCTGGGCTACGACGATGGACTTGCTCAAGCTCTCCTCCAGATTTGAGAAGTGCGCCAGGCGTTCTTCCAAGAGTCGGCTCTGCTCGGCCAGTTGCTTGTTCTCCCGGATCAATCCTTCGAACTCTTGGATGACCTGCCGTAAGAATTCATTCACTTCATCTTGATTATAGCCACGAAAGGATACGCTAAACTCCTTATTGTGAATATCCAACGGCGTTAATGACACGCCGTCCACCTCCCCCGAATCGGCATCCCTGCTGTCCCTAGAATTCGACGCCCGGCGGGGAAATCCTGCACCCGCTCACTCCAGGTGTCCCACCCGCACAATCTGCCTTCCGCGTCGGCTCTCCCCCTCCAGCGCGAGGATTTTCAGCCTGCCCACCCCGCGCACCGAGATGACGTCCCCTTCCGCAAGCGGCCGGGCGCCGTCCTGGCACACCGCCCAATTCACTTGCACCATCCCTTTCTTGATCCACTCCGCCGCCTTTGCCCGCGACCAGTGCAACGCCTCGTGCAACACCGCGTCCAGGCGCAGGGAGGCCACTGTAACACGCTCTTGCCGCCACGATTGCCGCGGCGGCACGAACTCGCCCGGAGAAACGACGCGGGGATGCACCGAATATCGCCCCACCCTCTGCCAATGCACGCACAAAAACGAAGCAATCTCTCGGTCTGTCACACACCAGGCCGCCCCCGGAACCACCGAAATATCTCCGATCTTCTCCCGCCGCACCCCGAGTCCGAGAATCGACCCCAGCACGTCCCCGTGCGTCCACTCGGCTCCAGGGACCTCCACCTTCACAAATCCCAATTGCCAGTCGCTTTCCCCCGGTTCCCACCCCTCCGGCCCAATCCACAGCCGGACCCGCTCGGCATCGGGATACCCGCCCCAGGACTTGAGCTCGATCTCGCTGACCGAAGCCACCACCACCCTGGCAATCCACTGGCGGCGAAGATCATAAAAGTCGGTGAGCACCGGTCGCCACCGCCGCCCGGCCTCCTCTGCCCAGTGTGCCAGTTGGCGGGCAAAGGGGCGCTCCGCGGGCAGAAGATGCGTTTCCCACGGCCACGACACCTAGACCATCCCCACCGCGCGAAAAATCCAGAACAGCAGCAGCATGACACCCCGCTCAAGGAAATAATAGACGACAAGGGCCACGATGTAGGAAAGGTCCAAGGAAATGGCTCCAAGGGGCAAACTTGGGATGAAGCGGCGGAAGGGAGCCAAATACGGCTCCGTCAGGCGAATGAGCCACCTGCCGAGGGACGTGTCCCAGACGTCGGGAAAGAACGATAGGAATGCTCGGGCGACCAGCAGGTACCAGTAGACTTGGAGAAGGATGCCAACCACCTGGCTAACTGTGATGTACAGATTCAATGCGTCCACTCACCTCGTTTTGTCCTGAGATTCCTGGCCGCTGAGATATTCCGAGATCGCCCCCTGAACGTCTACATTGTCCGGGGCGCACAGGATGATCTGGGGCCCGATCTTTTGCATCGTCCCCCCCAGCGCATACAGGACGCCGCTGAGAAAATCCATGATCCGCAAGCCCTCTTCATAAGGGACTTTTTGCAGATTGATCACCGCAGCCCGGCGGTTGCGGAGGTGGTCGGCGATCCCTTGCCCTTCTTCAAACCGGGCGGGTTCGCAGAGAACCAATTTGACCGACTTCGCTTGGTGAAGGCTGACCACCGCCCCTTTCTTCCCGGGGCCCGGCGCCGGCCCGGGGATCTCCTCCTCCCGGGGTTCCTCTACCCACTCCTCATCCCCGAACCCCAGGAACTGAAAGAAACGACGCATCCGGTCGCCCATTCATCCCACTCCCCTCTCTCCGTTTGACTCGGCCTCAGGGCCTGTCCTCTCGTTGTCTAACAAAATTCTCCCGAGGCGAACGATGGTGGCCCCTTCTTCCACCGCCACCTCGAAGTCTCTGGACATGCCCATCGAAAGCTCCAGCTTATCCCGATTCCGCCACACCGGGTGATGGACAAAGCGGTCCCGGAGTTGTCGCAGCTCCCGGAACACTCCGCGCACCTCTTCGGGGTCGTTGACCACTGGGGCCATGGTCATAAACCCGGCCATGATCCATCGGGAAAATCGATTTTTGGTCTGTATGTAATCGAGAAAATCCCCGACTTCTTCCGGGGCCACTCCGCTTTTTTGTTCTTCCCCGGCGACGTTCACCTGGGCCAAAACTTTCAGCGGCGGCCCCTCGAGCGGCCCTTCCGCAAACCGCCTGGCCAAGGCGTCCACCAAGGAAGGCCTGTCCAAAGAGTGAAGCCACGCGAAATGTTGAATGACCGCCTTGACCTTATTGGTCTGTAGATGACCGATAAAATGCCAGGTCACCCCAGAGCCCAATGCCTCCAACTTCTCCCGCGCCACCTGCAGACGGTTCTCTCCGAGGTCCGTCAGCCCGGCCTCAACCCACTCCCTGGCCCGGGCTGCATCAATGTATTTACTCACCGCCACAAGGCGCACGCCCGAAGGATCTCTGCCCACCCGGGCGCACGCCCGGGCGATGCGCATTTTCACCTCAGCAATGCGCTCACCCGTGCTCACGCCGATCGTCCTCCTCCACCCCGCCATCATCCACCAGGGCCACGGCGGCGGCCATCCGGCCTGTGACCCCTTTGTCTCTTCGATGGGAATAACACAAGTCCGGCCGGCAGGATGTGCACACCCCGAGAACTGCCACCCGATCCTCAGACACCCCCGCATCCAGGAGAACCTCCCGGTTGGCCCGCCACAGGTCCAGGAAATAATGTCCCGGGTGCCTCGGAGCGAAAACGCCCTCGGGGACGACCTTCCACCCCTGATGGAACACCTCCCGCACCTTCTCATCCACCTCATAGCAACAGGGTCCGATGGAAGGACCGATGGCGGCGTAAAGCCGCGTCGGATCCGCCCCCCACCCTGCCAGCTTCCGAACCGCCGCCTCCACCGTCCGGATCGCGGTGCCCCGCCACCCCGAATGCACGGCAGCCACGGCGGGGACATCGGGCGCGTACAACAGAATCGGCACGCAATCTGCCGCAAGGACCGCCAAAACCACGCCGGGATCCCGGGTGGCCAGACCATCCGCTTCCCCCAACAAGTTCTCCGGGCTCAGGGCCCCCCGGCCGGCGTCGGCTGAGGAGACCGTGAGGATGTGATCCCCGTGAACCTGCCGGCAGAAGGTCCAGCGTTCCAGGGGCATTCCGAAGGCTTCCGCCGCCCGGCGGCGGTTCTCCAGCACAGCCCCCGCCTCGTCCCTGGTCGAGAAGCCAACATTCAAACCATCATAGGGCGGACGGCTCACCCCGCCCACCCGGGTGAAAAAACGGGCTCTCACCCGGCCCTGTTCCTCCCAAGCCGGAACCCGCCAATAGGTCACGCCCGCTTCGCGGGCCAATTCCCACTCCATGCCCCCGCTCCCCCAGCCGCTGCGTTCTCGCCACCAGTGTACCACATCTAGTAGCCCTCGGACACACCCGGTCCATCCGCCGGGCGATAACTCCCGCCTTCGGTAGCCGGTCGCAACTCCACGAGGATCACATCCGTGCCGATTTTGACAATTTGGTCCCACGGGATCACATGCTCCTGGCCGTTTCGCCACAACCCGAACCAGCGAGAAGTCCCTGGCACGACGATGGCCCGGACCACCCCTTGTTCCAGGTCGATTTCCAAATCGCCCACCATGCCAAGACGGGCGCCGTCCCGGATATTCACCACATCTTTCGCCTGGAGTTCCGACGCTTTCATCCCTTGTATCGCCTCATCCCTGCTTCCGCAGTCGTCGCCCTCACCCTTCTTATCCTTTTATATATGCGGACACCCCGGGAAAGTGCCCAACAAAAAAGCGCCCGGGGGGGCGCCGAGGGCCGGGTGGGGCTCAGCCCTGGATTTTAATGAACTTTTGCATATGCTGAATGGCCGACTTTTCGAGACGGGAGACTTGGGCCTGGGAGATGCCGATCTCCTCAGCCACCTCCATCTGGGTCTTGCCTTCAAAAAATCGCATCGCCAAAATCTTTTGTTCTCGCTGGCCCAGTTTGTTCATCGCTTCCCGAAGGGCGATCTCTTCGACCCAGAGTACGTCTTGATTGCGGTCATCCCGGATCTGATCCATGACATAGATCGGGTCGCCCCCGTCGTGATAGATCGGCTCGAACAGGGAAACGGGATCTTGGATGGCGTCCAGGGCAAAAACCACGTCCTCTTTGGGCAGGTTGAGCTGCTCGGAGATCTCAGTGATCGTCGGTTCCCGCAGCCGTTCGTTTGTTAACTGATCCCGAACCTGTAGAGCTTTGTAGGCGATGTCCCGCAACGATCGACTGACCCGAATCGGATTGTTGTCCCGCAGATACCGCCGAATCTCCCCAATGATCATCGGTACGGCGTAGGTCGAGAATTTCACATTCTGACCGAGATCAAAGTTATCAATGGCTTTCATCAATCCGATGCACCCGACCTGAAACAGGTCGTCCACGTTCTCCCCCCGGTTGTTGAAACGCTGGATCACGGAGAGCACCAGGCGCAGGTTTCCGTGGATGAGACGCTCCCGAGCCGAAAGATCTCCAGCCTGAAGTTCGGCAAACAGCTTCCGCATCTCGGCGTTGGTCAGCACGGGCAACTGCGAGGTATTCACTCCGCAAATTTCCACCTTATTGCGTTTCATAGTGTCCCTCCCGCGTCGATGGGGTGGGCCGACGGCTCGGTCATCAGTATCCCCTGAGCGGGAAGAAATATGCAGTTATAGCATTCGATTGAACTCCTTGCGGAGGCGTTTAATGATACGTTTCTCCAGCCTGGAAATGTAGGATTGCGAGATTCCCAGGAGATCGGCTACATCTTTTTGCGTCATTTCCTGACCGCCGGTGAGGCCGAAACGCAATTCCATGATCTTTCGTTCCCGTTCGGTCAGCTTCCCCAGAGCGTCATACAGCAGATGTTTGTCGATCTGCTCTTCGATATTTCGGTAGATCGTGTCGTTCTCCGTCCCCAGGACGTCGGACAAAAGCAGTTCATTTCCGTCCCAATCGACATTCAGGGGTTCATCAAAGGAGACTTCGGCCCGGACTTTATTGTTCCGGCGCAAAAACATCAGGATTTCATTCTCAATACAACGGGAGGCGTAAGTAGCGAGCTTGATTCGCTTCTGGGGGTCGAAGGTGTTCACCGCTTTGATCAGACCAATGGTGCCGATGGAAACTAAATCCTCGATATAAATCCCGGTATTCTCGAATTTCCGGGCGATGTACACGACCAGCCGCAGGTTGCGCTCGATCAGGGTGGAGCGCACGGATTCGTCTCCCTCAGTCAAGCGAAGCAAGAGAGCCTCCTCCTCTTCCCGGGTTAAGGGAGGCGGCAAGGCTTCGCCCCCGCCGACGTAATCCACCTCTTCCCCTGGGAATAAGCGCCCGGCAACCCGCCACCACCACAGCCGCAAACGCCGTTTCCAATTCGCCCAGTGTTCGCCCATCTCGCGTCCTCCTTCACTGACCGGCCCACCCGGCGATGATCCCCGCCGAATCGAGCACTGATGTGGGTACAATGGCTGCGTATCGCCGGCGCCGATCTACGGGCTCCGCCTGGATCGCCACATAAACCTGGCCGACCGTCCAGACCCGGGATCCCTGCCGGATTTGAACGCCGTCCGGTCGAAAGGCTGGCAGTAACCCGCCGCGGCCGTGAACGCCACGCCAGGCGACCACCCGAAGTCGGGACGACCATTCCTCGCCTAGATCCGCGGTCGGTGCAATCGGTGGATCCCTGCCCGGCCCCCGGGCATTGCGAAGCCACTCGAACAAGGAGGACGGGAGAATGCCCCGCAGGCCTTCAGCTTCTGCGACGATCACCGGCCAGCCGCTGAGAGGCTCCCGCAATTGATTACCGGAGTCGAGCAGGACCGGCACCTCCCGGCTGCCCAGGGGGGTGACGACCTTCATGCGAGCCGTATAATCCACCAGTTGCTCATTGCGCCGCTTGACCCGGTACAACCCCGCCAACAGCAACAGGCCGAAGGGGATGCCTAGGGCTAAGACCCCGGTTCTCCATCGCCACAGCCAGGCGGGGGTTCCACTCATGACCACAAGACCCGCGCCGATCCCGGCGGTACCGCCGACGCCCCATTGCAAGGCGATCATCGCGCCGGCGAATACAAAATTCGCCAGATAAAAGAAAGCAATAGCTTGAATCCAATAGCCTATGCCCCGCAGGGGCAGGGCCAAGCGAACCATCGCCGCGGAAACGACAATGCGCGCCCACCACCCGCCCAGAGCAGGCAGAAACAGTTCCGCCATGGCATAACCCGCCCCAAAACAAGCGGCTGCGAGAACCCGCAGGGGCCGGGGGGGAATGCGAAGGATCCAAGCTGTCCCCCATAGGGCCAAGGCGTCCATCCCCGCGTTCACCGCCGCCACCAAGTCCCCGTACATCACCGGCACCGGTTCCACCTTCTTCCCACACGGGGCACCGTACAAATCAGTATAGTACATGTCTATGACAAACTTTGTCATACCTTGACGAAGGCATAAAAAAAGCCCTCGGTCCCTCCGAAGGCTTGCGCTGTCTGGGTTTTATCGCCCGATACCGGGGCGCCCCAGCTCTTTGGCTTTAACCACTTATCCTCGCCGATGTCGAAGAAAGGCGGGGATATGGTAGTCTTCCGATTGAGACGGCGCCTGGACATTCTGAAAAGGTCGGATCTCCACTTTGTTGACGGGCTTTGCTGTTTGCTGGGCTTTGTGTTCAAAACCGGTGGCAATCACCGTCACGACGATCTCGTCCTTCAAATCCTGGTTGATCACCGCACCAAAAATCATGTTCACTTCGGGGTCGGCCGCAGAGGAAACGATATCTGCGGCTTCGTTCACTTCGAACAGGCTGAGATTGTTGCCGCCAGCAATATGCATGAGCACTCCCCGAGCCCCGTCGATGGAGGTTTCCAATAGTGGGCTGCAGATCGCTTTTTTGGCCGCCTCCGCGGCTCGGTTTTCCCCACTTGACACTCCGATGCCCATCAGGGCCGAACCCCGCTCGGTCATGATGGTCTTCACATCCGCGAAATCCACGTTGATCAATCCGGGGACGGCGATCAGATCGGAGATCCCCGACACGCCTTGGCGCAGCACATTGTCCGCTTCCCGGAACGCCTCGAGCATGGGCGTATTGCGATCGACGATCTCCAACAACCGATCGTTGGGGATGACGATCAGTGTATCCACCTTTTCTTTCAAATGCTGGATTCCCTGTTCTGCTTGGTTCATCCGACGCCGCCCTTCAAAACTGAAAGGCTTAGTCACCACGCCCACCGTCAGGGACCCGAGTTCTTTGGCGATCTCGGCGATCACCGGCGCCGCTCCGGTGCCCGTACCGCCCCCCATCCCGGCGGTTACGAATACCATATCCGCTCCCCGCAGGGCGTTCATGATCTGCTCCCGGCTCTCATCGGCAGCCTTCTTCCCAATCTCCGGATTCGCCCCGGCCCCAAGGCCCCGGGTGAGTTTCTCCCCGATCTGCAGACGGTTTTCGGCCTTGGACAACTGCAGAGCCTGGGCATCGGTGTTCACCGCAATGAATTCCACGCCTTTGATCCCGGACTCAATCATCCGGTTGACCGCGTTACAGCCTCCTCCTCCCACGCCGATCACCTTGATCTGTGCGAGGTGCTCCGTGTCGAATTCGAACTCGAGCATCACCGTGTCCCTCCGCTCACATAAAATCGGCAAACCAACTCTTTATTCGTCGAATCAATCCGGGGGACGCCCCTTTGCGAGCGGGCTGGTGATCCACAGCCCGGCGGTAGCTATGGTTGGCCACATATCGGATAATGCCCACCCCATTGACAAACGAAGTATCCCGCACACCCAAAAACTCGGGCACAGCGACCCGCACCGGAGCGGCCAACTCATGTTCGGCCAGCTTGTCGATCCCGCGGGTGGCGGACACGCCGCCGTAGAGGACATAGCCTCCGGGAATCTCCCCCGCCACCCCCATACGCTCAATCTCTCGGCGAACGAGGAAGAACATCTCCTGCAGCCGCGGTTCGATGATCGTCGCCAACTCCTGCGCCGACACATCTTTTTCATCCTGGTTGCCAATCCTTGGGACTTTAAACCGCTCGTCCCCGGGTGCCAAAGCCACCATCGCCCAGCCGTGTTTGGATTTAATCTTCTCGGCCACGTCCGTTTGCGTCCGCAGACCGATGGCAATATCGTTCGTCACGTAGTCTCCGCCGACCGGAAGCACACTGACCCCGGCGAGGGCACCCCGCTCGAACACCGAGATGGTCGTGGCCCCGGCACCCAGATCGACCAGCACGACGCCGAGCTTCTTTTCATCCGGGGAGAGGGCGACGGACCCGGCTGCCAAAGGGAGGAGGACAAGACCCGCAATCTCCATCTCGGCGCGCTCCACACATCGCACCAAATTGTGAATAACCGTCCGGGATCCCGTAATGATATGGGCGTCCACCTCCAGCCGGACTCCGATCATACCACGGGGGTCGGTGATCCCTTCCAACCCGTCGACGATATATTCCTTTGGAACGACATCCACGATCTCCCGTTCGGGAGGCAGGGCCATGACCCGGGCGGCCTGAAGAACGCGATCGACGTCATCTTCGGTGATCTCGCGGTCCGGTGACGAGACCGCCACCACTCCATGGCTGGATTGCAAGGCGATGTGGCTGCCGGATACCCCGACGTAGGCCGACTGGATATGCACGCCGACCATCCGTTCAGCATGTTCCACCGCTTCTCGAATCGCCTGGACCGTTTTGTCGATATCGACAATGGCTCCCTGGCGGATCCCGTCACCCGGTGCCGTCCCGACGCCGATCACGTTCAAGTTGCTGCCTGTTACTTCTCCGATGATGATCCGGATCTTGGATGTCCCAACGTCCAGACTGACGATGATGTCGCCCTTGGTCAAACAACGGCACCCCCAAACCCACTCCCTTAGATGCTCTCCTAGAAAATTCGACGCCACGCAGGGAATCCCTTTTTTTTCGGAGGCATCTTCACAAAAAAGAAGCGCCGGATATCCCGGCATCCGGCGAAAAATCGATTACGGAGAGGAAGATGGCCACCTGCGGTCCATCAGGATGCGCCGAATCGTCGCGATATTTTGAAACAATCGCACTCCAAAGGCAAAAACCGCTGCCAAGTAAAGATCAACGCCCAATTGCACGCCGATAAAGGCGAGAAAAGCTGCCAGCAACGTATTAAAAAAGAACCCGCTGATAAAGACGCGACTGTCGAAATTTCCCTCTAACCCTGCCCGTATCCCCCCGAACACCGTATCTAGCGCCGCCAAAACGGCAATAGAGAGATAACTGGAGAATTGAGGGGGAATGGTAACATTAAACGCCAAGCCGAGCAACACTCCGAGGATCAACCCCACAATGGACAACCAGATCATGATCCCCCGGTCACCTCTTTCTTTGCAAAACGGAATTCCACTGGATCATGGTAGGCGGGCAGATTGACCACCTCACCGCCCTTGCGCACCTCGATGGTCACTTCTTTTCCAATCTGACGGTAGTCCTGAACAATCGGATTGATGGTGAGGGCCGCTTTCATCCGGTCGGGATCTCCCACCGCCTCAATCACGTAAGGCATGGAAATGGGGTGGGTGTCAACCTGCATCACCCCATTCACCTCGCGAATAAATGACGTGGTGATCAAACGCTGGCCATTGAGGGCGATCCCCTCAGCCCCGTTGCCATACAGAAGATTGACGATCATCTGTAACATCCAATCGTATACGTGCGTGTCCTGCCCAGTAATCGCGGGGCCTGGAAGATCCCGGATGGTGACAATCACCCCCGGGCCGCTGGCGGGTTCAAGACCCGCTTGGCGCCTGGCATCCTGAACCTCTTGCACCAAGGCTTCCGCCATTCCGGCGCGATTTCCTCCTGTGGCCTGGTATTTCTCCAGTTGATGCTGTAAATCGTCCAAGGTTTTGAGCAACCCTTCCTGTTTCGCCTGCTGCTGGGCTAATTCGCTTCGCAGTTCCACGATGTCGCTCCGCGCCGTCGCCGGCTGCCGAACCGTGGAGATCTGCACCGCAGCCATAAATCCGACGATCAGAGAGGCCGCAAACAAGATGATATACAGCGTCCGTTTCGAACGACCCGTTACTTGGGGTCCCTGTGTATCTGCCACCCTTTTCGCCCCTTTGTCATCTATGCGATCGGCTCCCCGCACGCCCCGCTTTGCGCCTCCGATAAAACCGCACCCGCATCTTCCCAACGGCCCGCGATCACCCCGTCAACCCCGTGGCCGATTTTAGGTGCAAATCCGCCTGGACCACCGGGCCTGTCACCGTCACCGTCCGACTTCGCAGTAAATCCAGAATTCCTCCCGGCCGGTTCAGTTGGCTGGTCATTTTTTGCGGATCACCGATGGCTTCAATTGTGAAAGGAGGAACGAGTCGCGCCAGCCCCACCCGGATCGTCGGCCCGATACAGACCACCCCGCTGTTCACCGCCATCCGCTCCCCGTTGATCGACACCGCCTCAGCCCCGCCCGCGTACAGTTCGTTGACCACCCGCCTAAGATCAAAATCGTGGACAATCGCGTAACGCGGGTCAACCCCCACCGGAATCGGGCCGTGGTGGTCGTCGATGATCACTTTCACCCCGGGGCCGTGTACCGGCACGGTACCCGCCAGGATCTGATAATCCTCTAACTTCTGTCGATCCGGGGCCATCGCTCCCATATCGCCATCCACCTGTTTCTCGTACCGGTCCACTTGGGCCTGAAGGTCGGAGATCTTCGCCTCAAGCGCCTCATTGGTGTGTTTCGCCGAAGCAAGGGAATCCAGGAGTTTTGAGCTTTCATCGATGCGCAGCGGGGGTGGGGGCCACCGGACCGCATGGGTGCTCCGCAACTGCACCGTGAGCATGAATCCCAATAACACGCCGATGAGTGTTAACAAAAAAGCCGTCTCTATCCGCTTGATCATTATTGCCCCCCCTTTCCGCCGGGAAAGGGACTGTAGCGGAACGGATCCGTCAGCCAAATCTCACCGGGCCCCCGGTCTTTGACCTGATCCCGAATCTGAGGGAACCATTGCATGCGCTGGGCGAATTCCTGGGCAGGCACGTGCAACTCATAATGATCCACCGTATACACCGTCCACATCGTGGAATCGCCGACGTGCACTTCCGCTAGCTGGGCCCGGAGTTCCGGCGACAGTAAAGCGAGTTGGCGGCAGGCCGCAACCACCGGCACCACGGGTTTTCCAAGGGTAACTTGGGGGGGTGCTCCCACGGTGATCAAAGGCATACCGATGGTCTCCCCGGGCCTCACCACATCCAGCGCCGTCCCGTCCTCAAGAAGCCGGTACCAAGCACCCCCCGAAGGAAACACCGCCACTACTCCTTTTTCCCTCACCGAGATATCCAAGGAGCCTGTCCAGCTGAAGTGCACGCGGACATCTGCCACCAGGGGAAAAGCCTTTTGAATTCGGGCGGCCACATCGGCGGGTTTTACCTCAAACCACCAGGTGCCGAGGGGAACCTCTGCCGCCTGTTCCACCTCGGCTGGTGTTAAACTATGCGTCCCTTCTACCTGAATATGCCTCACTCGGGAGAGGGGAGACCCAAAAAACAGGGCTACGGCGGAACCGAGGAGAAACGCGATCAACAAAATCCGCGCCCGCAGCCGCCGCCCGCCCTCGGCCTTTCCTTTCGCCCCCGGGGTGCCACCAGTATTCAAAATTGCCGAACCCCCGTCATATTGAAAAAAAGAGCGGCATATCTATGTGCCGTAGTACGCCGCTCCTCCGGTATGGTTTATGATTGGGACAAGCGCCGCACCCGGGCTCCAAGCCCCCGCAGCATCTCGTCGAATTGTTGGTATCCTCGGTCAATATGGTGAGCCTGCTCCACCACCGTTGTACCTTCTGCCACAAGACCCGCCAATACCAAAGCCGCACCTGCCCGCAGATCGCTCGCCTGCACCACCGCCCCGGTCAGGCGCGGCACCCCTTGCACAAAGGCGGTGCGCAGATCCACTCGAATATTGGCCCCCATGCGGCACAGTTCACTGACGTGTTTGAACCGCTCTTCAAAAACCGTCTCCGCCACAATGGACATCCCTGGAGCCACGCTCAACAAGGCCATAAAAGGAGCTTGAAGATCCGTGGGAAACCCTGGATAGGGCGCGGTGCGCACCTGCTCCACCGCCCGCAGCTTCCCGTCCGAACGCACCCTCATTATATCACGGCCGGTTTCGATTTCAACACCGCCCTCGCGCAATTTTGTCAATACAGCCCCCAAATGATTCGGACGGACGTTCTCCAGGGTCACATCGCCGCCGGTCATACTGACGGCGATGGCCAGCGTCCCCGCCACAATGCGATCGGGTATGATCGCATACCGTCCTCCAATGAGCCCTTGAACCCCGGAAATGACCAGGGTATCTTCCCCCGCCCCCTCAACGCGCGCTCCAAGTCGGTTGAGAAAATTGGCCAGATCGACGATTTCCGGTTCCCGAGCGGCGTTGCCGATCACCGTGGTCCCCTCGGCGAGGACCGCGGCCATCATCAGGTTTTCCGTCGCCCCGACACTCGGGGTATCCAAATAAATCGCTGCGCCATGTAACCGCCGGGTCTGGCAATCGATGTAGCCATGCACTTCGTCGATGGACGCCCCCAACGCCGCAAGTCCCTTCAAATGAAGATCAATCGGACGTGAACCGATTGTACACCCGCCAGGGCGGGAGACCCGTGCGTGGCAATATCGAGCAAGGAGAGGACCCATGAGGAAAATGGACGAACGCATTTGCCGCATCAATTCCTCCGGCACTTCCGTTCGGGAGATCCGCCGGGCGTCCACCCGGACTACGGGAGGCGAATAATCCACCGATGCCCCGAGGGCCCGCAGAATGTCGACCATGACGCGAATGTCCTGAAGATCCGGCACGTCTTCGACAACACAGACCCCTTCGGCCAGCAGAGTGGCTGCGAGAATCGGCAACGCCGCATTTTTGGCGCCGTGTACCCTCACCGTACCTTCCAGCGGCGTGCCCCCTTCAACGGCGATTCGATCCAAGGCCTTCACCCCCCGGTTTCAACATCCTCCCCGACAATTCGCACCTCGGGCATCAGCCGGACGGCGAACTTTCGATAAACCTCCTCTTGGGCCAAATGGATCAACGCCAACACATCTCCGGCCGTGGCCCCGCCCAGATTCACGATGAAATTGGCGTGAACCGGAGAGATTTGGGCCCCTCCCACGCGTCTCCCCTTTAATCCCGCTTCTTCGATCAACCGGGCGGCGTAGTGGTTCACCGGATTGCGAAAGACACTGCCGGCGCTCGCCTGGGCCAGGGGCTGGGTCTGCCGCCGACGCTGGGTCCAGGCTTTTACTCGACTCATCATCTCCGCCGTATCTCCAGGCGCCAAGCCGAACGCCGCCCGGACCACCAGAGCGCCCCACTCGGCCACCCGGCTCGTGCGGTATCCGAACCCCAACTCATCATTGGATTTTCGGATGAGGGAGCCATCTGGAAACACGAGGTCGGCCCACGTCAGGACGTCCTTGATCTCACCACCGTGGGCGCCGGCATTCATGCGAACGGCACCGCCCACACTGCCGGGAATACCCGTGGCGAACTCCAACCCGGCGAGACCCCAGTGGATGGCGTGGTTGGCAGCGGAGACGATCAACCGCCCGGATTGAGCCACCAGGGTCGTTCCTTCCAGCTCCATCTGCGACCAGTTATCGGCCAATTTCACGACCACGCCCCGGATTCCGCCGTCCCGGACCAGGAGGTTGGAACCTTTCCCGATCACCAGCCACGGCCAACCCCGCTCGCCGACCAGCGCCATCAGGCGGCGGATCTGATCCTGCTCCTCCGGCAATACCAAGACGTCGGCGGGCCCTCCAATGCGCCAGGTGGTATGGCGAGCCATCGGTTCATCTCGAAGTACCCGACCGACATCGACACGGCTTAGAATCGACCAAATTTCTTCTTTCACCGGTGAACCTCCTCGCCGGCTGGCCAAGGCGGGACCTTTGCCAACCATCGCATCCCTATACTATGGATCGGTGCCCCCCGGTGTGACAAACGCCCACCGTGGAAGGCCTGGCGGCATCTGGACACGAAAAACCCCCGGGACCGTTCCCCGGGGCCTCTCCGGCCGTCACTGCCGCCCCTTGGCAGACGCCAATGATACCACTAACAGTGAAAGGGTTCGAGCCGCATCCACCAGTCCCAATTCCCGGGATCGGCGGCTCATCTCCTTCGCCTCATTGCGCCCAAGAATATGTATGATTCGTCGAAAGAGTTCATCGGGCGTCAACTGGTCTTCCGGAAGAACCACCGCCGCTTCCCTCTCGGCCAGCCACCGGGCATTTCGCTCCTGATGGCGACCGGCGACATAAGGGGATGGAATGAGAATAGCCGGTGTGCCCGCCGCCGTCAACTCCGCCACCGTCGACGCCCCGGCCCGGCACACGACGCAGTCCACCGCGTGCAGCAAGGCCGGCATGTCGTGGCAAAAAGGCACGATTGTAACACCCTCGACCCTCTCCTTCCCGAACTGGCGTTCCACGTCTCTTTCAATATCCTCAAAATGGGCGCGCCCCGTGACCCATACCAATTGAAACGGGGCCCCTTTAAGCTTCGGCAACAGCCCTTGGGCCGCCCGATTAATGGGCGCTGCCCCCCGGCTCCCAGAGACGATCACCACCGCCGGGCGATCGGTCTTCAAACCGTACTCCCGACGAATCGCTTCCACCCGGTCCTCTTGCACCTCCACCAATTCGCTCGCCCGGGGGTTGCCGGTGATCACTACCCGCTTGGCTTTTGGGAACGCGGAGGTATCAGGAAAAGACACGGCCACGGCATCCACCACCCGGGACAAAAGGCGGTTGGTTAAACCCGGTACCACATTCTGCTCGTGAATCAGCGTGGGAATGCCCATGCGGTGGGCCATGAAGACCACCGGGCCGCTCACGTACCCCCCGGTGCCCACCACCACATTCGGACGAAACCTTCGCAACACGCCCTTGGCTTGGCCCAGACTGCGCCAAGCCTGCCACAGGGCCCTCACCTGTTCCAGGCCCGGCCGCCTGGGTAATCCCCGGACGTCAATGGCGGTAAACGGAATTCCTTCCCGAGGCACCAACTCCTTCTCCATGCCCCCGGGCGTGCCGACGTACAGCAATTCCAGGTCCTCCACCCTCCGCCTCAAATCCCTCGCCAGGGCCAGGGCCGGATAAATGTGTCCCCCGGTGCCGCCCCCGGTTAAAAGCACCCGCATAAGCCCCATCCCTCTCTTTTGACCCGCCGCCCGGAAGCCCCCTCCCGCTCTGGCCCCGGGCTTGGAACAGCTCAGCTTCTCACCGCATGCCTTGAGATATTTAACAGAATCCCGATTCCTGTCAACATGAGCACCAAAGAGGACCCCCCATAACTGATCAGGGGCAAGGTGATGCCGGTTACCGGCATGGAGCCCGTGACCACACCGACATTGATCAACACCTGAACCCCGATCATCGCCACGATCCCGGTAGCCAATAGGCTGCCAAACCCATCCGGGGCCCGCATCGCCACGTAGATCCCCCGCCAGACCAGGGCGGCAAAAAGTAGAAGAACGGTGGCCGCCCCGATAAAACCCAGTTCCTCAGCCAGGATGGCAAAAATAAAATCGGTCTGCGGTTCGGGCAGGTAAAGAAACTTCTGCCGGCTCCTCCCGAGGCCCAGCCCAAACAACCCGCCGGGCCCCAAAGCATATAGAGACTGAATAATATGATAGCCCTCGGTCAAAGGATATTTCCACGGATCGAGGAAGGCCACCACCCGTCCCAACCGGTAGGGCGCCACCGCCACCAGGGCTGCAAACACCGGCACCGCCGACATCCCGAGTGCCACCAAGTGCCGGACCCGGGCACCGGCCACGAAAATCAGCACCCCCATAGTCCCCACGAGAACCACCGTCTGGCCGAGGTCCGGTTCCAACATGATCAGTCCTACGGCCACCGCCACCAGGCCCAGCGCCGGCGCTAAACCCCTCCAAAAAGACTCGATCTTCGTCGCGGGCCTGGCCAACCAATCGGCAAAAAACAAAATAAACCCCAGTTTCGCAAATTCACTGGGCTGAATGCCGAGGGTACCCACCCCGAGCCATGCCCTGGCTCCCCCCCGCACTGCACCGATGGGGGTGAGAACGATCACCAGCATGAGGAGGCACAGCCAGAGCACTGGTTTGGCCAGAGGCCTTAGCCTCCGATAATCCAGGCGCATCATGACAAACATCATCACGACCCCGAGGGCGGCCCACATCAATTGGCGCTTCGCATAATAGAAAGGGTCGCCGTACCGCTGATCGGCTAAGACGGCGCTGGCGCTGTACACCATCACCACGCCGAGGCCGAGCAAAAGAAGGGTGACCGTCAACAGCAGCAGATCCGGCGCGCGGTCCCGGTCGGGCATTGAACCACCCCCTGTATCCGGTCTCGTCCAGTCTGCTACAGTTTATTCACCGCCTCTTTGAACATGCGGCCACGCTCTTCAAAAGATCGATACTGATCCCAACTGGCCGCCGCCGGGGACAGCAGCACCACATCCCCTCCCCGAGCCAAAGAGGCCGCTATCCGCACCGCTTCTTCGACATCCGAAACCTTGCGGAAGGGTATCTCCACCTCTTCCGCCAAGGCGGCGATCCGCGGCCCCGATTGCCCCATCGTCAGCACCGTTTTTACCCTGCCCTCTTGGAGCAGGGGCAAGAGTCGGCGATAATCGTCTCCACGATCCAGCCCCCCGGCAATCCAGATCACATTCTTCGGAAAGGCTCCGAGCGCCCGGAATGCCGCCTCGGGGTTCGTCGCCTTCGAATCGTTGTAAAAGGTCACTCCTTGCCATTGGCGCACGAACTCCATCCGGTGTTCGACGCCGCGAAAAGTACGACCCGAGGCAGCCACCGCCGACAACGAGGCCCCGGCCAACACGGCCAAGGTCCCCGCGGCCAAGAAGTTCTCTAAATTGTGTTCTCCGGGAAGCGCCACGTCGCTCACGGCGCAGACCGGTTCTGTCCGAAAGCCGTCCCACCAGAGGACGCGGTCGCCCTCCACCGCCATGCCCGGAACCCCCGGCCGCCGCGGCCCGCCAAACTGGGCGGGCCGTGCCCGAACGCCCGCCATCAAGTGGTGCTCGTCTTTCCGGCCGCCGTTCAGGACCGCGTAATCCTCCGGTCCCTGGTTGACAAACATGTTCTTTTTGGCTGCCGCGTAGGCTTCGAGACTTCCATGATAATCCAGGTGAGCGGGATAGATGTTGAGAATCGCACCGATGTGCGGGCGAAACCGAAGGGTCCCCTGCAGCTGGAAACTGGACAACTCCGCCACAAGCCATTCTTTCGAATCGATGGCCTCCACCACATCGCACAGCGGCACACCGATATTCCCGGCCACCCGGTGAGGCACCCCGGCCGCCTCCAGCATATGGCCGACCCAGGACGTGGTGGTGGTTTTGCCGTTGGTGCCCGTAATCGCGAGCCAATTCTCTGGACGAATGCGCCAGGCCACTTCCAGTTCTGTCACCACCGGGATGCCCCGGCGGATCGCCTCGGTCACCGGATAGGCACTGTAGGGAACCCCCGGATTTTTCACCACCTCGTCCCATGGTTGGTCAAAGAGGCTCTCCGGATGACCCCCCACCACCAACCGAGCCCCAATCTGCGCCAGCTCGTTGGCCTCTTCCCCCAACTCCTCCGCCCGCCGTCGGTCCGTAATCGTGACTTGTGCGCCATGCCGAAGGAGGAGGCGGGCCACCGCTGCCCCGCTTCGAGCCAAACCAACCACCAACACCCGTGCCCCGGCCCACTCATTTACCACATCCTGTCACCTCTTCCGATCCACAGGCGGCGCCCGCCGCCTAGCCCCTGGCGTACAAAACCAACGCCCCGGCCGATAGACACAGTCCGACCGCCCAAAAGGTGCTCACCACCCGCCACTCGGACCAGCCGCCGAGCTCAAAATGGTGGTGCAACGGGCTCATTCGAAACACCCTTCGGCCAAAAGTCTGAAAGGCAAACACTTGAATCATCACGGACAGGGCCTCAGCCACGAATACCCCGCCGATCAGGATCAGCCAAAACTCCGTTTTCGTCAAGACCGCCGCTGACGCCAGAGCCGCTCCGATGGCGAGAGACCCCGTATCCCCCATAAACACCCGGGCCGGGTGGGCGTTGAAGACGAGAAATCCGAGCAGCGCCCCCATCATCGCCGCGCAGAACACCACCAAGTCATACTGACTGTTCCACCATGCCACCACCACATAGGTTCCCAAGGCGATGGCCGCGGTCCCGGCAGCCAAGCCATCCAGTCCATCGGTTAGATTCACTGCATTGGAGGTCCCGATGAGCACCAGGGCCAGGAAGGGAAGATACAGTCCCCCGAGATGCCACGTCACACCGACCAGCGGA
The DNA here is from genome assembly GCF_002804065.1 of Kyrpidia spormannii. Taxonomy (NCBI): domain Bacteria; kingdom Bacillati; phylum Bacillota; class Bacilli; order Caryophanales; family Alicyclobacillaceae; genus Kyrpidia; species Kyrpidia spormannii. The sequence goes on along the minus strand of NZ_CP024955.1, from coordinate 1,401,099 downwards.
ATATACACGTCAAAAGAAAAGCCGTGGAATCTCGCCAGGGCTAGAAAAAAGAGCACCGCCACCGTCCCTTGAGCGAGCAGTTTTTGCCGGGCAGTCAGGCCGAGATTCCTCCGTTTCACCACTTTGATATAGTCATCGATAAAACCGATGAGTCCAAAGGCGAGGGTGGCCCCAATCGCCAATAACGCCGCAGGCGAACGACCGGCGAACTGCCATACCGTGACCGCCGTCGCCAAAAGAATAATCGTCCCCCCCATGGTCGGAGTCCCGGATTTTTTCTTGTGGGACACCGGCCCCTCCTCGCGGATGCTCTGGCCGATCTTGAGTCGGCGCAGCACGGGAATAAACAGAGGCCCGAGGAGAACGGCCACCACAAAAGCCGTTCCCGCTGTCAACCAGACCGCCTGCATCATAAGGCCCTCCTTCTTTCCTACCGACCGCCGGGAGTATAAAGAGCATCCAAGGCTTTTCGAGCCTCCACCCGGTCATCAAAGGGAAACTTGCGTCTGCCAATGATTTGGTACGTCTCGTGCCCCTTGCCTGCGATGAGCACCACATCCTTCTCCCCGGCCAAGTGGATCGCCCGGCGAATCGCCTCGGTCCGATCGGAAATCCGTTCATACCGGGAGGTGTCCGCGCCGATTTCCCGAAGGCCCGCCTCAATGTCATCCAAGATTCGCTCCGGATCCTCGGTGCGGGGATTATCGGACGTTAAAATGGCATAATCCGCCCTGGTGTAGGCGATGCGCCCCATCAGCGGTCGCTTGGTCCGATCCCGGTCACCGCCGCAGCCGAACACGACGATCAACCGCCCTGACGTAACCTCCCGAAGGGCCTGCAGGACATTGTCCAAGCTGTCGGGCGTATGGGCATAATCCACCACCACCCCGAAGGGCTGCCCGGCATCCACCCGTTCCATCCGCCCTGGAACTCCGCTGACCCGAGCCAATTGGTCCGCCATCCAGTCCAGGTCGAGCCCCTGGATCCAACCCGCCCCCATGGCCGCCAAGGTGTTGTAAACGCTGAACCTGCCGGGCAGCGGCACTTGCACCCGAGTCCGCCGGCCCTCGATCTCCGCCACAAACCGTACGCCCCGGGTGTCGACCTCCACCTCCCGGGCGCGCAGATCGGCGGGGCGGTCCACCCCGTAGGTTACGGTCTGAGCCGTGGTTTGCCGGGCCATCCATTTTCCCACCGGGTCGTCGAGGTTCACCACGGCAAAGGCTTGATCCGCCCGGGTATCGCCATACTCATTCCCCAGCCGGGCGAACAGTTTCCCCTTCGCCTCCCGGTACGCCTCCATCGATCCGTGAAAATCCAGGTGGTCCTGGGTGAGGTTGGTGAAAACGGCGGTGTGAAAACGTGTCCCGGCAACCCGGTCCAACTCCAGGGCGTGGGAGGAGACTTCCATCACCGCGTGGCTCACCCCCGCGTCTCTCATCTGCGCGAAGAGGCGTTGCAACTCCACCGCTTCCGGGGTAGTGTTGACCGCTTCTGAGCTCCAGTCGCCGATCCGGGTCTGGATGGTGCCGATCAGTCCCGTCCGGGCTCCGCTGCCCCGAAGGAGATGATCAATCAAATGGGTCACACTGGTTTTCCCGTTCGTCCCGGTCACGCCGATCACCCGCATGGCCCTGGAGGGGTGTCGGAAAAATACCGCCGCCAGTACAGCGGCCGCCCGGCGGGTGTCGGGCACCACGATCTGGGGCAGAGGTGTGTCCAGGCAATCCTCCACCACCGCCGCCACCGCGCCGGACCGGCGCGCCTCGTCTACGAAAGCATGCCCATCCACCGTGTGGCCCCGGAGAGCAATAAACAGACTGCCCGGCCCGGCGGTGCGGGAATCGGCGGTGACATCGGTCACCTCCACCGCCGAGATCTCCCCCACCACCCGCACATGCAATAAAGCGCCCACCAAATCTTGCAATCTCACGACCATCCCTCGTTTCACACATTCCAGTATGGACCGATTCCGAAGAACGCAGACGGGTTCGGGTCTTCCCCGGGGCCGCCCTCCTGCCCATGTCTTTACGGCGCCCCGGCTGGCTTTGGACCCAAATAAATCCGCACCATGGTACCCGGGGGCACCTTCGTGCCGGCCTCGGGCGCCTGGGCGATCACATAATCCCCTTGGCCGGCGGTCGCCACGTTGAGCTGGGCGCTGCTCTCCAGCATCGTCCTCCGGGCCTCGTCCAAGGACCGGCCGGAAACGTCCGGCACTTCCACCGGCTTCGTGTCCAGGTACCCGTACTCCCGCGGAATCCCCTGGGAACTCGGCGGGACACCGAGGTACTGCAGGCTGTCCGCCAGGATGTGACCCACCACCGGCGCCGCGATCACCCCGCCGAATATCACCGGCGCCTTGGGGTTATCCACGGCGACGTAAGCCACCAATCTCGGATGGTCCGCCGGGGCCATGCCGATGAAAGACACGATGTAATGGTTGCGCATGTAGTGGCCGTCCGGCCCCACAACCTGGGCGGTACCCGTTTTGCCCGCCACCCGATACCCTTCCGAATAGGCGTTTTTTCCGGTTCCCCGGGCGACCACGCTTTCCAGGGCCCCTCGAACCAATTCCGCCGTTTGGGGAGAAATCACCCGGCGGACCGGAGTGGGCTGGCGTTCGCTAATCACCTGCCCCGTCTCGTGATCCACCCATTTAGCCGCAACATAAGGCTTCATCAAAGCCCCGCCGTTAGCTACGGCGCTCACCGCCACGACCTGTTGGATGGGCGTCACAGAAACGCCCTGGCCGAAGGAAGTCGTGGCCAACTCCAAAGGCCCCACCCGGGACAGTTTGAATAGAATCCCGGAACCCTCCCCCGGGAGGTCAATGCCCGTTTTCGACCCAAAACCGAACGCCCGGATGTAATGGAAGAGGGCATCCTTCCCCAAGCGCTGTCCCATCAGCATGAAACCGGGGTTGCACGAGTTCTCCACCACTTCCAGGAATGATTCAGACCCATGCCCCCCGGCTTTCCAGCACCGGATCCGATGCCCGGCGACTTCAAAATACCCCGGGTCGAAAAACCGCTCATCGAGCCGAATCTTGTTCTCCTGCAAAGCGGCGGAGAGCGTCACAATCTTAAAGGTCGAACCCGGTTCAAAAGTTTTCCAGATCGCCAAATTTCGATCATACACCTGATGAGAATAATCCTGGTAGTTGGCGGGATTAAAAGTCGGGGCGTTTTCCATGGCCAGGATTTCTCCGGTACCCGGGTCGGCCACCACCGCCGTCACGCTATCCGGATGATACTCCGCCACCACCCGGTCGATTTCCCGCCGCACAAAGGAGGAAATCTGCTCGTCCAGGGTGAGGTACACATCTTCGCCGGGCTGGGGCGGTATGTAGGTGCTCTCTGTCCCCGGCATAGCTTCCCCTTTGGCATTGGCAAAAAAGGAAATCGCTCCCGGAAAACCCCGCAACCGGGCATCATACTCCGCTTCCAAGCCGGCTAAACCCTGGTTATCGATGCCGACGAAGCCCAGGACATGGGCGGCCAGCTCCCCAAAGGGATAATACCGCCGGCCTTCTTCCGTAATGTACACGCCGGGCAGGTGCAAATCCCGCACCGCCTTCGCTTTCGCGTCGTCGATCTTTCTTCCCCCCGCTACGTACACCATCAGAGTGCGCTTCGAAATCAGGCTCAGGATCCGCTGTTCCGACACGTTCAAGACGGGGGCAAGCCGGGCGGCCGTCGCCGCTTTATCCCGGATCTGGGCCGGCACCGCCACCACCGTCGGAGCGCTGACGTTGTAGGCCAATACATGGCCGTTTCGATCATACACCGTTCCCCTTTTCGGCTCAACCGGAATATCGCGCCGCCACGAATCCATCGCCCGCTGGGTGAGCCAGGGCGATTGCACGAGTTGGATGTACCCGAGGCGCCCGATCAACAGCGCGAACGTCAGAAGGGCGGCGAGGCTCACCCACGCCAGTCGCCGCCTTCTGGTCCAATCCCGGTCTCCCACATGGCCCCCTCCCTTCACGGCCTCTGTGGGAACCATATGCACGGTTCGGACGAACTAGAAGACCCTGTCCGCCACCCGGGCCCTACGACCCAGGTGACCGGCTTTTGAATGTCACTTGAACCGACGATCCGGCCGGGACAAGCCCGCCGGCGGGCACGCTCTGGGAGATCGCCCAGCCATCGCCGGTGGGACTCAGTTTCAGACCCACCGCTGCGCACAGATCTGCGGCGTCCCGCATCGTGAGCCCGGTGAAATCCGGAACAGCCACCTTCCCGTCATCCCTGGCCGGAGTCTGTAGCACCACCCCCGCCCCCTTGGCCACCTGAACGCCGGGAGCCGGCCACTGGTGCGCCACAGGACCCGGCTTGCCGGTCAGCCACGCCTTCAGGCCAGCAGCCCGGAGAATTTGCTGGGCTTGCCCGCTGTCCTTCCCCTGCACCGAAGGCACGGTCACGAGATTCTGCGGAGCGGGCGGGGCCGGGTTCGGCGCGCCTTTGGGAGGATTCGCCGCCAGATCCTTGGGATCCGGGGCCACCCCGAGATAGGGCAACACCTGTTCCAGGATCCTTTTTGCCACCGGCGAAGCCACGGTATTTCCGAACTGGAGGGCCACCTTTGGCGCTTCGGCCGTGACGTAGATCAGGACCCGGGGATCATGTGCCGGGGCGAAACCGATAAAAGACGTCCGGTAGCGATCCGGGTAGTATCCCGTATGATTCGGCAAAGGAATCTGGGCGGTGCCCGTCTTCCCGGCTACATGATACCCCGGGATATACGCCGCTTTTGATGTATCTTTGCTCACGACATCCTCCATAATCTGCCGAACCGTGTTCAACACATCCGGGGGAGCCACCCCGTCTCGAATCACCTCGGTCCCTTGGTTCCGCAAGACTGCTCCAGTCTTGGGATCGACCACCTCTTTTAACACATGGGGGCGAACCAGCTTTCCCCCGTCGGCGATTGCCATCACCTCTTCCACTTGCTGGATCGGCGTCACCGCAATGCCTTGCCCAAAAGCGGTCGTCGCCAAATCGATGGGCCGAATGGTCGCGGGATCGAACAACTGGGCCCCGCTTTCACCGGGGAGATCGATCCCGGTCTTGGAATTAAAACCGAATCGATCGATATACTCGTACAGTTTTTCGGCCCCGACCCGTTGCCCCAGGATGACGAATCCCACATTGCTGGAGACGATGACCGCCTGCCGGAAGCTGATGGTTCCGAACCCCGTCCAATTCCAGTCGTGGATCGGCACCCCTTGAACCACGATCTTTCCGGATTGAAAGGTGTCGTTGAGATTCACCTTATGCTCCGCCAGGGCGGCCGTCAAGGTGACCAGCTTAAAAGTTGAACCCGGCTCAAAAGGGTCGGAGATGGCGATGTTCCGGTCCAACACCGATGAACTGGATTTCCAGTACTGATTCGGGTCGAAGGTCGGGCGGTTTGCCATGGCCAGGATTTCCCCGGTGCGGGGGTCGGCCACGATGACCGAGGCCGTTTGCGGATGTGCATCGGCCATGAGCCGGTCGAGTTCCCGTTCGACGATGGCCTGAATGGCGCTGTCGATGGTGAGCACCACATTTTTCCCGTCCACCGGCGGGTCAATCTGCTCCTTCCCGAAGGGGAGCGGATACCCGTTCCGGTCTTTCAGGTACCGGGCGTGACCGGGCTGCCCTTTGAGAATGTTATTGTACTCCAGTTCTACCCCGGCCTGGCCCTCCCCGGTCTCCACGTTCGTGAACCCCAGAACATGGGCCGCCAAACTTCCGCCAGGGTAAACGCGCTTTGTGGTGTCCGTCAAAAATACCCCCGGCAACTTAAGACTGCGAATTTTCTGAGCTACGTCTTCATCCAGGCGCATTCCCCCGGGGCGCAGTTCGGTCCATTCCCCGGCGGCAGACACCACCTGGTCGATCTGGGCGGGGGTCATGTGCACCAGGGGAGCCAGTTTCGCGACGGCAGCTTCACCGACCACGGGAATGTCCGGAAACTGTCCCGCTTTCGTGTGGAGGACCACGTTGTACGCAGGCACCGTCTCCGCCAGCACCCGGCCGTTGCGGTCTAGGATCTCCCCTCGATTGGCGGGGAGATCCTCATTGGCCACCCACACGTTTTCCGCCTGGGCGGCCCAAGCCGGGGTATCCACCACCTGGATCCAGCCCAGCCGCAATGTGACGGCCGCAAGGGTCGCCACCAATCCCCCGAGTAGCCACACATGCCTTCGGCGTCCGCGTCTCATCGGCTCGCCCCACCTCCCGAGGCCGAGAGCACCCGCCACTGATCCGGGGAAACAGGCACCAGCCCCATCTTTTTCGCCACATCCACCACCCGGGAAGGCGCGGAGAGCCGGCTGACCTCGCCCTGCAGCACGTTATTCTGCTGTTCGAGATCAGCCACCTGGCCCTGAACCTCCTGGACATGATAGTTGCGGGCTGTGATCGCCGCGTCCCGGGAAATCACCCAGCTTACCACCGCGACGGCCAACAGCACCACGGCGACCAGCGAAACCCGGTCGCGCACCACCTCCGGCGATAGGCGGGGAAGCCGCCTTTCTCCACGGCGGGGTTTGACACTCGGTTTTGTCACGACCTGTTTCAATGGTTTCACAGCCGCCATCCCATACACTCCCTTATTCCTGCGCAAGGCGCTCGGCCCCGCGAAGTTTGGCTGAACGGGCCCGGGGATTGCGCGCAAGTTCCTCGGGACCGGGAACGATCGGCCGGCGGCCGATCAGCCGGACCCGAGGCCGACGTCCACAGGTGCACACTGGCGCTTCCGGGGGGCAAATGCAGGACCTGGCCTCCTCAGCGAGAATCCGCTTGACGATACGATCCTCCAGGGAATGGAAGGCAATCACCGCCAACCGCCCGCCCGGGCGAAGGACATCCAGGGCCCCCTTCACCCCCTCCTCCAGCGCTCCCAACTCATCATTCACCGCAATACGCAAGGCTTGAAAGGTCCTTCGCGCGGGATGAGGTCCATGCCGTCGGGAGGCAGCCGGAATGGCCTCCTTGACCAGTTCCGCCAACTCCCCAGTGGTCTCGATGGCCTGGCGTTGTCTCCGCCTCACAATGGCTTTGGCGATGCGGCCCGCCCATCGTTCTTCCCCATAATCCCGGACCACCCGGGCAAGCTCCGCCTCGGGCCAACTGTTGACGATGTCCCGGGCGGTCAGCGTTCCGGAAAGATCCATTCGCATGTCGAGAGGGGCGTCCAAGCGATAGCTAAATCCTCGCTCCGCCTCGTCCACCTGAGGGGAGGACAGCCCCACGTCGAGAAGGATCCCGTCCACGCCCTCGATCACACCGAGACTCCAAAGAATCTCCTTGATGTGACGAAAATTCCCCTTGACGGTCGTCACCCGTCCTCCATAACGGGTCAGACGCTCCTTCGAGGCGGTCAAGGCTTCATCGTCCTGGTCGATACCGATCAGCCGGCCGTCCGGTGCCGAAGCCTCAAGGATCGCCTGGGCGTGCCCTCCCCCTCCCACGGTGCCGTCCACGTACAATCCGCCCGGGCGAGGCTGGAGTATCGCGAGGACCTCGTTAAGCAAAACCGGTTCGTGGCGGAACGCCAACGCACTCCCCCCGATCTTAAAATCCCAGCTCTGCCAGGCTTTCCGCTATGCCGGCAAAAGATTCCTGGGCCTTGTCAAAATACGCATCCCACGCCTCCTTGGCCCACACTTCCACCCGGCTAGAAACCCCGATAATCACGCAATCCTTCTCCAGGGACGCATACTCGCGAAGGGACCCGGGAATCAGAATCCGCCCCTGTCGATCAAATTCGCACTCCGTCGCCCCAGAAAAGAAAAATCGCATGAACGCCCGAGCCTCTGGTCGGGCCACAGGTAGGGTCTTCAACTTTGCTTCGACGCTCTCCCATTCTTTTCGCGGGTAAGCGAAAAGGCAGCGGTCCAACCCCCGGGTTAGAATAAAACCCGGACCGAGGCCTTCCCGAAATTTGGCGGGCATGGTGAGCCGACCTTTGTCATCCACGGTATGACTGAACTCCCCGATGAACAAGGTCGCTCACCACCCTTCCCCCTAACTCCCCACTTACCCCCACTTTCCACCACACTCTTCATATTCTCCTCGGCAGCAAAAAAATCCTGCCCGAATCGGCAGGATTCCATGTAGTCCTTTTTTTCCTCGTCATGATTCCCTTTCATCTCCGGTGCCGGCGGGCTTCGTCACCCACCAGACGACCTGACCTTCGGCGGTTTCCGCATCCCGGCTCCCCGTGGCCCGTTCTCCATCACCGCGGGTCTGTTCGAACTTGGATTCTTTCGAAAGCCCGCGCCTCTCTACACCCCGGGCCCCGGGATTCAGTCGGCTCCCTTGATCCGCCTTCGGCGGCCCGGACTGCAATTCGGACTCCCGGGATGAGTGCCCCTTTTCGCCCCGGGAATGCTGCGACCCACCAAGGCCCCGGGTCTTACCGCCGTGTTCCATCCCTTCCAACCACTCCGCCGCCGTTCGGGCCCAGCGAGCCACCGCCTTTCGCCCTTGGGGGCTCGCCAACAGCACCGCCCCGGCAACTGCCAACCATATCCAAGACGGATTTCGCGCCTGCCGCCACATATGCTCCCGGCCCCCCTCCATCTGCTGAGGCTAGGATGCCCAAGGCGGTCGGCGCTCATTCTGGGATCGCTCTGTTAAACCGGGTAGACCGCGTGTTTGCGCCGAGCAAAGGTCAACTCCTTCGTTTCATAGGCCGCGAATCTCTTGATGAGTTCCTCCCGCAGTCGATCCGGCTCCACGATCTCATCCACCACGAGCTCCCCAGCCAAGCGGTAGATGTCGATATCCCGGCGGTACTCTTCCCGCTTCTCCTCGATAAAACCGGGTCTTTCTGCCTCGGGCAGAGACTGGATCTTGTTACTGTACACGGCGTTCACCGCCGCCTCGGGTCCCATCACTGCGATTTGCGCCCCGGGGAGAGCAATGCAGGCATCGGGTTCAAAGGCCGGACCCGCCATGGCATAAAGCCCGGCTCCGTAGGCTTTGCGGACGATCACCGAAATCTTTGGCACCGTGGCCTCGGAAACGGCGGCGATCATTTTGGCGCCGTGCCGAATAATCCCTTGGCGTTCAACTTTCGTCCCAATCATGAAACCCGGCACGTCCGCCAAAAACAGAAGGGGAATGGAAAAAGCGTCGCAAAGCATGACAAACCGGGCCGCTTTGTCCGCGGAGTCCACAAACAGAACCCCGCCCTTGACCCGGGGTTGATTGGCGACGATCCCCACCGGCCGTCCGTCGATCCGGGCGAGCCCCGTGATCAACTCCTGGGCGAAGAGGCGCTTGATTTCAAAGAATGATCCTTCGTCCACCAGGCGATCGATGACATCGTACATGTTAAAAGGCACATTTTGATTCTCGGGGATAATCGCCGAAAGAGGGCGCTCGCTGGCTTTAGGGGGCCGGCGTTCAGCCCGGGACGGCTTCTCCTGCCAGTTGTTCGGCATGAATCTCAAGTACTCCCGGGCTGCGGCGATCGCCTCTTGTTCATCCTTGGCCAACACATCCCCACAGCCGCTCACCGAGCAGTGCATCCGGGCGCCGCCCATCTCCTCCAAAGTTACCTTCTCCCCGATCACCATCTCCGCCATCCGGGGGGAGCCAAGATACATGCTGGCGTTTCCCTCCACCATAATCACCAGGTCGCAGAAAGCTGGAATATAGGCGCCTCCAGCCGCGGAAGGGCCAAACAACAAACAGATCTGGGGGATCACCCCGGAAAGGCGCACTTGATGGTAAAAAATCCGCCCGGCCCCCCGGCGGCCCGGGAACATCTCCACCTGATCGGTGATCCGGGCGCCCGCCGAATCCACGAGATACAACAGGGGGACGCGCATTTTCTCGGCGAGTTCCTGGATCCGCAGGATCTTTTCCACCGTCCGGGCTCCCCAGGACCCGGCCTTCACCGTGGAATCATTGGCCATAAAGCAGACTGTGCGCCCGTGGATGCGGCCGACTCCCGTCACCACCCCGTCCGCCGGCAACCCCTCCGCCTGGCAATTGGCAAACAACCCCTCTTCAAAAGAAATATCATCGTCCAACAGCAGACGCAATCGGTCACGCACGAACAATTTCCCGTCCCGGCGAAGTTTCTCATGATACTTTTCCTCGCCGCCCCCCAGGATCTTGTTTCGAATGTCTTCGTACCCACTCATGAATCGGACGTCCCCCTTTACCGTGAACATTGGTGCAAATCGGCGTGATCGTTACTGCACGAAGCGCCCCGCCGGGCCCGGAGGTTATGGGCGGGCAAGGTCCGGCCCAAGGCACCTTCGATAAATTCCGCCGCTCCCAGAGCCGCTTCAAAGGAAACCCCGGTCTCCACCCCGCACCCTCGCATGAGGTACAGGACGTCCTCGGTGGCCACGTTCCCCGTGGCCCCGGGGGCGTATGGACAGCCGCCCAGCCCGCCTAAGGAGGCATCGAAAATGTAGACCCCGTGCTCCATGGCCGCATAAATATTCGCAATGGCCATGCCATACGTATCGTGAAAATGCAGCGCCAACCGGTCGATCGACACGTCTTTTAACAGGAGGTCCACCAATCGATGAACATCCGCCGGCGTCGCCACGCCGATGGTATCTCCCACCGATAGCTCGTCGATTCCCATCTCCAAGAGACGCAGGGAGACCTCTCGAACCTGTTCCACGGGTACCCTGCCTTCAAAGGGGCACCCAAAGGCCGTGGAAACGTAACCCCGGACAAACATTCCTCCGGCCTTCGCCTCTTGAACCGCCTCGGCCAGCACCGGGTACGTGTCGGCGATTGACTTGTTGATATTCTTTCGGTTATGGGTCTCACTGGCGGACATGAACACCGCCACGGCCTCCACCCCGATGGCTGCGGCCCGCTCCAGTCCCTTCACATTGGGAACCAGGGCACTGTACTGCACCCCCTCTGCTCGCCGAATCCGCCGCATCACCTCTTCGGCATCCGCCAAAGCCGGAATCCAGCGCGGGTTGACGAAAGATGTTACTTCGATGCGCTTTAGTCCGGTCTCGCTGAGTCGGTCGATCCACGCCACCTTCACGTCCGTCGGAACCACATCCGGCTCATTTTGCAGCCCGTCTCTCGGGCCGACTTCCACGATTTGCACCCGCTGAGGTTGTGTCCCCACTCTCTCGTCACCTCACCTCTCCATGTTCGCTCCATAAAGGCGCTCCTACCCATTTACCATTTTCGACACATCGGGGCAAAATCCTGTCGCTGACCGATCGCTCGTTCAGGTTCCGCAGCGTCTGTTCTGTCGCCCCCCAGGGCTTGCCCTTTTACGCCTTCGGGTATACGCTTATTGTCGAAACAATGACAGAGGAACCGGGGTGAAATCGATGGCAGCATCCACCGGGCGGCCACTGGCCGATCACGTGGCATTGATCACCGGGGCATCCGGGAACATCGGCGCAGCCATCGCCAAGGAGCTCGCCGATGCCGGGGCCCATGTGGCCCTGCATTACCACCGTCGTCTGGAGGCCGCCCTTCTCACCGCCTCCGCTTGCCGGGCATCCGGAGTGGAAGCCGTCGTCCTCGAAGCGGATCTCACCCGTAGTGACGAAGCCCGGGATCTCGTCCGCCGGGCCGCCGACTCCCTGGGCCCTCTCCGCATTCTGGTCAACGCGGCGGGTAACACTGCGTACAAGCTCCTCATCGACACCGAAGAGGAAGAATGGGACCACCTCCTCGCCCTGAACCTAAAGGCGGTCTACGCCACCTGCCGGGCGGCTCTCCCAGCCATGATCCGCCGGGGATACGGGCGGATCATCAACATCGCCTCGATCTGGGGGGAAACGGGAGGGGCGGGGGAAGTGGCGTACTCCGCTGCCAAGGGCGGGCTCATCGCCTTCACCCGGGCCCTGGCCAAAGAAGTGGCCCGAACGGGGGTAACGGTCAACGCCGTCTCCCCGGGGCCTGTGGATACGGGCATGCTGGGCCCCTTTTCTCCCGAAGAGCGCGCCCAGATCGCCGATCAGATCCCGATCGGACGCCTCGGCACCCCCCAGGACGTGGCTCGGGCGGTTTTGTTTCTCTCCCGGCCGGACAGCGACTGGATCACGGGGCAAACCCTTCGGCCGAACGGTGGACAATACCCTTGAAGGCCCTTGAGCTGAAAACCCAGGATCAGTAGCCCCCTGCGGACATAAAAAACCCGCGGTTCTCGCCGCGGGTGACGGGATCATGGAAAACCCTTCAGGTCGCTCAATGATCGCAACAACCGGGCTCATCGGCCCCGTCCGCCGTACGGAACGAATGACCGCATCCGCAGGTGGAGACCGCGTTGGGGTTGTGAATCTTAAACCCCGCCCCGGTGAGGGTATCCACGTAATCGATCTCCGCCCCGGTGAGGTACGGAGCGCTCATCGGGTCGATCACCACCCGGACACCTTCGGACTCCACGACATTGTCCTCATTCTTCGGCTCATCCAGGGCCATGCCGTAGCTGAAACCGCTGCAGCCCCCGGCTTTGATGAACACCCGAACCGCCAGATCCTCGCGCCCTTTGTCGGCAATGAGCTCCTTGAGCTTCCCGGCCGCTTCCTGGGTCAGCGTTATCATCCACTCAACACCTCCCGGTAAGATCGATTGCCTACACGACCAGTGTATCCCCTTTGCCCTTTGAAAAGCAAGTCTTTTCGCGACAATTATACGGCCGGATCCCACAAATCCCGAATTAGATAAAAAGCCGCTTCGCGATTGTCCCAAATCGCTTCCGCCACCGCCGTGGAAAACATGCCCGATCGGGCCATGCGGTACAGTTCCGCCAGGCTTTCGATCGGGTACAGGGCCCGGTTCACTTTGTCCAAAAACAGCCGACCTTTGTCATCTTCGTGAACGCGCTCGGCGTACGCAAGATTGAGTCGTTCTGACAAATCATCCCCCGCAAAAGTCTCCACCACCGCGCAGTATCGAAAAGCGGTGTCCACGTAAAGAAGGTGCTGGGTCGGAGTCCCCTCGGCTTTTTTCTGCTGCAGGATCTCCAAGGCACGCAACATCCGCTCCGCAGCCTCCGCTTGCTTGACCCGCTGGTACTGTTCTGTGACATCCTGCCCCAAGGCATCGAACACCTTGCCATCTTTCATGGTCAACGGATAGACGAATTCTTGATCCACCGGAATCCCCCCTGGCGGAAACAGGCCCCGTCATCCGGTGTGGAGCGGCCTTAACCCGATCTTTACTCCACAGTATACCACATGTGGGGCAATATGCGCGAATTTTGATGCGCAGAAATAAAAAGAAGGGCGGGAGCCTAGGTCCGGGCCCCCGCCTTCCCCCGGTTTGCCCGCTCCCGCTCGGATTTCGACAAAATCCGCTTCCGGAGCCGCACCGCTTTCGGGGTGATTTCGCAGTACTCGTCGTCGGCCAGATACTCCAGGGCGGCTTCTAAGGACATTTTGCGCGGCGTCTTCAGCCGGATGCCTTCTTCTTTTGTTGAAGCCCGCATATTGGTGACGTGTTTCGCCTTGCACACGTTGACAGTGATATCCTGTTCCCGGGAATGCTCGCCGACGATCATGCCCTCGTACACCTCGACGCCGGGCTCGATAAACATGACGCCCCGGTCCTGGACGGACTCAATGCCATAGGCGGTGGCTGTCCCCTCCACCGCGGCGATCAACACCCCTTGACTGCGGCCGGGGAGCCCCTCCTCCCGGGGGCGGTAATCGTAGAACCGGTGGTGCATCACCCCGTTCCCCCGGGTTTCAGTGAGAAAGCGGCTGCGGTAGCCGATCAACCCCCGGGTGGGAACGATGAATTCCAATCGGCTCGTCCCTTGGCCGGTCGGTTCCATATTTTGGAGTTCACCCTTGCGCGCGCCGATCTGTTCCATGACCACGCCCACAAACTCCTCGGGTACATCCACGGTCAACCACTCGTAAGGTTCGTAGACCCGGCCATCCCGCTCTTTCAGGATCACCCGGGGCCTGGACACCTGAAGCTCGTACCCTTCCCGGCGCATCGTCTCGATCAGAATCGATAAGTGCAGCTCGCCCCTCCCGGCCACCCGCCAGGCGTCCGGACTGTCCGTGTCTTCCACCCGCAAGCTCACGTCCCGCTCGGTCTCCCGGTAGAGCCGCTCCCGCAGCTGGCGGGAGGTCACAAAGGTCCCTTCCCGGCCGGCGAAGGGGCTGTCGTTAATGAGAAACGTCATCTCGATCGTGGGCTCCTCCACCTCAATAGCCGGCAGGGGCTCCGGCTGATCGGGGTCGGCCAGGGTTTCACCGACGGTGATATCCGGGATCCCCGCCACCCCCACGAGATCACCGGTCCCGGCGTTCTCCAACTCCACCCGGGAGAGGCCGACAAAGCCGTACAATTTTTGCACCCGGACCGAGCGGGGTTCCGTCCCGGGAGAAACCAGCGCCAGCCTCTGTCCTGAAGTCAGCGTCCCCCGGTAGATCCGGCCCACGCCGATGCGCCCCAGGTACTCATCATAATCCAGCCGGGTGACCTGAAACTGCAGGGGACCGGAAGGATCTCCCCCGGGGGCCGGAATCCGATGGATGATCGCTTCAAAGAGTGGCCCCAGGTCCTTGCCCGGAACCGCCGGGTCCAAGGTGGCCGTTCCTTGCACGGCCGAGGCGTAGAGGACGGGAAAATCCAATTGTTCATCCGAGGCCTCAAGGGTCAGAAACAGATCGTACACCTGCTCCAGGACCTCCTCGGGCCGTGCCTGGGGGCGATCCATCTTGTTCAACACCACGATGGGCGCCAACCCGGCCGCCAAGGCTTTGCGCAGGACGAATTTGGTCTGGGGCATCACCCCTTCAAAAGCGTCCACCACCAAAAGCACGCCGTCCACCATGCGGATAATCCGCTCCACCTCGCCGCTAAAATCCGCGTGTCCCGGGGTGTCGACGATGTTGATCACGTACTCCCCGTAGCGAATGGAGGTGTTTTTGGCGAGAATGGTGATGCCCCGCTCCCGCTCCAATTCTCCCTGATCCATGACCCGTTCTTCTACCCGGGCCCCTTCGCGAAACGAGCCGGATTGCCGCAGCATCTGGTCCACCAGGGTCGTCTTGCCGTGATCCACGTGGGCCACGATGGCCACATTGCGCAGATGCCTCTGTTCGGTCATCCGGCCACACCTCTCTCTCCAATGATGACGGCGGGGACCTCCCGCAACCCGGATACGTGATGCAACCGCGAATAGTACGACTCCGGGATCACCGCGTGGTCGAACTCCCAGGGTTGCTCTTCCGGCACGTGAATCGCCGTCAAACCCAGCTCCAGGGCCGGCAGAATATCGCTTCGCAAAGAGTTCCCCACCATCCACGCGCCTCCGGCGGGAAGGTCAAACTGATGGAGCAGCTCGCCCAATCGGACGCGGTCTTTAAAGGGAGTGACAAACCGCCTCTCCGGATCGAAAAATCGGCTCAGCCCGGACTGTTCCAGTTTCCGGAGCTGAACCTCGGGATCCCCGCCGGTATAAAGATATAGGACATGTCCCCGATCCCGCAACTCCTCGAGGCTTTCCCGGGCATAGGGGTAGAGAATGACCGGCGACTCGTAGACCCGGTAACCCAGGGCGAGCAAAGACCGTTCCTCCTCGGGCTCCGCTTTGCGCCCGAACCGCTTACAAAATATGCGGTAGGTTTCCACCAAGGACTGGGGAAAATGATCTTTCTGCAAGCCGCCCTTCTCCACCTGCTCCAGATCGATCCGGGACTGTGTCGCCCAAATCTCCCGGCCCGTCACCCCGCCCCGCCCGAACCAACTCAGCATTTGCTCTACAAAATTCCTGCGGACACGAAGAAAGTGCACATTACAGTGCACCAAGGTATCATCCAGATCAAAGATAATGTGCTCTTTGTCCTTCTTCACTGGTATCCACCCGTTCGGGGCAGACCAAAGCGGCCGGTTCTAGCGACTGAACAGCGCGACGACCACCCATACCGCCACCGCCGCCAACACCCCGAGCAGCGCCCAAAAGCCGAAGCCTCCACCGTAGGGGCCAAACAAACCGGTCAAAAACCCCGTGGTCCAGGGCATGGGTTTCCCGGGGTAGGCGTGGTATTCCTCTTCTCCTCCCGCTGTCACTGCACCTTCCCGCCGCTTTTGATCGCCCGATTCTGTGCGTTTTTCCTCTCGCCTGGGCATCCGTCGTCCACCTTTCCTCGGGGCATTTTGCCCCTAGTATCGGCCGGCCCGACGGACTTATGCGTACTTAGAGCCCCATTCCATCATCGACTCAAGGACAATATTCAATGACCGCCCCTTCTCCGTCAGGGTGTACTCCACCCGGGGTGGAGAAGCGTCCGGATAAACCGTTCGCTCGACAATTCCATGTTCTTCCAGCTCTTTCAGCCGCTCGGACAACACCTTGTCCGTGATCTGCAAGTTTCGCCCGATCTCCGCAAACCGGCGCTTCCCCCGAAACAACTCCCGAATAATCAAGACCATCCATTTCTTGCCGATGACCTGAAGAGTGCGCTCAATTGGGCACGCTGCATCGCCCATATTCCCTCATCCCCTCAACCCCTGCCCATCCCCGGGGTGGCCTCGGGCTTACCGATGGGTAGGATACTTACCCATTTATTATACGGAATCCCCAACCGTCGGTCAACCATAGAAAGTCGAATCCCGTCGAAAACAAAAAGCCGGGGCCGGGTGACACCTCTGTCGCCCGAACCCCAGCTTATAGAATTGGGATGCTATTCAGCAACGGATGGCGCAGACGCCGTTCCGCCGCCAGAATTTTGACCGGCCGCGGCTTTGAGGAGCACCGCCACCGTCTCGGCCCGGGTGGTCAAACCTTCCGGCTCAAACTGGTTGTCACCCCTCCCGACCAACAGTCCGGCCTCTTGGGCCACCGCCACAAACCTCCGAGCCCACTCGGGAATGGCGCTGTCATCGGCAAAGGTGGTGTGGGCGCCGGCCATCACCGGCAACCCCGCCGCTTTGGCGATGATCACCCCAAGTTCCGCCCGGCTGATCAGCCGATCGGGTCGAAAATATCCATCGTCGTACCCTTTGAGGACCCCGAGGACCGTCCCGGCCGCCACCGCATCCCGGGCCCAGTCAGGAATCCCGTCCCGGTCCAGATACGGCAATGACGGTCCTTCCGTGGGCGCCCACCCGAAGGCTTTCATGGCCATGACGGCAAATTCGCCCCGGGTCACCGGCTGGTCGGGCCGAAAGGTGCCGTCGGGAAATCCGGTCACCCATCCCCGGGCCGCCTCCCGGATCAGGGCCTCCGCCCAGTGGCCCTTGATATCGGTGAAATCCGGACCCGGAGGCGTCACGTCCTTTACGGTCACCTTCACCCGGACCGTCTGTCCCTGATAGGACACCCCGATCTCAGCCGTTCCCGGGCTCTTGCCCGTCACCCGGCCCCGGCCGTCCACCTCCGCCACCGCAGAATCGGAACTCTGATAGGTCGCCAGCCCCGTCACGTCCTGTTTCCAGCCTCCCGCGTACTCGGCGTACACTTGGACGGCCCCGGTCTGCCCGACGTTCAGGTCCAGGGACTCGGGCACTGCCACCAGGCGAAGCAGAACAGGACCGGAACCTCCGCCGCCCCCTCCGCCGCCTCCTCCGGAAGACGGCGAAACGACCGTCACCGTCGCCGTCGCCTTGGGCAAATTGGGGACATCGGCCAAATTCGGGAATGATGCCGTCAACGTTGCCGTCCCGGCCTGATTCCCGGTCACTTTCCATACCGGCTCCACTTTTGCCACATCGGCCACGCCGGGATCCGAAGACACGACCGTCGCCCAAGTGGTGACATGCCAACGATTCCCGTCCGAATACTGCGCGGACAATACCGCATCCCGGCTCGCCCCTACATTCATCTCATACTGGGGCGGTTCAAACGCCAGTCCTCCTGAGAACAGGGCCAAGAGAAACGGCCGACTGTTGCCCGGATCGATGCCCCAGATATAGGTAAAATCCCACCCTTCAAAGGTGCTTTGTTGCTTCATTTCGGAGGTGGATTTTCCGGTCACCACCGGTGGGTTGGCATTGTTATCGTTTGTCCCGAATCCATCCTTTTGCCCTGACGGGTCCACGTCCCAGTAGCAACCGTCGGCGGTGCCTACTCCTTCGTTGTATCCGATCAGCCCTCCTACGCACCCGACACTTGCACTTGGCTCCGTCGTCACTTTCCCAAATGCATAACTGTTCACCATGCCTGCCCAATTATCCCCTATCAGACCTCCGACATCAAAATTTGAGCCTCCCCCTTGCACAGCACCCTCCGCATAGCTGTTTTCTATGGTGCCGGGAGAGTCATGAATTCCCACCAAACCGCCCACGGAGGACCTATCACCGGACCCTACGACGACATTTCCCATCGCATAGCTGATTTTCACAGACCCTCGATTATTCCCCACCAGTCCTCCGACTCCAGCATTGTCACTGGATGATACCTCAACTTGACCTTTTGAGTAGCTGTACTCGATGATCGCCGGATTCGGAGCCATTTCTCCTGTGTCATTGAACCCGACAAGCCCTCCGACCAAGGCATTTGGCACATCGGCGACGCCCACCCCTCCTGCGCCATGACTGCGGACAATCGCGCCGTTAAGGTTGTACCCGACCAACCCGCCGTAATTCGCTCGGGAACCGCCCTTTCCGGACACATTTCCCGTTGCGTAACTGTCTTGAACAGAACCCTGATTCTCTCCGACCAAGCCGCCTACATACGAAGATAGACCATCATTGTTCACCACGTCCTCAAGATGAACGTTCCCCGTCGCATAACTGCCGGACACGGAGCCGACATTGTTCCCCACCAGCCCGCCGATCAAGTTTCCTGCACCGTTAACCGTCACCGGCCGTTCGGCGTGGCTGTCTTGAATCGTAGAACCCTCCGTGTTTGTTCCCACAAGTCCGCAGATGGTGGCGTTGGTCGCGGTGGCCGTAATGCTGACCAAAGCCGAGCTGTCCACAATGGATCCGACGTCATCGGTTCTGCGATCGCCGTTCAAGCCGGCCAGACCACCGATAGAGCCATTTCCTGCATTCACAGTCAAGGTCCCCGCCACCCGGCCGTTCCGTACGGTGCCGCGATTTTTCCCCACCAAGGCTCCCACATAAAACTGCCCGTCACCGGTTGTGATCTGTACATTGTCCAGGGTGAGGTTTCTGATCTCCCCTCCGCTGTCCAGGGTCCCGATCAGGCCGACGGTGGCCGCCGTAGTGGACGTGATCGTCAAACCCGTGATCGTGTGCCCTTGTCCGTCTAAATGCCCGCCAAACGAAGGAATCGGCTCCCATTCGTTGCCGCCGAGATCAATATCCTGCCCCAGCACAAAAAATGTTCCGGGAGTCGTGGTCATGTTCCGCAGGGCATCCAATTGATCCCTGTTCGTGACCACGTACGGATTTGTTTGGCTTCCGTCTCCGTCCATACCCGCCGGCCCGTTGCCGGCCCGCACCGTCCCCGGCTGCCACCCCGCGGCACTCACCATCAGCCCGATCAAACCGATTACGGCCATCCGGTGAATCCTCGCTGTCCACCCTTTCATCCGCATTCCCCCTGTCCGCTGTTTCCCGAGTTAAGCTGCACCCGTCGAATCACCACCCTCAGGGGGTCTCGATCCATCAGGTCCCCCGTTTCGCTTCACGCTGTCACACCTGCGGCCTTTACCGGAGCCACGGAGGCCGTGGCCGAAAGGCTTTATACCATCCTCCGCACTGCCCCCTTGCCGTTAGGTACAAGCGCGCATATGATTATAAGAACTGAACCTTAAAACCAATTAAAAATTTATCCAAGTTATTCCTATTCTCCAAGAAAGAGTGGACACTCCAGAGCCGGATTTTTCAGCTATATTCGCAAAAATGCACTGCCGGACCGGACACCCGTCGGCATAAATCCTTGGGATGAATCGAATGCGGCACAGAGTGGATACGGTGGACTTCCAACGGCATCTTGGACAATCCGGAGGCCCGGTCTGCTGTCCACTGCAGGACGGTCTCCATTTGGCACAACGGGAGCCAGGTCATGGCGCTTCTGCCGGATAACATTTAAGCTCGCACACGCACATGATTTACTGGAAATGCGGGGACCTACCGACCGCAGCCCGTGCGCCGGGTCGAAATCCCGAAACCCGGGGGAGGCAAGCGGATGCTGGGGATCCTCACCGTGATGGGCCGCCTGATCCAGCAGGCGCTCCTGCAAGTGCTGACGCCGATCTTTGACCCGCAATTTTCGGAGGCCAGCTATGGGTTCCGCCCCGGAAGAAGGGCTCACGATGCGGGAGGTGTGCGCGGCAGTACGTGGAGGAGGGGATACGAATGGGCCGTGGACATGGACCCAATAGTCGTACCAGGAAATAACCTTAAAGTGGGTTTGGCGAAGAAACATTTGTCGTTTACGATCTTGACTTTCATTCGTCTGCGTTCACGCCACAGACAGGATGAATCCAAATACCGTGCCGCCCATAGCGCTAATTGCATTCGTATGATTTGCCATATCTACAGAAAAATTCCCCTCCATATGTTGAAATGACGACTATTTCATTGAAAAGTATAGATAAAATAACTAACTTTTGGGGTGGGATTATGGAGACTTTTACTGCCCTTCAAGAACGTGTCACGCGGGCTCGCAAATGGAAATGGTTCTGGTTCGCGTTGCTGTGGGGCGTCGTCATTCTTGCTGGGTTTGTTATCGGCGAGAAGTTGCAAGACCCAAAGGATTGGGTTATCACCATGACCGTGATTGTCGTTGGAGCCATCGTGTATGCCATCGTCTTCTCTGGCTGGCATGTGGGACTGATCGCAAGAGCACAACGCGGCCAGTGGGTTGAAGATGAGCGTCGAGTGCTTCGCTTGCTGGAGCCACTGTGTTCAGCAGCGGACATTCCCATGCCGAAGGTGTTCATTATCCCCGCGGAGGCCTGCAACGCCTACGCTGCCGGCGTGCTTAGAGGTCACCAGTATGTCGGTGTCACAAAAGGAATCCTTGATCGGCTGAGCGACGACGAGTTGCAGGCAGTGTTGGCCCACGAGGTATCGCATCTCAGGATGCAAGATCCGCTGTTTACGGCTTGGTGGATAGCCATCGTTGGCCTGATTGAATGGGTATCGATCACGTTATTCCTTGTCGGAGTGGGCGTCGCATTGACCGAAGGACGGCGCCGTAGCCGACAGGCGCAAGAGAGTGCCATGATTGGTTTCATCACGGCGGTTCTAGCCATAATCGTGGGCGTAGTCGCTGTGATCCTGATTCAAATCGGTGTCCGAGCCAGTATGCGCCGGCGTGAGTTCCTTGCCGATGGGCAGGCAGTGGTGCTCATGGGCCGTGCGCAGCCACTCATCAATGCGCTGAGTAAAATCCGCTACACCCCATACATCACCAACCGGTCGACTGCCGCCGCCTCGCTGTTTGCTTTGGACCCCGTTATTCGCCGGCACTGGTGGGAGCGGCTATTTGCTACGCACCCTGACATGGATGAGCGGATTTCGAGGTTACAGACCATTGCAAGAGAGATCGGTTGAAAAACAGCCGATTTCCAATTGCAGGCATTGGGCGTACACGGTGTAGAGTTAGCCGAGCCCTTGCCTACGGAGTTGCCGTCGAATACACTGCGGATCGACAAGGCGTGGCGGATGCGAGACGGACGAGTGTTCCACTTGGAATTCCAGAGCACGCGAGAACCGACGTTGCATCGCTTTTTGGAATACGATGCCCGGTTGGCGCGTCAGCATTTCGCGCAGGTTCGAACGGTGGTATTGTATCATGCTAATATCCAGAGCGCTCCAAGCGAGCTGGACATTGGAACGGCAATGTACCGGGTCGAAAACGTCTTCCTGTCAGATTTAAACGGTGATGCGGCGCTGAAAGAAGTCGAAGAACATCTACGAATCGGGCAATGGGAGCCAGGTGACCGGTTGCGGCTGGCCTTGGCGCTCAATATGAACGTGCGAAGTGTTTCTACAGCGTTTGAGCGGGTTTTGGAACTTGTGCCTGCAGTGCCGGACGAGACCGAACGGGATCTGGTCGTGAGCGCCATTCTGGCACTTGGAGACCAATCGCTGAACGATCAACAACGGACTCATTTGCGAAAGGAGCTAAGAAAGGTGTCCAAGATCGTAGAGGAACTTTACGAAGAAGGCCGTCAGGAAGGCGAACATCTAAAGGCTGTTCAAGTGGCCGAAAAGATGTTCCGCAAAGGCGCTTCGCTGTCGGATGTGATAGACATCACGGGCCTGTCAGAGCAAGAAGCGGAGGAAATCCGCCGAAAATTGATGAACTGATACAGCAAACAAGCCGACCGAGGCCGAAAACTTCTCTGAGAGCCTCCTGCGCGTCACTGATCATAAGATTTCGTCATTTTTCTTCCCAGACCCCTCAATCTCGCTCCGCGTCCCTCGCCCTTAAGTCGATCACCGGCCCGGGACAATCGAACCGGTACAGATGGGCGGAGATAAACTTTCTCCTCGGCAGCGAGAAAAACGCCGCCCCTCGACCTGAACCGGGAAGTCCGACGAAGTCGTAGACCCATCCCCGAGCTGACCCGAGGAATTCTTCCCCCAAGCAAACACCCGGCCATCGTTCGTCAGCGCCAGGCTGTGATTGCCACCCGCTGCCACAGCGACCGCCACGGTCGAGGCCGTGGTCAACCCCTGAACCTGAACAGCCGACAAAGCGCTGTTGGTCGTCCCATCTCCAAGCTGACCATATGAGTTTGCCCCCCACGCGAACACCCGGCCATCTGACGTGAGAGCTAGACTGTGGTACGCGCCCGCCGCCACGGCTTGAATCGTGGAATCGGTGGCCAGCCCCTGTACTGCAACAGGCGTCGACGAATCGGCCGATCCGCCGTTGCCGAGCTGACCAAAGGCGTTCCAACCCCAGGCGACAACTGCACCCCCTTGGGTCAACGCCAGAGTGTGGCCGTCTCCGGCCGAGATCTGCCTAAACCCTGACATCGTGCCCGCCGGGCCGGGGGTTTCGCGACGTTGGGTCGTTCCATCCCCCAGTTGGCCGTGGCCGTTATTCTCCCAACTCCACACCGTGCCGTCCGACGTGACGACCAACGAATGATTGCCCCCCGCAGCGAGCGCCACTTGACCCAGACTGGCGGCCGATGCGGGCTGTACCGGCCAAAGCGCCCCGGCGACTGAGCAACCACCCACCTGCTCGCCTGTGAACGGACGGGTATCGCCCCCTTCTCCCTGGGCCTATCTGTATTCGGTTGTCAAAACCCATACTTTTCGTTTCTCTCCATTCCTCGCCCTAGACTGGCCCGGCCGCCGAACCCGGACCGCCCGACCTTCATCTGTCGTTCCCGGATGGTCGAGATACCCCATGTCCAGTTGATCCGCATCCCACGTCGGCGGACCGGCTGTATGCCAAGGCCTGCTCGGCCTCCTTTCTGGGAAGGGACCAAGGCTCGGCCAGATTATTAAGAAACCAACTTTAAAACTGGTTAAAAAACGAAAGGGCCCACCTATTTTTTATAAAAAATAGGCGGGCCCCGAACTTGACCCCGCAAACCCGGTCCCTTTTAGTCAATTTTCGCCTTACCCCATGGCCCCTACATCAATAATGATGATGCGCCTGGGCGATGGCCATCGCCTTGTGATGATACGGATGGTGGCCGTGCATCATGTGCGTGATCGCCATCTCGTTATAACGGATCATGACCTGGCGATAATGCATCATCATCAAAAGCTGCTCCCGGCGCATCATCATCTCGTGCATCCGGTCCAACACCCGCAGGTACCGCTCCATCCGATCGAGATCGTCGTCGTGCACTTCTTTCACTTTCTTAAAGCCATCCTGCCACAACAGGTCCCAATCCAAATCAAAGGTGCTCGCAAACAACCCCACGCAGCCCCTTTCCCCTAGGTTTGCGTCCGCTAACCAGGATATTCAGGGGCCACTACCACCGACATCTGTCCCGATGAACTTGGGCCGCGCGCCGGTTTTTGATCCACAGAGCCATCCGTCGGCCGTGTCGCCGCCCGGCGGTTCGCGCGGGGGCGCCTCCTCCCCCCGGCCGGCTCCATCGTTCCTGCTCACCACGTGAAGATCGCCCCGCCGCACCGAGACCGCCAGCCTCCGCTCTTACTGCCCGGCCACCTTCTCCATCACCAGCAGCAAATCCCCCGCCTCCACAGAATCCAATTCCTTCACCAGCACCTCCCTCACCACTCCGTCAAAAGGAGCTTGGAGCGCCGTTTCCATCTTCATCGCCTCGGTCACCATGAGGAGCTCGCCCCGCCGGACCTCATCCCCGGGTTCTACCATGATTTTGCTCACTTTGCCGGGCATCGTGGCCCCGATCTCCCCGGGCACCGCGGGGTTGGCCTTCCGCCGCTCTTGGACGAGCACTTGGGCACTTTCGTCCCGCACCGTCACTTCCCGGGGCGTGCCGTTGAGTTCAAAATAAACCACCCGCGTGCCGTCCGGCCGAAGTTCCCCTACCGAGGTCAGCTGCACCATCAGCGTCTTCCCCGGCTCGATATCGACGGTGATCTCCTCCCCCAGGCGCAGACCGTAGAAGAATGTCGGGGTGTCCAGTACCGACACATCTCCGAATTCCTCCCTGTGCCTCACAAACTCCTCAAACACCTGGGGATACAGCGCATAAGACAGCAGGTCCCGATCCGAAAAGGCCCGTCCAAACTTCTCCTCCAGATGCCGCCTCGCCGCCGCAAA
This sequence comes from Kyrpidia spormannii, assembly GCF_002804065.1. Lineage (NCBI taxonomy): Bacteria > Bacillati > Bacillota > Bacilli > Caryophanales > Alicyclobacillaceae > Kyrpidia > Kyrpidia spormannii. The sequence goes on along the minus strand of NZ_CP024955.1, from coordinate 1,376,496 downwards.
ATCAAAAGGTTCCAAGAGCTCCCCCGGCCGGCAGGTGATCGGTTCCTTGCCTTTGAGAACCACCTTCTGGAGCTCCGGCGGAAAACCTCCCGGCGGTTGGCCGATGTACCCCCGGAAAAACTCCACCACCGACTGGGGAAAATCCACCGTCTCCCCTCGGGTGATCACATCCTCCGGGGACCAGCCATTTTGAACCATAAACAGGGCAAGATCCCCCACCACTTTGGACGAGGGGGTCACCTTGACGATATCCCCGAACATATCGTTCACCGCCCGGTACGCCCGCACCACCTCATCCCAACGGGTGCCAAGCCCCACCGCTTCGGCCTGCTGGCGGAGATTCGTAAACTGTCCACCGGGCATTTCATGATAATAGACATCTGTGGAAGGCGCCCGAAGCCCGCTCTCAAAGGGCTCATAATAGCACCGCACCACTTCCCAGTAGTGGCTTAAGCGGTCCACCGCCCCGAGATCGATGCCCGTGTCCCGCTCCTGAAAACGCAGGGCCGCCACCACCGCCCCCATACTGGGTTGAGAGGTCAGACCGCTCACGCTGTTGATCGCCGTATCCACAATATCCACCCCGGCCTCTGCGGCCTTCAGGAGCATGGCCACGCCATTGCCGCTCGTATCGTGGGTATGAAGGTGAATCGGTATGCCGATCTCTTCCTTTAGCGCCCGGATCAAGACTTCTGCGGCATAAGGTTTGAGCAGCCCGGCCATGTCTTTGATCCCCAGTATATTCGCCCCGGCCCGCTCAAGGTTTTTCGCTAGGTTTACATAATACTTCAGCGTATACTTGTCCCGTTTCGGATCGAGGATATCCCCGGTATAACACAGCGCCGCCTCGGCCACCTTCCCCTCCCGACGCACCGCATCGATCGCCAACTCCATCCCGGGCAGCCAGTTCAGGCTGTCAAAAATCCGGAACACGTCGATTCCCGATCGGGCAGCCTCCCGCACAAAGGCGGTGATTACGTTGTCAGGATAGTTTGTGTATCCCACGGCGTTGGCACCGCGAAAGAGCATCTGAAAAAGAACGTTCGGAGCCGCCTCCCGCATCCGGGCAAGGCGCTCCCAAGGGCACTCCTTCAAGAATCGCATCGCCACATCGAAGGTGGCGCCGCCCCACATCTCCCACGAAAAAAGCTGGGGAAGCCCCTTAGCCGTCGCCTCCGCCACCCGGAGCAAATCCTGGGTCCGCACCCGGGTCGCCAAAAGGGACTGATGGGCATCACGGAACGTCGTGTCGGTCACCAAAAGGGGCTTTTGCTCCATCACCCAGCGCGCCAGGGCCTCGGGCCCCTCCCGGTCCAGGATCCCCTTGGCTTCACTTGGGGCCACATCGGGAAAATCCGGAACCAAAGCCTGCCGAAACCGCGGTTTTTTCTCAGGTTTTTTGATGCCGGGGTGGCCGTTCACCGTGGTCCGCCCGATAAACTGCAGTAATTTGGTCCCCCTGTCCCGCTTTTTTGCCGTCCGGAACAGCTCCGGATGTCCGTCGATGAACGAGGTATCGCACCGCCCGGCGAGAAAATCCGGATGCTGGACGACATTTTCGAGAAAGGGGATGTTCGTCTTGACCCCCCGGATGCGAAACTCCCGAAGGGAACGCAGCATCTTGTGGGCCGCGCTTTCGAACGTCAGGGCCCAAGCGGAGATTTTGACCAGCAGGGAATCGTAGTATGGTTGAATCACCGCCCCGGCGTAGCCGTTGCCGCTGTCCAGGCGGATCCCGAACCCCGCCGCACTGCGGTACGCGAGGATTTTGCCCGTATCGGGGACAAAATGATTGTCCGGATCTTCAGTGGTCACCCGGCATTGGATCGCATAGCCCCGGCGGTGGATCGACTCCTGACTCCGGATGCCGATGGCCGGGTCATCTAAGCGGTACCCTTGGGCGACGAGGATTTGGGCCTGCACCAAATCCACGCCGGTGATCAGTTCGGTGATCGTGTGCTCCACCTGGATCCTCGGATTCACTTCGATAAAATAGAACGACCCGTCCGGGGCCACCAGGAATTCCACCGTTCCGGCGCCGACGTATCCCGCCCGGCGCATCAGCCGGAGGGCCGCGTCGCAAATCGCCTGGCGCTGGGGCTCGGTCAACGTCAGGGCCGGGGCGATTTCCACCACCTTTTGGTGACGGCGCTGGATCGAGCAGTCCCGCTCGAATAAGTGCACCAGATTGCCGTGCCGGTCCCCCAGGATCTGCACCTCGATGTGTTTCGGGTGCTCCAGGAATTTTTCAAGATACACCGTGCCGTCCCCGAAAGACTTTTCCGCTTCTGAACGGGCCAGGCTCAGGGCCTCTTCCAGATCTTCCTTGTGGCGCACCACCCGCATGCCCCGGCCGCCGCCCCCGGCAGCAGCCTTCACAATCAAAGGAAAGCCGTGCTCCCGGGCGAATCGCAGGGCGTCCTGGAGTTGGCGCACAGGTTCCGGGGTGCCGGGAATCACCGGCAGTCCCGCGTCCACCGCCATCTGGCGGGCCGTCACCTTATCCCCGAAAGCTTCCAGATGCTGAGGCCGCGGCCCGATAAACGCAATGCCCTCTTTTTCGCAACGAGCGGCGAAATGAGCATTCTCGGCTAAAAATCCATAACCCGGGTGGATGGCGTCGACCTCTAACCGCTTCGCCAAGGCGATGATGCCTTCGATGTCGAGGTATGCCTCCACGGGCCCCTTGCCTTCCCCGATGAGGTAGGCCTCGTCCGCCTTATAGCGATGCAGTGCCAGGCTGTCTTCCTTGGAATAAATCGCGACCGTATGAATGCCAAGCTCCGTCGCCGCCCGAAGGACGCGGATGGCGATCTCTCCGCGGTTGGCGACGAGGAGCTTCGAGAATGGACGAATCTCTTGCATGACGGCCCCCCTCCCGGTCTTGTTCTCCTGGGCTCCAGTATACAATAAGATGTCTGCATTGCCCAAGAGCAAGGATTCAGGCCGACTCATGCCGGTGTCAATCGGACGATTCCGTCTCCCCCACCACCCGGCGCAGACACACTTCTGTCGCCCGGACATTTCGCTCCGCCCGGTCCATGATGCCAAGTATCGTCCGGTAATCGTCGGACAAACTTTCGTACCGCTGTTTCCAGCGCTCGCAGGTTTCTGCCAACTCTTCCCGCTCTTCCCGCAAGACGGCCAATTCCTCCCGGGCGCGCTCAAGGTCCCGCTCCAACTGTTTCACCCGGACGTACAGCCCCTGGTACTCTTGCTTATACTGGCGCAGAAAACGAATGACGCCCCCCCACGATAAAGAAGGCTGGGCTTCACTCCCTTCCCGGGCCCGTTCCCAATCCGCCCCCCGGCGCCACGGAACCCCCCGGGCTTTGCGCTGCCTTTTCGCCACGTCGATCGCCGGCTGACAATGTTTTCGTATACAGGCATTCCAGCGGTATCCACAAGCCGCCGCCGTCCGATTTAACAGTTCCGCCGCTTCTTCAAAGGCGGCGAGTTGAGTACTCCCTTCCCGGATGTGCCGCAGCACGATTTCCGCCAGGCGGGTATCGTCTTCCGCCGTCCAGGCATCCTGTCGCATCGTTTTCATGCAGAATCCCCCATATTCCGTCATCTATCCCCGGTATACCCCTCCTTCCGAATTCTTAAACCTCGCACCTCACAAAGAAGGCGGGTCTGCCGACCCGCCCTCGCAATCCCCCGAACCTCTACATGACCCGCCGCCTCAGGCGTCCGATCCACGCCTGGGCCGGATTTTGCCGCCGGCGCAGTAAGGCCGAGCGGACAGTCATGATCCCGCCGATGATCCCCAGCACCGTGGACAGGGTGCGCATCCATCGCCTTGCTGCTCCCATGAAGACCCCTCCTTTTGATGGTGGGTCAACTCTAGTATGCCCCGTTCATGGAGCCCGCCGGCGACCAGTTCCTCCCAAAGGTTGCTGACTCTACGCGATCTGCCGCATCGCGCGTCAACGCTTCGACGTCGAGCTTCTCCTCCGCCCGGTGAACCTGGTCCAACCGGGGCCGGGTGCTCGGGTTTCGCGGCGTAAAAATCGTGCAACAATCCTCGTACGGTTGAATCGAGGTCTCGTATGTCCCGATGCTGCGGGCGAGGCGGATGATCTCCACTTTATCCCAGGCCACCAGCGGCCGCAGAATGGGAAGGGTCGCGACTTCGTTGATCGCCACCATGCTCTCCAGGGTCTGGCTCGCCACCTGGCCGAGGCTTTCCCCGGTCACCAAGGCCAAAGCCCGTCGCCGGGTGGCAATGCGCTCGGCGATCCGCACCATCATCCGCCGCATGATCGTCACGTAGAAGGGTTCGGGGCAGTGCATCCGGATGGCCTTTTGAACGTCGGTAAAATGAACCACATGCAAGGTCATCCCGCCCTCAAAAGGCCCCAGGATGTCAGCCAGCTGCTCCACCTTTCTCCGGGACCGTTCACTGGTGAAAGGATAACTATCAAAATGGACCGCCTCCACCTGAACGCCCCGTTTCATCGTCATCCAGCCCGCCACCGGGCTGTCGATCCCCCCGGACAACAGGAGCATCGCCCGTCCGCTCACCCCCACCGGGAGTCCCCCCGGCCCGGGAATCCTCTCGGCAAACAGGTACACCTCCTCCGGCCGAACCTCCACAGCCAGTTCCACCTGGGGCTCGTGGACATCCACCCGCAACCCGGGAACCCGGGCAAGCACCGCGCCTCCCAGCCGGCGGCTAATGTCCGGCGAGGTCAAGGGATAGCCTTTGAACGCCCTCCTGGCCTCCACTTTGAATGTCAACGGTTGATTCGCGCTGCCCCCACCGGCTTCAGCCTTTTTCACCACCTGCTCCATCAGGTCCACGGCGGCGTTTTCGATGTCCTCTAGGTCGTGCCCCGCCACCCGCACCGGACTGAGGGAGACCACTCCGAAAACCCGGGATACGGCCTGGGCGATCTCTTCCCAGGGATGTCCTCCCACGTCCACCAACACCCTCCCGTCCGACCGGTACACTCGCGCCTCCGTGAAGGGCCGCAAAGCCATTGTTATATTGTCCAACAAACGGCGCTCAAAAGAGGACCGGTTCTTTCCCTTAAGCGCCGCCTCGCCTTCCCGCACCAGCAATAATCGATACATCCCGCCTACCTCCGCATCATCGGCCGCAGTTCTTTCACCACCTCGGCCAAGGCCACCCCGGCCTCCTCCACTTCGGCCACAGTGTTGAAAGGGCTAAAACTGAATCTCAGCGCCCCTTCGTTCACCTCCGGCGCCACCCCCATCGCCCGGAGAACGTGACTGCCCTTCGCCGATCTGGAGGAACAGGCTGAAGCGGTGGACACGTAAACCCCCCGTTCCTCTAAAGCGTGCACCAAAACTTCTCCTTTAAAGCCGGGGAAAGACAGGTTCACGATATGAGGCGCCCCGTCTGGGGGTGAATTCAGCCTGTGTCCGGGCACCTTTTGCCGCAACACCTCGATAAAAGCCGCGTGAAGCTCCGACAACTGCCTGACGGCTTCCCGACCGTGGGCCAGCCACCACCGGCAGGCCGCCCCCATTCCGGCGATAGCCGGCACCCCCGGGGTTCCCGAGCGCCGCCCCGCCTCTTGGCCCCCACCGTGAAGCAGCGGCTCGCATTTCAGGCCTTCCCGGATATACAGCGCTCCTGCTCCTTTGGGACCGTGGATTTTATGGGCGCTGAGAGAGATCAAGTCGACTCCGGTCAAAGGTACGGCCAATTTGCCAAAAGACTGGACCGCGTCAATATGAAAAATGACCTTGGGCAAGCGCTTGAGCTGTTGGCCCAGGGTCTGTACCGGCTGAATCGCTCCCGTCTCGTTGTTGACGTGCATCACCGAGACCAGGATCGTGTCTTCCCGCAACGCCCCAAGCACCGCCCGGGCATCCACCACTCCGTTTGGTTCCGGAGGGACCCGGGTGACCTCGAAACCGACCTGCTCCAGGAAACCGCAGGTTTCCAGAACGGCGGCGTGCTCCACCGCCGTGGTCACGATGTGCTTGCCCCGTCCCCGGTGTGCCAGGGCCGTCCCCACCAGGGCGGCGTTAATCGCCTCGGTGCCCCCGGAGGTGAATACGATCTCCTTCGCTTTGACGCCGAGCAACCGGGCCACATCCGCCCGGGCGTCCTCTATCACGTCCTCCGCCGCCAACCCCAGGCGATGCGCCGAAGAAGGATTGCCGTATTGCTCCCGCAGTGCAGCCGTTGCCGCCTCCACCACTTCCGGAAGCGGCCGCGTGGTCGCACTGTTGTCTAGATAGATCAACCGCTTCACCTCCCACCGCTGGCGGTTCGTTTACCATTATAAAAAAGCCCCGGTCAACGGTACAACCGCTGTCCAGGGCTCTTTGTTCTCGGGACCCGGAGCCGGAGCGATCCGGGATCAGCCGCCGAACGCGCCCACCACGGCCTCCCCGGGCGTTTGACGCTCCAACCCGTGCCGCCCAATATAACGAACCAGATCCACCACCCGGCAGGAGTACCCCCATTCGTTATCGTACCAGGCCATGACCTTGATCATCCGGTCTCCCACCTGCATTGTGGAGAGTCCATCCACGATGGCCGATGCGCTGCGTCCGACAAAATCGATGGAAACCAGGGGCTCCTCCGTGTAATCGAGCACCCCACGCATCTGACCGAGGGAGGCCTCCCGCAACGCCCGGTTGACCTCCTCCACCGTGGCCGGCTCTTCCAAGGTCGCCACCAAGTCCACGATGGATACATCCGGAGTAGGCACCCGGAGGGAGATCCCGTCCAGCTTACCCGCTAACTCCGGCAATACCTTGCCCACCGTTTTCGCCGCGCCGGTGGTGGTGGGAATGATCGACTGCCCACACGCCCGGGCCCGGCGCAGATCTTTGTGGGGATTATCCAAATTCCGCTGGTCATTGGTATAAGCGTGAACCGTCGTCATCATGCCCTGAACAATGCCAAACCGGTCGTGAATCACCTTGGCCACCGGAGCCAGGCAGTTCGTCGTACAGGAGGCCGCCGAAAGGATGTGATGCCGGGAAGGATCATACACATCTTCGTTGACACCCATGACGATGGTGACATCTTCGTTTTTCCCAGGGGCTGTAATGACCACTTTCTTCGCGCCCTGCTGCACATGTTTACTGGCTCCATCCCGATCCCGAAATTTCCCCGTCGCCTCGATGACGATGTCGACGCCGAGATCCCCCCAGGGTAGCTGCAGTGGATCCCGATCGCTCAGCAGCCGGATCTCCCGGCCGTTCACCCACAGGCAACCGTCCCCGGCCTCCACGTCTCCGCGGAATAAACCGTGGACCGAGTCGTACTTCACCAAGTGTGCCAATGTTGCCGCGTCCGCTGTGGCGTTGACGGCCACGATATCCACATCGCTAAATCGCAGTGCCGCCCGCAAAACCATCCGGCCGATTCGTCCAAATCCGTTGATGCCGACTCGAATTGCCATCGACCTGCCTCCCTACCCGCAGATTCCTCCCTTCCATTGTACATGGTTTCACCCGATTGTTCTATACTGTTTTTCATGAGCCTTGAAAAAGTATGTCACATTTCCGCGAACATCGGGAAAACCCATCAAAGTCCAGAGCCTGTGATTACGGTTGCGCCCCCCGGAGGATAAACGCCAGCCCCATGATCAGAAACAAGGCGCCGGCCAGCACAAGAGCGATGGATAATTTCTTCAGCATTCCGCATCGACCCCTTTACGGATCTCCAACACCCGAAACGCTTCACCGAGACCCCCGGGGAGAAGGAGTTGTTTGATCGCGCGATTCCGCCGGGCCCGGGGATCAAAGGGCTGGTCCGCTGGGCAATCGGACAATTCCCGGGCAATTCCCGCATCCCACAGAAATTCGCCCAAGGACCCTTCAAAAACCACTTCTCCGCCCACTGCCTGGGCGACCCGCCGTAAAACCGTGAAATTCACATCCGCCGTGATATCCCTCTCCCCCGGCTCGTCCCACCACCGATCGAGACACCGGTGCTGAAAAAATGCCCGCAGGGTACCGTGGGGACGATGCGGTCCGTACAGGCGATCCTCGTCGTCCCCGTAATCGACAATGAGGACCAGCCCTTCCCTCAGCTGTTTAAACACGCGACGAATCCAGGCCGTGGCACCGGGGGCCACCTCGAACCCGCACTCGGGAGGTACCCGCGGGCGCCATTCTTCAAAGGCCCGGCGCCCCTCAGGCGAAGCCGGGCCGTACTTTCGAAGCCACCGACCGTCCGGTCCTAGATCCACCCAGGCCTCCTCCAGCCCCTCCGGGCCCCGCCGTAACAAGTGGGCAGGCATCGCATCCAAAAGCTCGTGGGCGATCACTATACCCCGGTCCAACCTCGGCATCTTCTCGGGCCAATCCACCGCCGTCCCGTAGTTCTCCAATCGGCGGGCCTGGTGCTTTCTCCAGGCCGGGGAGATCTCCACGATGGAATACCGGACACTCCCAACCCCCACCTCCGGCCACGCGGCGAAAATCTGCTCCGCCAGCCGTCCGGTCCCGGCGCCAAACTCCACGATTCGTACGTCCGGCCACCCGTACTGGCGGGCGCGCTGCGCCGCCCAAGCCGCGATGGTCTTTCCGTAAACCGGGTGAACATCCGGGGCGGTGTAAAAGTCCCCAGCCCGCCCAAACACATCATGTTCTCTCATGTAATAACCGCCCGCCGGGTCGTACAGCGCCCACTCCATGAAAGTGAAAGCGGTCATAGGCCCTTTCTGGCGAATCCGCTCGGCCAATCGCTCTTTTAAGGGGACCTGCCGCGAAGAAGCACCGGGTTGCCGGGGCTTTGGATCCGACACCTGGCTCACTGTCGGATCACGTCGTCGATCAGGCCGTATTCCTTCGCTTCATCCGCCGACATAAACCGATCGCGATCGGTATCCTCCTCAATCCGGGACAGGGGCTGACCGGTCCTCTCACTGAGAATTCGGTTTAACTTTTCCCGCACCCGCAGAATTCGATCCGCATGGATCTTGATGTCCACCGCCTGTCCTTGGACCCCGCCCAAGGGTTGGTGAATCATGATTTCGCTGTTGGGCAGAGCCCGCCGTTTTCCCTTCGCTCCAGCTGCCAATAGCACCGCTGCCATGCTCGCCGCCATCCCCACACAGATCGTCGCCACATCCGGACGGATGTACTGCATCGTATCGAGGATCGCCATCCCTGCCGTCACCGATCCCCCGGGGCTGTTAATGTACAGCGACACGTCCTTTTCCGGATCCTCGGCCGCCAAGAAAAGCAGTTGGGCGATCACCGAGTTCGCCACCTGGTCATCGATGGGCGTCCCGAGAAAAATAATCCGGTCTTTCAGAAGACGTGAATAAATATCGTACGATCGTTCCCCGCGACTTGTCTGTTCCACCACAATCGGTACAAAATACATACTTTCCCCTCCTTCATCCACCTTTATCCCCATTATGCCATATCGAACTTCAAAGGTCAAAAATGGTCAAAGAAAAAAGCGCCCCAGTATCCTTTGACCAGGGGCGCTCGTTCAAGCCTGACCCGGGCCCATACCTCGAACAGACTGACGGCAACCGGTCAGCCCTACCGAAACCGGACCCCGAATTTCCCCCGGCTGGTCCGGTACAACTCCACTTCCTTTGGGGGGGTGGGTCCATGAATCCGTTTATCCCCTTCCACCCACATGACGGCGCAGTAGGCTTCGAACTTGCTCTCATACAGTCCTGCCCAGTATATCCAGGACATGTTCCATCCCCTTCGCCGCTTTTCGCTTATTGTGCGATGTCGGCAAAGGGTTTATGCTCTCCCCACTCGCAAGGCGGGTGGCCTAAGCGGGACAGATCCTCACATCCAGACCCGGTCCCCGCCCACGTTTAGGATATTCTCATGACCGAGAACCTGCCCCATGACTTTCATCGCCATGGTGTTGGAACCGTGGGTAAAATACGACCCGCACAGCCGCTGCAGGATCTTCACCTTATAACCGGCGTCCGTGAGGGCAAACATCGTGGCCAGAATTGTGGTCTCAGAATCCACTCCCGCCAGGTGAACCTCTTCGATTCGAGCTTTCTCCAGGTGGTCCCGCACCTCGGGGTTCAGGGCCGAGTACGTCGTTTTCTCCACCACCACCGCCTTGTCGTGGTGCAACAACAGCGTATCCTCGCCTCGGTTATCTTCGTGCACCCAGTGAGTGAGAATAATGAGATCATATTCGTGGCCATGTTCATCCAGGTACTTTTGGCATAGGGTCTCAATGTAATCCAGGGTGTTCCCCAAAAAATCCTCTTGTACATCGGTGATCAGCAGTGCCTTTTTCATCGCCTCACGCCCTTTCTCCGCGATCGTCAGATTCCGTCCTCATGGTATCATCGGGAAATTCGCTTGTAAATCGCTTCACCAAACCGGCACAGACCAGTCTTCCTACTGCCTGATAATACCCCGACGCCGCTTCAAGTAAACGGTCAATCAACTCTTCGGGACAGCCTGTCGCTTGACAGACCTCCCGCTCTCGATGGAGCAACGGGCCGAACTCTGTCACTTCCCGCCTGGCGGACTCCGCAATCCGGTCCAACTCCTGCAACGGATACCACTCCCAGCCCTTTGCTCCCTTACCCACAGCGACCTCCCCCCGGCTCCGATCGACTCGTCTGATGCAAGGCTTGTTCGAGCCACGAGGAGAGAATGAGCAGCCGTTCACTGGCCCTACCCGAGGCGAGGAGTCGCTGCCGTTCCATGATGTCCAGCTCCAAGGTCCCAGCCACCAGCCAGGTCAGCCGGGCAGGATCCCGGGGGATGTGCCAAGAGGTCTGATTCTGGGGTCGGCGGGCAGCGTTATAATGGTGAAACTGCGCCCTTACCCGGGCGACCAACGCCTCAATCTCCCGAAACGGCTCTTCCACATCGTAGAGGGGTTGTACCCGGGCGGTAAGACAGGGGCCGTCATAGGCGCTATAGAGAACGCGGAACCGTTGGCGGCCGGTCACCTTGACCGACATTCTCCCGTCCGCGAATTGAGTGACCTCCTGAATCCAGGCCGTTGTGCCTACCCGATGGGGCACCGCCTCATCGCCGACCTCATCCCCGCTTTGAATTAAGGTCACGCCAAAAGGCACCCTTTGCATCAGACACCACTCGATCATCGTGCGGTATCGCCGTTCAAACACGTGCAAAGCCAGAGTCTGGCGGGGGAAGAGCACGGTGTGTAACGGAAACAGCGGGAGGTCAAACCACTCCAATGGAGAATCCCTCCGTTCATGCCTTTACGGCTCGGATTTTCAACCGGATATGCCGGATCCTTCGCGAAATTTGGGTTGTCCGTCCGCCCCATTCTGCGTATGATGATACATAAGAACGAGTTATCTGCTCGTCGGATGATCCGTAAGGAGGGTGGAGCAATGGTGGCCAAGGAGCATCTGCTTGCATTGAAAAACCGCATCCTCCCCCCCGGGGCCGGTCCGGTCATTGAACTGCTCTCCCAGCACCATCAGCAACTCGAGATGACCTCGATCATCCTGGAGCACGTACCGCTCATCATCATCGGTCGCCACGGCATGATCGCCCGGCTGCCAATCGACGGACGGATCACCAAGCTGAGTCAGCCTCCCGAGATCCTGACGTCTTTGCAGCGATTCTTTGAAGGCGAACAAATTTTGTACGTGTTTATCAACCTGCCCGAAATCCAATTCCCCGCCGCGGTGACGGAAGTCATTCGCGAAGTGGAGGAACGCGTTCAGAAACGGGATGAGTTGATGCGCCAGATCGATGAAGCGCTGGAACGCCGGGACCGGGGAGCCTTTCTTCGCCTCGCGCAAAGCCTTGCCCAGCTGGAAGAGTAACCCATCGCCGGGTCAAACCCGGCGTTTTTTTGTGCGAACCGCCCTCAGAGACGGCCTATTCCCCCTCTTCCCCCATTTCGGAACCCTCCTGGCGGATGTCGAGCAGATGACCATACCGCTTGACGAACACTTCGGAAATCTCCCGGTGCTCCTGGCCGTTCAGAGGCTCCACCGCCACCTCACCCGGTTCGCCTTCCAGCCGGAAAAACCAGATCATCGGGTTGGTCTCGGCCTTGCGATCGTAATAAGCTCCGTAGCGCCTTCCCCGGTGTTCAAACAGGGCACCCAGAGCCGCCTCCGCCACCTCGTCCTCCTCGTGCACCGACACAAAAAAGACATCCCCAACCTCCGCCAAAACCCTCTCCGTGAATGTCTCGCCCGGATACTCGAGGACAGTGGCCCCGCCGTCATCCCCTTCGTGCAAGACGTAAAGGTCCCTCCGCCCATCCCGGTCGAACTGCCAGAGCACCAGGTGGGCCTCCCCGTAAAAAAATGCGTACGGCCGGGCCTTGGTGAACGTAAACACCACCTTCGTCTCCCCCCGAATCCCCGTACGTGTGAACATGGCAGCGGCAGGGCTTCCCCCTGCCGACCGCCGTCAACGTTTCCAAGACAGATACTGCTTGCGCACCGCTTCTTCGGTGTTCTCTTTCGTCAAAGACGCGCACATAAACAATAACGCCACAATCGCAGCCGCCGCGGCCACCACCCCGAGCATAACGAATCCGCCTCCTTTTCCAGTACCCTTCCCCCTAAGCATAAAAACAATCCAATGTCCCCGTCAAGTCAAGCCAACACTTTTCCCGGATTTCTACGTTCCGTCGACGTCATCAAATTGTTCCTTCACTCAATCCCATCCGCCTTGCACCCGATATCCACTCCGAATACAATCGAAACGATACGATGATCCTGGGCCAACACGCCGGACGCCCAGACCGTCCAGACGGCTATCCGGGTCCGAAAGCCCAGTCAAGGGGGAACGATCTTGGCTTTAGACGTGAACGAATTATGGGCACAAGCCTACGAACTGGGACTGCTCATCGCCGACTCTTCGGAAATCGAAGCGTACCGCCTGGCGGAGAAAGCCCTGGGCGAGAACGCCGAAGCCCAGGCACTCATGAGGGAACTCCGGGAACAACAAGAACAGCTGGACCGCCTCAGGGCTTACGGCTCCGGGGAACATTTGCGGCCTCTCGAGGAAAGCATCGAGGAGATTCTGAAAGCCCTCGATGCCATCCCCGAGGTCGTAGCGTTCAAGAATGCCCAGCAACAGGTGAACGACCTTTTGAAAGAGGTGACCCGGACCATCCTGTCCGCCATGCAGGATCCTCCTGAACCTCCACCCGGCCCACGCGATTGCGGTTGTGATTAAGGTTGCCGAGGAACGGAAAAACATGCTATGATGAGTCGAATTCCCCGAGAGGAGTCGATGGTATCCGTGCCTCATGACAACCATGTTCACGACGAACACCACGACCACGATCATGACGAAACCGTTCTCCTGGAGGACGAGAATGGAAACGAGCGGGAATTTCGGATCGTCGACGTGATTGAAGTTGGCGGTAAGGAATACGCCGTTCTCGTGCCCGAAGATGAACCCGAAGGAGACGGCGTCGTCCTCCGCATCGACACCGACGCAGATGGCGAAGAATATTTAGTGGACATTGAAGACGATGCGGAATGGGACCGGGTCGTCCAGGCGTATGAAGCCGCTGTTGAGGAGGACAACTGACCTCGGCGTCCACCCCCGGCTCGATAACCATGGCGCCTTTCCCCGTCTCTTCGGGCCGGGGGACTCCGATTTTATCGATCGCAAGAAGCCGCAGAAATGCGGCTTTTGTTCTCAGGGGGGGACCGGATTATGGAGATTTTCGTCGTGTGCCCGACCTGTCAACGCCACGACTATTATGAAGTTCCGGAAGACCTGGAGGTGGGGATGTACGACCCCGAACCCGTCGGCCTCTGGCGCTGCCCGAACTGTGGCCGGGAATACGCCGTCCGGGTAACGGTGACCCTCCACCCGCTGAGCCGCAAAAACCCTTGATTCTTTCAGCCGGGATCCCACCGATACAGGCCATGTAGTAAAATGGATCCCTCTTCAGGGATCCATTGTTTCGATAAAATTACATTGTCCACGACATGGAGCGGGTGATGGGAATCGAACCCACGTAACCAGCTTGGAAGGCTGGGGCTCTACCATTGAGCTACACCCGCGAATGGCGGAGTGAGACGGATTCGAACCGTCGATACGGCTCGTCGCCGTATACTCGCTTAGCAGGCGAGCGCCTTCGACCTACTCGGCCATCACTCCGCGGGACAGCGGCCATGAGATAAGCGGGGACAACTCTCGCTAAGTCCGTCCCGGGTCAACAACCAGGACCAGCAGCCGCAACGGGCAGTTTTCATTGTATCGATTCCAGAGTCTCCATGTCAACTGCTCGGCTCGTCAGGATCGTCATGTCCTCCCCGAAAATCGCCATTCATGGCGGATATGCACCTAAAACGACACAATACGCCCGGAATCCGGCTCCAATCACAGAACAGCATCTTACACCAACCACAGTTCGTGGCGAGGTTGGCACCTTTTTTCTTCACTGCTTCGGCATTGCCCATCTGGAGGATTTTTTGGCTTCTAGGCTCCGGCAACCGGCCCGCTCAACAAACGAGCTTTCAACTTGCGTTTGTATGCCTCCACTCCGGGTTGGTCATAGGGATCCACCCCGAGCAGATAGCCGCCCAGGGCGCAGGCCGCCTCGAAGAAAAAGACTAATTCGCCGACCAATTCCTCCCCCGGCCCTTTCGCTTCAATCCAGAGCTGGGGCACCCCGCCCTCCCGATGCGCCTCCATCACGGCCGCCATCGCCGCCTCTTGGAGATCATCCAGTCTCTTCCCGGCAAGATAAGCGGAGGCCGCGTCCACATCGTCCGGAATCACCGCCCGGGGATCCGGCGGCTCCCCGTTAGCCGGCTGGGGCGCCGAGGACCCATCGACGTCGAGGACCGTCTCAAACAACAATCGCCGTCCCTGCTGGACAAACTGCCCCATCGAGTGTAGATCTGTCGTATAATGGAGAAACGCCGGAAACAGCCCCCGGCCATCCTTCCCCTGGCTCTCCCCGAACAATTGTTGCCACCAACGGGAAAAGTCAGCCATTCGGGGCTCGTAAGTCACCAACGCCTCCACCATCCAGCCCTGCAAATACAACAAGTGTCGTGCAGCGGCGTACAGGATTGCCGGATTCGCCCACAAATCCAAACGACGGCACTCCTCCCATCCCCGCCGGGCTCCTGTCAAAACGCGCCGGATATCGATGCCCGCCACCGCTGCCGGGAGCATCCCCACCGGTGTCAACACCGAGTACCGTCCCCCGATGTCCGGGGGTATCGGTAGTCGGCGATATCCCTTCTCGACAGCGTATTCTCGCAGCGCCCCCCGCTCCGGATCGGTCACCACGTAGATCCTTTCCCTGGCCTGGTGGCCGTAACGCCTCTCCAAGTTTGTTCGCAACAGATGAAACACGGCCCCGGGTTCCAAGGTGGATCCCGATTTTGAAACAACGACGAGCGCAGGCTCCCGGTCGTCGAGGTCGTCCATCAGCCGCAACAGTTCCCCCTCGCTCAACTGATACCCCGCAAATACCACCGGAAATCCCCGGGACCCGGAAATTTCCGACCCCGGGCGGAGCATCGCCGTCATCGCCCGGGCACCCAGGTACGACCCGCCGATCCCCACCACCACCGCCACATCCGCACGGGAGCGAATCTCCGTGGCCGTCGCCTCCACTTCCTGCCACAACCCGTCATGGTCCTCTTCCGGCCAGGTTAACCACCCCTTTTTTCCCTCGTCCTCTTTGGGGTCCCACAGTCGACCCTGGGCGGCTTCCAACTGACTCATCAGTCGGCGGAGCGCCTCACCGGACACCCAGGGCTGCGCCCCATCCACCTGCACACGAATCAACCCATCTCCCCCTCTCCCACACTGGCCCCAAAAGGTTTCCCCGGCCCCTCGGCCATCCGCCCCCAATGCGTCCCGTGCGGAGACAAACGTTTCCTGGAGCGGTCGCCCCGTCACTTCCCCTCCATGGTGGCCTCCTGCACCTCGGAAGACCTCGTCGTTCGTTCCCCGCCCTCAGCGTTCCCCACCTTTGAAAATGTCAGCCAGCGCCCCTTCCAGATCCGGGTGCCGAAATACATAGCCCCACTGCTCCGCCCGTTTGGGCAACACCCTCTGGCCCCGGAGCAACACGTCCGCCCCCTCACCGAAAACGACCCGCAACGCCGCCCCGGGCACCGGCACCCGGTAAGGCCGGCCCAGCACCCGGGCCAGGGTGCGCCCGAAGGTTTCCATCGTCACGGGATTGGGACTGACCGCGTTGACCGCCCCTTGGACAGGACGTTCGATGGCAAATCGAAAAAGCCCCACCGCGTCTGCCAGGTGTACCCAGGAAACCCACTGCCGACCCGTGCCAATCCTCCCGCCGATTCCTAAGCGATAAGGAAAAACCATCCGGGGCAACGCTCCACCCTCCCGCCCCAGTACCACCCCGAGCCGAACCCTGACCACCCGGGCGCCGAACTTTTCGGCGCGAAGCGCTTCTTCTTCCCACATTTTGACCACTGTGGCGAGAAAATCATCCCCGCCTGGGTCCTCTTCGGTAAACACGGCGGTCTCAGAGGTCCCGTAGAATCCCACCGCCGAAGCGCTTACCAACACCGGACGGCCTCCGCCAGGGACCTGAGCGGAGGACAGGACCTCCACCACCCGCCGGGTGCTTTCCGCCCGACTCCGGAGGATCGCCTCTTTCTGCCGTTTTGACCAACGCCGCCCCGCGATGGGCTCACCAGCCAAGTGTACCCAGGTCTCGACCCGCTTGCGACGTGCCCGGTCCATCAGTACATCCCATCCGCAGACCTCCACCTCCCCCACCCCCGCACCCGCAGGAACGGTCCGCCGAAACCGTTCCGGGTCCCGAGTCACGATCATGACGCCATACCCGGAGTGGAGCAGGTCTCGAATTAGCGCCCGGCCGACAAAACCTGTTCCCCCGGTAACGCCGACGATCCCCGCGTGTCCAACCCTTTGACTTATCATCTGGCCGCCCTCCTCGTTCCCGGGCGATCTAACCCTCGAAAGGCAAGAACATCGGCTCCCGTACGACTTCGAAGACAATTCGGCTTAAGGGCTTTCGCCGTGATTGGGGCAAGTGGTTGAAGCCTTTCACCCGCAACCGCTGAGCCGCTTCCCGCTCCGTGAGCCCGGAATGCATCGGGGCTTGCTCCTCCCCCATCTTACCCTCCTCCGCACCACTCCACCAACAAACAGATCGGGCAATGCCCCCCTTATGATACCATCCGGGCCGGGCGGTCGGCAGTCCCACCGGGACGAGAGTCACATTACTCGATCAATCCCAAAGCATGATAATCCCGCACACTCACCACTCCGTCCACCGGAAGATGCTGACTTCTTTCAAACGCTTTGAGGGCCGCTTGAGTGGACAACGAAAAACGACCATTGCAGGGACCCCGGTAAAAGCCCAGGCGGAGCAACCTGTCCTGGACCAGCCACACATCCGTTCCGATATCGCCGTCCTTGAGCCGGCGCATGTATTGCAGCGGGTCACCGACGATGCGCACCGGGGTCCCGACCCGGATCATCTCGTACAGCTCCTCCACGTCTCGGTTCCTCATGCGGATGCAGCCAGCGCTCGCCGACCACCCGATGGAATGGGGACGATTTGTCCCGTGAATGCCATAGATACCCCATGGAACATTCAAACCGAGCCAGCGGGTGCCAAATCCTCCACCCCAATTTTTATACTTGTTGATGAGTTTCCAATTGCCGATGGGGGTGGGACTGTCGGGTCTCCCGAGCGCCACCGGATATTGTTTAATGGCAATGCCGTCCCGGTAGACAGTAAGTCGGTGGGTATCGGTGTTCACCTCAATCTGCATAAGCGGCCCGGACTCGGCGCGGACGTGGACGTTCCCCCCGAGCCCAAGCACGACAAGGATACACACACATAGAGTAATCCGCAGCGCACGCACCAACCCGTTCCCCTCTTTCTCCCGGGGGTCTCCACAACCAGGGCAGGATTTGCTGCGTGTTATTGTCTTCAACCGACGTGGAATGATACTCTGGCGCTGTCAAGAGAGATAGACAACGAAAAGAGGCGAAACCTTCCGCGGGTCCTTGCCCCGCATACAGCATTCGGCGGGTCCCCGTTGGGCAACGTGTGTCCCCATCCCAGCCAGGATTGCCCGGCGCAAATAAATCGAGGGCTGGTGTTGATAAACACCAGCCCCAAAACCAAAAAAGGGAACCCCACGCCGTTTAAAACATGGCGCGCCTACCAGGACTCGAACCTGGGCACCCGGCTCCGGAGGCCGGCGCTCTATCCACTGAGCTATAGGCGCACATCCTGTTCACATTCCTCCGCCCGAAAAGCGGCCGCGTCCATTTTCTCAACGCATCAATTATCTTACCACCACAATTAGCCGAGTGCAAGACCCTTGAATCATTTTTTTGTCCCGCCCGTCCCCACGTGGGGGGACTCCATGCCGTCCAACTCGGCTAACCGGCGCACCAGATGCTCCCGGGCCGCCTCCTCCCACCGGTCCACCAAGGACTTGAATCCCCCCCCTGTTCCCTTGCGTTCCAGGGCCAGCCCCAACAGCCAATCCGCCAGCCGCGGATTTTTAGCGAGCAGCGGCCCGTGCAGGTACGTGCCAAACACCCGGCCTTTCCGCGCCCCCTCGGTGCCGTCACTTCCGTTATTTCCACCCCCCCGGACCACCCGCATCCAAGGGTCGGTCCCCTCCCGAAGATACGTCCGTCCGGAATGATTTTCATACCCAAAAATAGTCTCCATCGGTCCATCCAGGGGACACTCCGCCATGACGTTCCCCACCATCCGCCTTTCCCCGGCTACAGTATAAGCGTCCAGCAGCCCGATTCCCGGGATCCTCTCACCAGACCCGGTTTCAAAATACTCCCC
Source organism: Kyrpidia spormannii (assembly GCF_002804065.1). Lineage (NCBI taxonomy): Bacteria > Bacillati > Bacillota > Bacilli > Caryophanales > Alicyclobacillaceae > Kyrpidia > Kyrpidia spormannii. The sequence goes on along the minus strand of NZ_CP024955.1, from coordinate 1,357,757 downwards.
GAGTAACTGGTACCCACCGCAAATGGCCAGAACCACGGTACCCTCGGCCACGGCCTGCTCCACGTTCAACCGGCGGTGCTGAAGATCCCGGGCCACTAAACTTTGCTCCCGGTCCATGCCGCCGCCCATCATCAACAGGTCGCACCCCCGCACATCGGTGGCATCCCCGGCATCCACCCGCACCACCTCTACCTCGATCCCCCGCCAGCGGGCCCTCTTTTCGAGAATCATGACATTGCCCCGATCACTGTACAGATCGAGCAGATCGGGATACAGATGGCCGATGGTCAGTTTCATCGTCATGTTCCTCCTCGCCCCGCCGGACCAGCCAGTCTCTCAACGTGTATAACGATGTGTAAGTCGTCAACACATACACTGCTCCCTTTGGCCTGCCGGATCCCCCCCTCGTCACCGCCCGGTCCGCCGGGCTGGACGAGGCCGCCTCCACGCAGGCGACCGGATCCCGAATTACCCGAATCTCCGCCGGCCATTCCGCATATCGAACGCGAATCGCCATGTCCTCCGCTCGTGTGCCGGCACACCACGCCCGCTCGATCCCCTTGTCCTTCAGACGCTCCAGATCCGCATCCCAAATCCACGACACATCCGTTCCGTCGGCGTAGAGATCATTGAGCACCAACACCACGTCCGTGACTTCCGGGGTCCGCTCCACCACCTTTAATTGCTCGTTGAGGCCGGCGGGATTTTTCACCAACGCCAAAACGATCGGCCGGCCGGCAAGTCGAAACCGCTCCAGCCGTCCGAGCCCCGTCCGTATCCGGGCCATGGCTCCCTGTACCTGTTCCTGGGAGAGGCCCAGTGCCCGAACCGCTCCGTAGGCCGCGAGCACATTGTAGACGTTGTACAATCCCGGGGAGTCCAACCGGGCGGGTAGCCCGTCCACCTCAAAGGCCAAACCACCCTTGGCCACGCGAATGTGCCGGGCCGCAGGGTCGGGAAGGGGGCGTTCCCGCCCACAACCCGGGCAACGCCAGATGCCCAATTGCCCGTAGAAAAAACCCGCATAGCTCAAGGGATGGCCACAAAAGCCACAAAATTTCCCGTCCCGCACTTCCCGGGAGCGGGGTTCAAGCCACTCCGGCGCCTCAAGCCCGTAAAACTGCACCTTCCGGCCGTGCGGGGCCGCCCGGTAGGCCACCGGATCGTCCCCGTTGATCAGGCACAGGGAGCCCTCCGGAACCCGGGCCAAGGCCCCGGCGACAAGATCCACCACCCGGTCTAGTTCCCCGTAGCGATCCATTTGATCGCGGAAAAAGTTGGTGACCACAACGACCCCCGGACGGAGGTCCTCGACCACTTTCTCCACGGTGGCCTCGTCCACTTCAAACACCGCGGCCTCCAGGTATGAACGGTGTCTTTGCAACTGCTCCACCACCGCCGTGGCAATTCCTTGGACGAGGTTCGCCCCCAGGCGATTGCTTACCACCTGCCATCCGTTATCGTTAAGCCATGTCCCCACCAGGTTACTCGTCGTCGTCTTGCCGTTCGTCCCGGTGATCAGCACCACTCTGCCGGCAAACCGATCTCCGACTGCCGCCAAGAAACCCGGGCATAGCCGCATAGCGACGACGCCGGGCAGCGTCGTCGCCTTCCGGCCGGCGACCCGCAGGAATCGGGACACAATCCGGCCCGCTGCCAGAGCCGCCCAAAACTGCCATCGTCTCGCCACCCCAGCCGACCCTCCCGCACACATCCATGGGACTATCATACCATATTTTCTCGGGAGGACATGGGATGTTTCCTGAAAGAACCGACCTCGATGCCATCAGGCTGGAAACAGCGCCTGGTGCAGGGCTGCCAGCTTGTGCCCGCACTCTCGCCACTCCATCTCCGGCACGGAATCCGCTACGATACCCGCCCCCGCTTGCAGATAAAACACGTCCTCGATGTGTACGACGCTTCGGATCATAATGGCCAGATTCACATTGCCTTTCCAATCGATAAACCCCACCGCCCCGCCGTAGGGGCCTCGGTCAAAAGACTCCAACTCGTCGATAATCTCCATGGCTCTGACCTTTGGTGTACCGCTCAGGGTGCCCGCCGGAAACGTGGCCAGAATCGCATGAAGGGGCTTGACGTCCGGCCGCAATTCGCCGTTGACATGAGAAACGATGTGAAAGACGTGGGAGTATTCTTCCACCACCATCAGTTGTTCCACGACCACGGTCCCCGGCCGGCACACCCTCCCCAGGTCATTTCGGCAGAGGTCCACCAACATCAGGTGCTCGGCCCGTTCTTTCTCATCCCCGAGCAAATCTTCCACCAGCCGGCGATTCTCCGCGTCGGTCATCCCCTTTCCCTTTGATGTCCCCGCGATGGGGCGCATCTGGGCCACGCCTCCCTGGACCCGGAGCTGGACCTCCGGGCTGGCTCCGAAGATGCGAAAGTCCCCATAGTCGCCGTAAAACATAAAAGGTGAAGGATTCACCCGGCGCAGCCGGTCGTACACCACCAAGGGATCCGACTTACTCCTGACCCGCAGGCGCATGGAGGGTACGATTTGAAAAATATCCCCATCGGCAATATACTTTTTGGCCTTTTCTACCCGGTGTACAAATTCCTCTTCAGTGACGTCGTGGTACACCTCAATCGCCGGCTCCACATCCCCAGACAGATCTGGCAGATCCTCAATCCCGGATATCCACTTCAAAGCCCGATCGAGATCGTCGCGTTCCTCCCCAAAGCGATGGGCGTAGACCTCGAACTGGTCATCCGTGACATGAATGACCGTTCGGAAAACCCGTAGACGGATGTCATCCAGACGCCGGTCATCCACCGTGGTGTGGGGTAGCCGCTCAAAATATCGAATCGCATCGTAGGCCACGTATCCGAGAAACCCGCCCGCAAAAGCAGGCAGATCCTCGGCTGGCGCAAACACATCCGAAACCGCCGCCAAAACCTCCGCCGGGCCCGCGACCATCTGACCGTCTTTCACCAACCGCTCCTGGTCCAGCCGCGCCCGCACCGTGGCGGTCACCGACTCATCTCCAGAAACTGCGATACCCTCACCTTTGAACCTCAGCTCCAACACGGGGTCCGCTGCCACCACAGCCAGCCGGTGCTGAGCCCGGGGGTCTGACACCGAGTCCAGGAGAAAAGCTCGCTCGGCCCCGATCTCTCCCGCGATCACCCGAAAGAGTGCAAAAGCGTCCGCACCGGCCCGGCGGGGCACCGTGTGGCGCCGGGTGGATACCACGACCTGCAAGCGCTCCACCACGCTCACCGCACACCACCCCCCGCCGACAAAAGGACCGGTTCCGCGTCGGCCACACCGAGAAAATCCGCCAGGATCTTCATCCCGCCATCGGTCAGGATCGATTCGGGATGAAACTGGACCCCGTACACGGGCAAGTCCCGGTGACAGATGGCCATGATTTCGCCTTCCTCACTACGAGCTGTCACTCGAAGCTCCGAAGGTAGGGTGGTTTCATCAACAATCAGTGAATGATACCGAGTGGCGCGAAAGGGATTGGGGAGACGCGAGAAAAGAAAGGAACCATCGTGGAGAATCATCGAGGTTTTTCCGTGCATCGGCCGCCTGGCGTGAACCACGCGCCCTCCGAACACCTCGGCAATGGCCTGGTGTCCAAGACACACTCCGAGCACCGGCACCCGGCCGGCAAATCGTTCGATCACCGCCATCGAAACCCCTGCATCCCGGGGCGTTCCGGGTCCTGGCGAAATCACGACGTGACTGTAGGCGTCAGGATCCAGCTCTTCGGCAGAGATCACATCGTTCCGAAGGACACTTACTGGCATTCCCAGAATCTCAATATACTGGACGAGGTTGTACGTGAAAGAATCATAGTTATCGATCATCAAAACCAAGGGTGACCCTCCTCATCTCGACTCCACTCAGCTCGGCTCTTCTCCGACTCCGCCCCGGGCGAGCGACGCGCCTTCGCTCTCCTTCGGATCCCCCGGATTGGCCTCATTCTATCTTTGCCAATTCTCCCTGTCAAGCAGCTAACCGCAAAGGTGGTGGCACAGCCGTCTGACCCTTCCCTCGCCCTCTTGACCCTGAAGGAGTTCAAACGAAAAAAGCCCGCCTCACGGCGAGCTCTCGGTTTTTTTCTGGCGGAGCTGACGGGATTCGAACCCGCGATCTCCTGCGTGACAGGCAGGCGTGTTGGGCCTCTACACTACAGCTCCAATGTGGTTGCGGGGACAGGATTCGAACCTGCGACCTTCGGGTTATGAGCCCGACGAGCTGCCAGACTGCTCCACCCCGCGACGTTTTGGTGACCCCAGGGGGATTCGAACCCCCGTTACCGCCGTGAAAGGGCGGTGTCTTAACCACTTGACCATGGGGCCTTGGCTCCCCGGGCAGGATTCGAACCTGCGACCACCCGGTTAACAGCCGGACGCTCTACCACTGAGCTACCGAGGAACGCGCCTCGTCCGAGGCATTGGTGGAGGTAAGCGGATTCGAACCGCTGGCCTCTAGAGTGCGATTCTAGCGCTCTCCCAACTGAGCTATACCCCCACGTGGTGCCGAAGGTCGGACTCGAACCGACATGGGTTTCCCCGCACGATTTTGAGTCGTGTGCGTCTGCCAATTCCGCCACTTCGGCATCGCTTCTGAATCCTCGGCACCTGACTGCCGAGTCCGGAGTTCAGTGTCCAAATCCCCGTTCGTCCTCGGGATCTAGACGCAAGGATGATTATATAAGCCAACTCGCCGCCGTGTCAACCCCCCCAATTTATTTTAACAGACGAACATTCCGCAGCACACAAGACGCTGATCCAGACCGCCGCGATGGCAAACCGCCTCCCCGGGCAGGGCCGTAGCCAAGGCTCTCCTTCGCCCTGGACTACGGCTCTCCGTTCCTTCGAATGCCGTTTTCGTCAGTTACTGACGACCCACCGATCCCCTTCTTTGGTCAAAACGAGCACAGCGTTAGGATCATTGTAAAACTGCACCCTCGCCTCGGAACCGGTATTGGAGACCAGCTTCACATTCACTGCGTTCTGATCGAGGTTCTGCCACAACTGTCGCAGGACGTGGTCCGCCTGGCCGCTGTTGCGGAAACTGCTGCTCAAAAACTGACTTGCTTTGTCAAACTGCTGAAGCTCTACGTAGCCGATAAAATTATTCGCCACTGCTACGGGATCTTTGGCTTGTCGAACCGGATCCATCACGAACTGTAAGACGACCAGGAATAATACCCCAAGGACAAAAACGATGCCGGCTACCCTTCGTCCCTGCAACATCTTTCGCCTCCATCGCGATCGGCATGTGCGGCCGAAATTCCTATTCTACTTACCGCCATCCTCAAGAAGGCCGCTGACGGCATTCCCGGCAGAGACCGTGAACCTCGATCCGCTGTTCCGTCACCGCGAAGCCCAGTTCCTCTTCCATCGCCTCGGCCAGCCCGTCCAATTGCGGGTGATAAAAATCGACGATCTTGCCGCAACGGTCACACACCGCATGATGGTGCGGGACCATATTGACATCAAAGCGGCTTGCGTGATCTCCGGCCGTCAGTTCCCGAACCAAGCCCGCCTCCTGAAACGCCCGCAGATTGTTATACACCGTCGCCACGCTCACATTGGGATAGGACGGTTGAATGGCCCGATAAATCTCATCTGCCGTAGGATGCGTTCGATGAGACAACAGGTATTGGAGGATGGCCGTCCGTTGCGGGGTGATGCGAACACCGCGCCCTTTCAACAGACCCACCGCTTCATCGTAGGACCGCATGGCCACCACCTCTCACATCTCTCTAGCTCCCTATAAATATGATTATATGAGAAAACCGCGGTTTTTGCATAGGTTTAAACTGGGAACACTTTTTGTCCATCCTTCGACAAAATCTCTGTCATTCCGACAATCCTTGCATATCCGCCGCCACCCGTCAAAGTTGCTCCGCCTTCAAAAAACAGGGGCCGATTCAGGAACTCCCTGAAAACGGCCCCGCTCCTTTTACTTCCCCAAGACTTGCACAGTCACCTGTTGCATCCCGATGTCGAGCAGTTGTTGCTGATCCAGCGGCAAGAACACGTCGATGCGATTGCCCTTGATGGCCCCTCCCATGTCCGAGGCCACGGCGTAAAAACCGTCCGGCGAGATCCCCGGAGCGTGAAAACCTTTGATCAGCACCCGGGATCCCAGTGGAATCACCCTCGGATCCACGGCCACAACGCCTACCCGCAGAGGCTGGCCAAAGGCATCCACATCCCCATATGGGCCGGAGTTCCCCGGCCCATACACCGTGGCGGTCATGGTCCTGACCGCCACCTGGGAAGGCGCTTGAGCCTGCCGCTGAACCGGCTGTCGGTTCACGGGTTTCACGACTGGCTTCACCGCCGTCGCCGCAGGTTTTGGTGCCGTCTGCCGGACTTCCTTCTTCACGGGAGCCGGCTCGAGAGCCTTGGCGGGCGGTGCGGAGACCTCCGCAGGCCGCCCGTTGCCCTGGGTAGTGTTTTGCGGAGCGGGAGCAGCCGATTCACCCGGCGCCGGGGCCGGCTGTGCCTTGGATCCCTCATCTCCGCGATGCACGGTCACGGTTGCCCCGGCCTCGGTCGGCGAAAGGGAGCGACTCGCCAATCCGGAGACACCGTCACCGCCATCAGATTTGACCGAGAAAGCGTGATACAGGGAGGGACCGAACGCCCCTGTTCCCACCGACTGCATGCCGAACGACAACGATGCCGCCAGCACCAACCATACGGAAGGGCTCACTTGCCTCTCTCCTTTCGGCGGCCTCCGGGGTTAGCTGCCGGGTTCGGTCGAAAGGTCGCCCGATGACCACCGGGTCATTTCACCCCACACATTTGGTTCCCCCGTACGCCACGCCCGGAATTCCGGAACTGTGGCGACTCGGCCGGTCGTTTTTTCAAAGGTCGTGTCCCAGTATACCCGCGACATCCCCGGATATCCATATGAAGTTGGCGGATCTTTGTCCAATTTTTGGGTTCCCTGTAATAAATCACCTATCTCCATCCATGACTAAACTCACCGCGTGACAGATCCCCGGAATGCTGTCCCCTTGTTTAACGCTGGTCGGAGAATGAAGCGCACCGGTCCCGCATAAGAGCACCCTCCGATAGCGACCCTGACGCATCTGATTGACCGCCCACCCGTACATCACCACAGCCGAGCACCCGGCTCCACTGCCCCCGGCGAATGCCCCCTGGTCTTCCCGGTAGATCATCACCCCGCAATCTTCAACCCGTTCGGTTGGCGTAACCCCTTGGCCTTCCAGAAGCTGCTTGGCAAAGGTGAGCCCAACCCGGGCTAGATCCCCGGTGAGAATGAGACCGTAATCGTCGAGACTCCGACCGAGATCCTGCAAATGAGCCACAATGGTCGCCACCGCTGCCGGGGCCTCGGCGCTGCCCATGTCGAAAGGATCCTTCAGTCCCGAATCCACCACCCTGCCGAAGGTGGCCGCCTCCACCCGGGGGCCCGTCCCGGGTTCTAACAAGGCCACACCCGCTCCGGTGACGGTCCGCTGGGCGTAGGGAGGTTTTTGAACCCCATACTCATTGGGAAATCGATACAATTTTTCCGCCGCATATGTGTGACTCACTGCTCCGGTCATCACCCGGTCCACCGCGCCGCTCTCCATCATCATCGCCGACAGGGCCAACCCTTCCACCGTCGTGCCACAGGCGCTGTAAATGCCCAAATACATCGAGCCGAGGGAACTCGCCGCAAAATTCGTGGTGGTGATCTGATCCATCAGGTCCCCGCCGATGTACAGAGGAATGTCTTCTTTCTCCAACTGCGCTTTGCGCATGGCCAGATCCATCGCTTCCTTGAGCAGCGTCCGTTCCGCTTTTTCCCAAGTCTTCTGCCCCATGCGCATATCGTCGTGGAGCCGGTCAAAATACTTCGCTAAAGGCCCCTCCGCCTCTTTTTGTCCCACCACCACCCCGGTGGTACGAATGCCTATCTGCCGTTCGAAGACATAGGTTTGATGGCCTACCCGTCCCATTCCGCCACCTCCTCCCGGTTCTCACGAACCGGCGACCCACAGTGCTTTGACCAAGGCAACGAAAAAAGCTGCAGTCACCCCGAAGGCGAGAATTGGCCCGGCCAATTTAAACATCTGCGCCGCCGTCCCCAGGACCAAGCCTTCGGACCGGTGTTCAATCGCCGCGCTGGCCATTGAATTGGCAAACCCCGTCACCGGAACCGCCGACCCCGCACCGGCCCACTGGGCGAAGCGGTCATAGACACCCAACCCCGTGGCCAAGATTGAGAGAGCGATCAACGTGGCCACCGTGGGACCCGCCGCCATCTCTTTGTCCACGCCAAACCACCGCATCCATCCCGTCTGAATCAGCTGCCCGAGCAGGCAAAGAACCCCGCCGACGAAAAATGCGCGGATGCAGTTTTTCACCAGCGGGACGGGTTTCCGAATCTTCATCACACGTTCCGCATAGGCCCGCTGGGTCGGAGTGGTCTTCGCGTCTTTTGGCCTCACCCTACCCCGCCTCCCCGCAAAAACGGCTCAATTCCCCGAACCACGTGGTCCAGATCTTTAGCCAACTGCTCATATTGCCCTTTAGAAGCCATTTTTTCGCTCTGAAGGGCGAACATCTCAAGATTCGCCTGAGCCTGTTTCAGTAGCGCGAACGTTGCCTGGCGATGGGTTGACGCCGGAACTGGCAGGTTATCGTCATAGAGATCGACATACAGATTCCCTTGGGAATCCACCTGCCCGAGGAACACATTGGATAAGAGGACCCCCTTTCGCTCCAGCTCCGCCAAGAGCCACCCGGGATCCAAATTTGCCTTGGTGAGGGCCTCGTGATTGATGTGGCCGTCCTCGATCACCACGTGAGGTTCATTGCGCAACTCGGCCGGAACCGACAAATCCCGGCGGGTCGGCTGTTCCAAGTCCGCCTTTTTTAGCACAGTCAGCTGTCCGCTTGCCTCGAGCACCGCAAACTCCACGTCGGCCACGTGAAACACGTTGCGCTGGCGCAGTTGTTGCATCAAATCATCAATGGAATACCTCACCTTTCGCAGGTTATCCTCCATCACCTTCCCCTGGCGGATCACCACCACCGGATTGCCATTCAGAAAGCGCCTCACCCATTTAAAATGCAACGCCATATACGACAGGAGAAACGGGAGAAACACCCAGACCATCAGGCTGGAGAATCCCTTCCCCATTTCTCCTTCCAAATTATAGGACAGGTTGGCGGCAATGTCGCCCATGGTGATGGCCGAGACAAAGTCGATGAAGGACAATTGGGAAATCTCCCGTTTGCCCAGGATCTTGGTAAACAGCAGCAGGATGAAAAAGATGACAATGGAGCGTAGGAAAGCGCTGACCGCCCCGTCCACGACAGCCCACCTCCCCGCCGGCCCTGGGGTTACGCGGAGGCGGTTCAGCGGGAACCCGGGTGGAGTTCCCGCTGAACTCCCCGCCTTTGCGATCAGAACCCCTTGTACTCCGGTTCCTGCTGTTCCATCTGCGTCACCCGGCTTTGTAGCGTGTTAATGATCGACTGCGTCTGGGTGGCGGCGTCGGTAAACGCTTTTTTGGCCGCTTTGTCCTGCGTTTGCAAGGCGAATTGCTCCAGGGACGCCTGGGCCGATTTCAGACCTGCTAACGTTTGTTTTACTTGAGACGCCACAGTCACGGATCCCTCACCTCCCGTTGACAGTGTGTCCGGGCTACCGGGATTTCGTGCAGCAGCCCCCTCTGGGAATTCATTCCTCCTCAGTCCTGTTGGTCCCTACGAAAGCCATCAGGGCGGGGAGACGTACGATCGCTGACCGTTAAATCTTTAGGAAGGCGAACGGTAAAGGTCGTGCCTTTTCCTAGCTTGGATTCGACACCGATCCGGCCTCCGTGAGCCTCGACGAACTCCTTGGCAATGGCCAGTCCCAGGCCGGTCCCCCCCTCTTCCCGGGACCGAGCCTCGTCAGACCGAAAGAATCGGTCAAAGATGTGCGGGAGATGTTCCGGCCGAATCCCCGGGCCCGTGTCCGACACAGCCAGGATGGCTTCCGATCCTTCCTGTCGCGCGACGATGCGGATGGCGCCCCCGGTGGGTGTGTAGCGGAGGGCGTTGCCAACCAGATTGACGATCACTTGGGTCATCCGGTGCGGGTCTACGTAGACGGGAATGGAATCGCTCGCTTCCAAAGTGAGGGTAATCTCCTTGGCCTCAGCCTCGATTTGAAAGTTATCAACAATGCGCCCAGCCAAGGCGGTGAGATCTGTCCAGGTTTTTTCAAGGGGAAGTCGGCCGGCTTCGGCCAACGAAAGTTGATGAAGATCCCCGACGAGGCGGGTCAACCGCATCACTTCATCCTGAATAGGGAGTAATGTCTCAGGCTCGGCGCGCTTAACCCCTTGCTGGATGAGTTCCAACTGCCCCTGGATGATAGTCAGCGGCGTCCGCAATTCATGGGCGACGTCCGCCACCAGGTGGCGGCGGGTCTCTTCGATTCTCGACAACTGGAGGGCCATCTCATTAAAAGCCTGGGCCACTTCTCCGAATTCGTCCCGGGTGGCGATGGAAAGCCTCGGCCCGAGGTCCCCCTTTTGAATGCGCCGGGTGGCATCGATGAGCGCCCGAAGGGGTTCGGTGATCCGCCGGGCCAACCAGGCCGCTACGAGCAGGGCCGCCACCGTCGTCAGGATCACGCCGGTCACCGTTGCCAAGGTCATCGAGTGCAAAATCGTACCTTCAATCTTCGCGAGACCCTGGATGTTTTGATCGGACACCCACAGAATCCCCACCGTTTGTCCGGCGACCGTCACCGGAACTTCCCAACCCGTTCCAAGGTCCGGATGGCCGCCGCCCACACCGAGGGACAACACGACCCGTCGTTGAGAATCCAACAGCAAGAATCGCAACGGTTCCTTTTTCGTCGCCAGCTGCTGGCTGACCACCGCCGTCACAAACTGACCAACCCCCTCCCAGGAACCGTCATTTTGCACATAATAATAAGCCAGCAGCTGTTCCCACTGCTGGACCTGGCCCTGGCGGGCCGCCATTGCATACTGCTGAAACAGATGTTTGACATACCCTTGGGAAATGGTGAGAAAAACGGCGGCCATGAACAGGATCAGAGCCGCCATCCCCAAGAACAATTTGTCCCGGACTTTCACAGGCGCTCACCGAATCGGTATCCGACCCCATACACCGTTTGAATATATCGCGGTTCCGCGGGATCATCCTCGATTTTTTTCCTCAAATGACTAACGTGAGTATCCACCGTTCGCTCGTAGTTGAGGTAGGTCTCCCCCAGGGCGCTTTGTAACAGTTGCAGACGGCTGTAAACCGTCCCTGGCCTGGAAGCGAGGGTCACGAGAATTTTGAACTCCGTCGGGGTGAGAACGATCTCCTGATCCCCTTTCCACACCCGGAATTTCGTCTCGTCGATCGTCAAATCACCCCGGCGCAGCACCGAAGGCTCGTCCCCGCCCCCCTGGGTGCGCCGCAACACCGAGCGAATTCGGGCAGCCAATTCCCGCAGGCTGAAGGGTTTGGTGATGTAATCATCGGCCCCCACCTCAAGGCCGACGATCTTATCCGCCTCTTCCGTCCGGGCCGTCACCATGATGATGCCCACGCTGCCCATTCGACGCAGCTCCCGACAAACATCGAGGCCGCTCATCTCGGGCAACATCCAGTCCAGGACCACGAGGTCCGGTTGATGTTTCTGAAAAACCTCCAGGGCCTCCCGGCCGGTTTGGGCGGTAACGATTCGGAACCCCTCCCCTTGCAGGAACGTCGCCATGACGTCCAGGACCCGCGGTTCATCGTCCACCAACAAGAGCGTCGCTTCCATGTCGACCCCGTCCTTTACCCTCGATTGATGTCATTATACCGGACAATCTTGAAGAACTGTTGAAGAAAGGCCCAAATTCGGGGCTCTTGCCCGTCCTTTCGCATAGTATGGCGTGAACAATGCCCAGCGGGAGGGAGTGCCGTGTTCACCCAACAAAAAGTGTACTACCCTTATGTGAGTCCCCACGATCCTTGTGCGCCCATCCGACAAAAATTCTACCAAACGCCTCCAGAGCTGTACCTGGGATTTCAGCCACCGGGTCTGCCCCAATACCCAGCCCGGGAGGCCCTGCACCGGGGGACCCTGTGGCCGGCGTTATACAGCCCGTACGGGGAACCCCATCGGGGGGATCACTGATGAAACCACCCGTACCCGAAGAGTATTACCAGTGGCTGGAACAGCTGCAAACGGTCGATTTTGTGTTGATGGAGTTGCATTTGTACCTGGACACCCACCCGGGGGACGTCCAAGCGCTCCAGCAATACCGAGCGTGGAACGAGCGCCGGAAAGCCATCGCGGCCGGGTTCGAAACACGGTTCGGACCCTTGACCGCCGGGGGCAACGGGCGGTCCGCCCATCATTGGGAATGGGTGGAAAGTCCTTGGCCCTGGCAAGTTTAACCTGGGCGCTGACGAGGAGGGATGACGATGTGGGTATATGAGAAAAAGCTGCAATACCCGGTCCGGGTGAGCCAGTGCAACCCACGGCTCGCCAAATATTTGATCGAACAGTACGGCGGAGCGGATGGGGAGTTGGCCGCCGCTCTCCGATACCTCAATCAGCGTTACACCATTCCCGATCGGATCGCGGGCCTGCTTACGGACATCGGAACCGAAGAGTTTGGTCACCTGGAGATGATCGCCACGATGGTGTACAAACTCACCAAAGATGCGACCCTGGAACAGTTGCGAGAAGCCGGGCTCAGCGACCACGTGGCAGACCACGGACCGGCACTCTTTTACCACAACGCGGCTGGAGCGCCCTTTACCGCCACCTATATCCAAGCCAAAGGAGACCCGATCACCGACTTGTATGAAGATATTGCCGCCGAAGAGAAAGCCCGGGCGACGTACCAATGGTTGATCGACATGTCCGATGATCCGGATGTGAACGACGCCCTGAGATTTCTGCGGGAGCGGGAAGTGGTCCACTCCCAGCGATTCCGAGAGGCCGTTGAAATCTTAAAACAGGAGCGGGAACAGCCACATATTTTCTAATTCCAGTTCCCGGCGATTCCTTTGACGGGGTTCCGTATGACCTCGCCTCCTTCGGTTCAGATTAATCGACGAAGGAGGTCGGGACCGTGCGCAGAGCCATTCATTTCGCGGCCGCGATCCTCATCGCGGTCCTTTGTTTATGGGGGAGTGTAGCCCCTTCCGCTCAAGGGTTCGCCAACTGGAACTGGAACATGATGCGGGGCAGTCGGGGTGCGGACGTGACGGAGCTGCAGGGCCGGCTCCGCTATGTGAACTATTACCACGGAGCCATCGACGGGGTGTTCGGATGGCAGACCTATTGGGCCGTGAGAAATTTCCAACGCGATGTCGGTCTGCGAGTGGATGGGATCGCCGGTCCCGCCACCAAAGCGGCTCTCGTGCAAAGGTCCCGGGGATACCGACCGGCCCCCGCCCAAACTTCGGCCCCGCCGGCCACCGGTGTGGGGCGATTTTCCGCCCGGGACATCGATCTGTTAACCCGGTTGGTCTACGGGGAGGCCCGGGGAGAGCCCTACGTCGGCCAAGTCGCCGTCGCCGCCGTGGTCCTCAACCGCCTGGAAGATCCCCGTTTCCCCCACACCATCCCGGGGATCATTTTTCAACCCGGGGCCTTTACCTCCGTCTCGGACGGACAGATATGGCTCACCCCCGACAGCGAGGCCAGAAAAGCGGCCCTGGACGCCATCCGGGGGTGGGATCCCACCGGCGGAGCGATTTACTATTTTAACCCGGCCACCGCCACCTCCCGTTGGATTTGGTCCAGGCCCCAAATTAAACAGATCGGCCGGCACATTTTTACGCGATAAGAACGAACGCGTCGGGCTCGAAACAACGGCCGCCAGAGGAGGTTCGCCGATGAACGCCAAACCCCTCTATTACATCGCCCTGGGAGATTCCATCACCGCAGGCAAAGGCGTGCCCGAGGGGGCGGCTTATCCCAACGTATTGTTTCGCCACCTGCGCCACAGCCCGGACTGCCTCCTGGAAAATCTAGCCATCTCCGGGTTGACCAGCGGCGAGTTGCTCACTTTGGTGAGAAACCGATTCGCCCAGCGGCTGGCGCCGGCCAACTGCATCACCCTGTCGATTGGCGGCAATGACCTCCTGCGGCGGCTCATCACCGGTCACCGCAATCCCTACAGCTATGTACGAGCTGTCCAGCAGCTCTGGCCCACCGCCGCTACCCTCATGGCGGAGATCCGGCGGCACGCCCCTTCCGCCCGGGTATTTGTTCTCGGCTTTTATAATCCTTATCCGGCGTCTTGGCGGGGCTTTCGCACGACGGAGTGGCTGATCCGGCGCCTGAACTGGGAGTACGCCGCCCGGGTCGCCGGACCGTGCGTAGAGTTTATCAACCTGCAGGAGATCCTGCCCAGGGCCTCTCAGGGGTGGCTGTGCGACGGCGTTCATCCCACGGTGGCCGGACACCGCCGGATCGCCGGAGCACTCTTTGACGCCTATCGGAAGACTTTGCCTGAAGAGTTGGGTTCTGGTCGCCTCATCCCGTCCGCTTATCGGGGTCCACGGGGTGTAAAGCCGAAATCCGCGTCTTAATATCTGGCAAAGGCTCCCGGACGAGCATTTGTTTGAATCCGTAAAAATGAAAGGGCAGGATCGGCCAAAAGTACGGGACTCCAAAGGATCGGCTCCTCCCGAGAAGCGCAAACCAGCCGAGGATGCCAACGACGCACCCCCACGGACCGATCAGCGTGGTCAGGATGAGGAGCATCATTCGGACCAGGCGGTTGGCGGCGGCAAGCTCGGGACTGGAGGTCGCAAAGGATGCCACAAAGGTGACGGCCATGAACACCATGACTTCGGCGCTGTAAAGCCCTACCGTCACGGCGGTTTGGCCAAAAATGACGCCGGCCACGATGCCGAGGGCGTTGCCCAGTGGCATCGGGGTATTGATCACCGCCCGACGAAGAATATCCATACCCATCTCAGCAAAGACCATTTGCATCCAGATCGGAATAGAGCTCTCCTTATGGGGCACCACCCAATGAAGCGCAGGCATCGACGGGGCCAATTGGATCAGGGCCAGCCACACCGGAGGCAGCAGTACCGACAAAATAACGCTCAGCAGCAAGATCCATCGCATATATGTACCGCTGAGGGGAGTCTGATGGTAATCCTCCGGGTGCTGCACGTGGTCCACAAAGGTGGTGGGAAGAATGATCACCTCCGGGGACGTGTCCACGAAGATGGCCATATATCCCTGTAACAGATGGGTCGCCACCACATCCGGCCGTTCGGTGTACCTGGCCATGGGATAGGGGTTCCATTTGTTGTCGATGAGGAACTCTTCGATCGACTGTTCCGCCATCGGGATCCCATCTACCCGGATCCCTTGGATTTTCTTCCGAACCGCGGCCAACAGATCCGGATTCACGATGTCGTTGATGTAGACCAAACACACATCCGTCTTCGAGCGCTGTCCCACCTGATGCAACTCGAAGCGAAGCCCGGGGTCCCGTAACCGCCTGCGCGTCAAGGCGACGTTCGTGACCAGGGTTTCTGTATATCCGTCCCGCGGGCCTCGAACCACCCGCTCCACGGCGGGATCATCCGGGTTTCGCGCCGGATAAAGGCGGGTGTCCACCAGGATGGCCTCGGATTGCCCGTCGACAAAAATGGCGATGGGCCCGGACATGATGTTGATCAAGGCCTTTTCGAGGTCCTTGGTCCGATCGACCTGAACAAAAGGCAGTTCAGCGTAGATCGCATCTCCCAGGGCCTTGGTTCCGTGCACTTTATTTTCCGCCAGCCGTTGGGCGACCCTTTCCACCGCTTTGACGATGTCAAACACGAATAAACTCTGGAAAAATCCGTTTAAGCCGTACACGGCCAGGCGCATACCAGAGAAATCGATGGGCCGGTACAGGACGTCAAAACTTACACCCACGCCGAGAGTTTGGTTCACTTCCTCTACGACGCGGTCCAATTCGGCATTGATCGGCCGCACCGCACTGCCTCCCTTTCTTCATTCCCCCAGTTTCTCCCGATCCCGGGGCTAATAATCGGAAAGGGAAGCAAGCCGGTCCAAGTTCTCGTGCGCCGCCAGCCCATTTCACCCGTATGCTTCGATATCAGTCGATCTGAGGCAGCGCATCAGTCTCTCCCCTCAGGTAGGCAATTTCTTCTCCGTAGTGGCCTTCCGGCGTTTCCAGGATCAAAGGCATGTCCCGCAGCACCTCATGGTGGCAGATCCGCCGCAGCGCTTCGGCCCCGATGGAACCGTGCCCGATGTTTGCATGCCGATCCTTTCGGGAGTCAAAGGGGTTTTTGCTGTCATTAATATGAAACACCTTCAGGCGCTCAATGCCGATCACATCGTCAAAGGTATAAAGGACTTTGTCAAAATCCTCCACGATGTCGTATCCCGCGCTGTACCAGTGGCAGGTATCCCCGCACACTCCGAGGCGATCCGAACGTTCCACCCGGTGAATGATCTCCGCGATTTCTTCAAATCGACTGCCCACCTTCGATCCATCTCCGGCCATCGTCTCCAGGAGCACCATCGGCCCCTCCGCCGCCTCATCCAGAATCCGGTTGAGCCCAGTGGCAATCCGTTCGATGCCGTATTCGATCCCCGCCCCGGTATGGGAACCCGGGTGAAAGACAATCCAAGGAATCTGAAGATAGGCGGTGCGGTCGATGTCCTCCCGCAACAGGCCGATTCCGTACTCCCACGTGTCGTCTTTTGGACTGGCCAAATTGATCAGGTAAGGCGCATGCACCACCGGATCGCCAATCCCGTGTTCTTTCATCAACGCCCAGGCTTCATCCCGATGGAATTGTTCGATGGGTTTGGCCCGGCCCCCCCGATTGGAGCGAGTGTAAATCATGAGGGAAGTGGCTCGGTATCCGATGGACTCCTCC